>DATKBT010000020.1:0-109232 GCA_035546295.1 Thermoanaerobaculia bacterium | reverse complement strand
GGATTACAAGGTCGGAATGCTCCCGTCGTCTGGGCAGTTGCAGGCGTACATAACCTGAGGAACACGAGGGCTGGAACAAGAAACGCCAGACGAGTCATAGGTTCCTCCCACTCGGCTTTATGCGACACGCGTCAGTCTGCCGAATCCGGGCAGCAACCCAGTCCGGCTAACGGAGTTTGAGTTCAGCGGCGCCACCCTGGCTTCGGGGGTCGGTCGCAGTGTTCATGATAAGCCCAACCTGTTGAAAGTCACGTAACAATACCGGCCAGGGCGGCGTCCGTTGCAACGAGGGGTTAGGCGACCGGTCACTAATGCTGCTAAGGGTAGTTGTCGATATGCCACTGCCATTGCTTTCCCTCGGTAGAAAGAAAAGTTTCAAATGATGCGGGTCCGCGTTGTAAGTACTCATGCCAAGAGCTGATGAGGCCGTCTTCGATGCGGATCACCGCAGTACCATGAGTAGCGTTCTCTTGTCCGTGCGTGCCGAAGGTGAACTCGCCGGCCCCAACCTGCGTATCGCCGTCGAACCAGACATTGTGCCAGCGCATGTATGTCCCCGGCTTGAGTGCGCCGAAGTAGGCCCGGAGCTGAGTGTGACCGACGTACATCTGGACATCTGGAGGCTGGACATAGAGAGCGTCGCGAGCAAAAGGAGAGAGCGCGGCCTCTGTGTCGAGAGTCTCCCAGGAATGGGCGAGTGCCTCGACCAGCGCGCGAAACTCCCCGGCGGTGAGTGGCTCGTGCCGAGAAGGCGGTTCTTTGGGAGCGGAGCAGGCCCCTAGAAGAACTAGGAAAGCAAGGGCCTGAAGTGCTCGAGCTGCCACTGTGGGTCCCTCGGTCGCCTAACTCTTTACTGACTTGCCCCACCCCAGCGTCGACGAACTCTTCGCCGACGCTGCGAGGCGCGAATAACGACCGAGGCGCAGAGTGTCTCTTTCCGCGCTAGTCGTTGCAGCATCAAGACTTGCCCTCGATTCCGGCAAATCCGTGTGGTCGTTATTCACGCCTGGAGGGGACACGATAAAGGGAACCTTTGATTCCTACTCTACACGCCCGATGGTTCGGTCGCGCCCTCGAGGCGGTCGAGCGGGCTGAGCACGCCAATCGGGCCGAGCTCGGTGACATGGGTGTAGATCATCGTGGTCTTGACGCTGCGATGGCCGAGGAGCTCCTGGACGGTCCTGATGTCGGTGCCGCACTGAAGCAGGTGGGTTGCGAAGGAGTGGCGGAGGGTGTGGCACGTGACCTTCTTGGGGATGGCGAGGCGGCGGGCGGCCGCGGTGATCTGTTTCTGGATCGCGCTGGGGTGAAGGTGGAAGCGGGCGACGATGCCGGTGCGTGGGTCGACGCAATCTCGCGAGGCCGGAAACACCCACTGCCATCTCCAACTCGTGGCCGCCCGAGGGTCTTTGCGCTCGTAGGCGCGGGGCAGGTGGACCACGCCCCCGCCACGGGCCCGCAGGCGGTCGTGCTCGCGCTTGCGTCGCCGGAGGTGGCTCTCGAGGGGGCCGGCCAGCGAGCGTGGGAACGGGACCACGCGATGACGGTTGCCCTTCGGCGCGCGGACGTAGATCACGCGACGCTCGAAGTCGAGGTCCTGCCGGCGTAGCCGCAAGGCCTCGATCACGCGGAGCCCAGATCCGTAGAGCAGGCTCGCAACCAGCTTCGGCACGCCCTCGACCTCGGAGAGGAGGCGCCGGACCTCGCCCGGGCCGAGTACGGTGGGGACCAGGCGAGGCCGCTCGGCGCGCCGCGCCGCGATCTCCCCGAGGTCGACGCAGAGGACTTCGCGGTAGAGGAAGAGGAGGGCCGAGAAGGCCTGATTTTGGGTCGAGGCGCTGACGTGGCGATCGGCTGCGAGATGGGTGAGGAAGGCCTCGACGTGCTCGGCGCCGAGATCGCGGGGATGGGTCAGGTCCCAATAGCGAACGTAGCGGCGGATCCAGCCGCAGTAGGACTTCTCGGTGCGCAGGCTGCGCTGGCGCGCGCGGAGGGCGCGGCGGACCTGGTCGAGGAGGCGGGGCGAGGGCGGTTCCTCGCGGACCAGGCTGGGAAGCGGAACACTGAGCTCGGCGTAGCGCACCTGAGGCGCGAGTGCTGGAGGGCCGGGAGCGACGGCGTTCATTTCCGCCTAGTTTACGCCTTGGCGAGAGCGGCGTCCAGCATTCGGACCTTCCGAGCGAGCTGTCGAGCGCCCGGTGGGACTGGAGTGAGCCCATTTCATAGCTCGTCTCGGAAAGTGCTAACGCACACCCTCTAACACGCCCAACCCCTCCGCCATCTCCCTCGCAGCCTCCCCACCCTTCTCCAGCGCCTCCCCAACAACCTCCTCGCCTCCTCCTGCCCCGACCCCGCATGCAGCGCCGCCAGATACAACGGCGCCACCCAGTTTCCCGGATAACAACCGCCGCACCAGTAACAGCGAACGGTACGCTTTCTCCCCCCGCCCCAGATCGACGTACGCCAACCCCAACCGCAGGTTGACCAGCTCGTGGTTCGGCTGGAGCAGCGCCGCCGCCTCCAGCATCTCCACCGCGTCCTCCAACCGGCCCTGCTCCGGATAGATCAGCGCCAGGTTGTACCGCGACTCCAGATGCCCCGGCGCGAGCGCGATCGCGCGCTGGAAGCGTTCCGCCGCCTTTTCGAGCTCGCCGCGATCGAGGTAGATCGCGCCCAGGTTGTTGTGTGAGCTCGCCGCTTCGGCGGTGCCCTCCCCCATCTCGAGCGCCTTCTCGTACTCGGCGATCGCTTCGTCGATGCGGCCCAGATTCGCGTAGGTCACGCCCAGGTTGTTAGTGGGCCTTCTGCAAGTCGGGATCGAGCTCGGCCTGGTCGGGAGGACGGCCGATCGGACGACGGCGAGGGAGCGGCGACGGAAACGGGGAGGAAAACAGGGAGGGAGACGGAGACGGCGACGCCGGGGGCATCGCGATACCGGCCTCGCGGCGGGGCGTGTACACTGGAGGCGAGTGGAACAGATCCGAGACCTGATTCGCAGCAGCACGGTCCTCGAGCTGGGGCCATTGCCCGCGCCGCGCCTGCCCGCCACCGCCACCGAGGCGCAGGCGCTTAAGCACCTGGTGCGCAGCCGGCGGGGCGCGGTGGTGGCGGTCGACGGGCTGAAGCCGGTGGGGATCTACACCGAGCGGGACGTGCTCTACCGGCTCGCCGACGGCAGCCTCGCGGCACGCTCGATCGTGGGGCACGATGGCGACGGCAAGCTGTTCTCGGAGGTGATGAGCCAGCCGATCGTCACGGTGCGGCGACAGGCGACGCTCCACGATGCCCTCGCCCTCATGCACCGCCACCTCCACCGGCATCTGGTCGTCGTCGACAAGGCGGGCGAGCTTCGCGGTCTGCTCACTTCGAGCGACCTGGTTCAGTTCATCGCGGACCAGTTCCCGGAGGACGTCGTGAACCTGCCGCCTCGCCTCCATCAGCGCCTCGCCCGAGCGGACGGGGCCTGAGAGCCAGAGCCAGAGTCGGAGCCAGAGCCGGAGTCAGAGTCGGAGTCGGAGAGTCCCAGATCGAGAATCCGAGAGTCTCGAGCCAGACGACGATGCACTGCCCCTCCTGCGGTCACGACAACATCCCGGGCGAGGATCTGTGCGCCAATTGCGGCATGGATCTCGCGGGAATCGACGTCAAGGCTTGGGGAGTCGCTCCGGACGATCCGTTGCTGCGCAGGAAGATCACGGGGCTGCCGCTCAAGCCGGCCCTGGCGCTCGGGGCGGATGCGACGGTGGCCGAAGCAGTCGCCGCGATGGCCGAGAAACGTGAGGGGTGCGTCTTCGTGACCGACGAGGACGGCCGGCTGGTCGGCGTGGTCACCGAGCGCGACGTGGCGCTGCGAGTGGCGGCGCGGGGGCTGGCGCCGGAATCGGTGACACTCGAGCGGGTGATGACGCCCGACCCGTTCGCGGTGCTCGCGGGGGACAGCCTCGCGTTCGTGCTCCATCGGATGGGGGTCGACGGTTACCGCCACGTGCCGGTGGTCGACGAGGAGCAGAGGCTGTCGGGGTTCCTGTCGATCCGCACCGTCCTCGGCGTGCTGGCCGAGCTGTAGCAGCCCGTGGTGGAGCTCCTGCGGGCTGCCAGGAGCCCGTGATTCTTCACCCGATTCCCGACCCCTTCCGCCCGCTGGCGCCGTTGCTTCTCCTCGAAAGATGGCCGCTCTGCCTTCGTCGCAGCGCCTGAGCGGGTCCGGGCCGAGAGTGATCTCGTGATCTCGGTCCGGGAGCCGTGACCTCGACCTCGGTCCGCGGCCGGTCCGGAGACGCTCCGAGAGTGCGGCGGCGGGCGGGATCGCCGCGCGCGCCGCGGATCCCAGAGCTGCAGCCCGAGCCTGCAGGCAGGCTCACCATTCGACGGAGGTGCGCGCCGGAGCAACGGTCGAGCCACGTCCGCGGTTGGTGCTCATTGGCTACACTGCGCGCGCCGCGGCGGCGGGCGGATCGGCCTCCCGGCCCCGCCTCGCCCGGAGCCGGGCCGTGACCGAAGGGGGGCGCCCATGATCCGCGAGTTCGTCAACGTCGGGGGCCGCCTGCAGCAGGTGGAGGCGGGCTCGACTGCGCAGGCGTCGCCCGTGTGGCTCGACCTGGTCGAGCCGACAGCCGAGGAGGAGAGCGAGATCGAGCGACGGCTCGGCATCGACGTCCCCACCCGCGAGGAGATGGAGGAGATCGAGATCTCGTCGCGGCTCTACAACGAGGACGGCGCCTCGTTCATGACCGCGACGCTGCCCGCGCACACCGACGGCGACGATCCGCACATGGCGCCGGTGAGCTTCGTGCTGGCGGGCGACCGGCTGATCACGGTCCGCTATCACGAGCCGCGCGCATTCCAGACCTTCCCGATCCGCGCCGAGAAGGTGCAGATGGGGTGCGAGACCGGCGAGGGCGTGCTGGTCGCGCTGCTCGAGGCCATCGTCGACCGCCTCGCGGACGTCCTCGAGCGCGCCGGCCGGGACATCGACGGAGTGTCGCGCGACGTCTTCCGGCAGCGGGGCGCCAAGCCGACCAAGAGCCAGGACCTCCAGCAGATCCTCGAGTCGATCGGTCGCAAGGGGGACCTCACCTCACACATCCGCGACAGCCTGGTGACGCTCGAGCGGCTGGTCGGCTTCCTGGGCCAGACGACGCTCCAGCGACGGAGCTCCGAGGAGACGCGAGAGCGCGTCAAGACGCTGGCGAGCGACGTCCGCTCGCTCGCCGATCATGCGAGCTTCCTGTCGCAGAAGATCACCTTCCTGCTCGATGCGACGCTGGGCAAGATCAACATCGAGCAGAACGCGATCATCAAGATCTTCTCCGTCGCGGCCGTGGTCTTCCTGCCGCCGACGTTGATCGCCTCGATCTACGGGATGAATTTCGACGTCATGCCGGAGCTGAGCTGGCCATTCGGGTACCCGTTCGCGCTCGGGTTGATGGTGGTGTCGGCGATCCTGCCGTACCTCTTCTTCAAGCGGCGAGGGTGGCTGTAGAGGTAGGCGGGCGCTCGTCGTGTCGTCGGGAGCCGCCGCTCCGAATGGCGGGGCGGTGGCTCGTCTGCCGGCGGATCTCGATGGCGGGGGCGCCGCTTTTTCTGCGCTCCGATCGTTCGATCGATCGGCGGGTACTCCACGTTCGTCGGCCGACCGGTGGGGTCGGCCGCTACGAAGCCGTCGCGGAGCGGCCGCTACTGGCTCTCCGTCGGTTCCGCTGGGGTGGCGGCCTTGGCCGGCGCCTCTCCTTCGAAGACCTCGAGGATGTCGAGGATCTCGATGTCCTCCTCCTTCACCGGGATCGGGTAGGTGGCGATCTCCTGGTCCTCGGCCAGGATCTCGGGGGGCTGCTCGCCGGCGTAGCTGATCAGGGTCTTCTCGCCGCTGAGCAGCTTCTTCTTGAAGGCCTCGGCGTCGCGCGTGATCACCACCAGGACCATGTTCTGGGCCTGGAAGTGCTCGTCGATCGCGGCGTTGACCTGCTCGGGCGTCATCGCCTGGACCGCGGGCCGGACCTCGGCGAGGAAGCCGTCCTTCTCCATGCCGTAGAAGGCGTCGTCGATCGCGTAGGCGAGTCGGCGCAGGGTGGTCGAGCCGAAGGTGACCGCGAAGTTGTAGAGGTAGGTCTTGGTGCGCTCGACCTCCTCGCGCGGCAGGCCGTTCTCGGCGAGCTTCTCGAGCTCGCGCCAGGCGGCCCGGATCGCGAACAGGGTGCGGTCGTGGAGGTCGGTCTCGTTGGTCAGCGAGATCGGCCGGATCCAGATCTCGTGGATCTGGCTGCGGCGCGACACGTTGACCGGGCGTTCCTGGGTGGTGAAGCCGAGCGGAAATGCCTCGACGTACGAGTAGTCGCCGTAGTTCATGCCGCGCTTCTCGCGGATCACCTGGTAGAGGCGGCTGAACGAGTTGCGGTGGTCGCCGAGCCAGGTGTTGGCGAGGTAGAGCTCGTAGTAGTCGTCCTCGCCGCGCACGACGTCGATCGGATAGCCGAACGAGATCGCGCTGGCGTCGGTGTCCTTCTCGACGAGCACGACCTCGACGCCCTCCGGCATCGCGGGCACCGGCGCCGGGGTGCGAGCGACCTCCCCCTCGGGAAGCGCGTCGAAGTCGGCGCGTGCACGCTGCGGGAAGTCCGTGGGGTAGCCGCCGCCGATGCCGACGACGAGGTTGTTGCGCAGGTAGTGGTCGCGGTAGAAGGCCTTGACGTCGTCGAGGGTGAGCGCCTTCACGCTCTGGACGTAGCCCTCCTCCGGGTGCGCGTACGACGTGCCCCGGTAGACGCGCCAGAACAGGAGCTCCTTCGAGAGCTCCTCGTCGCGCTGGAAGCGACGGCCGTTCTCGAGGTAGTTCATGGTCTGCGCCTTGACCCGGTCGAAGTCCTCCTGCCGGAACGCCGGCGCCAGCAGCGCGTTCCTGAACAGCCGGTAGAACTCCTCGAGCTTGTCGACGTGGACGACGCCGCGGAAGGTCGTCATCTCCTTGTCGGTGACCGCGAAGTAGCTGGTCGCCATCGGGTAGAGCTGCTCGAGGAGCTCCTGGTAGGTGTGCTCGGTCGTGCCGCTGTCGGAGAGCAGCGCGGCGGTGAGCGCCGCCAGACCCTCCTTGCCCTCCGGGTCGTCCTGGGAGCCGACCTGGACCCAGACGTCGAAGGCCACGAACGGGGAACCGGCCTCCGGAAGCAGGACGGTGCCCTCGATCTCGGGCGACCCGGCGCTGGTGTCCGCCGTCCCGCAGCCGAGGACCAGGAGGCTGGAGGCGACGATGGCGGCGGCGGCGGCGGTGGCGCCGTAGCCGCGCGGGGAGCGGTTCCGGAGCATCACGGGCATCACGACTCACCTCCCTGCACCAGGGTGACCAGGCTGCGCCCCGACTCGACCAGGATCTCCTGCGCGGCCTTCTGGACGAGCTCGGGCGAAATCCCGTCGAGCGTCCGGTAGTAATCGTTCACCGCCTCGATCCCGCCGGTCGAGATGATCGGCTGGGTCAGCGAGAAGGCGGTGCCGAGCGCGGTCTCGAGCCCCATCAGGAACCCGTACTTCTGGTTGCTCTTGGTGTCCTCGAGCAGCTTGGGATCGACCGGCTCGGTGCGCGCCTTCTCGACCGCGCCGAGCAGCTCGGCGCGCACCGCGTCGACGTCGGCGGGGTCGGAGACCATCGCCGCGATGCTGACGACCGTCGGATCGCGCTGCAGGCCGAAGTTCGGCTGGAGGAACTGCACGCGCTGCTCCTCGATCACCAGCTTGCGGTAGATCTCGGAGTTCGGGCCGAAGGCGACGGGACCGAGCAGCTCGGTGGCGACCGCCAGCTCGTCGGTGGCGCTCCAGGCCGGCGCGCGGTAGTTGATGGTCACGATCGGCAGTGTGCGGCCGGGGTACTCGACGACTTTCTTGCGCTCGCCCTCCTGCGGCGGCTCGGCCGGGACCTGAGGCGCTTGGTAGCCAGGCTTCCAGTCGCCGTAGTGCTCGCGGATCAGGCGCTCGGCCTCGGCCGGGTCGAAGTCGCCGACCACCAGCAGGACGCTGTTGTCGGGGCGGTAGAAACGGTCGTAGAACGAGCGGCTGTAGGCGAAGCCCTCGGGCATCGCGCGCACGTCGGCCTCGAACCCGATCGTCGAGTGGCGGTAGGTGTGCATCGTCCACACCAGCTCGCGGATCTCGCGGTTGAGCACCGCGAAGGGACTGTAGGCGCTGTTCTGGTACTCGCCCAGGATGGCGCCCGCCTCGGTGCGGAAGGCCGGCTCCGCGTACTTCAGGTTCTGAAAACGGTCGGACTCGAGGTCGACGATCTTGGCCAGGTACTCGTTGGAGGCGACCAGGTAGTAGCGCGTCCAGTCGTCGCTGGTGCTGGCGTTGCGCGCGGCCCCGAGCTGCTCGGTGATGCCGTCGTAGTTGGGGTACTTGTCGGTGCCCCGGAACATCATGTGCTCGAAGAAGTGGGCGAACCCGCTCTTCCCCTCCTCGACCTCCTCGCGCGAGCCGGTGCGCACCATCGTCACGTAGGCGATCTGGCCGGGCGCTCCCGCCTGGACGAGATAGACGCGAAGGCCGTTCTCGAGGTCGAAGGTCTCGTAGGGGAACGGGAAGATCCCGTCGGCCTGCCGGCCAACGTCGTCCTCCTGAGCGGAGGCCGCCCCCGCGCCGATCGTGAGGGCGACGGCGCACGCCGCCGCCAGAAGGAGTCGCTGCATGCTGAACCTCTGGGGATTGTTGCTCGGGACACCCGGTCATCGCGCGCCGGAGGGCGCGGATCGGCGGGCGTTGGCGGTCGCTCGGGCTTTGGGTGAGCGACGAAGGGTCGCGCGGACCGGAGGACCGCCGAGAGGCTACCAGAGAGCCAACCGAGCGCGGCGAGCGGGTATTCTTGTCCCGCAAGTCGTCAACGAAGAGAACAGGAGCCGACGATGCGTTGCGCAACGCAGTGCCGGGCCTCCCCCATCGTCCTGGCGGGGCTGCTCGTGGCGGGGAGCGTGGCCTCCGGCCAGGAGCACGCCGACCGCTGGGCTGCTGCGATGGCGGAGTTCGAGCGCCAGGATGCCGAGCACCCGCCCGAGCCGGGCGGGATCCTGTTCCTGGGCAGCTCGAGCATCCGCTTCTGGGATCTCGAGCGCTGGCTGCCCGATCACGGAGCGACGAACCGCGGCTTCGGCGGCTCGCAGATCGCCGACTCGATCCGCCACTTCGACACGCTGGTCACGCCGCACCGCCCGGCCCACCTGGTCTTCTACGCCGGCGACAACGACGTCGCCGCCGGCAAGAGCGCCGAGCAGGTGTCGGCGGACTTCGCGACGTTCCTGACGCGCCTGTGGCGCGAGCTGCCCGAGACGCGCGTCCACTTCATCGCGATCAAGCCGAGCATCGCACGCTGGTCGATGATCGACGAGATGCGGGCCGTCAACCGCGCCGTCGAGGAGATGGCGGAGCGCGAGCCCCGGCTCGGGTATGTCGACGTGGACGAGCCCATGATCGGACGCGACGGTGAGCCGCGGCGCGAGCTGTTCGTTGCGGACGGGCTTCACCTGAGCGACGCCGGCTACCGGTTGTGGACGAGCCTGGTGGCGCCGCGGCTTCCCTTCCACCGGCGACGCGACGTCTTCCCGCTCGAGACCTGGCACAACCACGGATCGTCGGTGGTCGAGACGCCGATCGGGGACCTGCTGGCGGTCTGGTTCCACGGCTCGGGAGAGCGCCAGGCCGACGACGTCGCGATCCTGGGTGCGCGGTTCGACCGCGCAGGCGGCGAGTGGAGCGAGCGCTTCGTGATCGCCGACACGCCGGGATTTCCCGACACCAACTGCACCCTGCTGGTCGACTCGTCGCAGCGGCTGTGGCTGTTCTACCCGACGATCCTCGCCAACACCTGGGAGAGCGCACTGCTCAAGGTGCGGATGGCCGAGAGCTGGAGCGGCCCGGGGGCGCCGGAGTGGACGAGCAGCGAGGTCATCCACATGAAGCCCGGGGACGACTTCCGCGAGGTCGTCGAGCGGTTGACGCGCGAGTACTTCACGGGTGTCGGGATCGCCGATCCGGCGGCGGCGCCGGCGGGGGCGCGGAGATGGTTCGAGGAGAACCTGGAGCGCGCCGGCGACAAGCTGGAGCGTCGGCTCGGCTGGTTCACGCGCGCGCACCCGATCGAGCTGCCTGCTCACGACGAGCACGCCGGGCGCCTGCTCGTCGGGCTCTACTCGGACGGCTTCTCGTTCTCGTCGGCGACGTACTCGGACGACGGCGGCCGGACCTGGACGATGAGCGCGCCGATCGTGGGCGGCGGCAACGTCCAGCCGAGCTTCGCGCGGCGCGACGACGGGACCCTGGTCGCCTTCATGCGCGACAACGGTCCGCCGCCCAAGCGCGCCATGGTCGCGACGTCGGACGACGGCGGCGAGACCTGGAGCCTCGCCGAGGACCACGCCGACCTCCCGGAGCCGGGAGCGGGGCTCGAGGTCCTGGCCCTCGACAGCGGGCTGTGGGTCGTCGTCCACAACGACGAGGTCGACGGCCGCCACAGCCTCGCGCTCTCGATCTCGGAGGACCAGGGGCGAACCTTCACCCGGCGGCGGCATCTCGAGCGCGCCGAGGCGGGGGCGGGACGGTTCCATTACCCCTCGATCGTGCAGGCGAGCGACGGCACCCTCCACGTCACGTACAGCACGTTCTCGCGCGACGGCCTGGGGGCGGGACAGGAGGGGAAGACGATCCGCCACGCGCACTTCAACGAGGCGTGGCTGCTCGAGGCGGGTCCGTCGTCGTAGCGTCCGGGGCGGCTTCCGGCCGATCGTGGTGGATGATGACCAAGATCGGGGACAGGTAACGATCTATTCGGTTCCTGTCCCCGATCTCGCGTCGGGCCGCTGAAGCCACGAGGCTCCTACCGAACGCCGACGGGGAGCTCACGCTCCTTGCCCGACCCGAAGGGAGCGGGCATCAGCTCGAGCTCCTGCAGCGCCTCGCCGGACAGGCGCGCCCGGGCGGCAGCGTCGTCGGGCGGGCGGTACATCGGGTGCCCGAAGCCGAGCACCAGCGCCATCGGCACGCGGATCAGGACCAGAACCACGATCGCGGAGCGGAGCCGATTGCCGAGCTCGGGGAGCGCTCTCACCAGCCACAACGCGACCGGCAGGCAGGCGAAGTGAAGGAACACCAGCACGTAGCGCATCTGCGGACTGACCGGTGACAGCGCGGTGGCGGCCAGCAGGACGAGCAGAGCGGTCTTCGAGCCGTGGATCAGCCACGCGACCGGCTCTTCCGCGGCGCCCGCGCGCGCGCGCGGCGCGATGCGCGATCGCGGCCCCATCACGCGCCACTGCGCGACCGCCACCAGCACCGCCGAGGCGACGGCGATCGCGGCCAGCGGTCCCACCCAGAGCCAGGCGAGCTCGCTCGGCGGCGCGGCGTCGACCCGGCCGCCGTAGTCGCGCACGAAGACCGTCTCGAGCAGACGGCGCGCGGTCTCGGCCGAGGCGATCCTCACCCACAGCGTCAGGCTCTTGAGCAGAGGATGAACCTCGATCAGCCCGGCGAACAGCCTCCCCTCGACCGGCGCCCAGGGTGGGAGCTCGCCGACGGCCAGAGCGCGCGCGGCGGGAACGAGCGGCAGGAGTCCGAGCGACGATCCGGCGACGAGGCCGCCCCAGGACGGCCGGATCCGGCGCGCGGGCGGCAGCAGGAGGAGGAGCGTCTGAGCCCCGAGGAGGATCCCCGAGGCGTGAAGCTGCGGCGCCAGCGTCACCGACGCGCCCAGCGCCGCCGACGCGCCGATGCGCACTCCCCTCGCCGCCGGGTCCCTCGAGGCGGCGCCCTTCGAGACAGCGCCCTTCGAGACAGGTTCGTTCGAGGCAGGGCCCCTCGAGGCAGGGTGGCCGGGCCGCAACGCGAAGCCCGCCCAGAGCGCGACGGCAGCCGGCAGCAGGAGGTAGCCCGGCTCCCAGAGGAAGCCGCCGTGGAAGAGGCGCCAGGGCGACAGCCAGTAGAGGACCGCGAACCAGAGGGCGACGTCGGCCGCCACCCACCGCCAGAGCAGCCGCACCAGGAGGACTCCGGCGAGCAGATGACTGACGAAGAGGAACAGGAGCGGACTGCGCGCATCCATCCACAGCGAGAGCGGCAGCCCGACCGCGAGCTCGAGCGCGCAGCCGGGGATCGCGCCGCCGCCGCTCATCACCTTGCCCCAGGCGACGAGCTCGTGATCGACCGCCCAGCGCAGGCCCAGGCGCAGCAGCAGCACCTGGTCGAAGTAGACCCAGGAGCGCAGGATCATCCAGACCTGCAGCGCGCTGCCGGCGAGGAAGGTCGCCACGATCCAGCGCAAGGCCGAGGCACGCGCCGGCTCGCCCGGCGGCGGCGAGATCGCTGACTCCCGGTCGACGAACATGTCCCGCCGCGGCTGGTCTCCTCTGCCCATCTCGAGAGCCGTCTTCCGACCAGCTCTCCGATCGCCCCGCCAGCCTATCTTCCCGTGGGCTTGAGCAGGCGGGTGTGCCTGCGCAGGGCGCGCAGCACGAAGAAACCCGCCACCACGGCCGCATAGCTCCACAGCAACCAGGAGTCTTCGCGCGCCCAATGGGCAGGCGACATGCCGCCGACGAGGACCTGGTTGGCGAATCGCGCGAAGACCAGCATGGTGGCGATCAGGTTGACCGAGTTGTACTCGCGGCGGAGCACGCTGCGCCAGCAGAACGGCAGGTCGGGGCTGCGCCACGAGCGAAACCGCGGCCAGAAGATTGGTGTGCGCTGCGCCCAGCGCGTGAACTCAGCTCCGAAACGGCGCGCCAGGTAGCGCTCCTCCGCCGCCATGATCCGCTCGAACAGCAACCAGTACACCAGCACCGCGAGCAGCGGGAACCACCAAACGCGCAACGCGACGGTGTAGCCGAGCAGCATCAGAACGTTGCCCAGGTAGATCGGATGGCGCGTGATCGAATACATGCCGGTGGTGTTGAGCACCTCCGCCCGCGGCTTGCGGGTGTCGCGACCCGAGGTGCCGCCAGGGACGTAGCCGAGCGTCAGGGCGCGCACCGTCAGTCCGAGCAGGCAGCAGCCGAGGCCCGCCAGGAACCAGGCGAGGCCGGGATCGGGAGCGACGCCGAGCCGCCGCTGCTGGTAGATCGCGAACCCTGCCGCGGGGAGCAGGATGACCGTGAACAGGCTCCGGTAGCGGAACAGGAACAAACCCTGGCTGGCGAAGCGATCGATCAGGGCCGCCGGGCGCTCGAGCGCCGGCGACTCGGGCTCGGCTTCCACCGCTCCGCGCACCGGCGTCGCCACCAGCCGCGGCGAATCGACCGTCGCACTGCCGGGGGAGGCCGCCGTCTCCGCCTTCGAGCTCTCGGCGACCGCCAGACCGACCGTCGGACGAGGCTCCGCCTCAACGTCGGCCGCCACCGATGGCTGGTCCTTCTGCATGGGAGGTCTCTGAAGGCTCATCGTGGCGCTGGCGCCGGCTCACCGGCCGCGCCGCGGCAAGTCGTCAGGAGCTTTCGTCCCGCGGAGCTCGGCGGCTCGGAGTGGCGATCAGGTGAGCCTCGCTCGGCCGGCACGCCCGGCTCGGTACGGAGATGGAAGCTGGGCGCGACACAGCGGAGGTCGATTCGAGCCCGAAGGGGGTCCTGAGCCGAGCAGCCTTTCGGCCTCGGCCGGGCGCTGGAAAGGCTGGACTCCCGAGCGGTGCGGGGACCTTATCAGCTCCTCGAGACGCCTTTCGACTCTTTAGCTCCGGGCTCGACCAGCGCGGAGAGGCGCCCGGAAGGCCGGAGGCGAGGCGGTCCGGGTCGGCCGATCGATGGCGCGTGTCGGGCGCCGAGTCGTTGCGGTCGATCCGTCAGCCGACCCCTGATCGGCCGGACGGGAGCCCCGGTCACCGATCGCGCAAGGAGCGCCTCCTACCGGATCCGCGGTCTCGGGCTCTCGCCGAGCAGGACCCGGAACACCAGCTTGGCGTCCTCGAGGAAAGCTGCGAGGTGCTTGGCGCTGAGCCGGCGCTCGCGCTCGGCGAGGGGCCAGGTGGTGACCCCCAGCCAGGCGCCGTTCGACGTCACCCGCCAGTTGAGGTTCTCGGCGCGCTCGAAGAAGCCGGTGACGTCGCGCCGGAACAGGTGGTCGGTGATCGCGGGCTCGGCGCATACGAGGCGGTAGACCTCCCCGAAGCGCTCGCCGTCGGTGAACGGCACCTCGCCCTCGCCCCCCGCCGGCGCGCCGTCGCGCGGGATCAGATCGAAGGGCGGCACCGCCTTGCCCTCGACGCCGAAGAGCGCGACGGGGTCGGCCTTGCGCCCCGGCGGCGCCAGCTCGAACAGGAGCAGTCGCGAGTCGAGCACTTCCCCCGCCCAGACGTTCTCGACGGTTCCCGCCGGCAACCTCCCGCCCGGGTTCTCGAGCCAGCCGGTCTCGTGGACCCGCGCCGGCTGCGCGGGCTCGATCTTCAGCGCCGGCGCGAGCCGCCGGAGCTCGCCGCTTCGCGAGCGCCGCCACGTCCTCCAAGCCACCCAGGCCAGGATCACGACACCGGCACCCACTCCGATCTGCAGCAGCGTCGACACCAACAGGATCCTCCGATTGCGGACTACGTGTACCTTACCCCCCGGGTTGCCGGATCCTCGTCTGCCAGGTCGTTTCGGGGCGTCGTCTCCAGCGTCTCCGGCGCCTCACCTGCAGGTCGCGGCAGACACGTTCTGCGTTGCCGGCCCCGCGCTCACCTCCGGCATCAATCTGCGGACGCGGCGTAGAGACCGTCGACCAGGGCGCGGTGACGCCGGAAGAGCGTGCCGATGGAGTGCGCTGCCGTGAACAGGACGTAGGGGATCACGACCATCAGGGGGACCGAGCCGAGCAGCGCACCGACGAGCAACGCGAGGACCATGCCGAGGATGATCGCACCGACCGTTGTCGAGGCGTCGCGCCGAGCCGCGGCCAGGAACCGCAGGTGCAGGTCGATCCGCAGCACCAGCCAGCGGCTGTCGAACTCGGCGAACGCCGCGAAGCCGACACAGCTCAGCGCCACCATCAGCGGCAGCGTCGCGAGCACGACGAGCTGGCAGAGGAGCGCGGGCTCCTCCAGCGACGGTGAGCAGCCCAGCACCCGCAGCAGGAGCGCGCTCGGCGCCAGACCGACCAGCACGGCGAGCAGCAACGCCACGATCTCGCGCGATCGCTCGGAGATCTCGTGCGCGGGCGCCCACTCGGGCAGCTCGTTGCGACCCCGGAAGGTCGTGCGCACGATCCGCACGAGTTGCGGCGGCACGATCCACAGGATGAGCACCATGCACAGCGCCGACAGGGCGATCGGCAGGAGCTTCTGCGCCGGGGGCGCCGCGATGGCGGCCAGCAGGAGGAACTGGAAGACGCCGAAGATGGCGATGGTGAAGCCGAAGATCCAGACCCCGTCGCCGCGGAAGCAGTAGCGCAGGAGCTCCGGCCACCCGTAGGAGACGTTGGCGCGATCCTGGCGGACGGCGCGCAGCTCCTTGACGCTCGCTGGACCTTCGGCCGCGAGCGACAGCGCGCGCTCGCCACACAGCGCACAGATCAGGAGCCGATGCCCCTCCCGGATGCACTCGTCGCAGAGCAGGCGCTCGCAACCGTCGCAGCGGAAACGAGCCGGCCGCAGCGGATGGGAAGTGCAACCGCCCGCCACCAGCCGTCGGCCTCAGCCCGGACTCTTCATGACGATCGTCTTCATGAGGAGAGAAGGCTATAGGAGCCTGTCCGACAGCTCGAAATGCGGTTTGGCGGCTGTCAGCGGCGACGAGCTGGAGGCGCATGGAGCCGCGAGAATCGCGAGCCGGAGACCTGCTATCGCAGGAGCAGCGCACCCAAGCAGATCGGAGGCTGGGGTGCCTGTCCGGGTCATCGGGATCCGGTTCTACGGCTGTCCGCGGCGACGAGCCGCAGGCGCTGGGCTCGGCCCGCTTCGCAGGCTCAGCGCGCCTCACCGTCTCTCGCTTCGGCTACCTCAGCTCGAGGTGGAGCCGCGAGAAATGTCTAGCCGGAGATCTGCTATAGCGCGCGCAGCGCGCCCAAGCAGATCGGAGGCTAGAACGACGACCCGGGCGTGTTCAGGAACTCGATCTCCTCCGGCGTCGAGTCGCGATCGAGGGACTGGTTGCGGTGCGGCAACCGCCCGAAGCGGTCGACGATCTCGAAGTGGCGGCGCATGAAGTCGAAGTTGGTCGCCATCGCCTCCCGCGCGCCGGGGGGCGATCGCTCCACCAGCAGGGAGAACATGCGCATTCCGAGGTGCTGGTCGGCGCGCTGCTCGCTGTGCATCAGCGGCATGTAGAAGAAGACGGCGAGGTCGGAGACGAGCTCGGCGTCCCGCCGCGCGTTGATCCCATTGAGGCACACGGCGCGCCCCAGCCCGTCGCTCGAGAACATCGCGCCTTCGCCGCGGAACATGTTGCGCGGAAACTGATCGAGCACGATGCACAGCGCCACGTTGCCGAGCGGGCTCTCGTTCCAGTGGTCGAGCTCGCGCCGGGCGGCCCGCTTCCAGGTGGCGCCGAAACGCTCGTGGACCTCGTCGTCGAACGCCTTCTCCTGCTTGAACCAGCGCTCGCGCAGGTCGGCCGGCGACAAGCCGTCGTCGTCGACGTCGCCGAACCAGAACTCCAGCACCCTCGCGGCGCCGGGCGCCACCCTGGTCAGGTCAAGCATCGGTCCCCGGCGCGGACAGCAGGCGCGCCGCCTCCTCGAGCGCCTGGGCGAGGGCGTCGAGCCGCCCCGCGAGCACCGCGATCTGGGTCTGTGCCTCCACGTAGCTCTCCTCTTCGATCGCCTCGCGTACCCCGGGCAGCGTCTTGACACCGTAGCCGGTGTAGTAGCCGGGGGCGTAGACGTGGTGACGGAACCAGGGGCGTCGCGGCAGCCCCTCGTCCCAGGTCATCGCGCGCTCGGCCAGGTAGAGCGCGCGATCGATCGCGGCCGCCGCTTCGGCCCCGACCGCGGTCCCTCCGTGAATCCTCTCGGAGAGCGCCTTCGACTGGGCGGCGGCCGCCTCGTCGAGCCGATCGCGCGCTTCGAGCAGGGGCGCCCAGTTGAAGTGAGGCACCTCCGGCTTCACCAGCGCGGGAGCCAGCTCGTCCTTCGGATCGGCGGCCAGCTCGTAGCGGCGCTCGCGCACCAACCGGTTGTGGAGCGCGACGGCAGCGCGCGCGTCGTCGGCCATCGCCATGACCTCGTCGAGGTAGCCCGAGATGGTGTGCGCGGTCGGCGCGAAGTCGAAGGGGAGCACGTCGGCCTCGGCGAGGCGCAGGCTCACCCGCCCGGCGACCTGGGCGAGCGCCACCCCGTACTCACCGCCGGGATCGACGAAGCGGCGGAAGAAGTCGTGGGAGTCGAACGCGGTGTGGTACTCGCCTCCCGAGCTCTCGCCGCCGAAGCCGAGGTTGAGCGAGCTGATCCCGAGGTGCTGGAGGAAGGGGGAGTAGTCGCTGCCGGAGCCCAGGGCCGAGATGCGCAACGGACCGCCCTCGAGCATCCGCTTCGCCTCCTCGGGACGACCGCCGACGATGATCGCCGAGCGCAGCCGCTCAGCGACCGTGACCCCGGTCTGCGGGTCGGTCACCGCCTCGGCGACCTCGCCGACCAGGCGCTCGAGCGCGTGCGAGCCGCCGGCGTAAAGGAAGCCGCGGCCGTTGGAGTCCGAGTTGATGTAGACCGCGGCCTTCTCGCGCAGCTCGTCGGCGTGGTGCTCGGCCCACTCGGTCGACCCGAGCAGCCCGGGTTCCTCGGCGTCCCAGGCGGCGTAGACCAGAGTACGACGGGGGCGCCAGCCGGTCGCCGCCAGCGCGCCGACCGCCTTGGCCTCGGCGAGCAGCGCGATCAGCCCGCTGATCGGGTCGCGACCGCCGATCACCCAGGCGTCGTGGTGATTGCCGCGCACGATCCACTCGTCGGGAAGCTTCGCCCCCTCGAGCCGCGCGATCACGTTGTGCGCGGGGGCCAGAGTCCAGTCGAACTCGAGCCGGACGCGCACCTTCGCCGGGCCCGGGCCGATCCGGTAGGTGATCGGCAGGGCGCCCCGCCAGCCGGGCGGCGCCACCGGGCCCTCGAGCGCCTCGAGCAGGGGCTGCGCGTCCTTCCAGGCCAGCGGCAGCACCGGGATCTCCATCAGGGTCTCGGCGTCGGCGCGCTCGAGGCGCTCGGCGTCCTCGGTCGCGCCGCGCATCGGCGTCAGCGGGTCGCCCGGACGCAGCGGCAGGTCGAGGACCGAGCCGCGCTGGACGCCCCGCTCGGGCTTGAACGAGCCCTCGGGATAGGTCTCCCCCTGGAAGTAGCCGTCGTCCCCCGGGTCGTTGAAGATCAGGCAGGCGACCGCGCCGTGCTCGGCGGCGACCTTCGGCTTGATGCCGCGCCACGAGCCGCCGTAGCGGGCGATCACCACCTTGCCGGCGACGTCGATCCCGCGCCGGTCGAGCTCCTCGTAGTCCTCGGGGATCCCGCGGTTCACGTAGACCAGCTCGGCGGTGACGTCGCCGTCGGCCGAGTAGGCGTTGAACGGCGGCAGCCCGGTCTCGACCGCGATCCTCGAGGTCGAGTCCCCCTCGAGCACGTCCTCCTGCAGGCGCGCCTCGAAGCGCGTCGGCTCGAGCAGCGTCAGCTCGCGCACCTTCGGGATCGGGAACAGCACGTGGTAGGTCTCGATCTCGGCGTCGAACCCCCACTCGCGGAAGCGCGCGAGCATCCATTCGGCGTTCGCTCTCGCCTGCGGCGATCCGGCGTGGTGCGGCGCCACAGTCATCAGGCGGTTCCATTCGACCAGCTCGGCGGCGTCGAGCGTCTGGTCGAAGCGCGCTTCGAGCTCGAGCTGGTCGTCGACGCGGTCCGGCGTGAAGCCGAGCAGCGAGCGCTGGTCGTTGGCGGCCGCGGGCAGGACGAGCGCGAGGGCCGCCAACGACAGGAACGCGAGCAGCAGAGGTCTCTTCATCGGCGGGAACTCTCCGGGGTCAACGCTCGGAGCGCTGGATGGGTGGGAGTCGCCAGGATACCGCCTTCGAGCTCCCGCGGTCGTTCGGGACGTGGATGAACGGGCGTACCGACTCCTACCCGCCGTGCTTCTCGAACCAGGCCAGGATGTAGGCCACCTTGGCCATGAGCTGGCTGGGGCGCGCCGCGATCGAGTGCGAGGCTCCCGGGATGCGCACCAGGGCGGTGTCGACGCCGCGCAGGCGCAGCGCCTGGTAGTACTGCTCGGACTCCGCCATCGGGGTGCGGTAGTCCTCCTCGCCGGTGAGCAGCATCGTGGGCGTCTTCACGTTGCCGACCAGCGACAGCGGCGAACGGTTCCAGTAGTGCTCGTAGTCCTCCCAGGGCAGGACCGGGAACCAGTACTTGGCCGCGGTGTCGGCGAAGTCGGTGGTGAGCACGAAGCTCGCCCAGTTGATCACGGGCTTGGCGACCACCGCGGCGCGGAAGCGGTCCGTCTTGCCCACGATCCAGGAGGTCAGCACGCCGCCGCCGCTGCCGCCGGTGACGTAGAGCCGCTCGGGATCGACCGAGCCCTGGGCGATCACGGCGTCGACCCCCGACATCAGATCGTCGTAGTCCTGGCTCGGGTAGGCGTGGTGGATCAGGTTGCCGAACTCCTCGCCGTAGCTGGTCGATCCGCGCGGGTTCATGTAGAGCACGACGTAGCCAGCCGCCGCGTACAGCTGGATCTCGGCCGCGAAGTGGGGGCCGTAGGCCGCGAACGGGCCGCCGTGGATCTCGAGCAGCAGCGGGTACTTCCTGGCGGGATCGAAGCCGGGGGGCTTGACGATCCAGCCGTGGATCCGACGCTGGTCGAACGTCGACTCGGTCCAGAGCTCCTCGACCGTTCCGAGGCGGCGACGGCCGAGCAGGTCCTCGTTGAGCTGGGTGACGGCGCGCGGCTCCCCGTTCGAGCCGTCCTGACCGGCGGCGAGCACGGCGACGTCGGCGGGGCGGTCGGGACGGCTCAGCGTGAAGGCGATCGAGCCGTCGCGGGCGAGCGAGTACGAGGCCGCGGTGTAGGGCCGTCCCAGCGACATGCCGCCGAGCCCGGAGGCCACCGTACCGACTTCGCCGTCGAGGTCGACGCGCCCCACCTTGGTGGTGCCGAGGTCGTCGTACTGGAAGTAGACGAAGCGGCTGTCGGCGCTCCAGGCGAGCCCGCCGACGCTGCGGTCGAGCTCTCCGGTGAGCACGCGCGGCTCGCCGCCGGCTCTCGGGATCAGCGAGAGCAGGGTCCGTTGGTAGCCCTGGTAGCGCTCGTCGTAGCCGGTGTAGGCGATCCAGCGCCCGTCGGGCGAGGCGACGGCGCCCCCATCGGGTCCGTGGCGCTGGGTCAGCGTACGGATCTCGCCGGTCTCGACGTCGAGCTCCACCACCTCGGTGTCGGCGGGGTCGAGCTCGCGGCTCTCGTGCCGGTTGACCGACAGCACCAGGTGCCCGTCGCCTGCCCAGCTCAGCGGTCCCTGGTGGTCGTAGGGTCCTTCCGTGAGCTGACGCGCGCTCCCGCCCTCGGCCGGGATCACGAACACCTGGGTGTGGCCGTTCTCGAGAAAGCCGCGGCCGTCGGCGCGGTAGGTGAGGTTGCGGATGACCCGCGGGGGCGGTGCCCACTCGGCGCCGTCCGGCGGGCTGGGCAGCTCGGCGAAGGGCTCGACCGGCTCGGGGACGAAGGCGAGGAACGCGATGCGCGTCCCGTCGGGAGACCACGCCAGCGCGCGCGGTCCGCGTTCGAGCTGCGACAGCTCGGCCGCCTGCCCGGTGTCCATCCAGCGCACCCAGAGCTGCGCGGGACCCCCACCCGACTCTCCCGGACCCCTGGAGACGTAGGCGAGGCGGCTGCTGTCGGGGGACCAGACCGGGCTCCCGTCGTCGGATTCGCCGTCCCCGAGCGGCCGATGATGCGTGCCGTCGGGGTCGACCAGCCAGATCCGCGACCGCTGGCGATCGGCCATTCTGTCCATCGACTGGCGGACGTAGGCGATCCGGCGCCCGTCGGGCGAGATCACGGGATCGGCCGCGACCTCCAGCTCCATGACGTCGGCGAGCTGGAGCGTCGGCATCGCCGCCGGGTCCTGCGACTGGGCCGGGACCGGCGCGGCAGCGCTCAGCAGGAGGAGCAGTGAAAGCCTGAGGAGAGGGAGTCGGAGGAGCACGGCGGCGACCGTGCCGCCGTCCCGTGACACCAGGGCTCTCGCTTCGAGGACGCTCGAACGACCTGCCACGGCTCAGACCGCGCCGTAGGCAACCATCGCATCGGCGACCTTGATGAAGCCCCCGATGTTGGCGCCGTTGACCATGTTGATGAAGCCGTCCTTCTCGAGCCCGTAGGCCGCGCAGCGCGCATAGATGCTGCGCATGATGCCCTTGAGCCGGTCGTCGACCTCCTCGCGCGACCACGAGATGCGCAGCGCGTTCTGGCTCTGCTCGAGACCCGAGACCGCAACGCCGCCGGCGTTGGCGGCCTTGGCGGGACCGAACAGCACGCGAGCGTCGATGAAGCATTTGACGCCGGCCGCCGTGGTCGGCATGTTGGCGCCCTCGGCGACTCCGCGCACGCCGTTCTCGACCAGCGCCTTGGCATCGTCGCCGTCGAGCTCGTTCTGGGTCGCGCACGGGAACGCCAGGTCGACGGGGATCCCCCACGGGCGCTTGCCGTCGTGGTAGGTGCTGCCCTTGAAGTGATCGGCGTACTCGGCGATGCGCCCGCGCTGCACCTCCTTGAGCTCCTTGAGCCAGGCCAGCTTTTCCTCGTCGATCCCGTCGGGGTCGTGGATGAAGCCGCCCGAGTCGGAGGCGGTGACCGCCTTGCCGCCGAGGTGGTGGATCTTCTCGATGGCATAGAGCGCGACGTTGCCCGAGCCCGAGACCGCGCAGGTCTTGCCGGCCACGCTCTCGCCGACCGCCTCGAGCGCGTTCTCCATGAAGTAGACGGCGCCGTAACCGGTCGCCTCGGTGCGGATCAGGCTGCCGCCGAACGCCAGCCCCTTGCCGGTCAACACGCCCACGAATCGGTTCTCGGTGCGCTTGTACTGCCCGAACAGGTAGCTGATCTCGCGCGCCCCGACGCCGATGTCGCCGGCCGGCACATCGGTGTCCTCTCCGATGTGCCGGTGCAGCTCGATCATCATCGAGTGGCAGAAGCGCATCACCTCGCGGTCGCTCTTGCCCTTCGGGTTGAAGTTGGAGCCGCCCTTGGCGCCCCCCATCGGCAGCCCGGTGAGGCTGTTCTTGAAGGTCTGCTCGAAGCCCAGGAACTTGAGGATGCTCAAGTTGACCGAGGGATGGAAGCGAAGGCCGCCCTTGTAGGGGCCGATCGAGTTGTTGAACTGCACGCGCCACGCGCGATTGGCGCGGATGTTGCCCTTGTCGTCCTCCCAGGTCACGCGGAAGATGATGATGCGGTCGGGCTCGGTCATCCGCTCGAGCACCTGGGCGCGACGGTACTGCTCGTGGTCGAGCACGAACGGCATCACCGACTCGACGACCTCGTGCACCGCCTGGTGGAACTCGGGCTCCCCCGGGTTGCGCTTGATCAGCCCCTTCATGAAGCGGTTGATCTCTTTCTCGACAGCCTTGCTGGCAGCCATTCCTGACCCTCCCTCGGATGACGACGGATCGCGCGGTCTCCGCCGGCCGGATGCTCGTGGACCCTCTGCTTTGACGAATGCGGCGATTCTCACCCGAAAGCCGAGCGAGCGCCAGCGGCGGGAGAGCCTCGAGCCGGCCGCGACCTCGGGACCGGGACTCTGCCGAGATACCGCTCTCCATGCGCCGGCGGTGAACGAGCCCTCGGCGCAGCATGGGCTGCTGACAGCCCGTGGAACTCCGGGGGCTGCTAGGTTCTCGTCATGGAGCCGGCCGACAACGCTGTTCGGTCCTGACCGAGATTCGAGACGAGGTCCGACGCACCAACGAGCGCCTCGTTCAGACGAACGAGCGCCTCGTCCACCTGGAGGAGTCGCTGTCTCGGTGGATCGTCGAATCCGAGATGCGCACGGTCACGGCGATCAGCGAGCTCGCCCAGAGTGGCCAGGGCCTGACCGGGTTCCTGCGAGATGCTCTCGGCCTGGAGCCGCGCGTGGCTCAGTGCGGAAGGGAGATCCAGGTGCTCGAGGAGCGGATCGGCTGAGCGAACAGCTCCGACGAGCTCACCGATCCTCGCTCCCCGCCCAGTCGCCGACGCCCAACCTGTCGGGATCCGGCGTCCTCACCGTTCCGCTCGAGCGGGCCAGCACCCAGTCGACCAGGGTCGCGCTCACCACGTTGGCGCCGGGCTCCCCCGGCTTCACGGAATCCGCCAACGAATCGTCGGCGGTCAGGAAGTCGGAGTGCCCGTAGAGGCGCGTGCTGAGCGTGGGCTCGAAGGGACCCTTTGCGCGCGCGGCATCGGACTGGGTGAGACCCTGAGGCCCGATCGCCGTGTAGTCGGTCACCGCGGGAAAGGGATTCTCGCGCTCTTCACGCGCCGCGACGTAGACCGGCGCGCTGATCCCGATCTTGTCGATCTGGTGGCGGACCCCGGCGCGGTCGATCACGATCGACCGGAACCGACCGAGGAAGCGGAGGTCGAGGTCGTACCGGCGGGACTGGTACCAGGTGAGCCCGTTGAGCACGCGCGCGTCGAGCGTCACGCGCCCCGAGTCGTCGAGCCGCAGAGTCACCGGCTCGACGTTCGTGCGGGTCGGCGCGAAACCGTTCTGCAGCATGTAGGCGAGCACCTTCGTGGGATTGGGGCCGGGCTGGAGGAACCGATCGCTCCAGCCATCCGGGCCGAAGCTCCAGCCGTTGAGCGGGCCGTCCGCGCCGGCCGCGCCGCCCCCTCCGCCGTCGAGCCAGTCGTAGACCTTCTGGGGGTCGATCATCTGGTGGCTCGGCGGGCAGGGGGGCCGGTCACCCTGCGGCCCGGGTGCGGCGCAGATCCACGATCCGCCGCGAGGAGCGAAGTCCAGGTGGCCCGAGCGGATGCCCAGCGCGGTGATGATCGGCGTCTGCAGGAAGGCGCCCGGGATCGGATCGTCGTCGAACGCCATCCCGGCGTGCGCCCGGTTGGTCAGCCGCAGCCCGATCCCCGCGCAGCGGTCGGCCGGCAGGTACCGGCCGAAGACGAAGCACTCGGCGGCCGGATGCGGCGCCACGCTCGGCGCCATCACCGACTCGGCGTCGGGCTGGAGCACGTAGTAGAGACCCTGGACGGCATTGCGCACCCCGAGCCCGGTGCCAATGGGGATCCCGGCCAGCTCGGCGCCGAAGACGGGATCGGTTCCGAGCTCCATCTGGCGGACGTCGCCGACGTGACGAGCCACCGCGTCCTCGCTCGGCGCCCCCTCGCCGGCCGACGGACCGCCGTCGAGGAAGATGAGACCGGCCGCGATCCGATGACCCCGGTCGCCGCCCAGTCCGCGCCGGCCGGCCCAGTTGGCGACGAAGCCGCCCCCCTGCGAGTGGCCGGCGACGAACACGTTCGTCCCGCGCGCCTTCTTGGGCAGCAGCTCGATCAGGGCGTCGACGTCGCCGGCCGCCGTCTCGAAGCCCCAGTCCCACACGAAGCGCAGATCGTCCTGCGTCAGCGGCCGGAAGACGGAGCTGCGCGACCCCAGCAGCGAGTCGTAGTTGCCGTCTTCGGGGCGGCGGATGACGCCGTTCGGGGCGAACGCCTCGGCGCCGTAGTAGTAGCGCACCGCGACTCCGGGATCGCGAGCACGCCAGGCCCGGCGGAGACCGACGGTGTCTTCGACATGGGAGCCACGCCGGTCGATCACCCACACCTCGACCACACAGCGCCGGTCGGTGGCGCCCGCGATCGGGCACACCTGGCGGCGAGCCTTCGCGACCACCTGCGCCGCCACCTGGAGCCACGCCGCCGGCGTGCTCGAGAAGCCCGGCTGCGCGATGATCACCGCATCGACCTCGAGCTCGGGGGTCGACGACACCGGGCGAAGACGGAGGAAGGTCACGCGGTTGAGGGTCGCCGGCGTGCCGTCGGCGCGGGCGCCGTCCACCTGCACCAGCTCGGCCATCACGTCGGGATGACCGGGAACGGGCTGGGCTCGGGCCGCTCCTACCGTCGGTCCGAGGCCACCGGCCACCAGGAGGACGAGCACGAGAGCGCGGAGCCAGGTCATCGTCGGACTCCTATGAGGCGCCAGGAGGAACCCGGCGCGGCGATGCAGGGAATCAACGAAGTACGATACCAGGGAGGCTAACGCTCCGACGAGAGGCGCCGCGGCGCTCCTCGATTTCCTCAGTTTCGCGCTTTCGATCCGATGTCGCTCCCTCTTTCGACCGCCGCGCGCGCCGCCCTCGCTCTCCTGATCGTGAGCGCCGCACTCCAGGCCCCAGTCCATGCCCAGGATCCCGTGACCGAGAGCTCACCGATCTTCGAGCGCGCGCCGTTCCCCGAGTGTCATGCCTCGACCCTGGTCGAGAGGCCGGACGGCGCGCTGCTGGCAGCGTGGTTCGGCGGCACGGAGGAGGGGCACCCCGACGTCGACATCTGGCTCTCCTCGCAAGCGGCCGACACCGGCGGCTGGAGCCCGCCGCGACGGGTCGCCACCGGCGAGACCGGGGAGACACGCCATCCCACCTGGAACCCCGTGCTCTTCCAGCCGACGGGTGGAGGGGATCGGCCCGCGCCGCTCCTCCTCTTCTACAAGGTCGGACCGTCGCCCAGCACCTGGTGGGGCATGCTGAAGCGCTCGAGCGACGGCGGACAGACCTGGTCGGAGCCGGAGCGCCTGCCCGACGGCATCCTCGGCCCGATCCGCAGCAAGCCGGTCGAGCTCCCGGGAGGCGTGCTGCTGTGCGGCTCGAGCACCGAGCACGACGGCTGGCGCATCCACTTCGAGAAGACCGCGGATCTGGGCCGCACCTGGCGGCGGATCGACCTTATCGAGCACGCGCGGCCGGACGGCGGTGAGTACGGCGCCATCCAGCCGACGATCCTGCGACGTCTCGACGGCAGCCTGCTCGCGCTCGAGCGCTCGCGCCAGAACCGCATCCTGGCCACGGTCTCGACCGATTCCGGCGAGAGCTGGTCGCCGCTCGAGGAGACCGCGCTCCCCAACCCGAGCGCCGGCGTCGACGGCTTGACGCTCGAGGATGAACGCCTGCTCCTGGTCTACAACCACACGACTCGTGGTCCGGGCTCGCGCGCCCGGCTCAACGTCGCGGTCTCCGAGGACGGTGAGAGCTGGTTCGCAGTCGCCGAGCTCGAGAACGAGTCCGCGTTGGGGCCGCGGGCCGGCGAGTACTCCTATCCGGCCGTGATCCAGACTCGCGACGGCAGGGTCCACGTCACCTACACCTGGCGGCGGCAGCGGATCCAGCACGTCGTGCTCGACCCCGAACTCTTCGCTCCGGTCGCAATCGAGGGGGGCGTCTGGCCCGAGTCGATGCGCGCGCCGTCCGACGCACCGCGGTAGCCGAGTGCGCAGCCTGCCGGCGATCGACCTCCTGGTGCTCGCGGTCTACGTGACGGCCGTGATCGGCTGGAGCCTGGCGCTGTCGCGTCGCAGCCGGACGCCCGCCGGCTTCGTCGCCGCCGGCGGCGCGCTCCCGGGCTGGGCGGTCGGGCTCTCGCTGTTCGGCACCTTCCTCTCGAGCAATACCTTCCTGGGCGTTCCGGGCAAGGCCTTCGCCGAGGACTGGAACTCGTTCGTCTTCAGCCTCACCCTGCCGCTCGCCGCCTGGATCGCGGTGCGCTGGTTCGTGCCGTTCTACCGGCGCGGCGATTCGCTGTCCGCCTACGAGCACCTCGAGCGGCGATTCGGACGCTGGGCGCGCACCTACGGAATGCTCTGCTACCTGCTGACCCAACTCGCCCGGATCGGCGCCATCCTGTTCGGCATGGCGCTCGCGCTCGGTCCGCTCACCGGGTGGAGGCCGGCGGCGGTCATCCTCGCGACCGGAGTGATCGTGACCCTCTACACCCTGATCGGAGGCATCGAGGCGGTGGTCTGGACCGACGTCATCCAGAGCATCGTCCTCGGCGTCGGCGCCCTGCTCGTCCTCGTGGTGCTGATCGCCGGCATGCCGGGCGACCTGATCGAGGGTGCGGCGCGCGTGATCGAGATCGGGGCGGCGGACGGCAAGTGGAGCCTCGGCAGACTCGCACCCGGCCTGACGACCTCGACCTTCTGGGTGGTGCTGCTCTACGGCCTGTTCATCAACCTCAACAACTTCGGCATCGATCAGAGCTACGTCCAGCGCTACCACGTCGCGCGCAGCGAGCGAGCGGCGAGGGCCTCGGTGTGGCTGGCGGCTCTGCTCTACGTGCCGGTCTCGGCTCTGTTCTTCCTGATCGGGACCGCGCTCTATGCCGACCTCTCGGTTCACCCAGAGCGCTGGCGAGCACTGGTCGACGCGGTCGACGGGACAGGTCGAGCGATCCCCCAGATCGCGGACCGCGCGTTCCCTCACTTCATCGTCGAGGCCTTGCCCACCGGCGTCTCGGGGCTGATCGTGGCGGCGCTGTTCGCGGCCGCGATGAGCAGCATCGACACCAGCCTCAACTCGTCGGCGACCGTCATCGAGTCCGACCTCTACCGGACCTACGTCGCGCCGGACGCGAACGAGCGGGCACAGATGCGCGTGCTACGCGGCGCGACGATCGCGGTCGGCGCCCTGGGCACCGCCACCGCGCTGGCCATGATCGGGGTCGAGAGCCTGCTCGACGCCTGGTGGATGCTGTCGGGGATCTTCGCCGGCGGTCTGCTGGGCCTGTTCCTGCTCGGCATGATCGTCCGCCGCGCCGGGCGGCCGGCGGCAGCGTGCGGCGTCGTCTCCGGCGTGCTGGTGATCGGCTGGATGACCCTCTCGCCGCGGCTGCCGGAGTCGATGGCGTGGCTCAGGAGCCCGCTGCACGCGAACCTGGTCATCGTCGTCGGCACGCTCACGATCTTCGCGGTGGGGGCCGCCGTGGCGGGTGCTGCCGGTGAACCCCTCGGCGAGAACGCGCGCCGGACATGAAGGCGAACCAGCCGCGGAGATAGGTACCTGTCCCCGAACTGCTGGTCCGATAGATAGGTACCTGTTCCCGAACTGCCGCCGGCGACTCGCGCTGCACCGAGGTCGAACCAGGCACGGCGGTTCGGGGGTCTCGAAAGCAGTCGAAGGGAGCGGATAGGCTGGCGTCGGGTGCGCCGCCAGCGCGCGAGCTCAGATGAGGAACGAGCCCAGCGAATCGATTCGTCGAGAGCCGTCCCGCCGGCGTCGCTGGCTGCGGCGCTCGATGGTCGCGATCTGTGTGATCGCCGCGCTGCCGTTCCTGGCACGGCTGGCCCTCGAGCTGCCGCAGGTGCGCGGGGCGATCTTTCGCCTGGCCGCAGAGCGGGTTCGCGACGCCACCTCACTCGAGCTGTCGGCCGGCGACTGGCGAGTCTCTCTGCTCGACCGGCGTCTGCTCGTCGACCGGCTGGCCCTGCGCGACGCCCAGGGCCGGGACGTTGCGACCGCCGCGTCGGTGAATGCCGTCGTCGATGGCTCCGCTCTCCTCGGCGGCCTCCTCGTGCTCGAACGGCTCGATGTCGTGGAGCCCCGGCTCGACCTCACGCTCTGGCCGGAGCTTCCTGAGCGGGCGCCCACCCCCGAGCCCGGGGGACCACTCGAGGTGCGGCGGCTGCGAATCCGGGGCGGTGCGGTCGCGGGCGGAGCGCTGCCGGAGGACGCCGCAGGCTGGATCGCCTCGTGGCGCGCGCGCGATCTCGAGGTCGAAGGGGCGCTTCGCGACGGCTCGCTCGAGCTCGGCCTCAGCGCCGCCCTCGAGGTCGAGGGTGAACGGATCGGCGAGCGCACGCTCACGGTCGCGCTCGAGCAGGTGTCGGGGCCGACCTCGGGTCCCTGGCGCCTCGACGGGCTCGAGGTGCGCGGCGACGGCCTCGCGCTCGAAGTGCCCGGCGCCGAGCTCGGAATTCGCCCCGAGGACCCGTTGCGGGCCTCGGTGCGGCTCGCGGCCGATCTCGGGCGCCTGGCTCCCGAGCTCGCCGGCAGGGCTCACGGCGAAGGCGAGCTCGATCTGCGCCGATGGCGCGGCCGCGTTCGCCTGGAGGCCGCCGGCCTTCCCGGCGAGCTGCTCGAGCCGTGGCTCGGGCGGGAGCTCTTCACCCGGCTCGGCGCGGCCGGCTCCAGCCTCGAGGCGGACGTCGATCTCGACCTCGCGAGCGACGACGCCGAAACTGTTGCCGGGGACGCGCGCTTGCGCTGGCTCGGTGCGCGCGGACCGCTCCTCGAGGCTGCGGCGCGTCTGACCGGCGGCGGCGTCGACGCGCAGGGCGCCCTCGACTGGGAGAGCCTCGAAGGCGAGCTCGAGATCGCGGCCGACGACCTGCCGGCCGAGACACTGCGACCGTTCCTGGGCGCGGAGCGCTTCTCGCAGCTCGCGCTCGCCGGCGCGCTGATCGATCTCGAGGGCGAGGCCACGGCGCGGGCTTCGGACCTGCTCGAGGGGTCGGACTCGGGAGGGACCGGCGGGCTGCGCGCGACGCTGCGCGGCGAGCTGGAACAGGAGGGCGAGCGCTGGATCACGCTGCGCGCGGCGACCACGACGCCGCCGGCCGGCAGCGGCTCCGGGGCGATCGCAGGGGGGGCGATCGCGATCGATCTGGCCGCCGAGCTGTGGCCCGAGCTGTCCGGGGAGCGCCGCGTCACGGGGACGGTGTGGGCTCCGTCGCGCAGCCAGATCGCCCAGCTCGAGCTCCTCGGGGTCAGCGCCAGCGTCGCCGCCCCTGAGCTGGGCGAGCTCCACGATGCGCTGGAGGCGCGGGTGCCGCAGCTGCTCGAGGAGCTCCCGGAGACGATCGACCGGCGGCTCCTGCGCGACCTGCTGCGCGGCTCCGCCGCCGCCCGCGTGGAGCTCGCCGGGGCGTGGCGGACGCCGGACGTGGTCGCGGAGGTCGAGTGGAGGCCCGCTCCAGGCTCTGCGGTCGAGCTCGACGCCAGCGGCCGGGTCGCCACGCCGATCGCGGGCGAGGTCGAGCTGCGGCTCGTGGACCTGGATCTCGCGCCCTTCGCGGCGCTGATGGCGCAGCGCTCGGGGGGCGCCGATGACGCGGACGGTGACGGCGAGGTGTCCGCAGACATGCTCGCCGGAGTCGTGTCCGGCACCGCCGTGCTCGAGGGCACGCTCGAGGAGCCGCACGGCTCGGTGCGCCTGCGCGCCACAGGGCTGGTGCTGGCGAGCGACGTCGAGCCGATCGACGAGGTCGTGCTCGACGCGAGCCTCGGCGGAATCGCCCGAGCGGGAGGGCCATCGCCTCCAGCGGACGGGAGACCGCGGCGGATCGAAGTGAGCCGGCTGGAAGTGTTCGCCCCCGCGGGCAGGCTCGCGGCCAGCGGCTGGTTCGAGCCGCACCTGCCCCTCGGTGCCGCCGCGGCCACCCTCGAGGTGAGCGCTCCCGACTCCGGCCTCGAGCGTGTTCTCCTCGACCTCGAGGTCGACGCCGGGGTGATGCGCATCGATTCGCGCGAGCTGCTCACGCGCGCCGGCGCCGGCGAGATCGCTGCCGTGGTGCCGCTGCGGTCCCTGCGCCGACTCGAGGGCCTGCCCGAGCTCGCCGATCGGGTCCTGCCGCCGCTGGCGCCCGACGAGACCGCGCCTGCGGTCGAGGTGCGCGTACGCGTGCCGGAGCTCACCGACGAGGGGCTCGCGACGATGCTGGAGACGACGCTGGAGACAACGCTGGAGCCAACAGTCGAGCTGCCGCAGGAGCTGCCGCGCTTCGCTCTCCAGGATCTGGCGCTCGACGCCCGGCTCGACCTCGCGCGACCAGCCGCGGCGGATGCGAACCTCCGGCTCGGCGGGCTCCAGGTCGAGACGCTCGACCCTGGAGACGGCGAGGTCTCGGCGAAGGCCACCCTCTCCCACACCCTGCGGCTGACCCAACCGCTCGAGGCGAGCCTGCGCGACGGCGAGCTGAGCGTTCGCGGCGTCTCGATCGCAGTCGACGACCACGCGCTCCTGGTCGACGCCAGCGCGACGCTCGCGACCGGATGGAGCCCCGGCGACCCGGTGGACGATCTGGTGCGAGACCTGCGGGCCGAAGCGCGCGGGGCGCTGCCCGCCGCGGCGCTCGATCCGTTCCTCGCGGGGGGCGTCGCGCGCGGACTCCTCGACCTGCGGGCCGAGGTCGCCGGGCCCCTCGACGCGCTCACGGGCGTCGTGCGCATCGACGGCACCGGGGTCTCGGTGCTGTATCGCGCGCCTTACCTCACCCGCATCACCGATCCGGTGCTCGAGCTCGAGATCCGCGACGGGCGAGCCCTGCTGCGCTCGGGCGCAGCGACGCTCAACGAGGGTCCGGTCACGCTCGCCGGAGAGATCGCGCCGGACAGCGGTATCGATCTGCGCGCCGAGTTCTCCGACCTGCGCTACCGGCTCGACTACGGGCTGAGCGTCGAGCTCGCCGGCGACCTGCGGCTGCAGTGGCCGCTCGAGCCCGCCGACGCCCCCGAAGGCCCGCCTGCCCCCGGCCGCGCTCGCAGCCCCCTGCTCAGCGGTGCCGTGCGGGTCGAGCGCGGGCTGGTGCGCCGCGACGTCGACCTCGAGCGCGAGGTGCTCGCGGTGCTACGGGGCATCGAGGCCGAGGAGGCCACCGATCTCGCGCGACAGTTGGCGCTCGACCTCCAGGTCACCACAGCCGGAGGCGTTCGCGTGCGCAACAACGTCGCCGACCTGCGCGTGCGCTGGAGCCCGATCCAGGTGCGCGGCACCCTCGCCGAGCCGGTCCTCGAAGGAACCGTCGAGGTCGATCCGGGGGGCACCGTCTTCGCCTACGGTCAGCGCGCGCGCGTCGATCGCGGACTGCTCCGCTTCCCGGGGCGTCCCGGAGCCGAGCCGCAGCTCGCGCTCGACGTGACGACCGCGCTCGAGGATCCATCGCTGATGCAGGCCGAGAGCAGCTCGCTCGACCCATTCGCGGGCAGCGATCTCTCCGCGGGGGATCTCGCCGGCGAAGGACCCGCCGCCGAAGAGGTGCTGGCGGCCGGCTTCGCCGAATACTTCGGCGGCCGGCTCGCCGCGGGCCTCGGGCGCGGGCTGGGGGAATCGGTGCGGGTGTCGCTGCGGCCGATCGGGCTGCTCAACGAATCCGACCCCGACGCGCGCCTGACCATCGGGCGCGACCTCAACCGCTACCTCACGCTCGGGCTCGCGCTCAACCTGCGTCAGGCCGAGCAGCGGACCTACCTGCTCGACGCGCGCGAGGTGCCGCGAGCGCCGCGGATGGTCGGTCAGGCTTTCACCAACGAGGCCGGCAACGAGGGGGTGACGGTGCAGCAGTCGCTCGAGCTAGGCGGCGGCGGCGATCCCGACGAGGAGCCGCGGCTGCGGCGTCTGCGCATCGAGATCGCGGGCATCGAGATCGGGGACAGGTACCGAACAGATCGGTACCTGTCCCCGATCTCCCGGGCTGCGGAGGGAGCCACTGCGGGCGGGACGGGCGCCGGAGGGGGACCTCCGGGAGAGGTGGGCGAGGCGGCAGTGCGGCGCGCGATCGCGCTGCGTCCGGGTGATCGCGTCTACGACGGCGCGCTGTTCGACACCGAGATCGAGGCGATCGACGCGCTCGTGCGCCAGGGATTCTCGGATCCCAGGGTGATGGTCACAACCCGCGCCGCACGTCGCGGCGCCGTCGACCTGCTGGTCGAGATCGAGCCGGGACCGCGCGCCCAGGTCGCCTTCATCGGCGATCCGCTACCCGCGCGCTCGCGCGCTGCGATCGCGATGCTCTACCGATCCGACTCCTACGAGCCCGCGGCGCTCGAAGAGATGGCGCGCGCGACCGAGGCGGTGCTCCGCGGCCAGGGCTTCCTCGATCCCACCGCCACGGCGCGCGTCGCGCCCGACGCGACGCGCGCCGTCATCGTCGAAGCGGTCGGCGGGCGACGGGTCGCGCTCGATCGAATCGAGTGGCGGGGCCTCGGTGAGGAAGCGATCGCCGAGGAGGCCGTCGCGCGCCTCGACGCCGCCTTCGCGGGGACTCGCTCGCGGGTCGAGTTGGCGATCGGCCGTCCGGCCGCCGACGCGTCGGTGCGCCAGGCGCTGACGGCGCTCGGCTACCTCGATGCGACGATCGTTGGGCGCTCGCTGGCGGACGACGGCGAGCGGCTGGTCGTCGAGCTCGACACCGGACCGTTGGTCCGGGTCTCGCAGGTCTCGATGCGGGGCGCTCCGGAGGACCAGGCGCCGCCGCTGCTCGACGCCGGGGTCGCACTGAGCGGCGATCTGATCGCGGATGCGGCGTTCGCGCTCGAGGAGGACCTGCGAGCCTCCGGCCGCCTCGACGCACGCGTCGCGATCGAGGTCGAGCGGATCGCCGAGCGCGAAGCGGACGTGACCTTCGAGGTGGCGCCGGGCGAGCGCTACCGGCTCGGCGAGGTCGAAGTCGCCGGCCTCGGCGCCACCAGCCCGGCGCTGGTGCGACGGCTGGTGGGATCGTCGCCGGGCGACCTGCTCGGCGAGCCCGAGCTGGACGAGGCGCGCGCCGCTCTGTTCGAGAGCGGTCTGTTCACCAGTGTCGCGGTCGCCCCGCAGCGCGGCGAGGGAAGCGATCCCGCACGCGCGCAGCTCGGTATCGAGGTCGAGGAGGCGCCGCGCTTCCAGCTCGGCTACGGGCTGCGCTACGAAACCGACGTGGGGCTCGGCGTGGTGGTCGACGCGGTCGACCGGAACGTTGCAGGCTGGGGCCTGCAGCTCGGCGCCCGCCTCCTCCACCGCTCGGACGACCAGCGCGCACGGCTATGGTTCGCGTCGCCGCGGCTCGCCGGCAGCCGACTCACGCTCGAGGGCTTCGCGCAGGTCGCCGAGGAGATCCTCGACGAGGGGGAGGAGCTCGAGACCCGCATCGACTCGTTCGACAGCGGTCTTCAGCTCTCGCGCCCGCTGGGCGCTCGGTCGCGGGCCGGCGCCTACGCCCGCTTCCGCGAGGAGACGTTCTCGTTCGACGATCCGTTCTTCGGTCCCTTCGAGGAGACCCTGCGCTTCCCCGTCCTCGGCGTCCAGTACCTCTATCGCGGCGTCCAGGACCCGTTCCAGCGCGCATCACGCGGCCTCTGGGCGAGCATCGATCTGAGCGGCTCCGACGACGCGATCGGCGGACAGCTCCGGTTCGTGCGCCTGTTCGGTCAAGTCGGTCTCGTCAGCTCGCCCTTGCGAGTCGCGGGGCGCACCGTCGACTGGGCGCAGCTCTACCGGGTCGGCGTCGCCGACGCCTTCGACCAGGATCTAGTGCGGGCGGAGCGGTTCTTCGCTGGCGGCGCATTCTCGGTGCGCGGCTACCCGCGCGAAGGGATCGGTCCGTTCGAGAGCCTGGGCGACTTCGAGCGCGCGCTCGGCGGCGAGGCGCTTTTCGTCGTCAACCAGGAGCTGCGTTTCCCGATCGCTGGGGACTTCGGCGGCGTGCTGTTCATCGACGCCGGCAACGTGTGGGAGTCGGTCGACGGCTTCGGCGACGACCTGTTGGTGGGGGTCGGCGCCGGCGCGCGCTGGCAGTCGCCGATCGGTCTGCTGCGCCTCGACCTCGCCGCGCCGCTCGACCGGCGGGAGGGAGAGAAGAAGCTATGGGTCTACTTCGGGTTCGGGCACGTGTTCTGAGCAGGCCCCCGCTGCCAGCGGCCGGCCCCTCGGCAGCGGCTGTCACCTCAGGATCCAGATCCGCATCGGTTCCGGAAGCCACCCGGTCCGTGCCCAGCAGAGCAGGCCTCTGTGACCGCGGCCGGCGTCTCGGCCGGCGGATCGCCGTGATCCTGGCCTCTGCGCGCCGGCCTCCCGGTCGACCGTCAGGCGACATCCACGACCGTCGCCCGAGCAGGAGCTCGGCCGCTACGACGATCGGGCGATGACGATCTGGCGTTGGGTAGACGATGGGGTAGAGGAGCGCTGTCAGCGCCGCGCCGACTGCAGCATCCGCCGGACTCGAGGGGCCTCGGGGGCATCCGGCGCGAGCTGGAGGAAGCGGTCGAGGTCGTTGATCAGCAGGTCCTTGCGGCCGACCTTGCTCGCCGCGAGCCCGCGGTAGTAGTAGGCGTAGGCGATCCCGGAGTTGGCGCCGATCGCCTGGGTCAGCAGGTCCACCGCCTCCTGCCAGCTCTCCTGTGCAGCGCGCGTGACGCCGAGCTGATAGGTGGCGAGCGGCGCGCCGGCCTGGGCCTGGCGCAGGTGCTCGACGGCGCCGTCGAAGCTGCGCAGCCCCGACAGCGCCCGTCCGAGCTGGTAGTGCGCGTCGGCGCCGCCGCCCTCGACGCGCTGGCGCGCGAGATCGGCCGCCCTCTGGAAGGCGTCGCGCGCGCCGGCCCCGTTGCCGGCGCGCTCGAGCACCTCGCCGAGGTGGTTCCAGACGGCGGGATCGGCACCGGCGAGCTCGGCGGCCCGCCGGAGCTTGGCTTCGGCCTCGCCGTACTTCTTCTCGAGCGCCAGGATCCGCCCCTCGGCAGACAGCCGCTCGGCCTCCGAACCGCCGGCGCCGGCGAGCGCCGCGCGGGCCTGCGCCGCGTTGTGCTCGAGGATCTTCTGGTCGACCTCTGGGAGGTCCGCGTGCACCGCAGCCGCGCACCAAACGAGAGTGAACGCGAACACGGGGAGGGTGTCGAAGGGGCGTCTACGCATCATGGCGACCTCGCTTGCTCTGTGCGGGTGAGGCTCCGGTCGGCGGCAGTGCGTCGAGCCAACGCCTGAGGCGCGGAGGCGTTCCCGACGTCGCCGTGAGCCGGAAAGCTCGTGCCGGCTGCCTCCTTCGCAGCCGATCCAATCAGAGAAACCGCGACGGCATCGTTTCCCATTCCACGTCCTCACCCTGGCGTCGCGGCCTCGACGCCTCTCTCGGGAGCCCCAGCGTGCCCACCGATCTCGAGATCGGTACCTGTCCCCGAACTCCGGCGTGGATCCCTCTCTCGGCAGCCCGTGCCCGGCAGACCGGGCGCACGCGCATAGTCCTGCGGATCGGAGGAAGGGCGCGCGCTGCCGAGCTCCCTCGCCGCGTCGCGGCCTTCGGAGTCCTCTCGGAGAGCGCGGAGCTCCGTCCGCGACGTTGCGGAGTCCGGTCTTCATTCTGCCAACGGACCTTCACGCTAACCTCTCGCCCCCTTCATGAGCGTCTCGACGCGCTCGGGCTCGGCGATTGCAGCCATGGATCTGTTCCTGATCGACGGCATCGGCCCCTTCTTCCGCTACGCGAAGGGGCGGATCAACTGGTCGAAGATCCCGTTCGCCGACCTGGAGAAGGACGGCGAGCTCGATGCGGAGAGAATGGCCGAGATCCGGCGCGACTTCGCCGCCCTCTGCTCGCAGGTGGCGGCGCTCGGCTACAACGCGATCACCCTCGACGACGTCGCCCACCTCGCCCGCTGGCCGGGATACTCCTCCGAGCGCCGCCGGCTCATCGAGCGCTACCGGAGCGAGTGGGCGAAGCTCTTCGAGATCGCTCGCGAGGCCGGGCTCGGCGTCTTCCTCACCAGCGACGTGATGTTCTTTACCCCAGAGCTCGAGCGCGAGCTGGGGCGGCGCAGCACGCGACGCATCGCGGCCTGGCTGGAGCGGGCGCTCACCGGCATGCGCAAGGTGCTGCGCGCCCTGGTGCCCGACGGCGCGTCCAGGATCGTCGAGGGCGAGCGCGCGCTGCCCAAGATCCGGGCGATGATCGAGCTGGCCGGCGCCGCCGGAGCCCCGCGCGCCGACCTCGAGTTCCAGCTCGACACCTTCGAGATCCTCTCAGCGGCCCGGCGCTACTACTTCGACGAGTACCGCGAGGAGCTGCGCGACGAGCTGGTGCGCCTGCGCGACGCCTACGTCCGGAAGCACGCCGGCCACTACCACGTCCACCTGGACTTCCGCCCGCTGCGCATCAGCTCGGCCATGATTCGCCGACTCCTCGGGCTGCTGCTCCGACGCCGTCGCGGTTACCGCGTCTTCGATCGGCTGGTGACGCTGCGCCTGCTCGGGCTGTGCTACCCCGTCCTGCGTCCGCTGTCGCGGCGGGTCACGCCCGACTTCGCCGAGGAGACGGCGATGGGGGTCGACGCGATCTTCCGGTGATCCTCCGCTCTCGACTCGACAGGCGAACGAACCGAGCCTGCCGGCAGGCGTCTCAGCTCCAGGCCGTCAACACCACCGCCACATCGTCGTCCTGCCTGCTCGACGATGCCGGCTCCCGATCCGTTTCCTCGATCCGTTCGCCCGCCTCGTCGCGACCGGCGAGCGCGCGAACGACCTCCTCGCAGGAGAAGCGGAGCGCGTGGGTGCGCGCCAGGGTCGCCATCTCGCGCCGCAGCTCATCGTCCTCGAGCAGCAGTCGGACCGCCTGGGCGAAGATCCCGGCCTCAGCGGTCGAGGCGGCGAGCCCAGTCTGGCCGGGAACGATGATCTCGGCGGGCCCGCCCTGGCGGGACACCACGCATGGGAGGCCCGAGGCCTGGGCCTCGAGCACCACGTTGCCGAAGGTGTCGGTGACGCTGGGGAACACGAACAGGTCGGATGAGGCGTATGCGTTGGCCAGATCGTCGCCCTCCAGAAAGCCCGTGAACACGACCGGCAGTCCCGCGGCGGCTTGCGCGAGCTCGTCGCGGGCCGGCCCGTCGCCCACCACGTAGAGCACCCAGTCGCAGTCCCTCAGCAGACGCAGCTCGGCGAGCAGGTGGTGGAGGTTCTTCTCGTGGGACAGCCGGCTGACGGTGAGCAACCGCAGCAGCTCGCGCCCGCTGCTCCTTGCCAGCGCGACGGACTCGAAGCGGCGCCAGAAGGCCAGATCGCGGCGCGCGGGGTCGAAGCGGCGGGTGTCGACGCCTCGGCGCAGCAGTCGCAGCTTGTCGCGCGAGAGGCCACCGGCGAGAAGCTGAGTGCGGTAGGCCTCGCTCGGCACCTCGACCGTGTCCATCTGGTCGTAGAACCAGAGCATGAACGAGCGGGTCATGCCGGCGAGCGCCCGGTTGTCGGTGAGCGCCTCGACGTAGGCGGGAAAGTCGGTGTGATAGATGCCGACTGTGCGCAGTCCCAGCAGCTTGGCGCACAGCAGACCGAGGAGCCCCATCGGTCCCGGAGTGGAGATGATGATCTCGTCGTAGCCGCGGCTCTCGATGGTCTCGGCGATCTCGAGGAAGGGCGGGAAGGCGAGCTCCTGGGCGTCGTACTCGGGGAGGCGGAAGGTGCCGACAGGCTGGAAGTTCTTCCGCCAGGGCCGCCCGTCGCTCCCCTGCTCGCAGGTCAACACCTCGAGCTCGATCCCTTGCCGGCCCGCCTCCTCGCCGAGGATCTGGATCATCTTGGCGACGCCGTTCACATCGCCGAAGGTGTCGGTCATCCAGCAGATCCGCCCGGTCTTCTGGCGGTGGCGCGCCGCCCAGGGGAAGTGCTCGGCGACCTCGCGCAGGAACGACTCGTCCTTGTGCTGGGTGGCGAAGGCGGTCAGGTAGGGAGCGATTCCGAGCCCGACCGGAGCGAGCGAGGCGAACGCCTGGCAGGCGTCGAGCAGCCTGCCCGAACCGAGGTTCTGGAACAGGCGGTCGAAGAAGTCGAACCCGACCAGATGGGCGACCCGGCTGGCGCGCCGGAAGGTGCGCCAGTCGGCGCTCGAATCCCTGGGATGCCCGTCGGCGCTTTGGGTCTCGTCGGCGTGCGCCGCGAGTGAAGAGAGCTGGTCGAGGAGCTGGCGCTCGATCTCGCTGGCGTTGCGGCGCAGCGCGCTGCGTCCGAGCGCGCCACGCACCCGGCTGGAGACCGAGGGCTTGTCCTCGCGCTCGTGGATCAGGCGCTCGAAGATCTCGGCGACCATGAATCGGAACTGTTCCTCGGTGATGCCGAGCGCGAGCAGGTGCAGCTTGCAGCCGTCCTCGGGTAAGTAGGTCGTGACCTCGTTGGACAGGAACACCCCGTCGAGGTGGGCGATCTCGAGCGCCCCCTCGATGCAGTTGTGGTCCGAGATGGTGACGAAGTCCATTCCCCGCTCCTTGGCGCGGCGGTAGACCTCGATCGGCTCGACGAAGCTCTCGGGCGACCCGATCCGGCGCAGGAACCACTCGCTCGGGCGGTCGGAGTGCTTGCTGTGAACGTGGACGTCGACCTTGCTCGAGGATTCCGGGCTCTGGGTCACGGTGCTCTCCGGTTGCAGTCGTTCCCGCACACCGTGACGCGCTCCGATGGCCTCGACGTAAATCGTTGATCAGAAAAGGGTAAAGCGATCTCCCAAGCGCCCGTCGGCGGTCGAAGCGGCGAGAGCGCTGCCGCGGTCGGGAGCCGCCTCGATCGCATCGGCGGGCGCTGGCGCCGGCCCTTCGGCGCCGCCGTGCGCCGTCTCAGCGTGCCTTGACGGCGGGCGGGCCCTGGTGGCGGATGACCTCGCCCTCGACCATGAAGACCACGTCTTCGGCGACGTTGGTCGCCTGGTCGGCGATCCGCTCGAGGTAGCGCGACACCGAGAGCAGCTGGAGGTTCTCCCTCGCCCGCTCTGGTTCGCCCGCGATGCGCTCTTCGATCAGCCGGTAGAAACCGCCGTGCATGTCGTCGACGATCTCGTCGTCGGCCACCACCTTCTGCGCGAGCTCGGTGTCGGCGTTGACCACCGCGTCCAGGCAGTCGCGCAACATCCCTTGGGCCTTCTCGGCCATCTCGGGGATCTGAGCGGGAATATCGATCTCGTCCCGCGTCGCGAGGAAGGCGGCGCGCTCCGCGATGTTCTTGGCCAGGTCGCCGACGCGCTCGAGGTCGTTGTTGAGCTTGAGGAAGGCGACCACCCGCCGCAGATCGGCGGCGACGGGCGCATGGAGGGCGAGGACCTTGAGGCAGTCCTCCTCGACGTCGACCTCGCGGTCGTCGATCAGCTCGTCCCCCCGGATGACCTCCTCCGCCAGGTCGCCGCGACGCTCGGTGAGCGCCTCCATCGAGTTGCGGAACGCCTCCTCGACCATGGCCCCGACCGCCAGCAGCTTCTGGGTGAGACGTTCGAGGTCCCTCTGGAGGTGCGTTCTCATCGGCGTTCCGGACACGAGTATAAAGAAGAAGTGAAGGCGCTCATCCGAATCGACCGGTGACGTACTCCTCGGTCCTGCGCACCTCGGGCTTGGTGAAGATCCGGTTCGTGTCGCCGAACTCGACGAGCTGCCCCGCCTCCAGGAAGGCGGTATGGTCCGAAACGCGAGCCGCCTGCTGCATGTTGTGGGTCACGATGACGATCGTGTAGCGCTCCTTGAGCTCGAACATCAGGTCCTCGATGTGGGCCGTCGACACCGGGTCGAGCGCCGAGCAGGGCTCGTCCATCAGGATCACCTCCGGCTCCATCGCCAGCGCCCGAGCGATGCACAGGCGCTGCTGCTGGCCGCCCGACAAGCTGGTCGCCGGTTCACGCAGGCGGTCCTTGACCTCCTCCCAGAGCGCCGCCTTGCGCAGCGAGCTCTCGACCAGCTCGGGGAGGTTGGTGTCGAGACCGTTGATCTGAGGCCCCCATGCCACGTTGCGGTAGATCGACTTGGGGAAGGGATTGGGCTTCTGGAAGACCATCCCGATCCGCCGGCGCACCTCGACCGGGTCGACGTCCGACCCGTAGAGGTCGAGCCCGCGGTAGTAGATCCTGCCTTCGATGCTCACCGACGGGATGAAGTCGTTCATCCGGTTGAGCGTGCGCAGCAGCGTGCTCTTGCCGCACCCGGAAGGCCCGATGATGGCCGTGATGCTGCGCTCTGGAATCGCCAGCGAAACACCCATGACCGCCGCGGTGTCGCCGTAGCGCACGACCAGGTCGCGGGTCTCGAGCACGCTGCCCTCGATGGCCGCGTTACGACCCGGCGGCGACCCCTCCGCGCGTGCCGGCGATCGGGGCTCTGAATCGCTCATGGTCTGACCCCCGGAGGCGACCGCCCCCAGCCGTGAATCGGCGCGCATCACCGAGTCACTTCCTGCTCGCTCGTTGCCGGAGCACGATCGCGACACTGTTCATGGCGAACAGCACCATCAGGAGCACCACGATGCCGGCCGCAGCAAGGTGATGGAAATCCGCCTGCGGGCGTGAAGCCCAGTTGTAGATCTGGATCGGCAACGCCGTGAAGTCGTCCATCGGGCTGCGGGGCACGAACGCCACGAAGGCGAGGGCGCCGGTCATGATCAGCGGCGCCGCCTCGCCGATGGCGCGCGACAGCGCCAGGATCACGCCGGTGAGGATTCCAGGCAGCGCGGAGGGCAGGACGTGGTGGCGCACCGTCTGCCACCGGGTGGCGCCCAGCGCGTAAGCCGCCTGACGGAGCGAAGAGGGCACCGCACGAATCGCTTCCCGCGCGGCGATGATGATCACGGGCAGGATCAGCAGGCTCATCGTCAGACTGGCCGCGAGCACCGACTTGCCGAGCCCGATGCCACGAACGAAGAGCGCCAGGCCCAGGATTCCGTAGACGATGGAGGGCACTCCGGCGAGGTTGGCGATGTTGATCTGGATCAGTGTGTTGAGGCGCCCCGGCCTGGCGTACTCCTCGAGGTAGAGCGCCGCCGCCACGCCCACCGGCACCGAGATGAGCGCGGTGAACGAGATCAGCCAGAGGGTGCCAAAGAGCGCCCCCTTGATTCCGGCATTTCCCGGCCTCCGCGACGGGAACGACGTCAGGAAGTTCCAATCCAGCCAGCCCCAGGCGTCGCGGACCACCTGAAACAACAGGAGGCCCAGGAACACGATGGCGGAGAGGGTCATGGCCTGGCACAGCCAGCGGAACACGGACGCCCTGGTCCGGCGCGCCCGGAGCTTTGGTGTGGCCCGCAGGTCGATCTTCGACGCGCTCTGGTCGACCTTCGACGCGCTCACTCGTACACCTCACGGAAGCGCCGCAGCACGCGATGGGCGATCAGGTTCATGCTCAGGGTGATGACGAACAGCAGCGCCGCCACTGCGAACAGCGTCTTGTACGCGACCGTGCCGGCCGGAGCATCTCCCAGGCTGACCTGGACGATGAAGGCCGTCATGGTCTGGATGCTCTCGCGGAAGTCGAAGGTGAGATTCGGCGTCTGTCCGGCGGCCAGGGTCACCGCCATGGTCTCGCCGATCGCGCGCGAGACCGCGAGAACGAAGGAGGCCAGCACACCCGAGAGGGCGGCGGGAACCACCACCCGCAGCGAGACCTCCATGCGCGTCGCGCCGAGGGCAAAGGCTCCCTGCCGCAGCTCCTCGGGAACCGCACGGAGGGCGTCGTCGCACAGCGAGGCGATCAGCGGCAGGATCATGATCCCGACCACGATCGAAGCGCTGGCCGCGTTGAACACACGAGTCTCCGGGAAGAACCGCTGCAGGATGGGAGTGACGAAGGTGAGCGCGAAGTAGCCGTACACCACCGTCGGGATACCGGCGAGGATCTCGAGCACCGGTTTCAGCACGCCCCGCACGCGCGCTCCCGCGTACTCGCTCAGGAAGATGGCGCTGGCGAGTCCCAGCGGAACCGCGACCACGCTCGACCCGATCACGATCATGAAGGTGCCGCCGACCAGCGGCAGCACCCCGAACGACCGCGGCTCGAACAGCGGCGTCCAGCGGGTGCCGAGGAGGAACTCGGTCAGCGGCACCTCGCGAAAGAACTCGGCGGCCTCGAACGCCAGCACGCCGATGATGCCCACCGTGGTCGCCACCGAAACCAGGGCACAGAGGAAGAGCCCCGCGCGAACCCCCTCCTCCACGCCGTCCCGGCGCAGCGTTCGCCGGCGTGCGAGAGACACGACCCCGGCTGAGCGCTCGCCCGTCGCGGCGGTGATCGGACGCGGATCGGAGGGGAGGTGAGTCATCGATCGAGCGATCGGCGGGCGAGCTGGGCGGGACTGCCGGCTGACCCCGGTTTCCGGCGGGAGCTGTCCTGCTCCGTCGACCAGGCCTCGGTGAAGCTCACGGTACGGTCGAGTCCGGTCGAGTCCAGTCGAGTCGGGCTGGCCGCCGCGCGACCTCGCCGATGGGCCTCGTCGTCGGCCTGCGCCCGCCCGAGTCTGCGGTTCGCTTGGGCGGAAAGCACGAGCCGCGGGGCTCGTCGCGGCGCCCGTCGGAGGACCGCGCCTCGCTCTCGCCCGGCGATGGGAGAGCTGCTCACCACGAGCCCGCTACGATTCGTATCGCTCGATCAGCGTTCGGCCGGACGAAGCCTCGCCGAAGGCGGTGCCGGTCGTCCCCTGCACGAACCGGGTCTGCGCGGCCCGGTAGATCTCCTCGGGCAGCGCGACGTAGCCGACCTCGGCCGCCAGCTCCGCCGCATTGTCGAGGTAGAACTCCACGAAAGACTTCACCTCCGGCCGCGCGGCCGCCGCCTGCGACACGTAGATGAAGATGGGACGAGAGAGGGGGCTGTAGGTGCCGTCGTTGATGGTGGCGCTGCTCGGGGTCACCGGGCCGGCGCCACCGTCGATGGGTACCGCCCGCACCCGACTCCGATTCTCCTCGACGTAGGCGAAACCGAAGAAGCCGAGGCCGTTCTTGTCACCGGCCACGCCCATTACGGTGACGTTGTCGTCCTCGCTCGCCGTGTAGTCTGCCCGCGAGGCCCCGCTCGTGCCGTTGATCACCTCGGTGAAGTAGTCGAAGGTCCCGGAGTCGGTGCCCGCTCCGTAGAGCGCGATCGGTTCCGCGGGCCATTCGGGTCGTACGTCGCTCCAGGTGGTCACCACACTGTCGGGCTGCCAGATCCGATTCAGCTCCTCGACCGTGAGGTGATCGACCCAGTCGTTCTCCGGGTTGACCACCACCGAGAGCCCGTCGTAGGCGACCGGCACCTCGATGAACTCGATCCCGTTGGACCGGGCGAGCTCGATCTCGACCGGCTTGATCGGACGCGAGGCGTCGGAGATGTCGGTCTCGCCCGCGCCGAACTTCTTGAATCCACCGCCGGTGCCCGAAATCCCCACCGTGACGCGCACCCCGGGCTCGACGGCGCCGAACTCCTCCGCCACGGCCTCGGTCAAGGGATAGACGGTGCTCGACCCGTCGATCGACACCGAACCCCGCAACTCGTCTGCGTCGTTCCCGCCCGGCGAGCCCCCACCGCAGGCGAGCACGGCGCCGAGGCTGACGCAAAGGGTGGCGCAGAGAGGTGTGTTTGCAAGCCATCTGTTCATCGATTGAGCTCCTCGGGACTCCCCATGGACGCCGCGCGAGTCATCCGTCGCTCGGCTGGCCGCCGTTTCGAATCGGCGGCGGCGCACAGCCAGGAAGCGCAGCCGCCTGTGCGCATCCGCGCGTTGCGACGTGTTCGCAGCGTGCAGCGGCTCCGTGAAGACTCTGTGAAGAAACTGGTGAAGATCCGGGGAAGATGGATCGGTCGTCTGTCGATCAGCCTCTCGGCTCTGCGGCGAAATCCGCCTCCCCGGTCGGTGTCGCCAGCGGCAGCAGCATCCGGAAGCAGCTCCCCTGCCCCGCCGTGCTGCTGACGGTCACCTCGCCACCGAGGGCCTGGGCGACGTTCTTCACGATCGCGAGACCCAGGCCGGTGCCTCCGAGCTCTCTCGATCTCGCGCGGTCCACCCGGTAGAAACGCTCGAAGATCCGCTGCAGGTGACGAGCATCGATGCCCATCCCGTCATCCGTCACCGCCACCACGGCGCGGCGCCCGTCGACACCGAGCTGGACCGAGACGTGCCCGCCTTCGTCGGTGTACTTGATGGCGTTGTCGATCAGGTTGGAAAAGGCCTGGCGGATCGCCTCCTCCTCACCGAGCACCACCACCGGGGCGTCCGGATGTCCGACCTCCAGGCGGATCCGACGCGCCTCGGCGGCGGGACGCAGCGCCCGCAAAGACTCCATCAGGGGTGCGCGCAGGTCGAGGAGGCGCCGCTCGAGCGCGTCGTCGCCCGCCTCGATGCGCGACAGCGAGAGCAGGTCGGAGACCAGGGTCGACAGCCGGCTGGTCTGGCTGTTGATTCGCATAAGGAACCGGTTGCGCGTCTCGGCGTCGACCTCGTCCGCGTCGAGCAGGGTCTCGACGTAACCGCGGATCGCGGTCAGTGGGGTCTTGAGCTCGTGCGAGACGTTGCTGACGAACTGCCGGCGGACGTTCTCGAGGCCGTGGAGCTGGGTCACGTCGTGGAGGACCACGATCGCGCCGACCACCCTGCCGCCGCCGCCCTTGAGCGGCGTCGCGTGGAGGTCGAGGTAGCGGCGGCGCCGGCCCTCGCCGAGCGTCGCCTCGTCGTCCACGGTCGCGCCCGACTCCCGCGCGCGCTGCAGCGCCTCGGCGATCTGCGGAACCCGCGTCGCCTCGTAGAGCGGCCGGCCGACGAAGTCCTCGGCGGGGTCGGCGCCGAGCAGCTCGGCGCCCACGCGGTTGATGAGCAGGATCCGGTCCTTCTCGTCGACCGCGATCAGCCCTTCGACCATCCCCGCCAGGATCGCGGTGAGCTGGTTGCGATCCTTGGTGATGGTCTCGAGCTGGTCGGCGATCTGGGCGCTGGCGCGATTGAACGCCGTCGCCAGCCGCCCGATCTCGTCTCGACTCGAGACCTGGACGCGCCGCCGGTAGTCGCCCCGCTCGATCGCGTCGGCGACCGCGGCGACTCCGACCAGCGGGGCGGCGACCCGTCGCGCGAAGAGGAACGCCACGCCCAGGCCGATCGTCGCGGCCACCAGCGCGCCGCTGTAGATCGTCGCGCGCACGGCTCCGAGCCGACTCTGGACCGCGGCCAGAGAGGTCGCGGCGCGGACGTAGCCGCGGAGCGCCCCCGATGGGTCGGTCACCGGCACCGCGACGTACATCAGGTCGCGCCCCAGCGAAGCGCTCTGGCGCACCGCACTGCCGACGCCCAACGACTTGGCCGCCAGCACTTCGGGGCGGTTGCCGTGGTCGTCGGCGATCCTCGGCTCGATGTCGGAGTCGGCGATCACCCTCCCGTCCGCGTCGATCACGGTCAAGCGAAAGCGCGTCCCCTGCTCGAGGCCGTCCCGGTCGGTACCCCCGTCCCCCGCCGAGCCGCCGGCGAGCTGGCGCACCCGCGCCTGCACGTCGTTACCGGCGATCACGTCCTCGGCGAGAATCGCCCGTGCGAGGCTCACCTGCCCGGCCAGCCTTCGCTCCAGCTCGAGGTGAGCCTCGGCCTCGACCTGGCGCCTGACCAGGAGCCCGATCACCGAAGCGGTGACGAGCACGATGAAGGCGATCCCGGCGAACAGCTTCCACAGGAAGCGCGAGCGCAGGATCAAGCGGTCTCCTATTCCTCGTCTTGGAAGGCGTAGCCCACGCCACGCACGGTCTCGATCAACGAACGATGCCCGCCGAGCTTCTTGCGCAGCGAGCGGATGTGGACGTCGATGTTGCGGTCGATCACCACCGCTTGCTCGCCGATCGCCTGGTTGATGAGCTGGTCGCGGGTGAAGACGCGGCCTGGATGCGAAGCCATGAAGTGGAGCAGCCGGAACTCGGTCGGCGTGAGCTCGACCCGCTCGCCGTCGACCAGCACCCGGTGCCGGGCGGGATCGATGACCAGCGGTCCGCGTGCGACCCGCGCCGGGGGCTCCGCGCCGTTGTCCTCACCGTGCGTCCGGCGCAGCACCGCCTTGACCCGCGCCACCAGCTCGCGCGGCGAGAACGGCTTCTGGATGTAGTCGTCGGCGCCCACTCCGAGGCCGAGGACGACGTCGCTCTCCTCGCTCTTGGCAGTGACCATAATCACCGGAATGCGCGCGGTCTCGGGCTGCGAACGCAACCGTCGGCAGACATCTAGGCCGTCGACGCCCGGCAGCAGGAGGTCGAGGAGCACCAGATCCGGCGACTCGCGGACCACGGCCTGCAGGCCGGCGCCGCCGCTCGACGCGCTGACGACGTCGAAGCCCTCGCGGCGCAGGTTGAAGCTGAGGACCTCCAGGATGTCCGGCTCGTCCTCGATGACGACGATCTTCTCACTACCCATGATGATCCGACTCCCGGGCAGGCAGACTTTGGACGCGGGACGTTCTCGAGCCGCCGGGAGTAAGGGTATCGCCGAGTGTAAAGGCTGAATGAAGTCGACGTGAACCTTCTCGGGAAAGCCACTTCCGGAGTGGCGCGTCGCCCTGCGGCGCCGGCCGCCCAGCGTTCTGCACCCCGGACGGATGAGCGATCCTTCACGCAGAGTTCACGGTTCCTTGATGCTTTACCGGGTCTTCAACGATCCTTCACGGACACACCCTACCGTTTCGCGCCGGGCTCGGCCCCCCCTGGACAAAGTCACACCGCGTGAGCGGCGGAATCCACGCCGCCGACTCGAGGAGCTCCGATGCGCTCGAAGCGACGCTCGACCCGCCTGCTGCTCCTGGCCCCTCTCGCCTTCTCCCTCGGCCTCGCCCTGGGCCGGACGACGGCCGCCGGCCAGGAAGGCTGGAAGACCTACTGGAAGAACGGCACCCGCATCGAGTCGGAGGACGGACGCTTCGCGATCAAGATCGGCGGCCGGATCCAGGCCGACTTCTCGTTCGCGGATCCCGACCCCGTGATCGACTCGGCGTTCGAGGTCGAAGACGGCACCGAGCTCCGGCGCGCGCGGCTGTTCGTCGAGGGCACGATCTACGAGCGGTTCGAGTTCAAGGCCCAGTACGACTTCACCGGGGGCGACGCCGCTCCCAAGGACGTCTACGTCGGCTTGGTCGACCTGCCGGTGGTCGGGGGCCTGCGCATCGGCCACTTCAAGGAGCCGTTCAGCCTGGAGGAGCTCACCTCGAGCAAGTATCTCCCGTTCCTCGAGCGCTCCTACCCGGTCGAGGCCTTCTCACCCTCCCGAAACATGGGCCTCATGCTGCACGACTCGATCGCCGGCGACCGTGTGACCTGGGCCGCCGGCGTGTTCAAGGACGCCGACGACTTCGCCGAGTCGACCGGCGGGGAGTGGAACGTCACGGTGCGGCTGACCGGGCTGCCGGTCGCCGACGACTCGGGCGGCACCCTTCTCCACCTCGGCCTCGGGGTCTCGGCCCGCAGCCCGGCCGACGACACCACCCGCTTCCGGGCGCGACCGCAGGCTCACCTGGCGCCCCGGCTGGTCGACACCGGCTCCCTCGCGACAGAAGACGTCGACCTGCTGGGGCTCGAGGCGGCGGTGGTGCGCGGGCCGTTCTGGGCCCAGAGCGAGTGGATCCAGGCGAGCACCTCGGAGCCCGCCGACGTCGCCGGCTGGTACGTCCAGGCCGGTTGGTTCCTGACCGGCGAGACCCGGCCCTACAAGCGCTCCGAGGGCGTGTTCGACCGGCTCACGCCGGAGAGCGACTTCCTCGCCGGCGGCGGAGCCGGCGCCTGGGAGATCGCGCTGCGCTACGGATCGCTCGACCTGATCGACCGCGAGGTCGTCGTGCCGCCGCTCGACGCCGGGGTCGACGGCGGCGGGATCGACGGCGGCGAGCAGGACGGTGTCGGCGTCGCGCTCAACTGGTACCTCAACTCGGCGAGCCGGATGATGCTCGACTGGGTGACCACCGATGTCGAGAGCTCGGGCTCGGTCGACTTCCTGCTGCTGCGCCTGCAGGTCGATTTCTAACAGTCCCCTGGCCGCTCTCACGGCGCCGATCGCGGCGCCACCAACGACTCGACGATCTCCACCAGCCGGCGCCACCCTCTGTCCCGAAGCCGACTTGGCGTCACCGGAGCGGCGAGAGCGATCGAGGACGCTGGGGTGGGCACGACGAGAGGACGCCAGCCGGCCGTGGCCACGTCGAGACGGACCGATTCACCCGCCACGGAAGCCCGCGACGCCAGGCAAGTGGGCGAGGCGTCGATCACTGATCGACCCTGCGCGAAAAAAAGACGGCCGGCGCATGGCGCCGGCCGAGCGAAACGGACGAACGGAGTCGATCGGAAGCCGATCGGGATCCGCTGCGTCAGATCCAGGGCTCCGACGTCGCTCCCTCGTCGAGAGCGAGGTCCCGCCAGGCGGAGCTCAGAGCCGCGCTCGGAGCCCCGCCCTCCGGGTCTACTCCTCCGGACAGGTCGGGAGCGCCTCGGTATCGTTGACGGTCTGGAACGCCTGCCCACCCTGGCTGGTCGAGCGTCGGGTCAGACCGGTGATCGTGTCGCGGACCAGGATCTCGACCGCGAGGTCGGTGGCGCCTCCCACGAAGACCCAGTTGAAGCCGTTGATCGCGCAGGTCCCCGTCGGCACCTTCACGAAGACCTCGACGTTGGCGGGGTCGAAGAAGGTGAAGTAGGCGGTGTCGTCGGTGAGCAGGTTGGCGACGGCCGGGTTCGTGCCCGTCGAGTCGGTGAAGCTCACCTTCAGCTCGAACTGAGCTCCCTGGACGCAGGCCACGTTGGTGCCGGCGACGCAGGGGCTGGTGTCGCCGCTGTCGATGAGGTCGGGATCCTCTCCCCCGCCGCCACCACCACCACCGCCACCGCCACCGCCGCCACCACCACCACCGCCCTTGCTGGCGCCGAGGCTCACGAGGGTGCCGGTCGCGGTGCCGGCAGCGCCCTGGACGCGAACCGAGTAGTTGCCAGGGTTCGCGATCAGCTCGCCGAGCGACTGCGCGGTGTCGACGCTGCCGCTCGCAGCCCCGCGATCGAAGGTCGCGCCGAGGTCGAGGAAGACCTGGTTCCCCTGCAGGATCTGGGCGCCGTTCACCTGCCCGATGCCGGTGACCAGGATGCCGTAGTCGACGCCACCGTCACGGGTCTGCACGCTCGCGATGCCCTGGGCGCCGCCTCCACCGAGGTTCGCGCCGAGGTCGTCCGCCACGGCAGGGCTCGCCAGCACGAAGCAGGCGAGCAGGAGCCACGGCATCGTTCCCAGCTTCTTCGTTGCGAGTTTCTCTCGGAAGCCACTCTTCATGTTCGATCTCTCCTGGAATCTCGTGATCTGTTGACTCGAGCGGCTCATCGCGGACCCGCGTCGTAGTTGACCCAGGGGAGCTGGGTCCAGTCGTTGGCCCGCGTGGTGCAGCCGTTGTCCCCCTGCAGCGGCGCCATGTCGGGGTGCAGCACGCTGGTCGGATCGGCCCAGCGAGGGTTGCCGGCGGTGAGACCAGGAGGCGCGTCGATCTCGACCGCGTCAGCCCCGTCATCGTCGCCCAGGGCCGCCAGCGCGCCTACGTTGAACGCGAGCACGTCGTTGAGTGTGATGTTGGCCTGGGAGGTCGCGCCGCCGATGAGCAGAGCCGCGCGTGCGGCACCGACGATGCCGGCGTTGTTGATCGTCACGCCGGAGCCGCGCCGGATCACCATGCCGGGATTGTCGTTGGCGGTCAGCGACAGGATGGCCAGGTTGGTGAACGTCGGGTTCGACTGCGGCTGGAGGGTCGGATTGTCCTCGTTGTTGTCGGCTTCGATGCCGGCATCGGTGTCGCCGAAGGTCTGAACGACGCAGGCGTTCTCGACCGATCCTCGCCAGCCGAAGGTCCAGTCGATGCTGTCGTCGTTGGCGTTGTAGACGAACCAGTTGCGGCCGTTGACGGTCCCGCCGAACATCTCGATGCCGTCGTCGGCGCCCGAGATCGTCTGGATGTTCTCCACCGTGGTGCCGCTGCCGACCCCTTGGAGCGCGAGCGCGTTGAGCTCGTCCTCGTCGTTGAAGCGGACCCCCGCGAACTCGATGCGGACGTACTCGAGCCGGCCGCTGTTGTCGCCCGCGTTTTCGCCGCCATACGTGCCGGTGTCGCCCTCACCCTGCGGGTTCGGCACATTCACCGGCGCTTCGCCGTTGATGCTCACGCCACCCCAATCCCCCACCGATCGGTCGTCGCGGTCCTTCTCAGAGGTGAACACGATCGGCTTGTTCGCCGTGCCCACTGCCTGGATGGCGCCCTGCTGACTGACGTTGAGAAGACCCTGCCCGGCCTCGGAGCCGAGCACGAAGGTCCCCTCTTGAATGGTCAGGGTTGCGTTTCCAACGATCACCGGAGTCGTCAGGAAGTAAGCATTGTTGGCGGTCCAGGTCTCGTTGGCGTTGATCGTCCCGGATTTCTGGACGACTGCGTCGACGAAGCTGAAGAGCGCGTAGTCGCGGGCGATCACCTGGGTTCCGTTGGAGTTGCGCAGCTCGAAGACCAGCGCGTATTGGCCCGTGGTCTGGGGCAGCGAGCCCGGATAGGGACCAAAGGCGCAGCCGTCGTCACCGAACAGGCAGAAGTCCGCCAGGTCGGGCACCGCGATCTTGATCGGCGCGCCGGCGGTCCCGAAGACGTCGACTTCGGTGGCCAGGAAGCCGCCTCCCGGCAGGTTGAGCCACCGGAACTGGTCGTTGTCGCGATTCCACCAGTAGATGTAGAGAGTCGTCGGCTCGCCGTAGCCGGCGTCGTCGACCGACACCTTCCACTCGACCGAGTTGCCGAACGGCGTCGCGGCGCCGTAGACGTAGGAGTTGGTGTAGCCGAGAACCGCCGGACGGCGGATCCCGGGTTGCAGGGGGCTGTTTCCCACGTCGCTCGCCAGCCGCGCCCAGGGCGCTCCCGGCACCGTGTCGCCTTCAGCCGCCGCCGCCTGGCCGATGCCCGACGCCAAGCCGATGCTCAGAGTCAGGGCGCCGGCGAGCAGGCCGATGGACGGCCGCGACTCGTGGTGGAGTCTCATCAACGCTTCTCCTCGTTTCCTGTTTGGTTTTCTTCGTCGGTGGTGAGACCGCCACGCGCGCGTGCCGGCCCCACCGGGGTGAGCTGTCGTCTCTCGCCCGAGGTCTCCCGGAACGCTTTCTAGAAGGCGTAGCCGAACGAGAGCCCGAAGGAGCGGCCCGGCTGGTAGCGACGCCAGATCTCGCCTCCCTGGGTCCACACCTTCTCCTCCTCGAGCAGGTTCATCGCCGAGACCTTCACGCCGAGGCCGCGGAACAGCGGCTGACTCCACACCAGGTCCACCGTCTCGCGCGACTCCTCGAAGACGTCGGGGACGCCGAGCGCTCCGCCGAGCAGGACCTTGTCGTCGATCCGGTTGTAGAGCAGGCGGACCGCGATCCCGTTGCCGAGCTCCGTCGGCGCCCACTCGAGGACGAAGTTGAGGAGGTTGTCGGGCTGGCCGGTGAGCGGGCGGTTGGGGTTGGTGAGGATGGTCTCGTCGGCCGGGATCTCGATCTCCGAGTCGACCCAGGCATAGTTGGCGATCGCGGTGAAGGAGTCGAGCCAGGAGGCCCCGGAGAAGAGCGAGCCGAGACGCTTGCGCGCCTCGACCTCGAAGCCGAAGTTCTCGGCCTGGTCGGCGTTGAGCTGGGTCTCGATGATGTTGGCGGAGGCGATCAGCACACTCTCGATCGGGTTGTCGAACTGCTTGTAGAAGACGCTGGCCGCCAGCACCTCTCCGCCGCTCGGGAAGTACTCCCAGCGCAGGTCGAAGCTGTCGATCTCGGCCTGGACCAGATCGGGATTGCCCTTGACCAGCACTCCGCCGACGATGCCCTTGAACTCGAACGGAGCCAGCTCGCGAAACTCTGGGCGGTTGACGGTCCGGCTGTAGGAGGCCCTCAGGTTGGTGCGCGGTCCGAGCGCGTAGACAACGCTGAGCGAGGGCAGGACGCTGTCCTCGGCGACGGTGATCACCGTCGCCTGGTCCGGGGTGGTGCGCTCGAAGCTGAGGACGTCGATCGTCGAGTCCTCCCAGCGGACGCCGCCGATGACGCGCCAGTCGCTCCAGCTCCAGTCGCCCTGCACGTAGGCGCCGTCGACCGTGTGGTCGCCGGTGTAGCTGTCGGTCGGGTTGGTGACCTCGCGGATCTCGAAGAAGTCCGGGTCGACGTTCTCGACCGAGTAGATCTCCTCGGGCGGCGCAGTGAGGTCGATGCCGGTGGTCCGTCGCGGGAAGAAGCGCAGCCGGCGGCCGTCGAATTGTCGCTCGCTGTCGAGTCGCGCGAAGCCGAGCTTCAGGCTCCCGAAGCTCTCCCCCGAGCCCTTGAAGAACATCTGCCAGTCGAGGCGGCCGTCGAGGAGCTCGTCCTCGAGGTCGTTGAAGTAGAAGAACCCGGTCTGCCCCTGGTTCGAGAGCACGAACTCGCCGAAGCGCTCCTCGTAGATCACCTCACGCAGGTTCTCCTCGGTGGTGGCTCCGGAGGACGCCGTCCGCCACTGCAGGACGCTGCCTCCCGAGCCGCCGAAGCTCTGGAGGAAGTGGTCGCCCGAGAGCTGGAAGCTCTGCACGTCCTGGTCGCGGAACTGCAGCCGCAGATCGCGGATGTCCTGGGCGAAGTCGGAGGCGTCGCCCTCCTGGACCCGCCCCTCGGTGTTGGCCAGGCTGGTGTCGAGAGCCCGGAGCTGCAGCTGGCTGTTGTCGCCCACGCGGAATGCCAGGTTGCCCATCAGCGAGCGGCGCACGCGCTCTTCGCCGTAGTCGAAGTCGAAGTCGCTCTGTCGAGTGAGACCGCCTCCGGAGGCCAGACCGTAGAAGGCGCGCTCCTCCTGCCGCGCCTCGAAATCGTTCTCGGCGGTGGCCGAGAGCAGCAGCCCGACCCGATCGAACGAGTTGCCGTAGCTGAGCTTGTAGCCCTGGTCGAGGGGGCCGCTCGAGCGCCGCCGAGGGGTCCAGTCGCCGACCAGGAGCTCGCCGAAGCCTTCAAGCTCCCCGGCCGTGAATCCCTCCCCCGTGAACGGGCTCTGGAGGAGCAGCTTCTGGTCGGGGATACCGGAGGGCAGAGCCTGGCCACCGCCTCCCGACAGGTCGAGGCCGCCGGGGTACGCCAGCAGGGGCTCGCCGGTGGTTTCGGAGTTGAAGCCCCCCGAGATGCCGACGCTGAGTTTCTGGTTGGGAGGGAAGTCGCGGGTCTCGAGCTCGACCACGCCGGCGACAAAGTCGCCGGGCTGATCGACGGTGTACGACTTGGAGACCGTGATCTTCTCGAGCAGCTCGGCCGGGAACAGGTCGAGCGGGACGATCTTGCGCTCGAATTCGGTCGACGGGATCTTCGAGCCGTTGAGCTGGGTGTTGCTGTAGCGGCCACCGAGGCCGCGGACGTAGACGAACTTGTCCTCCTGCAGCGAAATGCCCGTCACGCGTTTGAGTGCCCCCGCGGCGTCCGATCCGCTGTTCTTCGAGATCTCCTCGGAGCCGATGTTGTCGACGATCTGTGCCGCAGCCTTCCGCTCGGCGAGCAGCGCCTGCTCGGTGGCCGCGATCGCCTCGGCCTGCACCGTAATCTCCTCGGTCACGGTCGAGAGACGCTGGCTCGCCGGCGTTTCCGCGGTGCGATCGAGGACCAGACTGACGTTCGCCGTCCCGCCCTGCTCGACCACCACGCCGGTCAGCTTCTGGGGCTCGTAGCCCTCGGCGGTGACCACCAGGTCCCAGGTGCCGGCTGGCAGGCGCGCCTGGAAGATGCCGTTGAGGTCGGTCGCCGCCGTCGTCTCGCTGCCCTCCACCGCCAGCATCGCCGACCGCACCGGCTGCCCGGTGCGCGCGTCGAGCACCATGCCGCTGACGGCGCCGCCGTTCTGCGCCAGGGCGCTCGCTGAAAGGAAAATCATGCTCAACGCTGCCGCAAGCATCGACCGGGCTCTTCGCGCAGGTTTGATCGCATGTCGGTTCACGGTTCTCGGCTCCTTCGTCTGTTTCGCAAGAACAATGGATGAGAGGGCGCCCGCGCGGCCCGAGCTCGGGACCGAGCCGCCGGCCAGGGAGATTCCAGTCGCGCTTCGTGAAATCGCTCGAAGCGAGCGATGAAGATCGAGTGAATCCCTCGGCTGGCGCCGGCCGTCTCGAACAGGTCGTCGTCGGACGGACCCGGAATCCACGTCTGGCGGAAAGCGCGCGTGAATCTCGTTTGAAGAGCCCGAGAAGATCGGGGCTGCGCGTCGGGAGACGAGCCGCGAGCCAGGAGACCCTGGGAGGCGCGCGAAGACATGGAGCGGCCGTGATCGCTTCGCGCAACCGGACGAGCGGAGACCGCTCGCGCAGCCTTGGATCTGCTACATTTGGCGGTGCGTCTGCTGAATTGGTGTAACTTTCGGAGCAGCGGTCGCCAAGCACGTCTCGTGCGGGCTGCTCCATCGATTGGAGGCGACATGTCCAAACAGACCGCGCTCGAGTTCCTCCGCAAGGCCGAGAGCAACCCCGAGCTGAGGCCTCAGCTCGAGGCCGTCGGCCCCTACGAGACCGCTCGCTTCCTCGTCTCTCTCTCGGCGATCGCCGTACAGGCCGGCTACCAGGTCACGGCTCGCGACCTCCAGGAGGCGATGCGCGAGTGGGCGGCCGAGATGCTCAGCGAGAGCGAGCTGTCGCGGCTCGCGTAGCCCGTCTCGGGGACCGGCCGACAGGCGCCGCCCGGGCTCGTGGAGCAGCCGGCGTCCCAGCCGGCGAGCGCGGCGGAGGAAAGCTGGTGCGACCGAGCGCCCCGCCCGCGGCGATCAGCGCCGCTTAACCTTCGGCCGTGACCGGCCCGACCTCTACGGCTGGAGCGAGCGCGCGGGATCGATCCTGGCCGCTCGCCACGCCGCCGGCAGGCCGGCCCCGAGCGCGAGCGTCAGGACACCGGCGGCGACGGCGACCAGCGTGATCGGATCAACCGGAGAGACCTCGAAGGTAAGGTTGGCGAGCGCGCGGTTGCCGAGTGAGGCCAGCAGGAGGCCCGCCAGCACCGGCGGGACGACGGCAGTCGCGCTCTCGGCCAGCACGCCGCGCAGCACGCTCCAGCGATCGGCGCCGAGCGCCATCCGCACGCCGATCTCGCCGATCCTCCGAGCGACGCGGAACGACATCGTTCCGTAGACGCCGAGGCCGGACAGCAGCATCGCGAGCGCCGCGAATCCATTGAGCACGACCGCCAGCGAGCGTTCCCGCTCGAGGGTGTCGTCGGCGACCTCCCGCATCGTGCGGACCTCCGAGAACGGCAGGCCGCGGTCGAGCGCCGCGACCTCGCGCTCGACCGGACCGACCAGCCGATGCGGCTCGTCGTGGGTCCTGACACCAGCCGCAGGCTGCGAAAGCCAGCTTGCGATGTCGGCAGGTAGACGGTGGGCAGCGGCTCCTGGCGCAGACCGCGCTCGCGCACGTCACCGACCACGCCGACGATCTCGAAGTCGAGCGTGCCGGATGGCCCGAGGCCGATCCGGCGGCCGACAGCGTCGCCGCCGAAGTGCCGTTCGGCCGCGGTCGCATTGATCATGGCGACGGCAGTTGCGTCGCCGAGGACCACACGCAGACGATCGCCGTCGGGACGTTCGATGTGCGCCGGATCGCACTGGCCGCTCCCGGATCGCCCTCGTTCGCGCTCACTCGGCGCGCCCCGGGGGGCGGGCCGCGGCCGGCTGGATCCGCCGAGAGAGCATCTCCGTCCCGACTCTCACGTAGTACCCTGACGAGGGCACGTCGCGCTCCCGAGGCGCGGCTCGTCCGAGCCTGCCGAGACCTCCTGAGGGTCCCGATCTCCCGAGCCACCGATGACCGCAGAGAAACCCCCCTTCGATCGCTCCCCCTTCGAGGTCGCCGGCGCGACCGTTCGACCCGAGCTCAACCGCGTCGACCTCGACGGCGGCACCCACGTCGTCGAGCCCAAGGTGATGGAGGTCCTGCTGCTGCTCGCCGAGGAGCCGGGGGAGGTGCGAACCCGCGAAGAGATCCTCGATCGGGTCTGGGCGCAGACCGCCGTCACCGACGACGTGCTGACCCGCTCGGTCGGCGAGCTGCGGCGCCTCCTCGGCGACGACTCGAAACAGCCCCGGGTCATCGAGACCATTCGCAAGCGCGGGTATCGGCTGATCGCACCGGTGAGGCGCGGCGCCGCCGCGCCGGTCGAAGGCAACGGCGACGAGCCCGCCATCGACGTGACGGAGACGGAAACCAGCGTCGACACGACCGGACCCGGCGCCGGCGCGGCGACGGCGAGCCCGCGCGGGACCTGGGCGCTCGCCGCTGCCATCGCCGCCTTCGCCGGCGTGGCGCTGTGGGCGACCGCCTTCCGGCCGACGATGGCGGACGCCGACCGCAGCCGTGAAGCGCTCCGGCTGCTGCCCCTCGCGGCCCAGGACCGCCTCGAGCGCGACCCGGCGCTCGCCCCCGACGGGCACCGCGTCGCCTACAGCCGGCTCGCCGAGGAGGGCGACCGGGCGGCGATCTGGATCCAGGCACGCACCGCCACGGGCAGGGCCGCGCCGGTCCGGCTGACCGCGGGCGATTCTTTCGATCGGTACCCGGTGTTCTCGCCAGACGGCGCCGAGATCGCCTTCGTCCGCGATCCCGACGGGAGCTGCGAGCTGCTGGTGATCCCCTCGACCGGCGGGCGAGAGCGGCGGCTCGCCGGGTGCGACACGCACGGCGCGGCGCGCTTCGACTGGAGCCCCGCGGGCGATGCGCTCGTGGTGTCGCGACGGCTCGACGACGGTCGCTACGCGATCCACCTCCTCGACCTCGAGACCTCGGCCCTGCGCCGCCTGACCGACCCGCAACCCCCCTTTCGCGCCGACGTCGAGCCACGCTTCTCCCCGGACGGCCGCCACGTCGCCTTCGGACGGATCGCGGGATCGGCCGTCACCGAGCTGTGGACGGTCGCGGTCGAGAGCGGCCGGGAGACGCGGCTGACTCACGACCACCGCGAGGTGATGGGTCAGGCCTGGTCCGAGGACGGCCGATCGATCATCTTCTCGTCGAACCGCGCCGGGCAGTACGGGCTCTGGGCGGTGGCCGCGACCGGCGGTGATCCGCGCTGGCTCGCCGGCGGCGGCTCGAAGATCAAGCACCCGGTCCATGCTCGTCACTCGCCGCTGATCGCCTGGGAGGACTGGCAGCTCGAGATCAACGTCTGGCGGGTCCCGCTGGAACGGCCGGAAGGGCTCGCCGAGCCGCCGGGCGCGCCTCCCCCCGCAGCCGCCGTCGCGAGGTCGACCCAGTGGGACTACGCCCCGGCGATCTCCCCCGACGGCTCGCGGCTCGCCTTCCTGTCGTCGCGGGGCGGCGACGTGGCGATCTGGGTCCAGGAGCTCGCGTCGGGCGAGGCGTTCCCGGTCAGTGGGCGCGACCAGCACGCGATCGCCGGACCGGCCTGGTCGCCCGACGGCTCGGCGCTGGCCTGGGTCGCCTGGCACGGCGGCCGCCCCGACCTGTTCGTCACCGGAGTCGACGCTTACGCCCCGCGCCGGATCACCGACGACGACGCGCACGAGATCGCGCCTTCGTTCACGCGCGACGGCGACGCGGTGCTGGTCGGCTCGGACCGGACCGGCGACTGGCAGGTCTGGCGCGTGCCGCTCGACGGCCGCCCACCGGTGGCCGTGACGACGGAGGGAGGGCTGGCGGCGCAGGAGGGGCGCGACGGGAATCTCTACCTCGTCCATCCGGTGCGCGACGGCATCTGGCGCCGGAACGGCGCCGAGGGGGCCTGGTCGGCGGTCGAGGGCGCGCCTCGCCCAGGCCACTGGGCGAACTGGCAGGTGGGCACGGGCGGGCTCTGGGTGCTCACCCACGAAAGCGACCGCTCCACGCTGGTCCGGCTGCCCCTCGCCGGCGGCGAGCGCCGGGTGATCGCCTCCCTCGACGAGATCGCGCGGCCCGGGATCGCGATCTCGGAAGACGAGACCGCGCTGTACCTGTCGCGCGTCGATCGAGCCGAGTGCGACCTGCTCCTCGCCGAGAACCTCCTGGATCTCCGCTGACACCGCCCCGAGCGAAACCTCGGGGGAGCCTCGGCTTCCCCTCGGGACGCCCGAGCGCGCGACGCAGGAGGATCGGGTTCGATCGCGGATCCCTTTCGCGCGCAGTGTGTGCCGGACCGGTGATTCGTGGGCCCTCCCCGCTCCTCACGCTGGAGGTTCGATGCGCCGACCGTCTCCGCGAATTCCCGCGATCTCGAAGTGCCTCTCCCGGCTCGCGCTCGCCGCCGCCCTGGCGATTGCCCCGACATCGGCCCTTCCCGCCGACGACTGGCCGCAGTGGCTGGGGCCCGACCGCGACGCCGTCTCGGACGAGACCGGCCTGCTCGATTCCTGGCCGGACGGCGGTCCTCCAGTCGTCTGGAGGCGCCCGCTCGGCCAGGGCTTCTCCTCGGTCTCTGTCCTCGGCGATCGCCTGTTCACCCTCGAGGGCGAGGGCGTCACCCGCGACGGACTGGTCGAAGACCAGTCGCACGAGTACGTCGTTGCGATCTCGGCACTCGACGGCAAGACGATCTGGCGCACCCGGATCGACGAGTCGTTCGCAGACGCCCGCGGCTCCGGTCCGCGCTCGACTCCGACGCTCGACGGCGACCGGCTGTTCGTGCTCTCCTCGCAGGGCCAGCTCACCGCTCTCGCGCTCGACGACGGCCGACTGCTCTGGCAGCGCGACCTGGTCGGCGAATTCGGCGGCGAGCTGCCGTTGTGGGGGTACAGCGCGAGCCCGCTGGTCGTCGGCGAGCGGGTGCTGATCGCGGGCGGCGGCGAGGACCACGCGATCCTGGCCTTCCACCGCTCGGACGGCCGCCTGCTCTGGCACGTCGGCTCGAGCCCTCCCTCCTACTCCTCGCCCGTCATCGGCACGCTCGCCGGCGTCCGGCAGGCCGTGTTTCTGCAGGGGGATCGCATCGTGGCGGTCACCCCCGAGGGAGAGGAGCTGTGGAGCCATCCTTGGGAGGTGATCAACCGGATCAACGTCGCCACCCCTCGCCTGCTCCCTGGTGATCGCGTGTTCGTCTCGACCAGCTACGACGTCGGCGCCGTGGTGCTCGAGGTCGCGCGCTCCGGCGACGGCGGCCTCGAGGTCCGCGAGCTCTGGCGCAACCGGGAGATGAAGAACCACTTCAACGGCTCGGTGCTGGCCGAGGGGAAGCTCTACGGCTTCGACAACGCGACCCTCGAGTGCCTGGATCCCGAGACGGGAGAGGCCTGCTGGGCCCACCGCGGGCTCGGAAAGGGCTCGCTCCTGCTCGCCGACGGCAAGTTGATCGTGCTCGCCGAGCGCGGGCGGCTGGCCCTGGCCGCCATCGACCCGGCCGAATACCGCGAGATCTCGGGCTTCCAGCTCGTGCGCGCGCGCACCTGGACGCCGCCGACGCTGGCGCACGGGCGGCTCTACGTGCGGACCGAAGAGGAGCTGATGCAGCTCGACCTGCGGGCGGACCGCGGCGAGGGAGATTCGCGATGACGGCTCGATCGGTCTTCGTGCTGATGCGGGCTGCGCAGCGAGGTGCTCTGCGGGCTGCGCTGCCGGTCGTCCTGCTCGCCGCGCCGCCGCTGGCGGCTCAGGAGCTCGCCCAGGGCGCCTCGGCGACCCGCGACGCCCCCACCGCCGAATCGCTGCTCGCGCGCTGGGCCGCCTCCCGCGGTGACCGGGCGGCCTGGGACGCGCTGGTCGCCTTCGAGGTGCGCGGCACCCTAAGCGCCAACGGACGCGAGAACGACGTCCGGCTGCTTCGGGACCGCGCCGGGCGCGTGCGCTACGAGCGCCGCTACCGAGGCATGCTCCGGGTCTTCCTCGACGACGGCGAGCGGGGGTGGCTGCGCGACTGGCAGAGCGAGTCCTTCGCGCCGCTCGACGCCGCCGCGCGCGAGCAGCACCTGCAGGACGTCGACCTGCTGGCGCCGCTCCCCGAGTCGCTTCGCCGGTACCGCGAGATCGAGCAGATCGGGACCGAGCAGGACCCGAGCGGCCGGGGGCTGGTGGTGATCCGGCTGACCCCGCCCGAGGGGCTGCCCCTCGATCTCGCGATCGACGCCGACACCGGACGCGCCGAGCGCGCGCTCTACCGCTACGTCGACCCCGAGGACGGCGGCCCTTTCGAGATGGATGTCTTCCTGCTCGAGGACCTCGAGGCCGAGGGCGACGGAGGCTCGATCGTTCTCTCGCGCTATCAGGAGCGCGACCAGGGGACCTCGGTCACGGTCTGGACCGCCGAGCACGCCGAGCTCCTGGATCGGGTCGACGAGTCCGAGCTGCGGCCTCCGCCCTGAACCCGCCGGTCACTCCGCCGCGACGCCGAACCGAGACCTGACCGCGGCCGGGACGAGCAGTCGTCGCGAACGGATAGCATGACGGCGTAGAGACCGACGGGGAGGACCTTCCATGTCAGCCAGCACCGATTCCCGCCGCCGCCGCAACCTGACCGGAATCAGCGTGACGCTGGCGATCGCCATCCTCGCGATCGCGGTCGCCTCCTGGGCGCAGACGGTCGCCTCATCGGCGCAGAGCCCAGGCGCCGCGCCCCCGACCGACGAGATCCTGATCGAGACCGTCGACGTTCCCCGCGTCCTGGTCGACCTGGTGGTCGAGACGCGGGGCGGCGAGCCCGTGCTCGACCTGCGGCGCGAGGAGGTCCGCGTGTTCGAGGACGACCGTCCGGTCGAGATCCTCGGCTGGAGCGCCCCCGGCGAGCAGCGGGCCTGGCAGGAGAGCGGGGACCGCGACCGGGTGCTCGCCGCCGGCGGTGAGGCCGTCGCACGCCCGACGTTCGTCCTGTTCCTCGACGAGCTGCACCTGCATCCGCCGAACAAGAAGAAGGTCCTCAAGCAGGTGCGCCAGGTGAGCGATGACTTGGTGGCGGGCGGCGGCCAGGTCCTGCTGGTCGCCTGGGACGGCGACCTGCGGGTCGTGCAGCCGGCGACTCGCGACCGCGACGCGCTGCGGGCTGCGCTCGACGCGGAGCTGCAAGAGAACCGCATGCCGATGCGGGCGTTGATGGCCGACCCGGTGCAGGCGATGAGCCTGATCCAGGACCGGATGCGCGACAACACCCAGGACCGGGGCGCGCGCTCCAACGCCGCGGAGGTCGACCGTCCCGATCCCAACGATCCCTGCGTCGACGTCGGCAGTCTCGCCCGTTCCCACGCCGGGCAGGCGGCTTCTGCGGCGCAGAGCTCGATGCGCGGTCTGGTCCAGGTCGTCGCCAGCCTGTCGCAGTTCGACGGGCGCAAGTCGCTGCTGCTGGTCAGCGACGGCATCCCGCTGGTCCCGGGTCTCGACGTGTACACCTACGCCATGGAGATGTGCGACGGCACCGCCGCCCGGCAGGGTATCGCCAACGCCGTCGACACCCAGGACTTCGATACCGGAAAGCTCACCCGCTGGGACCCGCGCCAGGCGCGCCTCGACGCCCAGGACTTCGACACCTCCCGCGAGTGGCGCGACCTGACCGCCTACGCCAACGCCCAGCAGGTGAGCATCTACCCGATCCAGTCGACCGGGCTGCAGACGCTGCGCTCGGCGGGAGTGCAGGACCTGCGCACGACCACTGGCCTGGCCCAGATCGCCGACGCCAACCTGCGCGACACGATGACCCTCGCTGCTCGCCAGACGGGTGGGCGCACCTTCTTCGACGGGAACCGGTTCGGCGACGCCGTCCTCGACGCGGTCGCCGACGCCGACGCGGTCTACGAGCTGAGCTTCGCTCCCACCGATCCCGGGGACGGCCGCCTGCACGAGATCCGGGTCGAGGTCGATCGGCCGGGGGTGGTCGTCCGTCACCGCCAGAGCTACCGTGCGCTGCCCGCGATCGAGCGGCTCGAGGGGCGGGTGTTCGCAGCGCTGATCCACGGCGACGGCGACAACCCGCTCGACGCTCGCGTCGTGCCGTCGATGCCCGAGGCCGCCGAGAAGGGGGAGAGCCGGATCACCGTGCAGATCTTCGTGCCGCTGTCGCGGCTGACGCTGGTTCCCGCCGGCGCCGACCAAAGGGGCCGCTTCACGGTCGCGGTCGGCGGACGCCAGGCGAACGGGCGCTACCTCGACATCGGGACCCGCCAGATCGACGTGCTCGCCAGCGAGGTCGACGCCGCCAGCCAGGCGTTCCTCTACGAGGTCGAGGTGCCGTTCCGCTCCGACGCGCTCGAGCTCTCGGTCGCGATCCGCGACGACGTCGGCGGCTCGGTGTCGACCTTGCGCCGCGAGGTCGCGGCGCTGCGCTGAGCGCCGGTCCGGATCCCGCCCACGGGCACGCGGCTAGACTGACGCCATGAACGATCGCCGCATCGGCTCGAGCCGAACCGCTGCCAGCCGTCCCGTCGGGCTCCTCGCCGGGATCATGCTCGGCGCGCTCTGGGTCCTCGGGGCATCGACGCTCGGCGCCGGTCAGCAGCAGCCGGCCGACGACACGACCTTCCGAGAAGAGATCGCGGTTACCGAGGTGCGAGTCGCCGTCTCGTTCCCCGGCCTCGCCGAGGGCGCGGCCCGCGATCTGACGGACGAGGATCTGGTGGTGGTCGAGGACGGCCTCCAGCGCGAGGTGACGCGGATCGCGCTGGTCAGCGCCGAGGCCAGCCCCTGGACCGTGCTCGTGTACTTCGACGAGGTGCTCGCCGAGCCGGCGATGCTCCCGCTCGTTGCCAGGACGCTCTCCGAGAACGCCACCGCATTGACCCGTCTCGGCCCGGTACGGGCGGTGTGGGCCGGGCCCTCGTGGGCCGAGCACCGCGAGGTGCTGCGCTCGACCAGCAACGCCACCGAGGTGACCCAGGCGCTCGCCGACCTCGCCCGCGAGGCTGCCAACGACCTCTCGGAGCGCCGGCAGGGCGCCGTGGCCAGCGGTCCGGGGGCCTTTCCTCCCTCCGTGCTGCGCCGGCGAGCCGACCGGCTGATCGTCGAGACGGCGGGGGGATGCCCCGCCGGTCCCTGCCTCCTGGTCCTGGTCTCCGCCGGCTACTTCCCGGCCGGCGGTGAGGCGGAGGCCGATCCGATCGCGGTCGAGCTGGCCAAGGTGCTTGCAGGTTACGGGTGGAACGTCGTGTCGCTTCCGCTCGACGAGCCCGAGCCGGTAGAGATCGAGCTCGGCCGCCCCGGCGCCGGCACCGACTTCGAGGCCTGGAAGGAGGAGACCGGCGGTGTGGTCGTCCGCGGCTCGCGGGCGCGCCGGGTCGAGGACGCCGACGCGCAGGAGCTCGATGACGCCGTCGATCCCGAGCTCGCGCCGCTCCAGCTCTGGGCGGCGGCCAGCGTCGGCGAGGTGATCCGCTCGCCCCAGCACGTCGAGCCGATGCTGCGCTCGCTGCGCAACCGGTGGTGGGTGTACTTCCGCACCCAGCGGGCGAGGGTCGGTGAGCTTCGCCCGCTGCAGGTCCGGTTCTCCCAGCTCTCCAGCTTCGAAGCGACGCGCCAGTCGGCGGCGGCCGCCGGGCTGGTCGATCCTCTGGGAGCGGTCCGCTCTCCGCGCTGGATCCGCTCCGCGATGCCGGTCGAGGTGACCGACGCACGTCTGCGCAGCATTTTGGACGGGGCGAACCTGTACGGCGACTTCTACGTGGCGGGAGCTCGCACCGGCGACGAGGCCATCTCGTGGGAGACCCCGCTCGAGGAAACGCTCCTGGTGCGCCTCACCGCCGCCCGCGCCGGCGACGACGAGGCGTCGGAGCGCCTGGTCGAGGTCGAGCCGGTCGACGGCAAGGCCAGCGTCGAGGTGCTGCCCGAGGAGCGCGGCGGCGTGCTGATCGTCGACGAGGTCGAGACCGGCCGGTGGGGTCCCGCGATGTTCGGTGGCGATCGGTGACTGGAGACGAGCTCTCCCTCGGCCCGCGATCGACGCCGCAGCCGGACGCGACTGCGGCGTCGGCATCGGTCGGAGACAGCGAAGGTCCGGACGATCCTCGAGCCGGACGGCTGGGTCACATGTGGCGCGAGTGGCTCAAGCCCGTCATCTTCGTGATCGCCGGCATGCTCTCCCTGCGCTCGGCGGTCGCCGACTGGAACCACGTGCCGTCGGAGTCGATGATGCCCACGATCCTGGTCGGCGACCGGATCTTCGTCAACAAGCTCGCGTACGACCTTCGGCTCCCGTTCACCACCCTCCGCGTCGCCTCGTGGAGCGAGCCGGAGCGCGGCGACATCATCGTCTTCCTCTCTCCCTTCGACGGCAAGCGGCTGGTCAAACGGGTGGCTGGAATCCCCGGTGACGTCCTCCAGATGCGCAACAAGCGCCTGATCGTCAACGGCCAGCTGGCTCACTACGCGCCGCTCGGCTCGAAGGAGCGCGAAGAGCTCGCCGGCGAGGAGCAGGGCCGCTACACGATGGCGGCGGAGAGCGTGGAGGGCGCTCCGACCCATCCGATCCTGCTCGCGCCGTGGCGTCCCTACTTCGAGAGCTTCGGCCCGGTCGAGGTGCCGCCCGGGCACTACTTCGTCCTCGGCGACAACCGCGACGACAGCGCCGACTCGCGCGCCTTCGGCTTCGTGCCCGCCGACGGCATCCTCGGCAAAGCGACTGCGGTCGCGTTGTCGGTCGACCCCGAGCACGGCTTCCGGCCGCGATGGCACAGATTCTTCAGCGAGCTGCGATAGCGGCTGCGGGCGGGATTCCCGCGCGAACCCCACTCGTAGCCGGGTGCCGTTCCCGACGGCGCGCGCGCGGCGGCGTGTCGTCCCGCCGCGCGGCGCCTTCAGCTCGCGCCGCCCGATCCTCAGGACTCCGGCATCACGAACCAGAGCAGCAGGTAGACCAGGATCCCCGGGAAACCGGCTGACAGGATGGAGACCAGCACGTAGAGCACGCGCACCACGGTGGGCCTCCAGCCGAGCCAGCGGGCGATGCCGCCGCAGACCCCGCCCAGGATCCGGTCGCGTCGCGAGCGGTGAAGTCGTGTGGCTGTGGTAGTGGTGGTGGCCATCTTTCCTCCTGTGGGTCCTCGGACGCGACAACGCGCCTGCGACCCTCCTTGGTTCCTACGCCGATCGTCGCTAATTTGTTCCGGAAGGCGGGAGCAGAGCGACCTGGCGCGGCGAGGAGCCTGTCCGAGTCTTCGGACAGGCGAGTCGGCTCTGAGGTGGGGATGGGCCGGAGAATGAGCCTGCGAATCCTTCGGGGCTAGGATCGGCGCCGGATGTCCACCACCGTGACCGATGCGGACGCCGCGCAGCGCCCCGGCACGCTCGAGAGCCTGGGGCGCGCACTCTCCTCCTGGCGGACCGCTTCGGTGGTCCTGCTGTCGTTCTCCTCCGGCATGCCGCTGGGACTGGTGTGGATCGCCATTCCGGACTGGATGCGCGAGGCCGGCGTCGACATCCGGATCGTGGGGCTGTTCAGCCTGGCCCAGGCCCCTTGGACATTCAACGTGCTGTGGGCGCCGGTGCTCGACCGCTACCGGCCACCGTTCCTCGGCCGTCGCCGGGGCTGGATCGCGATCTTCCAGATCCTGCTGATGGTCGCCATCCTCTCTCTCTCCGGCGTCGCCGACCGGCCCGAAGCGCCCTGGGTGGCGCTCGCGATCACGCTGGCGATCGCCTTCGCCGCGGCGTCGCAGGACATCGTGATCGACGCCTATGCCGTCGACGTGCTGCGGAGGGAGGAGCAGGGGGTCGCGGTGGGCGCGCGCATCGCCCTCTACCGCGCCGGCATGTGGATCGCGGGCGCCATCGCGATCACCTTCGCCGCCCAGCTCTCCTGGGCCGTGGTCTGCGTGATCCTGGCCGCGCTGTTCGTGCCGATGTTGGCGATCAGCGTCTTCGCTCCCGAGCCCGAGCTGGCGTACCAGGAGCCGAAGACGTTGAAGGAGGCGGTCTGGTACCCGTTCCTGGGCTTCCTGTCGAGACACCGGGCGCTCGAGATCTTGACCTTCGTGCTGCTCTACAAGCTGTGCGACAACTTCGCCCAGGCGCTGCTGCGCCCCTTTCTCAACGACATGGGCTACACCGCGTTCGACCGCGGCGTCGCGCTCGGCACGATCGGCCTCGCCGGCCAGATCGGCGGCTCGCTGATCGGCGGCATCTGCACGACCTTGTTCGGGCTGGGGCGGGCGCTGTGGGTCTTCGGAGTGCTCCAGATCTTCTCCAACGTCGGCTACGTGCTGATCGCCAACATCGAGACCGACCGCATCGCGATGTACGGGGCGATGGGCTTCGAGAACCTGACCCAGGGGCTTGCCACCGGGGCCTTCTCGGTGCTGCTGCTGCGCATGACGCAGAAGCGCTTCTCCGCGTCGCAATATGCCTTGTTCTCGACGCTGTTCGGCCTGGCCCGGATCGTCTCGGGACCGATCGCAGGCCTGACCGTCGACGCGGTCGGCTGGTCGACCTTCTTCTGGATCACCATGCCGCTCGGGATCCCGGGCCTGGTGATGCTCCACCGGTTCGTTCCCTGGGGCACGCGCGAGCCGACCTTCGCGCTGCGCGAGGTCGAGCCAGGGCCGCCGCTCACCGCCGCGCAGCTGCGCTGGCGCGGGTTCTCGACCGCGCTCGCGGCGATCCTGATCGCCGCCCTGCTGCTGGCTTCGATGTCGGCGATCAAGGCCTACCGTGCGGAGCCGGAGGCCGATCTCGCGCTCGGCGCCCACCTGGTAGCGCTGGTTCGCCCCGCCGACCTCGGAGGCTGGCTCGAGCTCATCGGAGTGCTCGCCTTCGGCGCCACCTGCGGCCTGCTCGCTGCCGCTCTCAGCGCCGCCCGGCGGGGCGCCGGACGCGACGTGGCGTCGGAGGAGACGGCGAGCTGACGAGCCGGACGACCGGATAGAGTCGGCTCCCCGGAGGAGTCGTAGGTCAGCCTGCGATGTGCTGGGTAGCACGTCTCCGGCTTGCTGACGTCTCCTCCGCTCCAGGCGTCCTCGGCGCATCGCTGGAAACAGTCGCAAATCCTTTGCCTCGCGCTTGCAGAAGGCCAGTGACCGCCGCAGGCACGCTCCGTCGGAGGCCGGCTCGAAACCGTCCGGGGGAAGCTCGACCGTCCGAATCCCGTTCGCTGCCGAGGCCGTAGGGCCCAAGGATCCTCCACGAGGGGCCGGCCTACCTCCGCGCTCCTTCGGTTCACGATCGACCAGCCCAAGCAGCCATGGCCGTCCGACCTATCGAAGAGCTCATCGACCTGTCGCAGGAGCAGGCGCTCCGACACCATTTAGACGAGCGCAACACCGAGCGCTTGCGCTGGACGGCGATCGGCCTCTCGGTCATCGCCTTTCTCACCCTCCTCGCGTACCTGTTCGCCTCCTGGTGGCTGCGTCTGGCCGCGCCACTGGCCATTCTCGGGCTGTCCCGGCTGATCTTCCTCGCTGACGAGTCGGCCCTGTTCCGACGTCACGCTCAGGCCACCGTCGGCGTGTCGCTGCTGGCGTTGCTCGCCGCCAGCGCCTTCCTGCCCCCCGAGCTCTCGCTCGGTCTCTCGATCGTGGGCTTCCTCGGTCCGCTGCTGCTCGTGGCGTTCTACCTCAGCCCAGGCTGGTCGGCGCTCCTGCTCACCGTGATCTGGGGGACCACGCTCACCCCCCACGTGCTCGAGCTGGTCGCTGCCGGCGAGACCCTGCTGGCGCCGAGGCCGGTGCTGCAGACGGTGGTCACGCTGCTCAGCTTCTACTTCTCGCGCACCGCCACGAACCGCACCGCGGTAGGCTTCTCGCACCGGTTCCGAGTCGAGACCAGCCGGATTCGCGAGCGCCAGCGGATGCGCCAGGAGCTGGCCTCGGCGCGGCAGATCCAGCTCAGCATGCTGCCGCGCACCGACCCGAAGGTGCCGGGGCTCGACATCTCGGCGGTCTCCCTGCCCGCCGCCGAGGTCGGTGGCGACTACTACGAGTATTTCGACGAGGTGGTCGGGCGGCTCGCGCTGGCGGTGGGCGACGTCGCGGGGCACGGGGTCGCTTCGGGATTGCTCCTGTCCGGGATCCGGAGCTGCCTCTACCTGCTCAACCCGGAGCGTCCGGAGCCTCGCGACCTCTTCGAGCGACTCGATCGGATGGTGCGCCACACCACCGAGCGGCGGATGTTCATCACCCTGCTCTACGCCGTGTTCGACCTCGAGCGACGCTCGCTGGTCTTCTCGACCGCCGGTCACCCGGCTCCGATGCACTTCCGCAAGGCGGACCAGACGGTTCGCGAGCTCGAGGCCTCGGCCCCACCGCTCGGCACCCGGCTGGGCGCCACCTACGGCCAGAGCCAGATCCAGTACGAGTCCGGCGACGTCTTTCTGTTCTACACCGACGGCCTGACCGAAACCATCGATCCCCGCGGCGATCTCTACGGCGACGATCGCCTGCTCAAGAGGTTCGGGCGGGTCGCCTCCGGCAAGGACGCGCGGTCGATCCGCGAAGCCCTGCTCGGCGACGCCTGGAACTTCAAGGGCGACGAGGAGCAGTACGACGACATCACGCTGGTGGTGGTGCGCGCGAAGTAGCCTCGCCAGGAGACCCCTGGATGCCCGCCATCGCTTCATCCACCCCGTCGTCGTCCGTTTCACCGTCGCTTCCCTGGTGGCGGGGTTGGTCTTCCGCCGGCTCGGGATCGCCGCGAAGGTCTCGTTCACCCCTTAAGCACGTGCCGCGCCTCGCCGGCGCCTCCGCGTCCCTGCTGCGCCTGCGCCTCGCGCATCGCCGCCCTCGGCGCCGCGAACGGCTGCGCGAGTCCTTCCCCGACAGCGGAAGGCTGGCGCGCGCGATCGAGGAGCTCGGCCCGTCGTGAGTTCCGGGCAAGCTGCTCGGCGGCGCGCGCCGTTGCTTATCGAGGGCGGGCTCGCCCACCTCCATCGCGACGGCCTGGGAGTGCGCGAACGGCCGGCGCCGCCGGGCGCCGTGACCATCGTCTGGATCCACGGGCTGGGCGAGTCCGGGCTCGGCTTCGAGCAGGTCATGGTCGCCGGCGAGCTCTCGCGGTTCGGTCACCTCGCGCCGGACCTCCCCGGCTACGGCCGCAGCCCCTGGCCGACCGAGCCGCTCGCGTTGGCCGAGCACGCCCGCCACCTGCGTGCCTGGCTCGAGCGAAACACGGCGGGAGAGCTGATCCTGGTCGGCCATTCGATGGGCGGCGTGATCGGCACACTGCTGTGCGAGCGCCCCGGCGCGCTCGACGGTCGGCTCGCCGCCTTCGTCGACGTCGAGGGAAACGTCTCCCCCACCGACTGCACCAACAGCGCCACCGCGGCCGCCTACGAGCTCGAGGACTTCCTCGATCACGGCTTCGCCCGGCTGGCGGACGAGATCCACCAGCTCGGAATCGCCGACCTCGCCAACCGCAGCTACTACCCCAGCCTGCGGCTCGCCGACCCGCACAGCTTCCACCGGGACTCCTGCGAGCTGGTGGAGATCTCGGAGCGCCGCGAGATGGCGGGGAGGCTCGGGGCGCTCGGCCTCCCCTGCTGCTACGTCCACGGACATCCGGGGGGCGCCCAGGACGGCTCGCTCGAGTTGCTGCGCGACGCCGGCGTCGAGTGCATCGCGATCGAGCCTTCGGGTCACTGGCCCTTCATCGACCGGCGCGACGACTTCGTGGCCGCGATCGCGGGCTGGCTGGACCGTTCGATCGCGATCGACGGCGGAACCCCGGGCCAGCCGCGCGAGAGCCCCGACGGCGACTGAGGCCCGACTGCGGGCCAAGCGTGGGAGTGGGGCTGCGAAGGCAGGGGCTCGAGACGACCGCCGCGGCCACGGGCCCGGGCGAAACCGCCCTCACCTCGCGACCTGACCCTCCCGAAGGGGCTTCTGCGGCGTCGTCGGCTCGTCGGGGTAGAGCGCCGCCACGTACTTGCCGTAGCCGTTGAAGATCTGGGTCGGAAAGCGGTCGCCGCTGTCGAGCCAGTAGGACTCGGCCTGGCTCCAGCGGGGATGCGGGATGTTCGGGTTGATGTTGGAGAGGAACCCGTACTCGTGCGCCTGCATCTGCCAGAAGGTCTTCGGCTCCTTCTCGACGAGCTCGATCTTGACGATCGACTTCGGGTTTTTGTAGCCGAACTTCCAGGGGACGATGATGCGCACCGGCGCTCCGTGCTGCTTGAGGAGCGGCTCGCCGTAGACGCCGGTGACCACCATCGCCAGCTCGTTCATCGCCTCGTCGATGCGTAGCGCCTCGTGGTAGGGCCAGGGGTACCAGGACGACTGCCCGATCCCGGGCATCTGCTCCGGCCGGTGGACGGTCTCGAACCGCAGGTACCTGGCCTTGGCCGTCGGCTCCACCTTCTCGAGCAGCCTGGAGAGCGGAAAGCCGCTCCAGGGCACGTTCATCGCCCAGCGCTCGACGCACCGGAAGTGATAGAGGCGCTCCTCGTGAGCGAAGGCGAAGAGAGCGTCGAGGTCGAAGGTCGCGGGCTTGGCGCAGTGGCCGCTGACTTCGACCGTCCAGGGCTCGACCTCGAAGTTGCCCGTGAACTGCCACGCCGGACCGCCGCGCCCCGGCAGGAACTCGTAGTAGTTGTTGTGCGTGGCGGCCTTGATGCGCGTCGTCAGCTCGGTGGCGATGCCGTCCGGAAGGGGGTAGGCCTCGTTGCGCTTCGGCGGGAAGACGTCGGGTCGCTTCAGCGGAACCTCGATCGGCTGGCGCTCCGAGAGGCCCTGGGCCAGACCGGCGCGCGCCGAGATGGCGCCGAGCCCGAGGGCGGCGATGAAACGTCGCCGGTCGAAGAACACGTCGGGAGGCGTGGGCTCGAGGAAGTCGGAACCTCGAAGATAACGTCGGGGCATGCCTGGTGCTCCTGCTCTTTTCCCGCTCGACGGAACTCCCCGATCCTACCCCCACGAGGCGGGCGGGCTTGCGGAGCGGCGTCTCAGCCGGTTCTGAGCCGCTACCGCGTGCCGGGCGGTTCGCTCGTCGCAACCCGGGCCTCGACTCTGGTGACGGCTCGTGCCTGGGAACCGCCGCGGAGCCCAGGTGGTTGCGATGCGGGCGACCGCGGCGCGACGTGGTCGTGGTCGGCCGGCCGGAAGGCGAGCGGCCGCTACGAGGCGTCGTCTCGCCGGGGGATGGCGGCCGGGGCACGCCGCTGACGATCGTCCGGACTCGCCTCCTATTCCCCTGGCAACCAGAGGACGGAGCGGAGGTAGCCGAGCTGGGTCCGGCTCAGATCTGGGACGACCGGCAACGGCTCCTCCGCGAGCTCTGGCGTCTCGCTGCGCGGCTCGGTGGGCTCCTTCGGATCGGTCTCGATCGACCGCTCGTCGCCCTGGGTCGTTGCATCCACAGGCAATGTCCGCGGCCAGAGCGGCCGCGGCTTCCTAAATGTTGATTCTACGTAGCTTACACGAAGCTCCGACGACGGCGGCTCTGGGTGCCGGTGGCGACGCCGGAGTCGCGCCCGGCAGGAGGCGGAGCTCCGCCCTACATCGAGATCACCGAGCGAATGCTCTTCCCCTCGTGCATCAGATCGAAAGCCCGGTTGATCTCCTCGAGCGGCATCGCGTGCGTGACCATCTCGTCGATGCGGATGCCTCCGTCCATGTAGCGATCCACGTAGCCGGGCAGCTCGGTGCGCCCCTTGACGCCGCCGAAGGCGGTGCCGCGCCAGACGCGCCCGGTGACCAGCTGGAAGGGGCGTGTCCGAATCTCCTGCCCGGCGGCCGCCACGCCGATGATCGTGCTCTCGCCCCAGCCCTTGTGGCAGCACTCGAGGGCCGAGCGCATCAGGTCGACGTTGCCGACGCACTCGAACGAGTAGTCGACCCCGCCGCCCGTCATCTCGACGACGACTTCCTGGATCGCCGCGTCGTGTTGCGTCGGATCGATCGTGTCGGTGGCGCCCATGCGGGTCGCCATCTCGAACTTCGCCGGGTTGATGTCGATCGCCACGATGCGGCTCGCCTTGGCCATCACCGCGCCCTGGATGACGCTGAGACCGATGCCGCCCAGACCGAACACGGCGACGGTGGAGCCCGGCTGCACTTTGGCGGTGTTCAGCACGGCGCCGATGCCGGTGGTGATGCCGCAGCCCAGCAGGCACACCTTCTCGAGCGGCGCGTCGCGCCGGATCTTGGCGACCGAGATCTCGGGGACCACGGTGAGCTCGGAGAAGGTCGAGGTCCCCATGTAATGGTGAACGAGGGCGCCGGCGAGCGAGAAGCGCGACGTGCCATCGGGCATCACGCCTCGCCCCTGGGTGGTGCGGATCTTCTGGCAGAGGTTGGTCTTCCCCGACCTGCAGAACGCGCACTCGCGGCACTCGGGGGTGTAGAGCGGGATGACGTGGTCGCCGACCGAGACCGAGGTCACGCCCGGACCGACCTCCTCGACGACGCCGCCCCCTTCGTGGCCGAGGATCGCCGGAAACAACCCCTCGGGATCGGCGCCCGAGAGCGTGTAGGCGTCGGTGTGGCAGACGCCAGTCGCCACGATGCGCACCAGCGCCTCGCCCTCGCGCGGGCCCTCCACCTCCACCTCCTCGATCCGCAGCGGCTCTCCGGCCGCATGAGCGACGGCTGCTCGCGCCTTCATCTGACATCCTCCCCAAGCGAGCGGGCGGGCTCGAGCAGGCGGCCCGCCCCGTCTGGCAACTGGTGCTCTCCTCGAAGTGGCGGGCAATCTATCATCGGCCTGCCCACTCACCCTCGAGACATGGACCGAAGCCGCCGGCGACTGCGCCTCCCCCGCCTGCACCTCGTGGAGCTCGAGGACCAGCCCTGGCTCCCAGAGGTCCTACGCGACGGGGCCACGGACTTCCTCGAGATCACGCAGCGTGTGATCGGCGCCCCGGCGCTGGCGGCGCCGCGTGTTCGCGCGGCGCTGGTGGCGAGCGGGCTGCGCCAGATCGTCGACCTCGCCTCGGGTGGTGGCGGCCCGGCGCTCCGCCTGCGCGACCACCTCGCTCGTGAAGGCCTCGACGTCGAGCTGGTCCTGACCGATCGCTACCCGAACCGGTCCGCCTTCCTGCACGCGGTGGCCGGGAACGGTGCGCGGGTCGGAGCCCGGTTCGAGACGGTCGACGCGCGCTGCGTGCCGACCGACCTTCTCGGGCTGCGCACGATGTTCAACGCGCTGCATCACTTCGAGCCGGCGGAGGTCGGCGCGATCCTCGGCGACGCGGTCACGGCGGGTCGGCCGATCGTAGTCCTCGAGCTGAGCGACCGCTCGCTCGTGGGCCTGCTGTCGATGGCGTTCGTTCCGCTCTGGGTCGTGCTGCTGATGCCGCTCGCGCGGCCCTTCCGATGGAGCCGCCTGCTTCTCACTTACTTGATCCCCGCGATCCCGGCGGTGTGCCTGTGGGACGGCGTCGTCTCCCAGCTCCGCACCTATCTGCCGGAGGAGCTGCTGGAGCTGGCGGCCGCCGCTGACGGCGAGTCCGCGTACGAGTGGAAGGCCGGGCCGCTTCGCAGGATCCCCCCTCACGGCTCCTACCTGATCGGCGTGCCCCGGGGCCTGGATGACGAATCGCTAGGCGGCTGACCGAAAAACCCGGAGAATGTCGTCTAAGAGATGACGCGGTCTGGCAACCGGGCAGGTGCACCGGGACTGGGCCCCACTGGACCGTGCCGCCCCCGCCGAGAGCCGCAGGGCAATCGCGGCATCCGAAACCATCGAAAACCCGAGAATCCAGACCCCTCCGGGGACGATGCGCCAGCCTCCTCCATGAGCCGACCCGACAATCGCCGCCGTCATCCTCGATTCGACGTCGACGGCGTGTACGGCAGAATGCGGAGCGATCCCAACGCCGCCGTGCTCAACCTGAGTGCGGACGGGCTGGCGATCGAGACCGGCTCCTGGCTCGAGGTCGGCAGGTCCTACGGCGTGAAGGTCTACTCGGGCGAGGACGCGATGGAGATCGACGGCCGGGTCGTCTGGTGCCGCCTGATCGCCTTCCGCGACGGACACCCCCGCTACCAGGCCGGGCTGCACTTCGGCAACGCGCTGAGCCAGTCCGGCCATCGCGTCGTGCACTTCGCCGAGGGTGCAGGCGCCGCCGGCGCGAGGCGCCTGTTCGGTCGCTGGGAGATGCCCGATCGGAGCAGCACCGCCGAGTTGCGCGGGGACTCACGATTCCAGGTCCGTCGGCTGTCGCGCAGCGGCATGCTGATCCACACCGAGAGCCCTCCCGGCCTCGGCTCGCGGCTCGTCTTCGAGCTCGACTTCGGCGACGCCGACGGAGAGTTCCACGCCGCCGCCCTGGTGCGCAACGTCATCGAGTCCGAGAGCGGCTCTGCGGGCGGCTTCCTGATCGGCGTCCAGTTCGTCGAGCTCGATCGCCAACAGGTCCAGCGCCTTGAGGCCTTTCTCGAGCGCTGTGCGAGCCAGGGCGCCCGGTCCGGCGACGGGAAAGGCACATCGGGTGGCGCGCCTTCCGCCTCGGCGTCTTGAGCCGAGCGGCCCGGCGTGCTCGGAGAGAAGCGGGAAGCTCCGGCGAGGAGACTCCACAGCAGCTGGGCCGCGCCGAGCTGCCGAGCCGAAACGCCGGTTCGAGTGCCGAGTCGGCCACCGCCCATGACCACGAGAACCTCGGAGATCGTCTGGCGGCTTCGGTTGAAGGCCGCTCCGCGCTCGGTGTTCGCCCTCCTGACGACGGACGAGGGGCGCGCGTCCTTCTGGGCGGAGCGCACGGTTCAGGAGGGCGACGCGATCACGTTCCGGTTCCCCAGCGGCGAGGTCCTCGCGAGCCGGATCCTCGAGCTCGCACCGCCCCACCGCTTCTCGCTGACCTACTTCGACGCCACCACCGTGACCTTCGAGCTCGAGCCGGCGGGCGAGGGCACGGACCTTCGGCTCCACGAAGCGAACGTTCCGGCCGCCACCGAAGCCGAGAACCGCGCCGGGTGGGTCTCGGTCCTGCTCAACTTGAAGGCCCGGGCCGACCACGGGATCGATCTGAGGAACCACGACCCGGAGTGCACCTGGTCGAAAGGCTACGTCGACAACTGAGCGCTCCGGGCAGAAGACGCGGCTACCGTCCGCCCGATCCGAACGATCCCGGGCGCGAGCCCGCGGCGCTCGACTCCTCCGGGCTCGACTCCTCCGCGCTCGATTCCTCGATGATCGCGGGCACCTTCCGCCAATCGGCCAGCCGATTGAGCTCCGCCAGCTCCCCCTGGCGCAGCGCTTCGAGCGCGGCCACGTGGCTGGCCAGCTCCTCCTCGACGTCGGCGAAGCGGTCGTACGCGTCCTGGCCCGGTCGCTGGTCGGCGCTCGAGATCATTCCGTAGAGGTAGGTGAGCTGGCTGTCGAGCTGGGGCTCGAGCTCGGCGCCGACCTTGCCCTCCTCCACCTGCACCAACAGCCCCTCGAGCTCGCTCAGCGCCTCGCGCACCCGCCCGGCGAGCGCTCCGAGCTCACCGTCCTCGTCGAGCCTCGCGGCGCTCGCTCGCGACCGGAGGTCGTCGGTCTGCTCGCGCAGGCCCCGGATCGTGCGCACCGTCCGTCGCAGCCGCTCGATCGCGTCGCGCACCGACGTCTGGAGCTCGACCTGGGCCTCGAGGTCCTCGGTGGTGATGCCGGCAGCCGTGACCCTCGGATCGGCGAGGACCTCGAGCTCGGCTGTCTGCGACCAGTCGCCGACGGTGAGCCGCACCGGGTAGCGACCCGCCAGCACCATGGGACCGCCGCCGGAGTCGCCGCGGCCCCCGCGCAACGGTCGGGGTCCCTCGAGCCGCAGATCCCAGACGAAGCGGTGGCTGCCGCGCACGGTCGCGAGGCTCCGGCCCGGCCGAGATCGTGAGAAGGGAGGTCCGCCCATCGCCGGCTCGGTCTCCTCGTCCTGCACGGCCCGGCCGTCGAAGGCGCGGGTCACGTCACCCGCCGCGTCGAGGACCTCGAGCCGGATCTCCTCGACGTCCGCGGCCAGCGTGTAGTCGATGAACGCGCCCGACTCGGGGTACTCGGGGGCATGGCCTGGAAACGAGCGCTCGAGACCGCTGACCCAGTCGACGCGGTGGACGGGCCGCGGCGAGTAGAGCCGATGCCCCGCAGCGGCATCCGCACCGAGCTGGTGCAGACGCGTGAGGTCGTCGAGGATCCAGAACGAGCGGCCCATCGTCGACAACACCAGGTCACCGCGATGGACGACGATCTCGGTGATCGGCGTCACCGGCAGATCGAGCTGGAACGGCTGCCAGTGGCGGCCGCCGTCGAACGACGTATACATCCCGAACTCGGTCCCCGCGTAGAGCAGATCCTCGCGCTCGGGGTCCTCGCGCACGACGCGCACCGGCGTGTCGGCGGGGATCCCGTTGCTCCCGTCGGTGAGCCGGCGCCAGCTCCGGCCGTAGTCGTCGGTGCGGTAGACGTAGGGCTCCCAGTCGTCGAGCTGGAAGCGGTAGATCGCGGCGTAGGCGCGACCGCGCGCGTGCGGCGAGGCCTCGATCCGGTTGACGCGGCCTCCGCGCGGCAGCCCCTGCGGCGTGACGTCGCTCCAACTCGCGCCGCCGTCGCGGCTCAGGTGGATGGGCCCGTCGTTGGCGCCCACCCACAGGACGCCCTGCTCGAGCGGCGACTCGGCGATCGCGTAGATCGTGCTGTAAATCTCCTCGCCGGTGATGTCGCGCGTGATCGGCCCTCCCGAGTAGCCCTGCGTCTCGTCCTCGAAGGCGGTGAGGTCGGGGCTGATCGTCTCCCAGGTCCGCCCCTCGTCGCGGCTGCGATGCAGCACGTGCGAGCCGTGGTAGGTCGTCTGCGGGTCGTGCGGAGAGAGGATCATTGGCGCCGTGCGCTGGAAGCGGTACGGCATGTCGCGGGTGTCGTGCCCGTAGTTGAAGTGCGGGTAGACCCAGTAGTGGCGCTCCTGCCCGGTCGCGAGATCCAGCACGCTGTGGCGGCCCTTGCAGCCGCCGTAGATCACGCTCGCCCTCTCGGGGTGCGGCACCACCGGGCCGGTCTCGCAGCCCGAGACGACCAGCCAGTCCTGCTTGGGGTCTTCGGGACGCCGTGAGATCCGGCTCGGCACCGAGATCGTCGAGTTGTCCTGCTGGGCGCCATAGAGGCGGTAGGGGAAGGCATTGTCGACCGCGACCTGGTAGAGCTCAGCGGTCGGCTGGTTCCACTGCGGCGACCAGGTCTCGCCGCCGTTCCAGCTCACGTTGGCGCCGCCATCGTTGCCCTGCACCATGCGGTCGGGATCGTCCGGGTGGATCCACATCGCGTGGTTGTCGACGTGCGGCGTCGGCCGGCGCTCGAAGCTATCGCCGCCGTCGACCGACAGCCAGAAGGTCTCGTTGCTGACGAAGATCTTGTCGCGGTTCTTCGGGTCGGCGGTGAGGTGGGTGTAGTACCAGGGGCGGTAGGTCAGGCTGATCTGGCCGTTGACCATCCGGAAGCTCTTGCCGCCGTCCTCCGAGCGGTAGAGCCCACGAGCGTCGCCCGGGGCCTCGACCAGCGCCCATACCCGGTCGGGATCCGCCGGCGACACCTCGACCGCGATCTTGCCGACCAGGCCGCTCGGCAGCCCCTCGGTCACGCGCTGCCACGTGTCGCCGCGGTCGTGGGTCACGAACAGACCGCTCTCCTCGGAGCCGCTCAGGATCGTCCACGGCTTGCGCTCGGCCGTCCAGGCCGAGGCGAAGATCTTGCGCGGGTTGCTCGGGTCCATCGACAGGTCGACCGCGCCGGTGCGCTCGGAGACCCAGAGCACCTTCTCCCAGCTCTCGCCGCCGTCGCGCGAGCGGAACACGCCGCGCTCCTCGTTGGGGCCGAAGATGTGCCCGAGGGCGGCGACGTAGAGCAGGTCGGGATCGTCGGGGTGGATCACTAGGTCGCCGATCGCGCCGCTCTCGCGCAGCCCGAGGAAGCGCCAGGTATCGCCGCCGTCGGTCGAGCCGTAGACACCCCGGCCGGTGATGATGTTCGAGCGGATGCACGCCGATCCGGTGCCGACGTAGACGACGTTGGGGTCGGAGTCGGCGACGTCGATGGCGCCGATCGAGGAGGTCGCGAAGAAACCGTCGGAGAGGTTGCGCCAGGTCGTCCCCAGGTCGTCGGTCCGCCACACTCCGCCGCCGGTCGCTCCCATGTAGAAGGTCTCGGGGTGCTGGACGACGCCGGCGACCGCGGTGACGCGCCCCCCCCGGTGCGGACCGACCATGCGATAGCTCATCCCGCCGAACAGCTCGGGGGAGACCACGACGTTGGGATCCGCTTCCGTGTCCGCGGCCCCTTCGGCCACGAGCAGCGAGGGCGAGAGTGAGAGCGAGAGGAGGAGCGCGACTGACGAGCGGATCCAGTTCACGAGGAGCTCCGACGGGTTGGCGGGCGCGCGCCGCGCCGGGTCAATGGTGGTTCCGAGCCTACACAACGCGGTCGCTCCGCTCGCTCGATGGCGTCGCGATCCGAGGCTCCTCCGACGCTCGGTGAGGCGTTCGGCAGCCCGCTGCACGGGTTCTGCCGAGCACACGCGATTGCGTCCATTCGACTTGGCCCGGTAGAGGGCGTCGTCGGCCGACTCCACCAGCGCCCTCGGATCGTTGCCGCCGGCGCCCAGGGAGGTGACGCCGAAGCTGGCGGTCACGGGGAGGGGGAAGCCGACCTCCGAGCCCAGCTCGAGCTCCTCGATCGCTACGCGCAGCCGGTCGGCGAGCCGCTCGGCCGCCTCGAGATCACTGCCTGGGAGGAGCAGGCCGAACTCCTCTCCGCCGAAGCGAGCGACGACCTCTGCGCCGCGGCTGCCGTGACCGGCGAGGAAGCCGCCGAGCCGACGCCGGCAACGATGGCGGTCGCGGCCACGAGAGACGGAGTCGAAGCGACGGCGAAGGTCACGGAGCGCAAGGAGACCTCCTCTTCGGCAGGGCGGGAATCAACGGGGTCGAGAATACCGTTCGCACCGCCGAAGGCTGGGGTCGCCGCCGCGCTTGACATACCATTCCCGCCCCGCCGGCCTTCCTCTCGGTGCGCGGAATCGACGGGCCCCCACGCAGGGTTCGTACCCACGACCCGCCCCGGATCCCGGATCCTCTCCTTCCTCCCTCATGCACGATCGCCATCCCCGTCCACCCGTCTGGACCGCCGCCGGCCGCAGACGCCTCCGGGTCGCGCTGCTCTCCCTGGTCCCCCTGGTCCTTGGCGCAATGGCTGGCTGCACGCCGCGCGAGCTGCCGATCGAGCTCGCGGAGGTGCTGCCCGAGCGCGCCGAGCTCCGGTTGGTCGAGGACGCCTCCGGTCGGCCGGTGGCGATCGACGCGGCCGGTCTCGGCGACGAGCTCCTCGATCGGCTTCGCCGCGAGCCCCTCGGCTTCGAGGACTGGAGCGCCGTCTTCACGGTTGCTGCCGCCGAGACCGCGGCGGCAGAGGGAGCGCAGCCGGAGGCCACGCCGATCGCCGGCGACTATCGCGTGACGGCCGACGCCGTCCGCTTCCTCCCGGCCGAGCCGTTCGAGCGCGGCGCGAGCTACTCGGTTCGCTGGCTGGACTCCACCGAGACGGAGCTGACGTTCGAACCGTCACGCGATGGCGCTCCGGCGACCACTCAAGTGGTCGCGATCTACCCGAGCGCCGACAACCTGCCCCAGAACCTGGCGCGCTTCCACATCCAGTTCACGGCTCCGATGCGCGAAGGCACGGCCGGCGAGCACGTGCGGCTCGTGGTCGAGGGCAGCGGCGAGCGAGTCGACGCCTTCGCCGACGAGGCGCGGGAGGTCGACGACGAGCCGCGTGCCGACGAGCCGAGCGATGCTCGCGAGCAGGCGATCTCGGCGGAGGGCGCTACGGAGCAGGACGTGGAGCAGGATGTCGTCGAGCGAGATGTGGTCGAGCGGGGGATCCTCGAGGAGTGGAGCGAGGACGGCACGCGTCTCACCCTCAACCTGGCGGTCGACGAGGACGGTCGCACTCCGCTCGAGATCGCGGGCCGTTACCGGCTGCTCGTCGACCGCGGCTGGGAGGACGCGCGGGGCGTCCCGCTGCGCGGCAGCTTCGAGAAGGTCTTCGCCGTGGTCAAGCCCGACCGCGATCCGCCCGATGTGCAGAGCTGGTCGGTGACGCCGCCGGTGTCGGCCGCGGCTCCCCTCGTCGTCGACTTCCCCGCACCCCTCGATCACGTGCGGCTGCACCAAGCCCTCGAGGTTGTCTCGCAGGACCACCGCATCGAGGGCAGCGTGCTGGTCAGCAACGAAGAGAAGCGCTGGTCGTTCTCGTCGGCGGAACCCTGGCAGAACGGACGCTACGTCGTCCGGGTCGTCGAGCCTCTCGACGACCCGGCCGGCAACCCGCTGGGAGGCGCGCAGGGTTCGAACACGACCGGCGTCGGGACGGTCGTCCCGTTCCTGGTCGAGATTCCGGAGGCGGCGGCGCCGAGGAGGCGTCGCGCCGGCTAGCCGGAGACTCGACCTCGCTTCAGAGCTCCCGTTTGCTGCGCCGAATCGACCGGCGGCTGCCCTTGCCGGAGCTCCTTCCACGGCCGCCGCCGCCGCCGCGGCCACCGCCACCGCCACTGCCACCGCCACCGTCGAAGCTGGGCTCGCGCCAGCTCGAATCGCCGTCGCCGCCGCCGTCTCGCGGAGCGAACGATCGCCTCGGGCCGCCTCCGGGCGGTCCGCCCGGACCGCGGCGCCTCTCCTGCGCCTCACTCACGCGGATGTTGCGGCCGTCGAGCTCGTGCCCGTCGAACTTCTGGATCGCCTGGGAGACGGCGCCGGAATCCTGGAACTCGACGAAGGCAAAGCCGCGCGGACGGCCGGTCTCTCGCTCGGTCGGAAGAAACACCTCGACCACGTCACCCACCTCGGTGAACAGAGTCTCGACAGCCTCACGAGTGGTCTTGAAGTTGAGGTTGCCGACGAAGATCTTGGAAATGACCGATACCTCCTGCGGTTCTGGCGCCCCCGCGGTGCGGGCCCGATGAGACCTGCGCTCTAAGGACTACCGTTTCCGGGCATCATACGTGCCCGAGGCGAGATTGGATACCTCGGGGCGGTAAGAAAGCTCGGAGGCGCAGGCTGCCAGCAGCCCTTACCGACCGAGCCGGCGATGCCGGTGGTGGTAGGAGCGCAGGGCGCGCAGCAGGTCGATCTTGCGCAGCGCCGGCCAGTTCGCGTCGCAGAAGTAGTACTCGGAGTAGGCGCTCTGCCAGAGCAGGAAGCCGCTGAGGCGGACCTCGCCGCTGGTGCGCAGGATCAGATCGGGCTCGGGCTGCCCCGAGGTGTAGAGGTAGCGCTCGATCGAGCCGGCGTCGAGCTCCTGTGCGATGCGATCCGGATCGACCCCCCGAGCGAGAGCGTCGCGCAGGTAGCCGCGGAAGGCTTCGAGGATCTCCTCCCGCCCGCCGTAAGCCATTGCGATGTTGAGCTGGAAGCGGGTGTAGCCGGCGGTCCGATCCTCGGCGTGACCGATCGCCTGTCGGAGCCCCTCCGGGAGCCTGGCGATCTCACCGAGGTAGCGGACGCGCACCTCTTTCTGGTGCACCTCCTCGTGCTCGGCCAGCTCCTTGGTCTTCTCCTCGAACAGCCCGAGGAGCGCCTCGACCTCCGAGGTGTCGCGCTCGAAGTTGTCGAGCGAGAAGCTCCAGACCGTGACCACCGGCACGCCCAGCTCGTAGCACCAGGAGAGCACCTCCCACAGCTTCTCGGCTCCGCTCAGGTGTCCCGAGCTGACGTGGGAGAAGCCGAGCTCGCGCGCGTAGCGGCGGTTGCCGTCCATGATCACGCCGATGTGGCGCGGCAGCGCCCAGGTGGCGACGTGGCGTTCGAGGCGCCGCTGGTAGAGCCAGTAGAAGGGCGCCTTGACCAGCTCGGGGAAACGGCGCCGGAACTGTGCCCACCGTCGGGGTCGGCCGACGGGGACCACGTTGGAGAGAGGACGATCGTGGGCGGTCATAGGTCGGGCGAAAACCTCGCAGCTCAGGGGATCGCGGGCGCCGGGAGCGGCTCGGCAAGCCGACTCGGCAGATCGACTCGGAAGGAGCCGACCGTCGGCTCGGCAGAGTTTCCTCGGCGTTGCCAGCAGCAGTCTATCTCTTTCTGCGCCCGCAGACTCTTTCTGCGCCCGCAGACTCCTCAGCGGCCGCAGCCTTCTTCTGCGGCCGCGGTCCCGCAGGACGATCAGGCCTTGCGCACCGGGACCATGCCGACCGGCGCCCGGATCCAGCGAATGATCTCGCTGAGCTTCGGCGCCTTGCCAGTCATCAGCACACCGACGCGGAACACCTTCGCCGCTGCCCACATCACGACGGCCACCGCTGCCACCATCAGGATGCTGGTGACGACGTACTCCATCAATGTCGGCGGGCCTGCGGCGCGGTTCATCATCACGAACGGCGTGAACGGCGGAAAGTAGGAGAGGACCTTGGCGAGCATGCCGTTGGGGTCGCGCGAGATCGGCACCATCGCCGCCAGCGGCACCATCAGCAGCAGGGTCACCGGCATCATCAGATTCTGCGCCTCTTTCAGGCTGTTGCAGGCCGAGCCGATGCCCACCAGGACCGCCGCGTAGAACAGGTACCCGAGGAGGAAGTAGACGAGGAAGGAGCCGATGTACACCGGATCGGCGGCGATGACCGACAGGTCGAAACCGACGTCGATGTCGAGCAGCAGGGGCAGGTACTTGGTCGCCAGATAGAAGAAGACTATCCAGCTCCCGAGCATCGCGAGCCCGGTGGCCGCGATACCCACGATCTTGCCCACCATGAGCTGGATCGGCGACACCGAGGACAGCAGCACCTCCATGAGCCGGTTCGATTTCTCCTCGACGGTGTTGGTCAACAGCATCTGGGCAACGGTGAAGATCGAGATCCACAGCAGGTAGACGAAGACGGTCGGCGCCCACTGCCGGATCATGTCCTGCGCCTGCACCTCCTCCTCGGCGCCGCCGGCGCCGATCTTGGTCATCGTGATGTCCAAAGGCTCCTGGATCCAGCGCGCGACCTCGGGGTCGATCTCCTCCTGCTCGAGCCGACGGTCACGCACCACGTCGGTCGCCAGCCGCGAGAACCAGCGGTGCAGGTCGTCGTCGGTCAGGTTCTCGGAAACGTACCGGCTGGGATCCTCGCCGGTGACCGGATCCTCGGCGATCACGAAGTAGGCGAACAGCTCGTCGTTCTGGACGCGGCGATTCAGCTCTTCGATCAGGGCCTCCCCCGAGCCCTCGACCTCGACGCGGGCGTAACGGCTCTTCGCCAGGCCCGAGCCGTAGGCATCGGCCTCGTCCGGAGGCAGCTTTTGCCACCAGCTCCGGATCGACTCGCGCAACGCCTCGAGCTCGCGCACCGCCTCCTCGGGGAGCAGCTCGCGCATGCGAGCCCCCTCGGTACCGGCGAACCCCGCCACCGTCGACGCGAACCCCGCGACCAGCCTCTCTTCGATCTCGGCGACCTCGGCGTCCGGCTGCTGCTCCTTCACCAGCTCGATGCCGCGGTCGAGCTGCTCGCCGATCTGCTGGAGCTCGGTCGGCATCCGCTCGAAAGCCGCGCTTTGCCCGCGGTAGCCCTCGAGCGCAGCGCGGAACACGGTCTCGAGATCGGGCAGCGCCGCGCGCGTCTCGATCTCCCCGAGCAGCCAGCCGGACTGGTCGACCACCGCGTAGGTGCGTGTCGACTTGGCGCGCTCGAGCCAGGAGGGGACGACCATCATCGCCGTGATCAGCACCGGGAAGAGGAAGATGCCGATCCAGAAAGCCTTGGTCCTCACGTTCTCGACCAGCTCACGCTGGGCGACCAGGAAGACCTTGCTGTCGAGCGGGCTACTCATCGACCTCACCGCCTACCGCGCGAACGAAGACCTCGTGGAGCGAAGGCTCCCGCAGGTCGAAGCGGCGCACGCGCAGCCGCCCCACGACCGCCTCCAGCACCGACTGTGGATCGACGCCGTCGTCGAGGAAGATCTCGGCCTGCTTTCCCGAGTCGTTGACGCGCGCGACCCCCGGCACCTGCTTGAGCACGGCGCCGTCGCCGTCGTAGTCGAGCAGGATCCCGCGGTCGCCCGCCGACTTGATGTCGGACAGGGTGCCGTCGAGGACCTTCTTCCCGCGGTGCACGATCAGCAGAGCGTCGCAGAGCTGCTCGGCCTGCGGCATGATGTGAGTCGAGAAGATCACGGTGCGCCCCTGGCGCTTCATGTCGAGGATCAGGTCGCGCATGACCTCGACGTTGACCGGATCGAGCCCCGAGAACGGCTCGTCGAGGATCACCATCTCGGGGTCGTGCATCACGGTGCCCAGGATCTGCACCTTCTGGCCCATGCCTTTGGACAACGCCTCGCACTTCTTCTCGACGGCGTCGCCCAGGCCGTAGCGCTCGAGCAGCTCCCGCGCCCGGGTCCTGGCCTCGCGTGCGCCCATCCCCTTGAGGCGGCCGAAGTAGGTGAGGATCTCGACCGTGGTCATCTTCTTGTAGAGACCCTTCTCCTCGGGCAGATAGCCCAGGCGGTCCTTGATCGCCTCGGCGTTGTCCTCCCCCAGGATCGAGATCCGGCCCGCGTCGGGGTAGATGATGCTCATGATCATCCGGATGGTGGTCGTCTTGCCGGCGCCGTTGGGTCCCAGGAAACCGTAGATCGAGCCGCGCGGGATGCGCGCCGAGATGGCGTCGACGGCGACCTGCTTGCCGAAGCGCTTGGTGACGCCGTCGAGCACGAGGGCAGCCTCGGCCTGCTCGGGATCGATCGCGGCGGCGGGCATGGATCGCTCCAGGGGCTCGGAGGAAAGAGCAGTGGTCATCGTTCTCCTCGGGGGTTCGGGGGCCGGTTCTTTCTGCGAATCCTCTGTCCGACCGCACCTACGGGCGTTGCCCGCGTGGCATTCCGCACGACTCGTACTCGACGCAACGAGACACGATACCAGCCGCCTGCTGCCCCCTGGCACCGAGCGAGCTTCTCGCTGGAGAGCTCGCGCCAGACCGGCCTCGATCCGCCTCGGCGCCGCCCGGACCCCGAGGCCGGGCCGGTAGGATCGCCCTGCCGGTCGGACCACGCCGGTTCGAGCCCGCGAGGGGCTGCTGATGACTCCAGTCCCATAGACTCCGGCTTTCCTTTCACGGACTGTTCTCGAGGAGCGTTCGATGGGCAATCTGTTCGACCTCACCGGCAAGGTCGCCGTGATCACCGGCTCGAGCAAGGGGATCGGGCGCGCGATCGCGGAGGCGATGGCCGAGCACGGCGCGAAGGTGGTCATCTCCAGCCGCAAGGAAGGGCCCTGCGAGGAGGTCGCGCAGGGGATCCGCGACCGCGCCGGCGAGGCGATCGCGTTTCCCTGCAACGTCTCGTCCAAGGAGCAGCTCCAGGCTCTGGTCGACCGCGCCCGCGACGAGTGGGGGCGCATCGACGTGCTGGTCGGAAACGCGGCGGTCAACCCCTTCTTCGGCTCCTCGCTCGACATCCCCGACTCGGCTTTCGAGAAGATCCTCCAGGTCAACATCGAGAGCAATCTGTGGCTGTGCCAGATGGTGATTCCCGAGATGAAGGAGCGCCGAGACGGCGCAATCATCATCGTCTCCTCGATCGGGGGTCTGCGCGGCAGCGCGATGCTGGGCGCCTATGCGATCTCGAAGGCCGCCGACATGCAGCTCGCGCGCAACCTTGCCGCCGAATGCGGCCCCTTCAACATCCGCGTCAACTGCATCGCGCCTGGACTGGTCAAGACCGATTTCGCGCGGGCGCTGTGGGAGGACGACGAGCGGCGATCCCGGCGCGAGGAGGAGACTCCGCTGCGCCGGCTCGGCGAGCCGGAGGACATCGCGGGGGCGGCCGTCTACCTGGCGTCGAAGGCCGGTGCCTGGACCACCGGCCAGACGATCGTGGTCGACGGCGGCGTCACCTCGGCCGGTTGAGCCGATCGAGTCGAGCGATGACGTCCACAGCGCCTCCGGGTCTTCTCCTCGCCGTCTGGCTGCTCGTGTTGCTCGGATGCGCGCGAGGCGCTGAAAGCGCGGCGGGCGCAGAGGGCGCGGCGGGAGCAGGGGGCGCGGCGGGAACGGGAGGCGCGGCGGGAGCTTCGCACACCCTCGCCGAGCCGCCCCCCGACCTGCGGACTCGCACCACCGGCAGCGACTGGCCCGGCTTCCTGGGACCGCACCGCGAGCCGCGCTCGGACGAGACCGGCATCCTCCGCGACTGGCCGGCGGCCGGGCCCGATGTCGTGTGGGACGTCGCCGCCGGCGAGGGCTACAGCATGCCTTCGGTGGGGCGAGGAAGGCTGTTCCTGTTCGACCGCGTCGGCGATCGCGCACGGCTGCGGGCTCTCGAGAGCGAGACCGGCGAGCAGCTGTGGAGCAGCGATTACCCCACCGAGTACGAGGATGCGTTCGGCTACTCCAACGGTCCGCGCGCGGCGCCGCTGGTGGACGGCGACCGCGTCTACGTCCATGGCGCCGACGGCAAGCTCCGCTGCCACCGGGTGGTCGACGGCGCCGTGCTGTGGGAGCGCGATCTCGAGCCCGAGTACGGCATCGTGACCAACTTCTTCGGCGCCGCCAGCACACCGCTGGTGTGGGGCGACTTGTTGCTGGTGGTGGTCGGCGGCAGCCCGCCCGGCGACTACGACGTCCACCAGGGGCGGGTGATCCCCAACGGCACCGGCATGGTGGCCTTCGACAAGCTCACCGGGGAGGAGCGCTGGCGTTCGGTCGACGAGCTGTCGAGCTACAGCTCACCTCTCCTGCGCACCCTGCACGGTGAGGATCGCGTCGTCTGGCTGGCCCGCGGCGGGCTGGTCCTGCTCGAGCCGGGAAGCGGGGCGGTCGACCTGCAGGTCCCGTTCCGCGCCCGCAAGGTCTACAGCGTCAACGGCGCAACGCCGATCGTCCGCGGTGGCGAGATCTTCCTCACCGAGTCTTACGAGCTCGGCGGGCGTCTGCTGCGCATCGCGCGCGACCGGCGCTCGGCGGAGGAGGTCTGGCGCGACCCCCGCGCGCGACGCGACCAGGCGATGGCCACCCACTGGATGACGCCGGCCGAGCAGGACGGGATCCTGTATGGCTCGAGCGGCGAGAACAGCGGCGACGCGAAGCTGAACGCCGTGGAGTGGTCGACCGGCAGGATCCGCTGGTCGAAGCCGGGCCTCAACCGATCCACCGTGCTGCTGGTCGACCGACACCTCGTCGTGCTCACCGAGTACGGCAAGTTGCTGCTCGTCGAAGCGACCCCGGAGGAGTATCGCGAGAAGGCGCAGGTCGAGCTCCGCGGCAACGTCGACGGCGAGGACCGCCCGCTGATCCGCTTCCCCGCGTGGCAGGCGCCGATCCTGGCGCACGGGCTCCTCTACCTGCGCGGCAAGGACCGCCTCGTCGCGCTCCAGCTCATCCCCGACTGACTCTCCGAGGAGTCAGCGGGTCGTTCGAACCCAGAGAGCCGAGGCGCCGCCTGCGCGCCCATCGGGCGCGAGCGGATCGCCCGCGCCCCGGGAGTCAGTGGTGATGCGGAGTCTCGTGGTGATCGGCGCGCGCGATCACAGCCAGGAACGGCACGGCGAACGCGAGAATGACCACGATCGCGACCAGGTAAGCCATTGGCACCTCCTTTTCGGACTTTTCGGAGCGCCAGAGCCGGCACCGGAGAATCGCCACGCTCACGGCGGCGCGGGCAGCGCGCTCCCCTCCATGCTCGGGTCTGGGAGCCCTGGGCGCAATCAGGAAACGCGAGGAGGGCGATCTCGGTTTCTGCGTAGTCGTCCGCTTGCCTCGCGCGGCATGGAGCGGCCGCTCACGCTCTCCTACGAGGACCTCGTGCGCGGAGCCCGAGACCGCGCTGCGAGGAATCTGCCGGAGGCTCGACCTCGACTCCGACCGCGTGCCCGACATGATCCGCTACGGCAGCTCGGAGCGGGCGCGCTGGCGGCTGGCGGACCAGGAGGTCTATCGCTCGCCACGGCTCGCCCCGAGGGCGCCGAGCGCTGGACCCGGGCGCTGGCCGCGCTCGCGAATGCGCCGGAGACTCGGGCGCGGCGGGTTGGCCGGCGCCCGACCCCGAAGATGGCGACGGCCGGTCGAACGCCACGACGACGCCGCGCCGTTTCGCGCTCGTCTTGACAGGAGGACGACGCGAATCTACTCTCGCCCGGCTTCCGGCCAGACTGATGAGACCCGATCCGGCCCACGGCCTCCTCCGCGTCCCTCCCGAAACCGCCAACCGCGGCGGCGCCAAGCGTCGTTGCGCCAAGCCCGTGTTCGTCGAGAAGCGCGGGCTCCATCCCTCTGGCTGAACCCGAGCATCCAGCATCCCAGACCGATCGCAGGCCGGCCATCCAGAGAGGATGAGCCGGCCTTCTTCGTTCGGGCCTGCCGCCAGGCGACCCACCCCACGGGAGAGAGAGATCATGAGCGCCGAGTCGACCTCCGGAATCGCCGAGTGCCCCGAGTGCTTCGCCACGGTCGAGCTGAAGGACGTCATGCAGAACGAGGTGACGCAGTGCCCCGAGTGCGGCGTCGACCTCGAGGTCGTCGACCTCGACCCCCTCACCCTCGAGCTCGCGCCCGAGGAGGAAGAGGACTGGGGCGAGTAGTGCGCATCGGCGTCCTCTACAGCCGCGTTCGCGCCGAGGAGAAGCTCCTGTTCGAGGCGCTCGCGTCGCGCGGGCTCGACTTCGACCTGATCGACGATCGCACGCTGGTGCTCGACGTCTCCGAGCGGGCGGGGCTCGGATCCCTCGATCGCTACGACGTCGTCGTCGAGCGCTGCATCAACCACAGCCGCGCGCTCCACACCCTGCGCATCCTCAACGACCACGGCGTGCCGACCGTCAACAGCGCTGTGGTCGCCGACGTCTGCGGCAACAAGCTGACGACGACCAGCGCACTGGCCGCGGCCGGAGTGCCGACGCCGACGACGCTGATCGCCTACACGCCGCGCTCGGCGCTCGAGGCGATCGACCGGCTCGGCTATCCGGTCGTGCTCAAGCCGGCGGTGGGCTCCTGGGGCCGGCTGCTGGCGAAGATCAACGACCGCGACGCCGCCGAGGCCCTGCTCGAGCACAAGGAGACGCTCGGCACCTACCACCACTCGATCTTCTACATCCAGCGCTATGTCGACAAGCCGGCGCGCGACATCCGCGCCTTCGTCGTCGGCAACGAGACGATCGCCGCGATCTACCGGCGATCCGAGCACTGGATCACCAACACCGCCCGCGGCGGAGTCGCCTCGCGCTGCGCGATCGACGAGCCGCTCGACTCGATCTGCCGCGCCGCCGCCAAGGCGGTCGGCGGCGGCATCGTGGCCATCGACCTGGTCGAGGACCCCGACCAGGGGCTCCAGGTGCTCGAGGTCAACTACACGATGGAGTTCCGCAACTCGATCGAGCCTACCGGCGTCGACATCCCGTCGCGCATGGTCGACTTCATCGAGCGGGTCGGCCGTGACGGCTGGGAGGAGGCGAACGCGTGAGCGAGGCGGGAGCCGAGCGCGCGCCGGCTCGGGCTGCGGTCGCCGGCGCCTCGGGCTACGTCGGCGGGGAGCTCCTGCGACTGCTCGGCGAGCATCCCGGGATCGTCCTGGTCCAGGCGAGCTCGGAGCGCAACGCCGGCAGCGCCGTGCACTTCACCCATCCCCACCTGCGCGGGCGCAACGAGCTGCGCTTCGTCCCCGTCTCCGAGCTCGAGCCTTGCGACCTGCTGTTCATGTGCCTGCCGCACGGGCGCTCGATGGGCGAGATCGCGCGATTCGCCGAGCTGGCGCCGCGCATCGTCGACCTCAGCTCCGACTTCCGCCTGCGCTCGGCGGCGCGGTACGAGCGCTGGTACGGGGCGCCCCACGCGGCGCCGGAGTGGCTCGAGCGCTTCGTCTACGGTCTCCCGGAGCTCGGTCGGGAGCGACTTCGGGGCTCAACGCACGCGAGCGGCGTCGGCTGCAACGCCACGGCCTCGATCCTGTCGCTCCTCCCCTTCCTCGGCAAGGAGACGCGCGAGCTGATCGACTGGAGCCGCGGGGCCGTGATCGAGGTCAAGGTCGGCAGCAGCGAGGGGGGCGCGGCCGCGACCGAGGCGACTCATCACCCGATCCGCGCCGGCGTCGTGCGCAGCTTCGCGCCGACCGGCCACCGCCACACCGCCGAAATCGAGCAGGCGCTCGAGCAGGCTGGGATCGACGCCGCGGTGCACCTGAGCGCGACCGCGATCGAGCGGGTGCGCGGGGTGCTCGCGACCACCCACCTGTTCGTTCGCGACGGCGTGAGCGAGCGCGATCTGTTCGCTGCTTACCGCTCGGCGGCTGCGGCCGAACCCTTCGTGCGCCTGGTCAAGGAGCGGCGCGGCCTCTACCGCTACCCCGAGCCGAAGCTGCTCTCGGGCACCAACTACGCCGACATCGGCTTCGAGCTCGACCCCTCGACCCGCCGGCTGGTCAGCCTGTGTGCGATCGACAACCTGATGAAGGGCGCGGCGGGCAGCGCAGTGCAGTGCGCGAACCTGATGCTCGGCTGGGACGAGGGCACCGCGCTGGGCTTCGGCGGGCTGCACCCGGTCTGAGGGAGACTCGATGCTGGTGGTGAAGATCGGGGGCGGCAAGTCGATCGACCGGGCAGCCGTGGTCGCCGACCTGGCTCGCCACCACGCGCGCGACGAGCGTCTGGTCGTCGTTCACGGCGGCGCCGAGACGACCAACGAGATCGCCCAGCGCCTGGGCCACCCGCCGCAGTTCGTGACCAGCGAGAGCGGCTTCAGCAGCCGGCGCACCGACCGCGAGACGCTCGAGATCTTCGAGATGGTCTACTGCGGCCTGCTCAACAAGGGCTGGGTGGAGGCGCTCCAGGTCGCCGGAGTGAACGCCGTCGGCCTCAGCGGGCTCGACGGCCGCATCTTCGAGGGGCGGCGCAAGGATACGCTGCGCGTGCGCGCAGGAGGGCGCCGGATGATCCTGCGCGACGACTGGACCGGCACCGTCGAGCGGATCAACGTGGACCTGCTCGAGCGCCTGCTCGGTGGCGGCTACCTGCCGGTGCTGACGCCTCCCGGGTCGTCGGAGCGGGGCGAGGCGATCAACGTCGACGGCGATCGCGCCGCCGCCGCGCTCGCCGCGTCCCTCGGAGCCGACACCCTGCTGATCCTGAGCAACGTGCCCGGGCTGCTCGAGCGCTATCCCGACGAGGGCTCGCTCATCCAGCGCATCGACCCCGCCGAGATCGAGGACGCGATGCGGTTCGCCGAGGATCGGATGAAGAAGAAAGTGCTGGGCGCCTGCGAGGCGATCCGGGGAGGCGTGCGGCGCGTGATCTTCGCCGACGGCCGCCTCGCCGAGCCGATCGCGCGCGCCCTCTCCGGCGCGGGGACCCACATCGAGGCCGCAGCGGCCGAGGGCGTCGAGCTGTGAGCGAGCTGACCGACGCCGAGGACCGGATCGCGGGCACCTGGTGGACCAAGCGCAAGACGCCCGCGATGACGCGCGGCGAGGGCTGCGAGCTGATCGACGAAGAAGGTCGCCGCTACCTCGACTTCACCAGCGCTTACGGCACGTCGCCGCTCGGTTACGGCCATCCCGAGCTGGTGCGCGCGATCCGCGAGCAGACGGAGGAGCTGAGCGCCTGCCCCTCCAACCTCTACTCCGCCCCGCGCGCCCGCTACCTCGAGCGGCTGGCGGCCTTCCTGCCCGGGCACCTGACCGGCGTCTTCTTGTGCAACAGCGGCACCGAGGCCAACGAGGCCGCGATCAAGTTCTCGGCGCTCGCCACCGGCCGCTCGCGCCTGGTGGCGGTGAAGGGCGGCTTTCACGGGCGCACGCTCGGCGCGCTGGCTGCGACCTGGAACCCGGCTGGTCGCGCGCCCTTCGCGGGCCTGCTGCACGTAGCCGAGTTCGTCGAGCGCGACGACGAGGACGCGCTCGCGCGCGCGATCGACGACCGGGTCGCCGCCGTGCTGCTCGAGGTGATCCAGGGAGAGGGCGGCGTGCATTCGCTCGCTGCCGGGTTCCTCGAGGCGGCGCAGAGGCTCTGCCGAGAGCGCGGCGCCCTGCTGATCGTCGACGAGGTACAGACCGGGTTCGCTCGCACCGGATGCTGGTTCGCTCACTCACTGTTCGATCTGGAGCCGGACCTGATGACGCTCGCCAAAGGGATCGGCGGCGGCTTCCCGTTGGGCGCGGTCGCCTACACGCAGCGCGTCGCCGACGCGCTCTCCTCCGGCTGTCACGGCACGACCTTCGGCGGCAACCCGCTCGCCTGTGCCGCCGGCGTCGCGACCCTCGACGTGCTCGAGCGCGAGCTCCTCGACGGACGAGCCGCCGAGCTCGGTGCCGTCCTGCTCGGCGCCCTGCGCGGACGCCTCCGAAACGTCGCGCAGGTGCGCGACGTGCGCGGACGCGGGCTGATGGCGGGCGTCGAGCTGCGCCAGCGCGTCGGCCGTACTCTCGCAGCGCTGACCGAGGAGCACGGGATCCTCGCGCTCGCGGCAGGCCCCAACGTCGTCCGCCTCCTGCCGCCGCTCGTCTGTACCGAAGAGCAGATCGAGCGCGTGGTCGACGCGCTCGCGAAGGCGCTGGCCTCGTGAACGACCGCGCCCAGCGCGGCCGCGATCGCGGCCGCATCGATCGCGACGGGGGGCCTCACGATCCCGTCGATACCGAGCCCGCCGATGCCGAGCCCGCCGATGCCGAGCCTGTCGATCCCGAGCGTGCCGATCGTGAGCGTGCCGTCGAGCTCGTGCAGGGCCTGGTGGCGATCCCATCCCTCTCGGGCGCGGAAGGCGAGGCTGCTCGATGGCTGGCCTCGCGGATGACGGCGCTCGGCCTGGAGCGCTCACGGGTCGACGAGGTCGGCAACGCCGTCGGTGAGCTGGGCGAGGCGAGCTGCCGGCGGGTCGTCGTGCTGCTCGGCCACATCGACACCGTGCCGGGCGAGATCCCGGTGCGCATCGAGCGCCCTGGCGACGGGGATGCCGGGGACGGCGTGCTCCACGGTCGCGGCGCGGTCGACGCCAAAGGCCCGCTCGCCTGCTTCGTGGCCTCCGCCGCGCGCCTCGGCCCGGCCTGGGCGCGCGAGCACGACCTGCGCCTGGTGGTGGCCGGCGCCGTCGAGGAGGAGGCCGCGACCAGCCGCGGCGCCCGCTACTTGGCGCGCGTCCTGGTCGCCGGCGACGGCACGCTCCCGCTCGCCTGCGTCATCGGCGAGCCCAGCCGCGCCCATCGGATCACGCTCGGCTACAAGGGACGGCTGCTGATCGACCTCGAGATCGCGCAGCCCTGCGCCCACACCGCCGGGCCCGACCCGGGCGTCGCGGTCGGCGCGATCGAGCTATGGAACGAGCTCGACCGCCTCGCCGCGGCCTTCAACGCGGGCCGCCTCCGTCCCTTCGACCAGCTCCTGCCGAGCGTGCGCGATCTCGCCACGACCTCCGACGGTCTGAGCGAGAGGGTCCAGGCCACCTTCGGGCTGCGCCTGCCCGTCGGCTACGACGTCGCATCGCTGCACGCCGAGCTGGTGTCGTGGGCGGAGCGACGGCTCACCGGAGCCGACCGCGACCACGCGACCGCGGTCCTCGACGATCTGCTGCTGGGGCGGGACGAGCGAACGCTCGCGCTGCGCTTTCGCGGGTACGAGCCGGCGCATCGCAGCGACAAGGGCAGCGACCTCGTGCGCTGCTTCCTGCGCGCGATCAGGCGTCACGCGCGCGAGCGCGAGCAGGTGGGATTCGTGCTCAAGACCGGGACCTCCGACATGAACGTGGTGGCCCCGCTCTGGCGCTGCCCGATGGTGGCCTACGGCCCCGGCGACAGCGCGCTCGACCACACTCCGCACGAGCGCCTCGAGCTCGACGAGTACTGGCAAGCGGTCCTGACGCTGGAGTCAGCGCTGCGCGAGATGGCCCAGTCGACGTGAGCCACGCAAAGACCTGACGAGCACGCGATCCGTCGGGTAGTTCCTACGCAAGAACGACGGCGGCGCGATGTCCGTTCCCGCGCCCGCGCGGGTGCCGGTCGCACGTGGGGCTCGCCCCGGAGCCTCGCGGTCGCCCCCCTACGACCCGCCCTTCTCGAACACCGGCGGCGCCTCCGGGATCGCAGCGCCGTCGTGACGTGGCTCCGATGCGCCGAGGTGCACGGCGCGCCCGCGCGCAGCGCCGTTCGACTGCACCGCCTGGCCGAAGCCGAAGCGGCTGCTGCGCGGCTCCGCCACCTCGATCTCGTGGCCGCGCGCGGCGAGCTGGGCGCGCACCTCCTCGGGGATCAAGGGCTCGAGCAGCACGTCGCAGCCGTCGAAGGTCCCCTTGGTGAAGCGCCCCGCCTCGAGCGCCTCCTGGATGTCGAAGCCGAAGTCGACGACGTGAGAGACGAACTGCGCGTGCGCCTGCGCCTGGTTCCAGCCGCCCATGATCCCGAAGCCGATCGCGGCGTCGTCCTTCTTCATGAACGCCGGGATGATGGTGTGGAGCGGACGCTTGCGTCCCTGGAGGGTGTTTGGCTGGTCCGGCTCGAGCGTGAACAGCGCGCCGCGGTTGTGGAGCATGAAGCCGGCGCCCTTGGGCACCACCCCCGAGCCGAAGCCACTGTAGTTGCTCTGGATCAGAGACACGATGTTGCCGTGGCGGTCGACGACGCTGAGGTAGATGGTGTCGCCGCTCTCGATCGCCGTCACCGTCTCGAACTGCGACGGAGTGACGCTGCAGCTCGCCCTGGCGAGATCGATCTGCTGTGCCCGCCTCGCGGCGTGCTCCTTGTCGAGCATCTCGGGAACCGGGACCCGGGAGAAGCGCGGATCGCCGACGTAGTGGAGCATGTCGGCGTAGGCCAGCTTCTTGGCCTCGATCATCACGTGCAGCGCATCGGTGCTGTGGAAGCCGTACTCGCCGATCGGGAAGCGCTCCATGAGGTCGAGCATCATCAGCGCCGCAATGCCCTGGGTGTTCGGTCCGATCTCGTAGACCGTCCAGCCGCGGTACGTCGTCGAGATCGGCGTCACCCACTCGGGCTCGAAGTCCGCGAGGTCGGCGGCCGTCATCACGCCGCCCATCTCCTGGGAGATCGCGACGATCGCCGCAGCGGTCTCCCCCCGGTAGTAGCCGTCGCGCCCGCGCTCCGCGATGCGTCGCAGCGACTCCGCCAGCCCGCGGTTGCGGAAGAGCTCGCCGGCGCGCGGGGCGTGCCCGCCGGGGAGGAAGGTCTCGGCGGAGTTGGAATCCTCGCGGAGGAACCGCTCGGAGCGAGCCCAGCCGCCGGCGGTCACGGGCGACACCGGGAATCCGTTCTCGGCGTAGTGGATGGCGGGCGCCAGGAGGTCGGCGAACGGCAGCGTGCCGAGCCGCTCGCGCAGCGCGTGCCATCCCGCGACCACGCCCGGAACGGTGACCGCTTGGATGCCGCTCCGCGGCATCTCGGTGATGCCCTGCCCGGCGAGCAGCTCGACGGTGAGCGCCTCCGGCGCCCAGCCGCTGGCGTTGAGCCCGAGGATCTCGTCGGACTCGGCGAGGTGGACGATGGCGAAGAGATCGCCGCCGATGCCGTTGCCGGTCGGCTCCATCAATCCCATCGCTGCGTTGGCCGCAATCGCCGCGTCGACCGCGTTGCCGCCGCGCTCGAGGATCTGGACCCCGGCGCGCGCCGCGAGTGGCTGGCTCGCGGCGACGATGCCGAGCTCGGTGGCGACCACCGAGCGGCCGACCACCGGCCGGGCGTCCTCGGCGGCCGCGGCCCATCCTCCCGGACCAGCGCCTGAGATCACGTAGGCGAGCGTAGCAACGACGGCGAGTCTGCTCATGACGTTCCTCCTCCGATCCCAGCCTACCGGAGCAGGACAGGTCGGACCGAGAAAGAGCGGCTCGCCCGCTCGTCAACCGACCGGGCGAGCCGGAGAGGACCCGACGTCCCCGAGCTCAGAAGCGCCAGCGCATTCGGCTCGACGCGCCCCGACTCTCCAGGAGTAGAGTTCGAGGATCCCGCCGTTTCAGGCGACGATTTCGTCCTTCGAGCGACGATCTCCAGGAGCTCCCGTGCGACTCCTCGCCTCCCCTGCTCCCGCTCTGAACGCGCACGCGCGATCGTCAGCTCATGGTCAGGGTCAGCCACCGCTGCGACGATCGAAGCCATCCGCAGCGACTCAGCCAATCGTCGGTCACCACGAGGAGGAGTGCTCATGGGAATCGCGCAGGAGTTCAAGGAGTTCGCGGTCAAGGGCAACATGGTCGACATGGCGGTCGGCATCATCATCGGGGGCGCCTTCAGCGGGCTCGTGCGGTCGTTGGTCGACGACGTCGTCATGCCGCCGGTCGGCACTCTCCTCGGCGGCGTCGACTTCACCGACCTGATGATCCCGCTCGACGGCAACAGCTACGAGTCGCTGGCCACTGCGAGAGAAGCCGGTGCGCCGGTGCTCGCCTACGGCAGCTTCCTGCAGACCTGCCTCAGCTTCCTGATCGTCGCCTGGGCCGTGTTCCTGGTGGTCAAGGCCATCAACCGGCTACGGCGCAGGCAGGAGCAGGCGCCCGAGCCCGAGAAGCCGGCGGAGACGGCGCCCGAGGTCAAGCTGTTGACCGAGATCCGCGACGCGCTCACGCGTCCGTAGGAGCCCGTGCGTCTCCTCACCCCATCGCTGCGGGCAGCGAGAGCGCCAGGCCGGTGAGCACGATCACCACCCAGGGTGCCAGGCAGAGCGCCCACCGCCAGGCGGCCCGATCGGCATCCGGCCGCCACACCACGACCGTGTCGGCCACCATGTCGAAGGCGCGCTGCCTGCGCGCCGTGAACGGCACGAAGATCGAGTCCAGCACCAGCAGCTCGAAGTAGAGCGACAGTCGCCTGAGGAACGCCTGGCCGAAGGTGATCGGTCGCAGGGTCTCCGAGAGAACGTGCAGACCCATCAACCGCTTCGCGGGCGTCCAGCCGAACCGCCCCTCGAAGAGCGGAAAGTAGAGGACGAAGACTCCGAACAGCGCGAGCCCCAGCGGGGCCACAGCGGCGACGAAGACCGGGCCGGGCTCCTCGAGACGTCGCGCCCACAGCATCACGGCCACCGCGAACGGCAGGCACGCGGCGAGGCAGAGGCCGAAGTCGCCGCAAAAGGCGAAGGTCCTCGCGAAGAGTCCAGCGGGCCGGAGCTCGACAGTCTCCATGAAGGCGGCGGCCACCTCCTCGGGGTCTCCGAGGCGAGCGGCGACCTGTGCGTCGCTCTCGCCGCGCGAGCTCCCCTCCTCGAAATGTGCTCGCAGGTCGGCGGCGAAGCTCTCGACGCGGTGGTCCGGGCCGAGCACGCCGCGGCGTGCGCGTTCGAGGTATCGCTTTCGGTTCATGATCGTTCTCCTTCTTCGAGATCGGGCCTCGGATCAGGCCTGGAATCGGGGACGAGATCCGCCTCGACGGCGATGAGCTCGTCGACGCGCCGTGCGAAGCGGCGCCATTGTCGGGCGCGCTCGTCGAACGCGCTGTGGCCCGCGGCGGTCAGCCGGTAGTACTTGCGCGGATTTCCTCGAGCCGGGGTCTCCCACTCGGTGCTCACCAGACCCTGCTCCTCGAGCCGATAGAGCAGCGGGTAGAGCGTGCCCTCCCTGACCTCGAGCTCACCCTCGCTGCGCGACGCGATCTCGCTCACCAGGTTGTAACCGTAGGTGGGTCCCTCGAGCAGGACCCGCAGCAGCACCATCTCCAGAACGCCGCGTCTGAGCTCGCGCTCGGGGCTCTGCCTGGGCGCGCTCATCGCCGCGCCTCGATCGGTCGACCTCGCTTGCAACCGCGCCGGGCGACCAGATGAACAGAGAGGCCCTTGATGGGGAAGGTACTTTGCATGACAAAGTACTATACGCGACAGCAGCCGCGATGTTCCATCTTGCTCGCGGGCGAGAGGGTCGCGGGCTCGCGGTGGTCACCGCTCCCCAACGAGCTGCGAGACAGGCGCGTCAGACCCCACGACCGCGACGCCAGAGCAACGCTGCCGCGCGCCAAGGCTTCAGAGCCGGACGACGAGGAGCGATTCCGAGCGGCGAGCGCTCGTCTGCTCCGGCGGGATGCCCGACGGACGAGACCGAGCCGCCGAGCGGCCCTCCCCCGGCGAGCCTTTCTGCGCTCGTCTTGGCGGCGACGGCTCTGCCTACTCCGCGCGCAGGACGCGGCTCGGCTGCAGCCGCGCGGCGCGCCAGGCCGGAAGTGCGACGGCGACGGCGCCAGCCAACAACAGGATGGAGAGTGTCGCGCCGAGCGCCGGGAGGTCCGCGAGAGAGACGCGGAACAGCAGGCTGCGCAGAGCCCGCGCCGCCAGGATCGAAATCGCCAGCCCGATCACCGCGCCTGCTCCGACCTGGGCCATGCCGTCGAGGAAGAGACGCCGCACGACATGCCCGACTGAAGCTCCGAGCGCCATCCGGATCCCGATCTCGCGCCGGCGCCGCGCCACCGAGTCGGCGAGCACGCCCGCGACGCCGAGCGCAGCGAGAGCCAGCCCCAGGATCGCGAAGGCGGAGAGCAGGATCGCAACCGCCCTGGCGGGACCTACCTGCGCCTCGACCAGCGAGCGGCTGGTGCGCGCTCCGTACACCGGGAGATCCGGGTCGATCGCGTGCACGGCGTCGGTGGCCGGGCGCACCAGCCCGAGTGGATCGGTCGCGGTGCGCAGCGTGACGCTGAGGTCCGACCAGGTCGGGTACGCCGAGTACGGGAAGTACACCATCGGCGACGGCTCTCGGGTGAGCCCGCCCTCCCGCAGGTCGGGCACCACGCCGACGACGACCGCGTTCTCGACGAACTCCCCCGGCGGGCCGAGCCCGACCCGCTCGCCGACGGGATCGCCGTCCGGCCAGAAGCGGCGCTGGGCGGCCTCGTTGATCACGACCTCGACCGGCTCGGCAGGGCGCTCGTCGAACAGCCGGCCACGAACCGTCGTGACTCCGAGGGTCTCGAAGAACCCTGCAGTCACAGCGTTGTAGCCGGTCCAGGGGGGCGCCGCGCCGTCCTCGACCGGCGCCGAGGCGCGCCGGAACCAGGCGCTGTTGCGATCCCCGCTCGCCGGATGGTTGACGGCCGCGCCGGCCGAGATCACTCCCGGGATCCGCTCGAGGCGCTCGAGCAGCCGCTCGAAGAACAGCGCTCGCTCGGCACGAGCGTAGCCCTCCCCCGCCACCCGGACCGTGAAGACGACGGTTCCTTCGGTCTCGAAGCCGAGGTCGACCCGCCGCATCTCGTCCACCGAACGCACCAGCAGCGCAGCGCTGGCGAGGAGCACCACGGCGAGCGAGACCTCCGCCACCACCAGGCGTCGTCCGCCGCGCAGCGTCTCCCGCTCCCCCGTCCCCGGCGCCGAGCGCAGCGCCCCGGCGCGCGGCAGGCGCAGCGCCGGCAGGCTGCCGAACAGCAGGCCGGCGAGGAGCGAGAGCGCCAGCGCGAACGACAGCACCCGGCCGTCGATGCCGACCTCCACCAGGCGCGGCGTGGAGCTCGGCAGCAGCGAGACGAGCGGCGGCAGCAGCGCCCAGGCCAAGACTGCCCCGGCGAGCCCGCCGGCGAGCGCCAGCGTCATCGCCTCGACCAGGCTGGAACGCAGCAACCGCGTCGTCGTCGCCCCCAACGCCCGGCGCACGGCGAAGTCGCTCTCGCGCGAGCTCATGCGCACCAGCAGCAGGTGGGCGAGGTTGACGCAGCCGATCAGCAGGACCAGGACCACCGCCGCCAGGAGAGCCAGCAACGGAGCTCGCGCCGGCGACGTCATCGCATCGGCGAGCGGCTCGACGCGGGCCCCGATCTCGTCGTTCGCCCGCGGATGCTCGGTGCGCAGCCGCTCCATCAGCAGATCGATCTCGGCCTGGGCCTCGGTCAGCTCGACGCCGGGGCGCAGCCGTCCGATCACCCGCAGGAAATACTCGGTTCGGCTCGAAGCGAGCTCGGCTCCGAGCACGCGGGGCCGGAAGACGTCAGCGCTGCCCAGCGGCAGCCCGCCGACCTCCGGCGGAGTGACCCCGACCACCAGGACCGGCAGCCCGTCGAGCACCAGGGTACGACCGATCACGGCAGGATCGGCGCCGAACGCGTCGCGCCAGAAGGAATGACCGAGCGCCGCCACCCGTTCGGCGCCGGGGGCGGCGTCGGCCGCGGTCGGCAGCCGGCCGAGGTAGGGGCGCGGGCGCAGCACCTCGAACAATCCTCCCACCAGGTCGCAGACGACGACGCGGCGAGCCTCGCCGCTCCCCGACAGGTTTGCGGTGGCCGGGCTGTACGCGGCGAGGCTCCCGAAGCTGGAGAGCTGCGACTGCCAGTCGTCCAGGTTTCCGGGGCTCACCGTGTCACGGTCGCCGGGATGGTCGAGGTGCCGGTGCCAGACCGCGACCAGACGATCCGGCTGCTCGAAACGCAGCGTGTCGATCAGGACGGCGTCGACGACGCTGAACACCGCGGTGTTGGCGCCGATGCCGATGGCCAGGATCCCCACTGCCAGCAAGGTGAAGCCGGGGGCGTTGCGCGCGTTGCGCAGCGCCTGCCGCAAGTCCGAGCCCAGTCCGGTGGCGATCATGCTGCCTCTCCCCGTTCGCCGATGAGTTCGGACCTGGATGCGGGATCGTCCCGCGGGGGACAGAACGTCCTCCAGCCGCAGGCGCAGACCGTTGACCAGGAGGTCGCCGGTCAGGCGCAGCCAGGCGAATGGGCCACGATCCTGGCCACGCTCCCGGTCCTCGTAGAGATCGAGCAGGTCCCTCCCCCAGGACTCGCGAAAGCGCGCCGGAAAGGTGCGCAGCAGCAGTCGCGCCCAACGCCGGCGCAGGCCCGCGCCGCCGCGCTCACGCAACGTCACCCAGGCTCTCCCGACTCGGCGAGGCAGCGGATGACGCCCCTCGACACCGCCGACAGCACCGCCGCCTCGGCGCCGACGACGCGACGACCGAGCTCGGTGATCCGGTAGTCGGTGCGGCGTCGATCGTCGCCGTCGCCCTGCTCGGCGACGGGCTCGCAGCGCTCGAGCCAGCCGCGCTCCTGCATTCGGAAGAGGACCCGGTAGAGATCCCCCGGACGCGGCGAGACCGCGCCGGCGGTTCGCTCCTCGATCTCGCCGACCAGGCCGTACCCGTGGGCCGGGCCGTCGAGCAGCACCGCCAGCACCAGGAACTCGACCGGCCGGAGCGGGGTCCCTGCTGGATCACGGGCGCGATCCCGTGACGCCCGGTCGACTCGCTTCCATCGCCGCCGACCCGTCACGATGTCCCGCTCCTCGGCTCGGAGGTTGTACGCATTCTGCTGATACGCAGAATGCGCATTCGAGTTGCATCGAATCGGAGCCGGACATTCCCGACTCGCTGGTCTCGGTCGCCGCCGGCTTCGGCACCGGCGCGCGCCCGCCGACGATCTGGCGGCGCGAGGATCGTCGGGGCCACTCTGCGCTAGCAGAGTGCATCGGCCGAGACGGGTGCGAGGCGACTGCTCGCCGCTGCTCAGTCCACGCGCAGGGCCTGGATCGGATCGATCCGGGTCGCCCGGCGCGCGGGCAGGTAGCAGGCGAGGAGGGCCGCCGAGGCGAGCACCGCGAGGACGACGCCGAAGGTCGCCGCATCGGTGGGGCTGACCCCGAACAGGATCGCCGAGAGCAGTCGCGTGGTGAGCAGGGACAGCCCGAGGCCGATGACGGCGCCGGCGGCGACCAGTTTCAGGCCGTCGCGCGCGACCATTCCGAGGATCGTCGCGCGGTTCGCGCCCATCGCCACCCGCACTCCCAGCTCGTGGGTGCGCTGGCTCACCATGTACGCGAGCACCCCGTACAGGCCGAGCGCGGCGAGCAGGAGGCCGAAGACGCCGAAGACGCCGAACACCAGGGCGCCGGCTCGCACCGGGAGGAGCGACGGGGAGATGATCTCCTCGACGGTCGCCAGGTTGGCGATCGCGAGGTGGGGGTCGATGGCGTGGATGGCGCCCGCGACGACGCGGGTCGAGGCCTGCTCGGGGCGCTCGAAGCGGACGACCACGCTGCGGGCGTTCCAGCCCTCGCCGATCGGGAACCAGGCGAAGGTGCGCGGCTGCTCGCCCAACGCACGGTATTTGCCGTTCGCGGCGACGCCGACGACCTCGTAGGGGTCTTCGATCCCGCTGCGACGCAGTCCCTTGCCGATCGGGTCCTCCCCCGGCCAGAACCGCTCGGCGAGGGTCTCGTTGACCACCGTGACGCGGCGCCGATCGACCGTCTCCTCCTCGCGGAAGGCGCGCCCGGCAACGATCGGGATCCGCAGCGTCTCGAAGTAGGTGGCGTCGGCCGCGGCGTTGTCGACGAACGGCCACTCCGCCTCCGGCAGGTCCTGCCGGCCGTCGGCGATCATGTCGTCCGAGTTGATGTAGAGGGAGAGCGGCAGCTGGCTGGGCAGCGATACCGAGACCACGCCCGGCAGGGACTCGAGGTCCTCGCGCAGGCGTCGGAAGAGCGCCGCCGTCTCCGCCGAGTCGTAGCCCTGCAGCGACGGATCGAGGATGGCGCCGATCAGGCCGTCGGGATCGAGCCCGGGGTCGAGGTGCTGGGCGCGCAGCACGCTGCGCAGCGACAGTCCAGCGAACACCAGGAGCAGCAGGGTCACCGAGACCTGGACGACGACCAGCGCGCTCTGGAAGCGGCGCCGCCAGGCGCTGCCTCCGCGCGGCCCGGACTCTTCGCGCAGCACGTCCGCGAGTCGAGTGCGCGAAGCGTCGACGGCCGGCGCCAACCCGAAGAAGAGAGCGGTCGCCAGCGCCACCGCGAAGGTGAACAGCACCACCCGCGCGTCGAGCGACAGGCTGATCTCGAGCGGCACGGTGAAGGGGATCTCGAAGCTGGAGAGCGCGCGGTTGGAGAGCGCCGCGAGACCCAGGCCGAGGACGCCGCCGGCGAGCGCCAGGATCACGCTCTCGACCAGGAGCTGGCGGACCACGTGCAGGCGGGTGGCGCCGAGCGACAGCCGGGTCGCGACGTCGCGCCGGCGCGAGGCGGCACGCGCCATCAGCAGGCTTGCGAGGTTCGAGCAGGCCACGATCAGCACCATGCCGACCACGCCCATCAGCATCAGCGACGCCAGGTCGAGGCTTTCGTCGATCCCGGGCAGCAGCTTGACGGCGGAGAGCGGCAGGGTGACCAGGTCGCGGTCCTCGTGGCTTTCGGGAAAGCGCTCGCGCAGGCTCTCCATCAGGGCCGCGATCTGGCTGTCCGTCGCCGCTCGCGGGACGGAGAGGTCGAGCCGGGCGAACACCCAGAGCCAGCGGCGGCCACGATCGTCGAGCCGGTCGACACCGGCCGTGGAGTCCCCGGAGTTGGTCGACGGCGCCGCGTCGATCCGGTTGGCGTAGGTGACGCCGAGCCATAGCTCGGGCTCGATCCCGCGCGACAGCCCTCGGAACGCCGCCGGCGCGACGCCGATGATCGTGGCGCGCTGACCGTTGATCAGGATCTCCTGTCCGATCGCGCTGGGATCGCCGCCGTAGCGTCGCTGCCAGGCGCGGTGGCTCAGGACGACGACCGGCGCCGGCGACGACCTCCTCTCGTCGGCGGGCTCGATCAGCCGCCCGACGCGGGCCCGAACGCCGAGCGCCGAGAAATAGGTGCCGGTGACCATCTCGGCGAGCACCATCTCGGGCGTCGCCTCGGCCTCGAGCGCGACCATGGTCATCGAGTACCCGGCGACGGTCGAGAAGCCTTCGACCTCGCGCGCGACGTCCTCGTAGTCGGGATAGGAGAGCGGCTCGTGACCGAAGAAGCCGTCCGGGGTCTTGCCGTAGAGCCGCACCAGCTCGTCCGGCGATTCGACTGGGAGGGGACGGAAGAAGATGCCGTCCAGCACGCTGAAGGCAGCGGAGTTGAGCCCGATGCCGAGCGCCAGCGTCGTCACCGCCACGACCGTGAAGAGCGGCGTCTTGCGCAGGCTGCGCATGGCGAAACGCGCGTCGCCGAAGAATCCATCGAGCCAGCCCATCATCGTCGCGCTCCCCTGGTCTCGTCGTGAACGGCCTCGATCACGCCGCGCTCGGGCCGCGCGGGAGCCGGCGTCGCCGAGCAGCTCGGTGCGCAGCGGATGCTCGGCGCGGCCGAGCTCGGCCGCCAGCTCGCGCCAGCGCGGCACCTCGCCGCGCACCCAGGCGCGCACCCGCTCTGAGCTGTCGAGCGCGACCCCGTCGGCCTCGGCGGCATCGAGCAGGAGCTGGGCGATCTCCTCGATGACGTCGTCGGCGCGGCGCTCCGGCAGCCGCCAGCGCAGGAGCTCGGCGCGCACGACGCGCCGCAGCTCCTCGGCCTTCTCCTCTCGCCCCAGCCCGGCGCCGGGCTCAGGCATGACCGAGCCCCGTGATGCGGTGCACGGCGTCGACGAACTCGAGCCAGCTCTCGCGCTCCGCCTCGAGCGTGCGCTTGCCGAGCCGCGTCAGCGAGTAGAAGCGTCGACGCCGTTCTCCCGGCTCCTCGACCCAGCGGCCGCGGATCAGCCCGCGTTTCTCGAGCCGGTAGAGGAGCGGATAGAGCGAAGCCACTCGGAAGGACAGCGCGCCGCCGGAGCGCTCCTCGATCAGCTTCGCGATCTCGTATCCGTGCCGCCGCTCCTCGTCGAGCAGCGCCAGCACCAGAAAGTCCGCCATCCCCTTCTTGCGCTCGCGGTCGTTGTGTTGCTTCGGCATAGGTCGTAATACGACAGGTCTACGTACGACCTACGACGGAGGGCCGGAAAATGTTGCAGCCCGCGAAAATGTCTCAGCCCGCCAGGTCGACGCGAGCAGCAGGATGCTCGCGGCATGGTCAGTCGAGCCACACCCGACGCGGTACGAGAGTGGCGCCCCTGCTCCGCTGGAGTTGGGCGCCTCGCGAGGCTCTCGCTGGGAGGCTGGGAGGAAGAGCACAGCCAGCCTCGAAGGTGCCAGAGCAGCACGTTCACAGGCTCGACTGCGAAGCGGTCAGTCCCGCACCGGCTCGCCGTAGCGGGTGGTCACCGTGACCACCTCCTCGAGCACGAGCGAGAGCTCGGTGCCGGCCGGCAGCTCGACCTCGCGCCCCTCGGCGCTGATCGCGGCGGCGGTCCCTGCAGCGGCTCCCACGGCGGCGCCGGCCGCGGCGGTCTCGCCGTCGCCCAGGATGCGGCCGAGGATCAGGCCGGCGATCGCTCCGCCGACGATCTTGGCCTTGTCCTTCTTCTTGTTGCGGCCCTGCTCGAGGAGCGATGCGCGCACCTCGACGCTCTCCCCGGAGGGCAGCTCGAGCCGCTCGAACTGCAGCTCGAGGGTCGCCCGGCCACCGACCCGGCGCAGCGGCCGCACGTCGACCACGCGACCCCACACCACCGAGCCTGCCGGCACGATCAGCTCGCCCTCGGGGCCGAGGACGTCAGAGGTCAGGCGCGACTGGAAGACCTCGCCGACCGTGCTGGTGCCGCTCGAGAGGTCGTCCTCGATCTCTAGCTCGAGCTCGGCCCCCGCGCTGAGGCGCTCGAGCGCCGCGATCCGCTCGGCCGGCCCGGTCGCCTCTCGATCGTCGCTCGAGCGACCGCGGGTGCGCCACGACTCCTGCCAGCGCTCCTCCTCGACCGTCCCAGACGGATCGTCGCCGGGAACGACGTTCCGGTCGCCGGCGTCGACCAGGACCGCCCGCTCGGCGGTCGGCAGCTCGCGCGCGGAGGGCTGCCCAGCGACCGGCTCGGGCGTCGGCTCCGGGAGCGCGGGCTGACTCTCGATCGGCTTCACCGTGGCCTCGGCGGGCGCCGCGCGCTCCTGCGCTGCGATCCTCCGCTCCCGCTCGGCGAGCGCCCGCTCGCGCTCGGCCACCTCGCGCTCGCGCTGCGCGATCTCCTCGCGCCGGGCGAGCTCGGTCTCGCGGGCGCGGGCCTCTTGCTCGCGCTGCTCCAGCTCGGCGAGACGTCGCCGCTCCTCATCCGCAGCTTCGTCCGCAGCGGCAGCCGCAGCGGCGGCCTCGGCTTTCGCCGCCGGGGAGATCGCCTCCGACGCGACGGTCGGCGTGTCGGCGGCGGCCTCGGTCGGGACGTCGGCGGATGCAAGAGCCGCCTCGCCGTCCGGCGGCGCCGACGCCCCCGCAGCGGAGTCGGCCGACCGCGAGCAGGCCGCGAGTGCCAGGACCGACAGCACGAGAGTGACCAGAATGCCCGCACTGCGCACGAGATGGGTTCGGGTCGCGCCGAACGGGCCGTCGAAGTCGCCGTCGAAGATGCGCTCGAGCCACTGCCGGATCATGGTCTACCTCCCGAGTTCCTCGCCTGCTCGAACCGGTGTGCGACCTCCACTATTCCTGCGCGGAGGGCCGTGGCGAGGCGGGGTTTTCTGCTCCCCGCAACCGTGACATCGTGTCGCCGATGCACCCGAGAAGCGAAGGAGTGAGCCGACGCGAGCTCTTCGCCCTGGCCGCGGCCGGAGCACCGCTCGCGGCCGCAGCGTTTCCCGGCGCAGCGCGTTCCGCCACGGTCGTGACCGGCGAACGCCGGCCTTCGGAGTGGATCGAGGCGCTCGAGGAGATCGACACCCACGTCGCTCGCCACGTCGTCGAGCGGGGCGCCCCGGGGCTGGTGCTGGCGCTCGCCGATGACGCCGGCTGGCGCCGGGTCTCGTCGGCCGGCGCCGACCCGGTCGATGGGGGAGCGCTCGCCACCGGTGCGCTCTTCCAGGTCGGCTCGCTGAGCAAGTTGTTCGTGGCGATCGCGGCGCTGCGCGCGGCCGAGGAGGGACTGCTCGACCTCGACCGGCCGGTGCGTGACCTGCTCCCCTGGCTGCGCATCGACAGCGTCTATCAGCCGGTCACCGCACACCATCTGCTGACCCACACCGCGGGCCTGCCGCGCGACACGCCCATGTTGCCGCTCGATCCGGCGAGACCGCTGTGGACGTCCCAGGCGCCCGGCGCGGCGTTCTCCTACAGCAATCTCGGATACGAGATCCTGGGCCGGCTGCTCTCGACCGTCGAAGGCCGCTCCCTGGGCGCGATCCTCCGGCATCGGGTCCTCGACCCGGTCGGAATGCACGACAGCGAGCCGGTCATCACCAGCGGCACCTGCGGCCGGTTCCCCCCGTCCTACGCGCCCCTCTACGGCGACCGCCCGTTCCCGCGCTACGGGCCTCTCACCCGCGTCACGCCGGTGACCTCGGACGGCGGCGCGGACTGCGTGGCCGCCACCGCCGCCGACATGTGCCGGTTCCTGCGCGTGCTGCTGCGCCGTGGCGCTCTCGATCGCGGCCGCCTGCTCTCGGAGAAGAGCTTCGATCGCCTGACCCGGCCCTGGATTGCGACCGGCTCGCGGGGAAGCGACATGGCCTACGGGTACGGCGTCATCGTCGACCGATCGCGGCAGCAGGGCTCCGACTCGCCGATCCTGCGCCACACCGGCGGCATGGTCTCGTTCAGCACCGCGCTGTGGGCCGATCTGTCGGCGGGGCTGGCGGCGTTCGCCGCGGTTCCCGCCAACCTCTTCGGCTATCGGCCGCTGGCGCCCGCCGCCTGGGCCGTCGACTGCCTGGCCGCGGCCGCCGGCGGCCAGGAGCTCCCCGATCCGCCCCCGCCGGACGATCCCTACCTCGTCGCGGATGCCGGCGACTACGTCGGCGTCTACACCGGCGAGGACGGCAGCCGGCTCGCCTTCGCCCAAGACGGCGACGGGCTGGTGGTCGCCGGCGCCGGCGGCACGATCCCGCTGCAGCGGCTGGCGCCGGACGTGTTCGTCGCCGACCACCCCGACTTCGCGCTCCACCCTTTCGAATTCGGGCGTCGCGAAGGCGAGGTCGTCGAGGTCGCGCACGGCGGGCGCTGGCTGACCGGCGGTCGCTATCGCGGATTGCGCAGCTTCGAGCACCCCGAGGCGTGGGAGGGCCTGGCCGGCGTCTACCGCAACGACAGCCCGTGGGAAGGGACTTTGCGAGTCTTCCTGCGCAAGGGGCAGCTCTGGCTGTGGCCGCGCCCGCTGGTGCCCCTCGGCGAGCACAGCTTCCGAGTCGGCGGCGAGGAGACCAGCGCCGAGCGGGTGCGCTTCGACACTCTGGTCGGGGGTCGGTCGCTGCGCCTGTTCCTCTCCGAGCGCGAGTATCTTCGGGTCGAGGGTTGAGCACGGGCGCGATCGGGACCCGCGCGAGCCTTCGCGTCGCCACCGACGGCGATGCCGGGCCCCTCGCCGTCCTGATCAGCGAGGCGTACCGGGTCGAGACGCATTTCGTCGAGGGGGATCGAATCGACCCCGAGGGGGTGCGCGATCACCTGTCGAGGGGGGTCTTCCTCGTCCTGCCGGGAGGCGAACGGTCGAGCGGCGAGCTCGAGGCCTGCGTCTACCTCGAGCCACGCGGCGCGCTCGGCTACCTCGGCATGCTCTCGGTGGCCCCGCACCGGCAAGGCGCCGGCCTGGGCCACCGGCTGCTGTGCGCTGGAGAGGAGTGGCTGGCGCACCAGGGATGCCGCGAGATCGAGATCTACGTCGTCGACCAGCGCACCGAGCTGTTTCCATGGTACGAGAAGAGAGGATACCGGATCACTGGAACCGCCCCCTTCATCGACGTCGATCGTCTGCTGCGCCCCTGCTGTTTCGTCGTGATGCGCAAGCCGGTCGGTCGCTCGGAGGCGGCTGGCCTGGAACGGTGATTCGTCACCCAGTTGGTTCGTGGCCGCTTCTGCTCGCAGGCGGCGTTGCTTCTCCTCTGAAGATGCCAAGTCTGCCTTTCGTCGAAGCGCGTGCCCGCGCACTGAATGACCTCTCGACTCATGCAACGAACCACTGTTCAGGACCCGGCGCGGGCCCGGCGCGGGCCCGGCGCCGAGCACGACGATGGCGGCATCGCGAGGGTACGCCCATAGGGACTATGACCCCTAGCAGCCCGTGGTGACAGTCAGGATGCCCGCATTGCGAGCGCCGCAGGCCCAGATGCAAGGCGGACCGACGGAGGCGATGCGGGGACATCGGCGAGGAGGTCCAACGCAGCAGATGGGCCTGCGCCGCCGCAACCCGAAGGGCGACAAGGACTTGCAGCGGAGCCGGCGGCGAGAAGCCGACCTTGAGAAAGCCAGCTCCCGCACTCGTTCGACTGGCTTCTTGGCCGCCGGCGGAGCGGAAAGACCTTGTCGTGCGGGCGTGCTGAGTTTCATCACGGGCTGCTAGAGGCGCGGCGCCGCCGGCGCGCAGCCGGGAGACGACGCCTCCGACCGCAGCACGAGGAACCCCTCCTCGACGC
>DATKBT010000019.1:0-4384 GCA_035546295.1 Thermoanaerobaculia bacterium | reverse complement strand
GACGTAGTCGGAGGGCACCATCGGCAGCTCGAAGTTGACGACGTGCGGCAGCGCCTCGATGTCGAGGCCGCGGGCGGCGACCTCGGTGGCGACGAGGAGCAGCACGCGTCCGGCCTTGAAGTCGGCGAGGGCGCGAACGCGCTGGGGCTGCGACTTGTTGCCGTGGATGGCGGCGGTCGCGATCCCGTCGCGGTTGAGCTGCTCGGCGAGCCTGTTGGCCCCGTGCTTGGTGCGGGTGAAGACGAGCGCCTGGTCGATCTCGCGGGTGCGGACGAGGTGCGTGAGCAGCTCGCGCTTGCGCTCGCGGTCGACCGGGTGGACGACCTGCTCGACGAGCTCGACGGCCGTGTTCTCGGGAGTCACCTGGACCGATGCGGGCCGATCGAGCAGGCCCTCGGCCAGCGAGCGGATCTCGCGGGAGAAGGTGGCGCTGAAGAGCAGGTTCTGGCGGCGGTCCGGGAGCAGCGCCAGGACCTGGCGGATGTCGCGGATGAAGCCCATGTCGAGCATCCGATCCGCTTCGTCGAGGACGAGGAACTCGACCCCGCGCAGGTCGATGGTGCCCTGGCGGGCGTGGTCGAGCAGCCGGCCCGGCGTGGCGACCACGACGGACACGCCACGGCGCAGGGCGCCGACCTGGCCGCCGAACCCGACGCCGCCGTAGATGGCGGTCGAGCGGACGCTGCCGCCGGAGTAGGTTCGGACCGACTCCTCGACCTGGATGGCCAGCTCGCGAGTCGGAGCGAGGATGAGGACCCGGATGCGATGGTCGCGCGCGGGCCGCTCGGCGAGGTGCTGCAGGATCGGCAGCACGAAGGCTGCCGTCTTGCCGGTGCCCGTCTGGGCGCCGGCGAGCAGGTCACGACCGGCAAGCACGAGCGGGATCGCCTGGCGCTGGACTGGGGTGGGATCGGTATAGCCCTGACGCGCGACGGCGCGCAGCAGGTCGGGACGCAGCCCGAGGGCAGAGAAGGTCAAGGGAAGGAAGCTCCTGAAACGGGGCCCTCCCGCACACCGAAAACGATGCGGGGGCCCGGTCAGGGCGATGAGGTAAGCGAGGTCGGGCGGGTGTGAAGCCGTGGCGCTGACCGGAGCGCCAAATCGAACACGTGTACGAAGCGTACCACACGGATGCGGTGTACGCTGGTAGCCCACCCAGAAAGGCGGCACATGACAGACCGATGCATCCACGGGTTCGAGCCGCAGACCTGCGCCTCCTGCCGCCGATGTGCCCACGGCCTCCTCGAATCACGCTGCGGCGTGTGCGTCCCACGGACCTCGCGCGAGGCCACGGTCATGCTCGCGAACGACGCCGCGCGGCCCTCCGAACAGCATCGTGGCTACGAGATCCTCTACGTTGCCGGTGAGCGCAGCTGGTACTTCAAGGCCGATGCCGACGCTCCCCGCTCCCAGAAGTCCTACCGATCAGCGTTCCAGGCGCGACGGGCAATCGACGAGATGCTCGACGCCCCCGAGCCGGTCGCCGCCGGAAAGAAGGGCAAGAAGAAGGGCTGACGCCCCGTCCGGGTCGCTCCGGGCAACCTTGCCTTCGGGGTGACCGGATCGCGATACTGTGGCCCCCTGATCGAGGAGTATCGCCCGAGTGATCTGTGCCACCTGCGGATCAGCGAACGAAGCTGGCCGCAAGTTCTGCGGCGAGTGCGGGCAGCGGCTGGCCGTCACCTGCCCGAGCTGCGGCGCCCCGAACGCGCCAGGCACGAAGTTCTGCGGCGACTGCGGCGCCGCGCTGACCGAGTCGACCGCCGCGGCCGTGGCGCCGGCGGCACTGCCCGCCACCGAGCGACGCCTGGTCAGCGTGCTCTTCGCCGACCTCGTCGGCTTCACGACGCTGTCGGAGCAGCGGGACGCCGAGGACGTGCGCGACCTGCTGGCCCATTATTTCGAGACCTCCCGCGAGATCATCGAGCGCTACGGCGGGAGCGTCGAGAAGTTCATCGGCGACGCCGTCATGGCGGTCTGGGGCACGCCGATCGCCCAGGAGGACGACGCGGAGCGGGCGGTGCGCGCCGCGCTCGACCTCGTTGACGCGGTCCGCCGGCTCGGGATGAAGCGCGGGACGGACGAGCTGTCGCTCCGCGCGGGCGTCCACACCGGCGAGGCCGTGGTCACGATCGGCGCGACCGGGATGGGGATGGTTGCCGGGGGAGCTCGTGAACACCGCCTCCTGCCTGCAATCGGTTGCGCCGCCGGGGACCGTCCTGGCCGGGGAAGGCACCCGACGAGCGGCGAGCGGGGCGATCGCCTTCGAGGAGGCTGGAGCGCACACGCTCAGGGGCAAGACGAGCCCGGTGCCGGCATTCCGAGCGCTCCGCGTCGTCGCGCAGCGCGGCGGCGTCGGCCGGAGCGAAGGGCTCGAGCCCCCGTTCGTGGGGCGCGAGAACGAGCTCCAGCTCATCAAGGACTTCTACCACGCCACGGCCCGCGAGCGTGGTCCTCGGCTCGTCAGCGTGATCGGCCAGGCGGGCATCGGCAAGAGCCGGCTGGCATGGGAGTTCCTCAAGTACATCGACGGGGTCACCGAGATCGTCTACTGGCACCAGGGCCGCTCGCCGGCCTACGGCGACGGGATCACGTTCTGGGCGCTCGGCGAGATGGTCCGCATGCGCATCGGCGTCGGCGAGGGTGCCGACGAGGCCTCGACGCGCGAGCGGCTGTCGGCCACGCTGCAGGAGTTCGTGCCGGATGGCGACGAGCGCCGCACGCTCGAGGGTCCGCTCCTGCACCTGCTCGGGATCGGTGAGGCGGGCGCCCACGATCGCGGGCCGCTCTTCGTCGCCTGGCGTGCCTTCTTCGAGCGCATCGCCGAACGTGGACCGGTGGTGATGGTGTTCGAGGATCTCCAGTGGGCCGATGAAGGCCTCCTCGACTTCATCGAGGAGCTCGTGAGCTGGTCGCGCGGTCGCTCGCTGTACCTCATCACCCTGGCGCGTCCCGAGCTTCTCGATCGACGGCCGACGTGGGGCGCCGGACAGCGCAGCTTCACGTCACTGAACCTCGCACCGCTCAGCGGTGACGCGATGCACGCCCTCCTGGCCGGCCTGGTTCCGGGGCTTCCGGCGCCGGTGATCGAGCGGATCGTCGAGCGCGCCGAGGGGATCCCGCTGTACGCCGTGGAGACGGTTCGCATGCTGCTCAACGACGGGCAGATCGAGCGACGCGACGGCACGTTCGAGCCCACCGGCGACCTCTCCGAGCTGGCGGTCCCGGAGTCCCTTCAGGCCCTCATCGCCGCGCGGATCGACGCCCTTTCACCGGCGGAGCGCGCCCTCGTCCAGGACGCATCGGTCCTCGGCCTGTCGTTCATGCTGCCGGTTCTGACCGCGGTCGCGCGCAGCGAACCGGACGCCATCGAGCCCATGCTCCGCCACCTGGCCCAGCGGGAGATCCTTGCGCTGGACGACGATCCGCGGTCCCCCGAACGCGGCCAGGACCGATTCGTCCAGGGGCTGCTCCGGGAGGTGGCGTACTCGACGCTCTCCCGGGATGATCGTCGCGCCCGTCACCTGGCCGCGGCGCGGTACTTCGAGTCGCTCGGTGACGATGAGCTGGCCGGCGTCCTGGCCCAGCATTACGTGGACGCGTACCGGGCGCACCCCGACGGCCCCGAGGGGGCGGCGGTCGCCGCCCAGGCGCGGGTCGCCCTGCGGGGGGCCGCCAACCGAGCGACCGGCCTCGGCTCGCACCGCCGCGCCCTGGCCTACCTGGAGAGCGCCCTGGCGGTGACCTCCGATCCGGCCGAGGAGCTCGAGCTCCGGGTCGCCGCCGGTCGGGCGGCCTCGACGGCAGGCCTGTTCGATCAGGGCACGGCCCACTGTGAGCGCGCGATCGTCCTCGCCACCGAGCTCGGCGACCTGCCGACCCGCAGGCGCGCGATTGCCTCCCTTGGTCAGTACCTCACCGAAGGCCACCTGGGACGGGCGCGCCAGCTGCTGAAGGAAGCGTACGAGGATCCGGACCTGAAGCCCGAGGACCCCGGCTTCGTGGAGATTGCCGAGGCATTGGCGAAGATCGAGATGCGGACGCTCAACGAGCCGTCGGCGATCGAGATCGCGAATGCGGCCCTGCCCACGGCCGAGGTCGCCGGCCAGGAAGATCTGACGATCGAATTGCTCATCACGCGAGGCGTCTCGCTCGCGAATCTGGGGCGCCTGGTCGAGGCGGTCGTCACGCTCACCGGGGCCACCGAGATGGCGCGCCGGCACGGCCACCTCGAGACCGCCCATCGAGCCGCCATCAACCTGGCCTACGCGCTCGAGCCCGAGGACCCGGTCCGGGGACTCGAGGTCTCGCGGGCCGGGCTCGAGCTCGCTCGCAAGACCGGGAACGCCTGGGCCACCCGCTACCTGCTGGGCAACGCGGCGGA
>DATKBT010000018.1:0-14326 GCA_035546295.1 Thermoanaerobaculia bacterium | reverse complement strand
AGTTCGATCAAGCCGCCGCGCTCGCCCAGAGAAACGGCTGTGGCCTGGTCGACCCAGCCGCGCCCGCTTGCGGGCTTGCGGCGCACGAGTGATCGGCTAGCGGGCTCGTGGTATGACCGCGCCGCGACCTCGCTGCTCGTTGGAGAGTGGTGAACACCACGAGCCCGCTAGGTCGGGCGCCGGCGGTGCTACGGCGTCGGCCCGCGGACGTCGAAGGCGTAGAGGCGATCCTGGTCGCGGAGGATCAGCCGTCCGTCGTGGAGGATCGGATGGCTCCAGCTCGGCAGGGATCCACGCGGGAGCTGGAAGCGGCCGAGCTCGCGGTAACCCGCGGGCGTGGCCTCCGCGAGCGCCACCGCCCCCCGCTCCGAGAGCAGGTAGAGGCGGCCATCGCCGTAGATCAGCGAGCCCTTGCCGACACTGCGGTCGCGCCAGAGGACTTCTCCGGTGTCGAAGTCGAGCGCGGTCAGGATCGATGACGAGAAGCCGTAGAGCGCGCCGCCGACCAGCACCGGGCTCGAGTGGTGGTTCTTCATCTCGCGAGTGAAGTACACCTCCTCGACCGAACGGCCGTCGCTGCCGATGCGCAGCAGCGCGCCGCCGGTGCCGTAGTCCGAGGAGACGAACACCAGGTTCCCCTCCACCACCGGCGTCGCCACGTTGGCGGTGTCGTTGGCGACTTTCGAGTAGCTCCAGAGCTCCTCTCCGCCGTCCAGCGCGACGCCGACCACCCGCTCGTGGGTGAAGACGATCGCCTGGCGGACGCCTCCGACCTCGGCCAGCATCGGCGAAGAGTACCCGGCGCGGTCGCTGCCGCTCTTCCACACCACCTCGCCGGTGTCCCGCTCGAGAGCCACGATCGAGGCGCCCCGGCCCCCGGGGTTGACGATCACCTTGCCGTCGACGACCAGCGGCGACTCGCTGATCCCCCACGAGATGTTGCGGGCGCCGAAGCGGTCCAGGAGGTCGACCTTCCACGCGACCTCGCCGGACTCGAGCTCCAGGCTGAGCAGGTGGCCGCGTCCCGACATCGCGAACAGCCGGTCGCCGTCGATCACGGGGGTCCCTCGTGGCCCGTCGCCCCGGCCGTCCTCGTAGATCGGCCCGTTCTTGGTCTGCCAGAGGATGACGCCGGTGCGGGCATCGAGAGCGATCACCCACTCGCTCCCGTTCTTGGCACCCTGGGTGAACAGCCGATCGCCGCTCGCGGCGAACGACGAGTAGCCGGCGCCCAGGCCGCCGACGTCGATCACCTTGCGCGGCCCCCCCTCCGGCCAGGACTGCAGCAGTCCGGTCTCGCCCGAGATCCCGTCGCGGTCGGGACCTCGCCATTGGCTCCACTCGCGGTCGCCGTCGCCGGCCTCGTCGGCGACGGGCGCCGGACGACCGCTCGCCGCTGGACCGAAGGCCAGCGCACTCCACAGCAGCGCGACCGTCGCAGCGAGGCCGCTTGGTGGGCGATGGGAGCGGTCGGAGACGACGGGATGTGGGCTCATGCTGGATCTCCTCTCTAGGTCGACTCGGCCAGCGGGAAGCGGGCTCGTGGTGTGACCGCGCCTCGCCCGCGACGCTCGTTGGAGAGTAGTGACCACCACGAGCCCGCTACGCGTTGCGCCCAGTGTACTGGCACGACGGCTGGCGGCTCGCGCCCTCGCAGGTCGTTTCGAGGAGTGAGAGTCGGCCCACCGCGGCTCGAATCCGCAGCTTCCATCCAACGCGCTTCACCTCGAGACTTCGCTTCACGGGACGCCCATGACCTCCATCCTTCCTCAGCTTCCGACCCCGCCTTCGCGCAAGAAGTTCCCGGGGCTGCGCCTGGCCCTGGTCGAAGCCGGCAGCCTGACCCGCCTGGCGACGCCGCTGGTCTTCGCCTCGCTCGCCAGCATGGGGATCTCGATCACCGATGTGGTGATGATGGGCTGGCTCGGTCCCGAGCACCTGGCCGCCGGAGCGGTGACCAGCGACGCCTACTCGATCGTCTTCTACCTCGCCGCCGGAGTCCTCGCCGCGGTGGCGCCGCTGGCGAGCCAGGCGCTCGGCTCCGGCCGCGAGGCGGAGGCGAAAGAGGCCGTCCACCAGGGCCTGTGGGCGGCCGCGATCCTGGCGATGCCGGGCGCCGCCCTGGTCTGGAACGCGCCGCGCCTGCTGTCCGGCCTGGGCGTCGCCGACGAGGTGGTCGAGCTCGCCATGCCCTACGCCCGGTGGATGGCGGTCGCCTTCGTCGCGATGACGGGCGTCGCCCTGATGCGCCAGACGCTCGCCTCCTTCGGACGGCCCCGGGTCTTCTTCGCGGTGACCCTCCTCACCCTGCCGATCAACGCGCTCGGAAACTGGATCCTGATGTTCGGCGAAGGCCGTTTCCGCGGCTGGGGGCTCGCCGGCGCCGGCGCCTCCTCGGCGATCGCCTCGACCTTCATGCTCGTCGCGCTGCTCTCGACCCTGCGCTGGGGCCGGGCGCTGCGCGGCCATGGCCTGCTGCGCGGATCGATCGCTCCCAGGATCCCGCTGCTTCGTGAGCTGTTCACGCTGGGGATGCCGATCGGGATCGCGAGCCTCGGGGAGACCGGCGTCTTCCTGTTCTCGACCTTGCTCGCGGGCGTGCTCGGAACCGAGGCCCTGGCGGCGCACGCGGTGAGCCTGCGCATGGCGGGCCTGCTCTACGCCGTGCCGCTGGGGCTGTCGCAGGCGGCGACGGTCCGCGTCGCGCTGGCGGCGGGCGCCGGCCGAAAGGATCGGGTCAGACGATCGAGCCGCACCGCCCTGGGGCTGGTGTCTGGGTGGGGAGCGGCGGCGTGTCTCCTCCTGGTGCTGTTCCGCGAGGAGGTGGCGGCCCTGTTCCTGCGCGGCGGCGATCCGGCCGCCGCGACGCTGGGCCTCGCGGGCACCCTGCTGCTGGTGCTGGCCATCCTACATCCGGTCGACGACCTCGCGACGGTCGCCGCCGGCTGCCTGCGCGGCATCAAGGACACGCGGGTGCCGATGGTCCTGTCGCTCGCCGGCTACTGGGGCGTCGGGTTCGTCCTGGCGGTCGGTCTCGCCTTCCCTGGCGGCCGGGGAGCCCTCGGGCTGTGGCTCGGCCTCGCCGCCGGATCGGCGAGCGTCGCGCTCGCTCTGCTCCTGCGCTACCGAAGGCTGGAGCGCAGATCGGCCGCGACGGCGCGGATCCGGGTCGTCGAGCGGGCCGCGGCGCAGCCAGAGCGCCGCGCCGCCGCTTGACTGTGCTCGACTGTGCTCGCTGTGCTCTCCGATGGCGCCGGCCGGCTCGCCCGCGCTGGACGGCCAATCCGGCTCGGCTCCATCGACTCGCTCTCAATCGGAAAACTCGACGACCATCTCGGGCAGGAGCTCCATGTCCATGCCGGCGACCTCGCCCACCATCCTCCGCAGGGCGGCCAGCGACGGCTCGGCCTGCTCGGCGCCGAGCCTCTTCAACGCCTCCTCGTTCTCGAGCAGAGCCGCGAAGTCGAGTCGAAAGAGGGTGAGCCGGTTGCCGTCGCGGTAGGTCGAGTTCGTCGTCGAGATCTCTCCCACGGGCTCGACGACGAAGGCGATCCTGAGCCCGGTGAGCAGCTCCTTCATCATCTCCATCATCGCCTCGGCCATCTGATCGAACCCGCCTTCGGCGACCGGCGGCGACTCCGGCGGCGAGGCGACCTGGACCTCGCGCGCCAGCTCGGCGAGCTCCTCCTCGCTGAACAACGCCACCCGCAGGGTCGATCTCTTGCCCTTGCGGTCGAAGGCCAGCCCCATCGGGTCGGCCGAGCCGGCTCCCGGGGCGCCGCCCGCCTGCGAGAGCGGACCCATCGGGCTGAGGCGGAGGGCGCCGACGTCGTCGAAGTCGAAACGGAGCTGGAGCCCCGGCCGCTCGCCCGTGAGCTCCTCGATCCCGGCGAAGCGCACGCCCTCCCCCAGCTCGGCGGCTTGGCTCTCCCCGTCGGCGGCGGCGTTCTGGCGCATCTCGGCGAGCATCTCCTCGAGCGAACCAGCCTGGCCTTCCTCGATGCCCTCCTCGAGCAGCTTGGGATCGAAGCGGACGTTGACGAGCAGCTCTCCGGCCCCGTCGGAGCGCACCCTGAGGACCTGCTCCAGGTCGACGCAGGCGCCGGCCAGCAGGAGTAGGGCGAGGGCGGGAGCGACGGTGGAGCCCATCGCGCAGAGACGGGACGGAACGGAGCGCAGCCTACTGAACGACGCGAGGCGAAGACCCGAGCCGGAACGGACGATTCTCATGAGCGGCCTCCTTGTCAGGGCGATGAGGATCGTACCGCGCCGGCGGCGTCCGATCGCAGCGAAACCGCAACGGCGGACGGCGGCGAGGCACCTCCTCGTCATCGCTCCTAGAACGCCGCGTCGCCAGGGAAGCGCACATCGACAGAGTCGCACCGCCGTCGCCGCCCCCGAGGTCCGATCATCCCTCCGGCTCGAGGTAGAACTCGGGATCGGCCTCGAAGTCGGTCACGCACTGGGGCGTCGCGAAGGCGTAGATCGTCTCGTCGTGCACGGTGAACAACGAAGGATCGATCGGGGCGCCCGGCACCACCGGGCAGGTCTCGTTGCGGATCGAGTACGCCTCCGGATATGTGCGAAGCGCGCCCGGCTGGGCTCGCTCACGAACTGGTAGCGGTAGCCCTCGTGGACCATGACGATCTCGGGCTTTCCCATCTCCTCGCGGCCCTCGACCAGGTGCACCGGGTCGAGCCCGCCGAGGGCGAGCAGCGGCGATTCGACCGCGTCTCCCTCTCGCTCCAGGCGCTGCTGCTCTGGACTCTGCTGCTCTGGACTCTGCTGCCTGGGCTCTGCTGCTCTGGGCTCTGCTGCTGCGATTCTGGACCTCGAGCCGGCGCGGGATCGGCGGGCGAGGCGGCGGGAGGCGTACCGTTGCGCAGCGCCGCAGCCTGCACGAGCATCGGGTAGAACTGGACGAAGACGTTGTCCTGCTTCGCGTGCTCGGCGTGGCAGGCGCCTGCGGGTCGGCTTCGAGATCGAGGAGGCGGTCGCCGAGCTGCCGGTCCCCTGGCTGGTGCTCCAGCCGCTGGTCGAGAACGCGATCCGCCACGGCGTCGCGCCCCGCGCCGGGGGCGGCACGATCGCGATCCGGGCAGCGGGCGAACGGGGCGAGCTCGTGATCGAGGTCTCCGACGACGGACCGGGACCCGGCACCGAGGAGCCGGTCCCCGGCATCGGCCTGCAGAACGTGCTCTCGCGCCTGCACCAGCTCTACGGCGATGCGGCCAGCCTGGTGCTCGCCCGCAGCGGCGACCGCACGATCGCCACTCTCCGGATGCCGGCGAGGAGCGACGTGCGTCTGGCGAGCGCAGGATGAGCCGCTTCCGTGTCCTGGTCGCCGACGACGAGCCGCTCGCCCGCGGCATCGTGGTCGACTTGGTCGCTGCCGACGCGGACGCCGAGGTGGTCGCGGAGTGCGGCGACGGCGAGTCGACCCGGTGTGCGATCCGGCGGGAGCGACCCGATATCCTGTTCCTCGACATCGAGATGCCCGAGCTCGACGGTCTCGAGGTCCACGAGTCGCTCGACGACGAGGAGCTGCCGGCCGTCGTCTACGTCACCGCGTATCAGCGGTACGCGGCGCGCGCGTTCGACGTGGCGGCGATCGACTACCTGGTCAAGCCGTTCTCCGACGAGCGCTTCGCCACCGCGTTCGAGCGCGCCAAGCAGCGGGTGCGCGAGCGGCGCCTCGGAGCCCTCGCCGAGCAGGTCGCTCAGCTCGCCGAGGAGCTCACCACCGGCTCATCCGAGCCCGCCGGCGAGCAGCGCCGGCGCCCGCTCGATCGCCTCAGCATCAAGGCCTCCTCGCGCTCGCTGATCATCCCGGCCGAAGAGATCGTCTGGATCGAGAGCGAGGACTACTACGTTCGGGTGCACAGCGCCCAGGGAAGGCATCTCCTGCGCGCTTCGCTCGATCGCCTCGAGGAGCGGCTCGACCCGACCCGCTTCGTGCGCGTCCACCGCAGGGCCCTGGTCGCGGTTCCCGAGGTGCGCGAGGTCGTCGAGCTGTTCAAGGGCGCCCGCGCCGCGGTGCTCTCCGACGGCTGCCGGGTGCGCATCAGCCGCGCTCGCTGGAAGGCGATCCAGCCGGTCCTGCTGCCGACGCCCTGAGCCTCGCGCCTCCCGTCGGTGTCTGGGTGAGCGCGAGCGGCCCTCCGGCGGGTCGCCGATCCTTCGTCACCTTGCGCAGAGCCAGCTTCGACGCTCGAGCCGATAGAGCACGTGGGGCCGAAGCGGATGCCCGACTGGCATCGCGGGATGTTCGAAGTCCCCGTCTGGGTCCCGGCGCATCCCCAGCCGCTCCATCACCGAGCGGGACCTCGTGTTGGCGGGGACCGTGAACGATACGATCTCGGCGAGATCCGCCTCGACGAAGCCGAAGCGCAACGCCTCACGCGCCCCCTGATGGCGATGCCGCGGCCCCAGAACCACCTACCTAGGCGCCAGCCGATCTCGACGCAGGGTGTGAAGCGCGTCTCGAACCGCGGCACCGACAGTCCGACGAAGCCGGCCAGCCCGACGACGTCGGCCAGCTCACCGCGCTCGCGCGGTTCCACCGCCCACAGACCGAAGCCGTGGCGCTCGAAGTGCTCGACGAAGCGGGCGACCAGCGCGTCGCTCGCCTCGGCCGACAGCGGACCGCCCAGGAAGCGCGTGACCTCGGGGTCGGCGTTGATGGCCGCGAACGGGTCGAGGTCGGATTCGCGCCAACCGCGCAGCAGCAGGCGCTCGGTGACGAGCTCGGGGGCGGGCATGCTGGAAGAGGGGCCGAGCGATCGACTCTATCCGCACGCAGGCCAAAGCGGGCAAGGGGGAGCGGGAGAATCGCCGGGCGGGCGCGAGAGCCTCGCGTGCAATCGCCAGGTTCGGTCGCTGGAGCTGCGAGCTGCGAGATGCCGAGCTGCGTGGGATCGTCGGGCCGAGCCGCGCGGCGCGTGTTCAGCTTCGGCAACGATGCCGACGGCAGGGCCGCGACGGACCGTCGCGCGTCAGCCCCGGCGCAGCGCGGCGCGCGTCCGCAACGGCGCGGAGCTCCGCTCGACGACCGGTCCTGCTTCCGACGACGACTCCTGCTCCTGCTCCTACTCCCGGAGCGTTCCCGGCATGTCGGCGAGAACGAAGCCCATCACCGCCAGCATGCCGGTCGCCTTGCGCAGGTTCTCGGGCTCGACCTTGTCGAGGGTGTCTGCGTCGGTGTGGTGCCAGTCGAAGTAGTGCTCACCGATCGTGCGCAAGGCGAGACCCGGCACGCCCTCGCGCATCAGGGGGCCGATGTCGGCGCCGCCGCCGCCGGCCGTGATCGCGCCGGCGTCGATCCGCTCGAGCAGCTCGCCGATCGGCCGCAGCTTCTCGACCGCTCCACCCGCCGGCGCGTCGCGCCCGCCGACCCCGAAGCCCACCGGCCGCTCGGCGCCCCCATCCATCTCGATCGCGGCGACGTGGTGCTCCACCGCCTCCCCCACCCACTCGCGGTAGGCCCTGCCGCCGGCCAGACCATTCTCCTCGTTGGTCCACAGCACGACTCGGAGAGTGCGCCGCGGCCGCAGCCCGAGGTCCTCGAGGATCTCGAGCGCCTGCCAGGCCGCGATGCAGGCGGCGCCGTCGTCGTGCGCTCCCTGCCCGACGTCCCAGGAGTCGTAGTGTCCGCCCATGACCACGACCTCCTTGGGCAGCTCGGAGCCCCGGATCTCGGCGATGACGTTCGCCGAATCGGCGTCGGGGAGGGTTCGCGCGCCCATTTCGAGCCGCACCACGGCTCGCTTGCCGAGCGCCTTCATCCGTTCGAACCACTCCGCATCCTCGGGGGTGATCGCGGCCGCCGGGATCTTCGGCTGATCCTCGGCGTAGCTCAAAGCGCCGGTGTGGGGCGTCGCCAGCGAGCGTCCCGTCGCCGAGCGCACCAGCGCGGCGACCGCGCCCTTGGCGGCAGCGCGCGAGGCGCCAGTGCTGCGGTAGCGGACGGTGCGGCCGTATCCTTCCCACGGGACCGCGTAGACGACGATCCGGCCCTCCACCGCCGAGCGCTCGAGCGCGTCGAGCTCCTCGAAGCTCGACACCGTCACCACCTCGCCGATCACGCCCTCGGGAGCGGTGCCGACGCTGCCGCCGAGCCCTAGCATCGGCAGCCGGCGCAGCGACGGCTCGACCACCCAGGCCGCCTCCTCGCCCCGCACCCAGTGCGGCACCTTCACCGGCTGGCGGACGACCCGGTCGAAGCCCTCGGTCTCCATCCGCTCGACCGCCCAGTCGATCGCCTCCTCGAGCCGCTTGGATCCGGAGAGACGGTTGCCGATCGCGGTGGTGAGGTAGGTGAGCTTCTCCCAACCCTCCTCGTCGGCCATCGCCGCATCGAGGATGCGGTTGGCGGTGTCGCGGTACATGGCGGCGAGATCCTCCGCGGCCGACATCCTCGCCATCATCGCCGGCAGCAGCAGCGCCAGCGCGGTCGCCAGGGCCAAGCGTGAAGATCGGGGCACGGGCATCGGCGTCTCTCCATCTCTGCGGCGGCGGCGGGCGGTCGTTGCGAGGCGACGAACCTACCATCGATGCCCATCCCCTCTCCCACGGTCGGCGGGGAGTGAGCCGCGCGATCCGGATCCCTCTCGCAGCGCGCTGCCACGGCGAGCCGAAGCTGAGCCCGCAGCCCCGCCGCCGCCTCGCGGCGCGCGTCACTTCGAGGAGGTCCCCCACCGCGGCCGTCGGAGCCGTGCAGCGGAAGACCGTGGCTCACGCGGCTCGGTGGTCGTCGCGACTCGCGAGCCGGCGGGCGACCGTCGAGCACGGATAGACTGCTCGCGCATCGCCACCGACCGAGGGATCGATGACCGACGCTTCGGACTCCGGCGACGCCGGGCGCACCCGGCGCCGCTTCCTGGTGCAGAGCGCGAGCGCGCTCTCCGCGGTCGCGGCCGGCGGCGTGCGCGCCCAGACGGGGCCACCGCGCGCTCCAGACCAGCAGCGCCGGGAAGCCGCGATCCTGCGCGCGGTCGCCGCGGTGACGCTGCCCACGGCCGAGCTCGGCGCCGCTCGGCTCGAGCAGGCGGTCACTCGCTTCGAGCGCTGGCGCGACGGCGTGCGGCCGGTCGCCGAGCTCGACCATCCGTACCTCTCGAGCGACGAGGTCCGCTACGGCCCGGCCGACCCGCGGCCGGCCTGGGCCGCCCAGCTCGAGGCGCTCGAGCTCGAGTCGCGACAGCGCCACGAGCTCGCCTACGCCGACCTCGACAGAGCTCGCCGGGAGGCGCTCCTGCGCAGCCACCTGCGCCGGCACCTGCCGCGCGAGCGTGGCGAGACGGCGCTGCCGGCGCCTCTAGAGGCCCCCCACGTCGCGCTGGCGCTGATGGCCTGGTTCTACTCCACCCCGGCCGCCAACGACCTCTGCTACGGCCGCGCGATCCGTCGTCATTCCTGCCGCGGCCTGCCCTCCGCCACCGCCGAGCCGGCGCCGCTCGACGACCAGGCCTTGTTCACCGATGACTGAGCCCTGCGCGCACGACAGGTCGCAGCGATGACGACCCGGCTCAGGGCCCGGACCGCGGCTCGCACCGCCAAGGCGCCCCGCACCGTCGAGGCGCCTCGCACCGTCGAGGCGCCTCGGACCGTCGAGGCCGACGTCTGCATCGTGGGTGCCGGAATCTCGAGCGCGATGGTCGCCGAGCGGCTGGCCGAGACCACCGGGGCTCGCATCGTAGTGGTCGAGGCCGGCAACCGCATCTTCAACCTGGAGGACCGCTTCGCGCTCCGCCGGCGCAACCTCGACTACGGCGAGAACCCCTGGCCCGACGATCACGTCCGGGGCCTGACCGGTCGCGGCATCCAGTCGCGATCGATGGCGGTCGGCGGCCTGGCCCTGCACTGGGGAGCGACCACGCCGCGCTTCACCCCCGAGGACTTCGCGGTGCGGTCGCTCTACGGAGTCGGCGACGACTGGCCGATCGGCTGGGACGACATCGAGCCCTGGTACCAGGAGGCCGAGGAGCGGATCGGGGTGGCCGGCGAGCCGGGACCTCAGGAGCTCGACCCGCGCTCGGCGCCCTACCCGATGCCGCCGCTGCCGCTGTCCTGGAACCTCGGACGGCTGCGCGAGTGGGGAGAGCGGTCGGGCATTCCGTTCTGGCCGAACCCGGTGGGCAAGAACTCGCGTCCGTGGCGAGGTCGCAACGTCTGCGTGCGCTGCGACACCTGCACGATCTGTCCGACCGGCGCGAAGTACTCCCCCGACTTCACCTTCGAGGAGCTGCTGAACGCGGGGCGCATCGAGTTGCTCGCGCGCACCCTGGTGCGCAGGCTGGTGCTCGAGCCAGGGAGCGATCGCATCGGTCACGCGATCGCCGTCGACCGCGACCGGCCCGACGAGGAGGTGCGGCTGGTCGCCCGGACCTTCGTCGTGGCAGCCGGCTACGCGTGGTCGTCGCACCTGCTGCTGCTCTCTGCCCAGGACCGCTTCCCGACCGGCCTCGCCAACCGTCACGACCTGGTCGGGCGCTACCTGTGCGGCCACCGCGGGATCAACGCCTTCGTCGAGCTGCCTTTCCGCCTCTACCCCGGCATCTACGGTATGGACTCGCTGCTCTCCAAGCGCTTCCAGCGTCCCGGCCCGCTCGACCGTTACGTGCGCCACGACCTGCGCATCTGGGAGTCGGCCTACGGGCGAGAGCCGCGGCTGAGCAGAGACGACGGCGAGCTGCTGCTCGGCGACGCGGCGCTCGCCGACTGGCGCGAGCGCGCGCAGCACGGCGCCGCCCGGATGCGCGCCTACTGGGACACGCTGCCCGCGGCCTCGAGCCGCCTGACCCTCGACGGGTCGCGCCGCACCGCGTCGGGAGACCCGACGCTGCGCATCGACCTCGCCGACCACGAGGACACGGTGCGCCTGCGCGCCCACACCGAGGAGCGGATCCGGACCACCTTCGAGCGCATCGTGGACGCCGGCGGCGGACGGCTGCTCGGCGTGTTCCCCGGCGAGCTCCAGGACCACCCCGGCGGCGGCTGCCGGATGGGCGCGACGCCCGAGACCGGTGTCACCGATCCGTGGGGGCGCACCTGGGACCACGAGAACCTGTGGGTAATCGGCGCGCCCAACCTGGTCACCGCCGGCTGCAACAACGGCACTCTGACCTTCGCCGCGCTGGCGCTGCGCTCGGCGAGCCGGATCGCGCAGGAGCTGCCGGCGGCGTGAGGCCCCGCCCTCGCCGGGAAACTGCGGGACCCGGGGGGGGGGGTCCTTTTGACCTCGCGTCGGTCCGACCCGCGTCGCCCCCGGGTGGCCGTCCATCATCGTCGTGCGGAAGGGATCGCCAAGATCGGTCGCCGGCGCGGCGATCCGGCCGAGAGCCGCTGGAACGGTCCTGGTGCTTCCGATCCGGGCCGCTTCGAGACAGCGAGGAAGCCGACGCTGATCCAGTCTCCCGCCGCCGAGGTCGCCGCCGGGTGTCGAGACGGTCCAAGGAACGAAGGCGCTCGGATACTCTGGGCATCGTGCCCGAAGCCCAGCCCTCCGACGAACCGATCCTCGGCGATCCGAGCGCGCTCGAGGACGGCGAGCTGGCCCGCCGCATCGCTACGGCGCCGGTCGTCGCGAGCGACGCCGAGGCCGAGCTCTACCGGCGCTTTGCACCGCGTGTCCTCCTCTACGGCCTCCGCCACTTGCGGGAGCGCGCCGCCGCCGAGGACCTCGCACAGCACGTGCTCCTGCTGGTCCTCGAGAAGCTCCGAGCGGGGGCCGTCCGGGATCCCGAGCGCATCGGCTCCTTCGTCCTCGGGACTGCACGGCTCGCGTCCAGAGAGCGCCAGCGAGAGCGCAACCGTTTCGCGGCGGCGGCCGACGACATCGATCGGGCGCTCGGCACGCAGGCACCGCCACCGCTCCAGCGGCTCGATACGGGCGCGCTGCGCCAGTGCCTGCACGCTCTGCCCGAGCGCGAGCGGGCCGTGATCCTGACCAGCTACTACGCCGAGCGCAGCGCGAGCGAGGTGGCCGCCGAGCTCGGGCTGAGCCCCGGCAACGTCCGCGTCATCCGCCATCGCTCCCTGCGAGAGCTGCGTGCCTGCATGGGGCTCGAAGGAGCCGCTCGGTGAGCGACCCCGCGCGGGACTGCGATCCGCAGGTCCTCGAGCGCTACTGGCTCGGCGAGCTGGACGCCTCCTCCGGCGAGAGCGTCGAGGAGCACCTCTTCTCCTGCGCGCCGTGCGCTCGTTGGCTCGAGGAGCTGGCGGCCCTGCAGGAGGGTCTCGGCGATCTGATGCGAGCGGGAGCGGTGCTCGCGGCGACCACGGACGCGGTGGTCGCTCGCGCCCTGGAGCAGGGCCTGCGCCTGCGCACCTACCGGATCCAGGCCGGCGGAACCGTGCACTGCACGATCGCGCCGGAGGACGACGCCAACGTCGTCAGGCTCTGCGGACCGTTCTCGCAATCGGAGCGGATCGACCTCCAGACGGTGCGTCGCGAGAACGACGAGGTGGTGAGCTCCTCGTGGAGCGAGGACGTCCCGGTCGACCGGGGGAAGGGCGAGATCATCCTGCTCAACCCGGGCGAGGCGATCCGCGCGCTGCCGGCGAGCACCTTCGAGCTCGAGGCCGTCGCGCACGACGCCAGCGGGAGGAAGAGCCCGCTCGGCCGCTACCGGCTCGAGCACTCACCGTGGGCCTCGTGAGGCGGACCCGGCGCCGACTCCGACTCCCGCTCCCCGCGAACGAACCCGTGCGAACCCGCGACGGACTCCCGATGAAGCGCCTCTCGATCTCGCGGCCCGCGACGCTGCTCCTCGCTCTCGGCATCGCCACGGCTTCCGGCGTCGCCACGCTCGCCGACGCCCAGACCCTGATCCTGACGCCGGATCGCGTCGTCGACGGCCGCGGCGGGATCATCGAGGACGCCAGGGTCCTGGTCGAAGGTGACCGGATCGTGGCGGTCGAGGCGGATCGGGGAGATCGGGGAGAGCGGGGAGAGCGGCGAGACGAGAGCTCGACCGCCAGCTCGTCGACCAGCGGCTCCTCGACCACCGGCTCGTCGACGACCCTCGATCTCGCCGGCACGACGCTCCTCCCCGGCCTGATCGACACCCACGTCCACCTCGCCTGGGCCTTCGACTCGAGCGGTCGTCTGATGACCCGCGACAGCCCGGAAAGCGAGCAGCAGCGCATGCTGCTCTACGCCGGCAACGCGCGACGCACGCTCGAGAACGGGATCACCACGGTCCAGAGCCTGGGCTCCCCCGAGGACGCGCTGCTGCGCGACGCGATCGCGGCCGGATCGATCCTCGGGCCGCGAGTGCTCACCTCGCTGCGCGCGGTCGGCGACCCCACCCGCAATCCCGACCAGATCCGACGCTTCGTGCGCGAGCAGCACGCGGCCGGCGCCGACCTGATCAAGATCTTCGCCTCGGCCTCGATCCGAGACGGCGGAGCCCCGACGTTGTCCCAGGAGCAGCTCGACGCGGCCTGCGGGGAGGCGCGCCGGCTCGGCCTGCGCTCGGCGGTCCACGCCCACGGCCCCGAGAGCGCGCGGCGCGCGGCGCGCGCCGGCTGCACGGTGATCGAGCACGGCGCCCTGCTCGACCGTGCGACCCTCGAGGTGCTCGCCGCGCGCGGTCTCGATTACGACCCCAACATCGACCTCGTCCTGCGCAACTACCTCGAGAACCGCGAGCGCTTCCTGGGCATCGGCAACTACGACGAGGACGGCTTCGCGCAGATGGAGGCGGCGCGGCCACGGGCGCTCGCCGTCTTCCGCGAGGCGCTCACGGTCCCGGGGCTGCGGATCGTGTTCGGCACCGACGCGGTCGCCGGCGCGCACGGCCGCAACGTCGAGGAGCTGGTCTACCGCATCGAGGCCGGCGGCCAGGGCGCAGGCGACGCGATCGCCTCGGCGACCTCGCTCGCCGCCCGCTCGCTCGGGCTCGAGGCCGAGATCGGATCGGTCGTGCCGGGTCTCCAGGCGGACCTGCTGGCGGTGCGCGGCAACCCGCTCGAGGATCCGTCGGCGTTGCAGCGGGTGGTCATGGTGATGAAGGGCGGGAAGCTCGTCCGCTACACGCCCTGAATCGGGCCGGTCGCCGCGGCCGCGCGGCGCCGCCTTCGATTCGCCGCGGTGCCGTAGCAGACGGCGCCCCTGTCGGCCGATCGCGCGTTCGTCGTCACCAGGTGGCGCGGCCGGTCGATCGACGCATCGTGGTGCGCTCGTCGATCGGGTAGGCCCGGGCGGTTGCCCACCCGGGCCCCCCACAGATCCGGACGTGCGGATTTCCCGCATCCGGCTCCTCGGAGAGAGGGTTCGCTACGGTGCAGCGTACCGATGGACGATCCGAGGCCGGGGAAGAGG
>DATKBT010000017.1:0-3941 GCA_035546295.1 Thermoanaerobaculia bacterium | reverse complement strand
TGCGGCTGCTGACCTACGGCGGGCACTTCCCGCAGGTCAGCGCGACCGATCTCTACAATGCCCTGTGGATGGAGTTCCTCGATGAATGAGAAAGGTGTGGCGCTTTTCGTCGGCGCCGAAGAGGGTCAGTCCTACTGGCAGCCGCGGCCCTCGAGCGGCTATGTCACCGTCAAGATCAGCCCGTACAACTCGCCGCACGACCTCATCTCGGCCGGCGTGCAGGTGCTCGAGCCCGGCGCCTCGGTGCGCCGCCATGCGCACGAGCGCTCTGCCGAGATCCTGTTCGTGTTCGAAGGCGAGGGCAAGGCCGAGATCGAGGGCCAGTGGCACCGCGTGAGCCAGGGCTCGACCCTGATGGTCGGGCGCTTCGTGCAGCATTACGTCGAGAACGACGGCAAGGTGCCGCTCAAGCTCTTCTGGGCGATCATGCCCGCAGGGCTGGAGGACTGGTTCCAGGCGCTCGGCCGGCCGCGCTGGCCCGGCGAGCCGGCGCCGGCGCCCTTCGAGCGCCCTGACCACATCGACGAGATCCAGCGCCGCATGCGCTTCATGTAAGGCGGCGGGTGCTACGCCAGGGTCATGTCGGTAGCATCGAGGCGAACAGCGTGGCGATGCCGAGGAAGGAGAAAAATCCCACCACGTCGGTCACCGTGGTGAGGATGATGGAGGAGGCGGTCGCCGGATCCTGCCCGAAGCGATGCAGCAGCACCGGCACCATCGCCCCGGCGATGCCCGCGGCGACCATCGAGATCACCATCGACAGCGAGATCACCATCACCAGTCCCGGCGAGCGGCTCCAGAGGTAAACCCCGAGCGCCGTGGTGGCGGCGACCGCGAGGCCGTTCAGGAGCCCGGCCGCGGCTTCCTTGAGGAGCACCTGCGGCCAGTGGCGCAGGCTGATCTCGCGCAGCACCAGAGCGCGCATGGTCACCGCGAGCGCCTGCGCCCCCGCGTTGCCCGACTGGCCGGCGACCACCGGCAGCAGCACCGCGAGCGCGGTCACGCTCGCGATCGTCTCCTCGAACAGACCGACCACCGCGGCCGCCAGGAACGCCGTGAGCAGGTTGATCTGGAGCCAGGGGAGGCGCTTTCGCACCGCGAACAGGGGCGAGGAGAGCGCGCGCTCCTGCTCGCTCGCGCCCACCATGGTGACGGCGCTCGCCGTCGCTTGCTCCTGGGCGGCCCGCATCAGCTCGCGTTGGCGGAGGACCCCCAGGACGTGCCGGTCGAGGTCGATCACGGGCAGGCTGGCGACGCGGAGGGCCTCGAAGGTCTGCAGGATCTCCTCGCGCGAGGCGACCGCCGGCACCGCCACCGGGGGCTCGGTGACCAGCGATTCGAGCGGCGCTCGCTGGTCCGCCAGGACGATCGTCTCCAGCGGAATCGCGCCGGTGAGCCGGCCCTCCTCGTCGACCAGGAGCACGTCCGAAACTCGCCGCTCGCGATGCCGCCGGAGGTGACGGACCACGTCGCGCGGAGTCGCGTCCGGCGGGAAGCTCGGCGTCCGCGGGTCCATCAGGGCGCCGGCCGTCTGCGGGGGATACTCGAGCAGCTCTCGCAACAGCTTCGCCAGGCTCTCGTCGAGGTCCGCGAGGCAGCGCTCGCGATCCTCGTCGTCCATCTTGGAGAGGAGCACTGCGGCGCGGTCGTGATTGAGCGAGGAGAGCGTTCTGCGTCGCGCCTCGCCGGGAAGGGCCGCGACCACTTCGGCGGCCCGCTCCGGGGTCAGCCGGCGCAGGATCGGCAGCACCACGTCGTCGCTCTCGCCGGCCAGCAGCTCGGCGCTCGCCGGAGCCGGCTCGTTCTCCATCAGACGGGCCGCCTCGAACGGCTGCTCCTCGAGCAGGACCCGGGCGAGCGATCGCTCGACTTCGGATCGGCTACTCGTCATCTCGGCCTCCCCGGGAGGGCACGGCGGATGGTCGCCGCCCGGCGCCCGCCAGAGCGTCGAGCAGGCCTCCGGCCCCCGCCGTGATGAGCTGGGCGAAGGCCGAGCTCGCGTCCTCGTCGCCGGTTCTAGACGACAGCTCCTCTTCGATCTCGCGGAGGGTGCGATAGCGGATTGCGCCGAGGTAGGCGTTCGCCTCGTCCACCACCGGCAGCGAGTGCACCTCCTTCCAGCCGGGGTGGCTGAGGACGGCGGCCCGGTCGTCGGTGGCCAGCACCCGGTGCGGGTCGCCCACCATCAGCGTCGAGAGCGGCATCGCCCCGCGCGCGATGAGCAGCTCCCGCAGGTTGAGGGCGCCGACCAGACGCTGCTCGCGGTCGACGACGTAGAGGTTGTAGCGTGCCTGCTCGGCTGCGCCTCGAATCCGCGTCAGCGCCTCCTGCGCCGAGAGGTCCTGCGGCAGCGCGAGGACGTCGGGGTCCATCAACGCCCCGGCGGTGCGCTCGGGAAACTCGAGAGAGCTGCGCATGCCGCGGGCGCGGCGCGGCGCGACCCGCTCGAGGATCCGCTCGCGCTGTTGCGGCTCGATTCGGCGTGCGAGTCGGGTGGAGGCGTCGAAGGGGAGCGCTTCGAGGATGCCGGCAGCCGCTTGCGGGTCGAGCCCCGCGAGCACGGCGCTCGCCAGGTGCGGCGACATCCGCCGGACGACTTCGGCCGCGACAGCGGGCGGGCGGGAGCCGATCAGGCGCACCGCGTCGTCGAGGGGACTCCGCTCGAGGACGGCGGCTGCGCGGTCGGGGTGCTCGTCGAGGAGGTGTCGAGCCAGGCGTGCGACCAGAGTCATGAGTGTTCCTCGTGGGTTCGCGAGAGTCGTGAGCTCGGGCAGGGGATCGTGGATTCGTGACCCGAGATTGACACGTCGGAGCGGCCGGGGCGCACCCCGGTCGATCCTGTTCGCGCCGTCGCGAAGACGGGCTCGCGGCCGGGCTCGCAGCGCGCCACGGAATCTCGGGCTCGTTTCCGGTCCTGCCAAGGCGCGAGGAGAGCGCATCTCGGGAAGATGTAAGCGACGAGCAACGCGCCAGGCGGGATGGATCGGCGGCCAGATGCTGGAGTTATCTTTGCGCGGACCCTAAGGTGAGCGAAGGCGGAGGCTGGCCGACGAGCCGGTCTCGCGACCGACCGACCCCGAAAGGAGCTGCGCAGTGAAGGAGAACCTCACCCCCGTCGCCTGGCGAGAGATCCTGTCGAGCGGATTCTCGGACTTGCTCTCGAGAGCCTCGAGCTTTCTTCCGAACCTGTTGGGCGCGATCCTGATCGTGCTGCTCGGATGGCTGGTCTCCCGCGCAGTCGCCGCGGTCTCCCGGCGGCTGCTGCGCAGGCTGGGCATGGATCGCGCCGCGGCGCGGCTCCGGATCGACGAGCTGTTGGAACGCGCCTCGATCGAGCGGACCTTCTCGCAGCTCCTCGGCGAGCTGGTGTTCTGGCTGCTGATGCTGACGTTCCTGCTGGCGGGTGTGGAGACCCTCGGTCTCGACGCGGTGAGCGCGACGATCGACCAGGTGGTCGCCTTCATCCCGGCGGTCATCGGCGCCGCCCTGATCGGCGTCCTCGGGCTGCTCCTGGCCCGCCTGGCGGGCTCGCTGGTGAGCTCCGGCGCCGCGGCCGCCGGCTTCGCGAGCGCCGGCCGGCTCGGCTTCCTGACGCGGATCGTGATCGCCGGGCTGGTGCTGGTGGTGGCTCTCGAGCAGCTCGGGGTGGCCACCGAGGTTCTGGTGCTGCCGCTGAGCGTGGCGCTGGCCGCGACGGGCTTCGCCATCGGGCTGGCCTTCGCGCTCGCCTCGCGTCCGGTGCTCACCCACATCCTCGCCGGCCACTTCCTGAAGCAGTCGCTGCCGCGCGACGCGGTGGTGGAGATCGGCGGCCGGCGTGGCCTGGTCGAGCGGGTCGGAGCGGTCGACACCCTGCTGCGCGGAGAGGATGAGAGGTGGTCGGTTCCCAATGCGCGGCTCATGGAAGAGGTCGTCATCCGCTGACGCTGGCTCCGCAGACG
>DATKBT010000016.1:0-39789 GCA_035546295.1 Thermoanaerobaculia bacterium | reverse complement strand
GGTCGCGGCCCGGTCGAGACGGGTGGGAGGGGGCGGCGTGCGCAGCAGGGTGAGCTGCCGCTCGGCTTCCTGCCCGGAGATTCCCCGCTCCTCGAGGCTCCGTCGGTCCTCTTCGCTCCAGCGTTCGCTCAAGGTGCCCTCTCCGGGCCTTCCGATGCGCCCGCTTCGCTGTGCGAGCGCCGAGGCATCCTCGCCTCGAGCTCGGCCAGCGTCGATGCAGAGGCGTCCTTGGCCGAGAGCAGCGGCTCGACGATCGGCCAGTCGATTCCCAGGTCGGGATCGTTCCACAGCAGGCTGATCTCGTCGCCGGCGACGTAGAAGTCGGTGCACTTGTACTGCACCTGGGCGACGCTCTCTCCGAGGACGCAGAAGCCGTGGGCGAAGCCGGGGGGAACCCACAGCTCGAGGAAGTTCTCGGCGCTGAGCTCGACCCCGACCCAGCGCCGATAAGTCGGTGAGGACGGGCGGATGTCGACCGCGACGTCCCAGACCGCCCCCTCGGTCACCCGGACCAGCTTGCCCTGGGGGCGGGTGATCTGGGCGTGGAGGCCGCGCAGGACGCGCGGCGAGGAGTAGCTGTGGTTGTCCTGGACGAAGATCGCGTCGAGCCCGGCGTCGGCGAGCTTCTGTTGGTGATAGGTCTCGAGGAAGAACCCCCGCTCGTCGCGCAACACCGCGGGCTCGACGAGCTTGACCTCCGGCAGGTCGGTGTCGCAAACGCGCATCACGCCTCGAGCTCGGCCTCTTCGATGCGGCTGCGCAGATACGCGGCGTATTCGCGGTTCTTCATGCTCCGGGCGAGGTGGAGCGCCTGCTGGCGATCGATGAAGCCCATCTGCAGGGCGATCTCTTCGATGCAGGCGACCTTGAGCCCTTGCCGGTCCTCGATCGCCTGGATGAAGTTCGCGGCCTGCAGCAGGGCCTCGTGGGTGCCGGTGTCGAGCCACGCGATGCCACGGCCGAGGAGCTCGACGTGGAGCTCGCCCATCTCGAGGTAGAGGCGGTTGAGGTCGGTGATCTCGAGCTCGCCGCGCTTCGAGGGTTGGAGCGAAGAGGCGAGCTCGACGACCCGCTGGTCGTAGAAGTACAGCCCCGGCACCGCGTAGGGCGAGGGGGCCTTCTTGGGCTTCTCGTGGAGCCCGATTGCGCGGTGCTCGCGGTCGAACTCGACGACGCCGTAACGCTCCGGGTCCTTGACGCGGTAGCCGAACACGGTGGCGCCGTGCCGGCGCTTGGCGGCGCGCTGGACGATGTGGCCGAGCCGGTGCCCGTAGAAGATGTTGTCGCCGAGGGCGAGCGCCGCCTTGCTGCCGTCGAGGAAGTCGGCCCCGATGAGGAACGCCTGGGCGATCCCCTCCGGACGCTCCTGGATCTCGTAGGAGAGACTCAGGCCGAGCCCTTCGCCGGTGCCCAGCAGGCGCTCGAACGCCGGACGATCCACGGGGGTGGTGATGATCAGGACTTCGCGGATCCCGGCCATCATCAGCGTGGAGAGCGGGTAGTAGACGAGGGGCTTGTCGTAGACCGGGACGAGCTGCTTGCTCACCGCCAGGGTGACGGGATGCAGTCGCGTCCCGGCGCCGCCCGCGAGCAGGATCGCCTTCACCCGCCACCCCCGAGGCCCTCTTCTCTGGAGTCGATCGCCGCGCCGTGGTGGTCTCCCGGTGCCGAATCGGGCGCAGACGGATCCTCCGCCTCCGCAGCGCCCGGACCGGCATTCCCGTGACGCGGATCCTGGCTCCTCGAGCTCTCGCTCCTCGAAACTCCGAGCCCCAGCCGATCTCGGCTGCTCTCACTCTGGACCGCCGCGCACCAGTCGCCGTTCTCGAGGTACCAGGCGACGGTGGACCGGACCCCGGACTCGAAGTCGTGACGCGGGCGCCAGCCGAGGTCGCGACGGATCGCGGTGGGGTCGATCGCGTAGCGCTGATCATGGCCGGGCCGATCGCGCACGAACCGGCGCAGGTCCCGGTAGCTGGCCAGCCCGCGCGCGGCGAGCGCCGGGTTGTCCCTTGCCGGCCGCGCCGCCTCGAGAGCGTCACAGAGCGCGTCGACCACCTGCAGGTTGGTGCGCTCCGACTCCCCTCCCAGGTTGTAGCTGGCGCCGGGCGGCGCACGCTCGAGAACGGTCCACAGCCCCTGGCAGTGGTCCTCCACGTGGAGCCAGTCGCGGACGTTGGTGCCGTCCCCGTAGATCGGCAGGTCCTTGCCCTCGGCGCCGTTGAGCGTCATCAGCGGGATCAGCTTCTCGGGAAACTGATAGGGGCCGTAGTTGTTGGAGCAGTTGGTCACCACCACCGGCAGACCGTAGGTGTGGAAGTAGGCGCGCGCGAGGTGGTCGGCCGCCGCCTTGGAGGCCGCGTAGGGGGAACGTGGATCGTAAGGCGTGGTCTCGACGAAGGCGCCGGTCTTCCCCAGGCTGCCGAACACCTCGTCGGTCGAGACCTGCAGGAAGCGGAAGCCCTCGCGCGCCGAGTCGCCAGCGCGCTGGAGGTTTCGCCGCGCGGCGTCCAGCAGCTCGAAGCAGCCGCGCACGTTGGTCTCGACGAAGTCGGACGGATCGTCGATCGACCGGTCGACGTGGCTTTCGGCGGCGAAGTTGAGGACGGCGGTCGGGCGGTGGTCGCGGAACACCGCTTCCACCGTGTCGCGGTCGGCGACGTCGCCGTGGACGAAGACGAAGCGCGGATCCGTCTCGGCGTCGCGCAGGTTCTCCAGGCTGCCGGCGTAGGTCAGCTTGTCGAGCACCACGACCCGATCGACGCCGGCCGCGGGCTCGAGCGCCAGGACGTGGCGCACGAAGTTCGAGCCGATGAAGCCGGCGCCGCCGGTGACCAGGAGAGTGCTCATGCCGCCGGCTCCGCAGCGGTCGCCAGCACCGCCTCCATCACGACATCGTGGAGCGGACCGTTGGTGGCGACGATGCCGCGGTTACGATCGAGGGTCCTGCCCAGGGTGAAGTCGAGCGGGCGCCCCTCGGCGTCCGTGATCCGGCCGCCGGCCTCGTTGAGGACGATCCAACCGGCGGCATGGTCCCAGATCTTCTCGCGATAGTCGCCGGTGCGCGGCAGCCGGAGGTAGATGCTGGCGTCTCCCCTCGCCAGCACCGCGTACTTGCACTGGCTGTCGATGCGCAACGGCTCGGCTTCGACGCCGAGCCGCGACGCGATCCGCTCGCTGCGCTCGTGGGCCGAGTGCGCGGCCTCGACGGACTCGCAGAACACCGCACGGCGCGGGTCGTCGAGCTCGTCGGTGCGGATCGGGCGCGGCGCGGCGTCGCCGCCGAACGCGCGCTCCTCGGCCCCCTCGCCGCGCGCCGCGAAAAACAGCAGCCCGCGGCCGCCTTCCGATGCTTCGAGCGCCGGGCAGCCGAGCACGCCGAGCACCGGGATGCCATTCTCGAGCAGCGCCAGGGCGACCGCGTACTGACCGCCCCGCAGGTAACCCTTGGTGCCGTCGATGGGGTCCAGCACCCAGCGCCGCCCGCTCGCGCCCCCGGCGTCCCGGCAGGCGTCGATGGCTTCGAGCACCCGGGCTTCCGTCGCGTTCGGCAAGATGCGTTGGACGTGCTCGACCACCTGGCTGCGCAGGGGCGCTCCGGCCTCGGTACGCAGCGCCGCGGCCCGCTCCTCGCCCACGATGGGCAGCCCGAAGCCTCCATCGCCGAGCGTCAGGCTGACGATCGCCTGGGCCCCGTAGTCGGCGACGGTGACCGGCGAGCGGTCTTCCTTGCTCAGGGTCAGGGAGTCGCCCCGCTCGGCCTGGACGGCGCGGCAGAGACGTGCGGCGCGCTCGACCGCGGCGAGAGCGAGCTCGCGCTCGTCGCTGGTCGCTGGCGAGCTCAAGCCGCCCCCCGGGGCCCTAGCAGCCCGTGGTGAAACTCAGCACGCCCGCACGACAAGGTCTTTCCGCTCCACCGGCGGCCAAGAAGCCGGTCGTGCGAGTGCGGGAGCTGGCTTTCTCTCGGTCGGCTTCCCGCCGCCGGCTCCGCTGCAAGTCCTTGTCGCCCTTCGGGTTGCGGCGGCGCAGGCCCATCTGCTGCGTTGGACCTCCTCGCCGATGTCCCCGCATCGCCTCCGTCGGCCCGCCTTGCATCTGGACCTGCGGCGCTCGCAATGCGGCCATACTGACTTCCACCACGGGCTGCTAGCGCCTCCTGCGCCCGGCGGGCGCTCGTGATCGCGGTGCTGTTCGACACGTGGTGGTCCTGAAAGCGTCGGAAAGGGAAAGCGCTGGGCGCGGCTCGCCGTCTCGAGCCCGTCCCGCGCGGGCGAACCGGCGATCGGCCCCCGAGGCTCGCCGAACGGAGAGGCCGCGGGATGGTAACAGGAGGCGCGGCCGCAGGCCTCGGTGAGTACCCGGCCGCAGGCCTCGGTGAGTACCATAGTGTCGCTGGCTCCTCACCGAGACACCCCCGCCCACCGAAGCGGTCCGTCGCTCTGCGACTGCCGAGCGCCGCGAGTGCGGGCGCTCGCTGGCGGAGCTCCCACCCTGTCATGACCGACGCCGAGCTGGTGGCCCGGGCCCTCCAGGGCTCCCAGGATGCCTATCGAGAGATCGTGCTGCGTTATCAGCGCCCGGTCTTCAGCCTGATCGTGCGCATGGTGCGGGATGCGGAGCTGGCCGAGGACCTGGCGCAGGAGGCGTTCATCAAGGCTTTTCGCGCCCTGCGCCGCTTCGATCCATCGCGAAAGTTCTCGAGCTGGTTGTTCAAGATCGCCCACAACGCGACGATCGACCATCTGCGGCGCCAGCGCCTCGACATGGACTCGCTCGACGACCGGTTCGAGCCGGACGGACAGGCGCTGGGGGACCGCCTGGAGGACGTCGGCGCGCCGCCGCCCGATCAGCTCGTCCACCGCCGCGACCTCGCGGAGGCGATGGAGCAGGCGATCGCCACCCTGCGCCCCGAGTACCGGGAGGTCGTCCTGCTGCGTTTCGTCGAGGGCCTCGCATACCAGGAGATCGCCGAGATCCTGGACCTTCCGCTGGGCACCGTGAAGACCAACATCCACCGAGCGCGAAAGGAGCTCGCGGCGTTGCTGCAGGAGGTCGAGGAACCGTGAAACCGGACCCGAGAGCGGGGCGTAGGGCGGGTTGGACCGAGCCGGTAAGATCGAACGCCCGGCCGGAGTCGAGGATGCAGCAGGAACCAGCCATGACTCGAGAAGAGCGCCTGGCGCGTGCAGCCGCGGTGCGTCGCTGGCTCGAGCTCGAGCGCGAGCGGCAGGAGGATGATCGCTGCGATCTCGCGCTGCGCGAGGCGATCGGCGACTGGGCGCCGTTCTCGCCGCTGCCGGGCTTCGCCGACGGGGTGCTGGCTGCCCTGGCGATGCCGGGCCGGGCGGTCTCGCTGGGAGGCCACTGGTTCTGGCGTGCCGCCGTTGCACTGGTCGCCGTGCAGACCGCGCTCCTGGCCGGCCTGTTCAACGCCACCGCCGAATCCCTGATCGAGCGCCTCGGTCCCTCCGGAGTCGTCGCCGGGCTCGCCCGGGGAGTGCTCTCCTCCGGTCGCTCCCTCGCCGAGCTCTCGAGCTTCGGACGGAGCCTCGCCGACGCATCGCGGGTGGTCGGCTCCGCGGCCACCACTCCCGCCGTGCTGCTCGTGCTCGCGGGCTGTTTGGCCGCTTCGGCTGCAGGCGCCTGGCTGGTCTCCAGTCAGCTCGCTCGCGACGATCGGGAGATGATCGGTGCTTCTTCCTGACGCCGGTCATCGCCGGGTCCTGTGGGCGCACCGGCTGCGGGAGGGGCGCTCGCACGGGCCGCTGGTGGCGGTCCTGCTCGCGCTCGCGCTGTCGCCCTTCGGCGCGCCGGCGGGAGCGGGCGCCGACGGAGCCGACGGGAACGACGGCGGCGCTCAGGAGACCGCCGGAGAGGACGGCGCGCAGAGCCGGGAGCAGATCGAGGAGGCGCGGCGGCTCCAAGAGGAGCTCCAGCGCCAGCTCGAGGAGCTGGAGGCGCGTCAGCGCGAGATCGCCGAGCGCGTGCGAGAGACCCAGCAGGAGATCGAGAGGAGGCTGCAGGAGGAGCTCGAGACCGAAGAGCCCGACGACGAGCTGGCGATCGACGAGCCGAGCGAAGCCCCCAGCCCGCCGCGGGTCCCCCGGCCGCGGCGCGCCGATCAGAAGTTCTCGATCGGCTCGACGGTCAAAGTCAGCGAGGGGGAGGTCGCCGCCGACGTCGTGTCGCTCGGCGGCGGGATCAAGATCGACGGCGAGGTGCGGGGCGGGGCGGTGGCGGTTGGCGGCGAGATCAAGGTGAACGGGCGGGTCACCGGCGACGTCATCGCGTTCGGCGAGGACGTCGAGCTCGGCGACGAGGCCGAGGTGCTGGGCAACGTGGTGAGCGTCGGCGGGCGGGTTCATCGCGCTCCCGGCGCCCGCGTGATCGGAGAGGTCTCCGAGGTCGGCCTGACGGCGGGGGTGCCCTGGGGGGACGGGTTCCGGCGCTGGTCCGATCGGCGACAGCGGATCCAGCCGGCGTTCCACATGGGGGACTGGCTGGAGCTGGTGGGCTCGCTGTTCGCCACCGCGCTCCTGATCGTGCTGGGCGCGCTGACCATCCTGGTCGCGCCCGCTGCCGTCAACCGCACGGCGAACGTCGCCAGCGACGAGCTCTTCAAGTCGCTGCTGGTCGGTCTCGGGGTGGAGCTGCTCTCGCTGCCGGCCCTGATCGTCCTGGTGATCGTGCTGGCGATCTCGATCATCGGCATCCCGCTCTTGCTCCTGGTCCCCTTCGTCGTCCTTCTCCTGGTGCTGGCGGCAGTGTTCGGCTTCATCTCGGTCGGAGTCGCCGTCGGGCGGCGGTTGAGCGGCCGGCTCGGCGTCGGCGCCGGCCGGCTCGTCTACCTGGTCACGGGTGTCGTGGCGATCCAGACGCTCACCATGGTCGGGGAGTTCCTGAACGGGCTGGGGCTGCCGCTCCTGATCCACGGCCTGTTCGGGCTGATCGGCTTCGTGGTCCAGTTCCTGGCCTGGACGACGGGGCTAGGGGCGGCTGTGCTGACGCGGTTCGGCGCCCGCGGCACGGGCGCCCGCCTCCCTCCGTTGCCCGAGGGGAGCTGGGGTGGGGGGACGGGCGAGGTCGGCGCGTAGCTCCCTAGAGGAGGTTGTCCGGGTATTCGCGACCCGGTTCTACGGCTGTCCGCGGCGACGCGCCGAAGGCGCTTGAAGCCGCGAGGAACTGCTAGCCGGAGATGTGCCAAAAAGCGCGCGGAGCGCGCGGGCACATCGGAGGCTAGCGCGAAGCGCGGTCGGCTCCTCAGCGCGAAGCGTTGCCGCCGACCCAGCGGTAAAGAGCGCTGGCCGGCTCCTCGCCGCTCGCGGTGGCCAGACCGTCGGCGGTCAGCGACTCGAGGTGCGCGAGCAGCGACATCCGGGCCGCGCCGTAAAGGCGCGGATCGACGTCGGTGTAGACCCTGGCGACCAGCTCCGCCGGTGTCCCCGGCGCCTGCCGCAAAGCGGCGACGAGCTGCTCCGTTCGCGCACGACGATGATCCTGCAGCTCCACGACTCGCCGGCGGGGCTCGCACACAGCTTCGCCGTGCCCCGGCAGGTAGAGGTCGGCGTCCAGCTCGAGGAGGCGGTCGAGGGTGGCCATGTAGGCCTCGAGGTTCCCGTCGGGGGGAGCGATCACGGTGGTCGACCAGCCCATGACGTGATCGGCGCTGAAGAGCACCCCCGAGCCCGGCAGCAGGAAGCAGAGATGGTCGCTGGCATGCCCTGGCGTGTGGAGCGCCACGAGCTCGAGACTGCCCGTCTCGATCCTCTCTCCCTCCGCGATGCGGCGATCCGGCGCCAGCCCCGCGCGTGCGTCGTAGGCGAGGATCGGCGCCCCGCACTGCGCAGCGAGGCGCGGCGCCAGCGGCCAGTGGTCGGGATGCGCGTGCGAGATCAGCACCGCGCCGAGCCGGTCGTCGCCGACGGCTTCAACCAGCCGCTCCAGGTGCCCGTCGTCCCGGTCCTCGCCCGGATCGAGCACGATCTGGGGCTCGCCCGCCCGCCCGATCAGGTAGCTGTTGGTGCCGAGCCCGGTGAAGGGTCCGGGATTGTCCTGGGTCAGTCGGCGCACTCCGTCGGTGAGCTGCTGGAGGCGGCCGACCCGGACCGGAAGCGCCGGGTCCGGCCGCTCGGCGCGGACCTTCCGATCCACTAGTCCGCCTCGCCGTGAACCTGCTCGCGGCAGGTCCGAATCGGCTCGTCGGACGAGGCGGACAGAGCTCGCTCGCCGTCACTCTTCGTCGGCTTTGCCGACGGAGAGGACATCTCAGAAGCGCTCGACTTGTCGAGCGCGCGCTCGCCGTCACTCTTCGTCGGCTTTGCCGGCGGAGAGGACATCTCAGAAGCGCTCGACTTGTCGAGCGCGCGCTGAAACTGCCGGAACCAGATCTCGGGGCCGCTTCTCGAGGTGTCGCGCTGCGCCGTCTCGTAGCCCTCGTCGCCGGGGAGCACGATGCGATCGCCGAGCACCCGCGGCACCATCGCCGGCAGCTCGGGCGCCGACGCCGCCCACGTCAGCGCGTCCTCGGCGCGACCGAGCTCGCCGAGCCGCTCGAGGTTCACCAGGGTGGGGAAGATGATCATCCATTCACGTCTCACCGCCCGCTCGATCGCTTCGGCGGGGGTGACCCAGGCGGAGTGCACCAGCTCCCAGTCGTCGTGGGCGGCGGTCTGGTTCTCGGGGGCCTGGGCGATGAAGAAGCGTGTGTCGTAGCGGCGGGGCTGACCCTCGGGCGTGATCCAGTGCCCCCAGTAGTGCATGCGATCGGTGGCGAGCTCGAGACCCTCCCGCTCGGCGAGCTCGATCAGGCCGATCGTGCGCGCGTTCAGGTCGTTGCGCAGGTCGCGGAAGCGGTCCTCGGTCGCCGGATCCGCGAAGTCCAGGAGCTCGCCCCCCGGCGCGTACGCGAGCAGCACACCCGCCTCCTCGAAGCACTCGCGGATCGCGGCCACCCAGAACGCCAGGCCGCCGTGGTCGATGCCGAGCCGCGCGCTCGCCTCGCGGTCGTCGAGGCCCCGGCAGAGGCCTTCGGGAATGCGATCCTCCGGGTCGACGCTGCCGCCGGGGAAGACGTAGGCGCCACCGACGAAGTCGGACTCGATGTGCCGGCGCTCCATGAAGACCTCGACCCCGCCCGAGCTCTCTCGATCCCGCACCAGGAGCACGGTCGAGGCGAGGCGCACGCTCACGGCGGGGACTCCGCGGCGGGCGCGCCGTCGAGCTCGACGATCAGGTCGTCGCGCGGCGACTCCTCGGAGAGGCTCCACGCCACGCGCTCGGCCTCGCGTAGGACGCGCAGCAGGTTGCCGCCCGCGATCTGCTGGACCTCCTCGTCGCTGTAGCCGCGGCGCAGCAGCTCGACCAGCAGGTCGGGGATCTTCGAGACGTCCTCGAGCCCCTCGGGCGTCGAGCTGATGCCGTCGAAGTCGGAGCCGATGCCGACGTGGTCGACGCCGACCGTCTCCTTGACGTGGTCGATGTGATCGGCGACGTCGGACAGCGTGGCCTCAGGCTCGGGGTGCGCGGCACGCCAGCGCGCGAGCTCGCGTTCGACGCCCGCCTCGTCGAGGGTCTGGCGCAGGCGGTCGCGCTCCGCGTCTTCGCGCTCGCCGTGGGCGCGCACCGCCTCGCTGACGAACGGGGGCACGAAGGTGACCATCACCACGCCGCCGTTCTCCGGCAGGCGACGCAGGACGTCGTCGGGGACGTTGCGTGGATGAGCGGTGAGCGCAAAAGCCGAGGAGTGGGAGAAGATGACGGGCGCGCGCGTCGTGTCGAGCGCGTCGTGCATGGTCGAGGCCGCCACGTGGGAGAGGTCGACCAGCATGCCGAGGCGGTTCATCTCCCGCACCACCTGGCGCCCGAACTCGGTGAGCCCGCCGTGCATCGGGTCGTCGGTCGCCGCGTCGGCCCAGGCGATGTTGCTCGAGTGGGTCAACGTCATGTACCGGGCGCCGACCGCATACAGCTGTCGCAGCACCGCGAGCGAGCTCTCGATCGAGTGGCCGCCCTCGATCCCGATCAGCGAGGCGACCCTGCCCAGAGCGTGGATGCGGACGATGTCCTCGGCGCTCCTCGCCACCTCGAGGTGCGACGGGTAGGCGGCCGCCAGCCGGTGGACGACGTCGATCTGCTCGAGCACCGCCCGCGCCGCGCCCGGTCCGTCGAGATCGGCCGGGACGTAGACCGACCAGAACTGGCCGCCGATGCCGCTGCGCTCGAGGCGCACGAGATCGGTGTGCATCGTGGGCTCGAGCTCGCTGGTGTCGCGCAGATCGAGCCGCTCGAGGTGGTTGTCCACCCGACTGCGGTACTGCCAGGGCACGTCGTTGTGCCCGTCGATCACGGGCACCTCGCGCAGCAGCTCGAGGACGTGGGAGCGCTCGGGCGGCTGGGCGCGGGCGGGGGAGCTCGCGACGATGCCGGCTGCGGCGAGCATCGCGAGGCCTCCGAGGAAGCGCTGGAGGCTCTGGAGGTGAGGGCGGCGGGGGCGGGTCGGCATGTCGGGTCCCCGAGCGATCGGAGGTGGACGCGGCTCGAAGCAGCGCAGGGGGCGTGGCGAGCCGCCATTGTAGCGGCCCGGTCGATGGCTACGGCCCGCGCGTCGGCCGAGCCACCCAGCGGGGCCGCGGAGCGGCGATCGCTTCGAGGGCGAGGATCCGTCGCGCATCGGCGAGCTCGACGGCTCCGCTTCGCGCTACAGTTGCCTGCCCCGTTTCCGGACCTCCTGCCTCGACCTGCCGCCTCGCGGTCGGGGCGCCGTTGCCCACCGATGAGCGATGCTTACGACACCGTCGAGCTGAAGCCCTCCTGGCTCGGCTGCTCCCTGATCTCGATCGGCCTCCTGGTGCTGTTCGCCGTCTCGCTTCCGTTCCTGATCCGGAGCTTCCGTCTCCAGGAGTTCTTCTTCGAGGCTCTGCTCCTGTTCCCGGTCGCCTCGCTGCTCGGAACGCTGTGCGGGTGGATGGCGGTGCGACGGACCGGAGCGCGATCGCTGGCGGGGATCGCGCTGCTGGCGAACCTGACCGTGTTCGGAAGCTGCGTCGCCGCAGTGGTGATCACCATCCTCCGCCGATGATCCCCGGGCTGCGAACGAGACTCGCACCGGCGGCCCCCGCTCGTCCGGCGCCGGTGGGCTCCGGCTCGTGCTCGCCCGCGAGCCCTGCGGATCCATGAATCGCATCGGTCTGATCGGTTTCGGCGCGTTCGGCCGGTTCGCCGCCGTTCACCTGCGAGCGCATGTCGAGATCGTCGCCTGCGACCTCCGAGACCTCTCCGCTGCCGCCAGCGAGCTGGGAGTCGCCTGGTCGTCGCTCGAGGAGGTTGCACGGCGTCCCGTGGTGGTGCTGGCGATCCCGGTGCAGAGCTACGACGACGTCCTGCCGGTGCTCGCGCGGAACGTCACGACGGAGGCGGTGGTCGTCGACACCGCGTCGGTGAAGGTGGAGCCCCTCCGCAAGCTCGCAAGCGCGCTGCCGCAGGGCGTCGAGGTCATCGGCACTCATCCGATGTTCGGCCCTCAGAGTGGCCGGAGTGGCATCCGGGGGCTCAAGGTCGTGCTCTGCGCCGAGCCCACCCCTCGCTCGCGCTGGCTGCGACGCTTCCTGAGCCGGACGCTGGGGCTCGCCGTCCTCGAACGCACCCCCGAGGATCACGACCGCGAGATCGCCCACATCCAGGGTCTGACGCACCTGATGGCGAAAGCGCTGCGCGGGCTCGAGCTGCCCGACCCCGAGCTCGCCACGGTCGCCTACAAGCACATGCTCCAGATCGAGGAGAACCTGCGCGAGGACTCCGACGCGCTGTTTCTGACGATCCAGCGCCACAACCCCTTCGTGCGCGAAGCGAGACAGGCTCTTCGCCGCCGGCTGGACGAGCTCGAGGAGTGGATCGAGGGCGGGGAAGGAGCTCCTTGATCCCGGCGAGGCCCGAGCCGTCGGCACGGTCGGGCGGAGCCCATCGACGCCACGGGGATCATCGACGCGTCCGGGGCTTGCCCTCTGCGCTAACCTCCGACCGCTCATGCTCGAGCTCAACAACATCGAGGTCATCTACAACGACGTCATCCTGGTGCTCAAGGGGCTGTCACTTCGCGTCGAGGAGGGCTCGATCGCGGCGCTGCTGGGCACCAACGGGGCGGGCAAGTCGACGACGCTCAAGGCCATCTCGGGCCTGCTCCACCCCGAGGACGGCGAGGTCACCGACGGCAGCGTCGAGCTCTTCGGCGAGCGCATCGACCGTCTCGGCGCCGAGGAGATCGTGCGCCGCGGCATCTTCCAGGTGATGGAGGGTCGCCGCGTCTTCGAGCACCTCGACGTCGAGGAGAACCTGCTGGCCGGCGCCTACACCCGGCGCGACCGCGGCGCGCTGCGGGGAGACCTGGACCGGGTCTACGGCTACTTCCCGCCCCTCCGCGAGCGCCGCCGCCAGCAGGCCGGCTACCTCTCGGGGGGCGAGCAGCAGATGCTGGCCATCGGCCGCGCGCTGATGGCGCGCCCCAAGCTGATGCTGCTCGACGAGCCCTCCCTCGGGCTCGCCCCGCTCCTGGTCCAGGAGATCTTCTCGATCGTGGAGCGGATCAACCGCGAGGAGGGAACGACGATCCTGCTGGTCGAGCAGAACGCGACCCTCGCCCTCGGCATCGCCCACTACGGCTACATCATGGAGGACGGCCGGGTCGTGCTCGAGGGGAAGCCCTCGGAGCTCGAGCGCAACGAGGACGTGCGGGAGTTCTATCTGGGTCTCACCCAGGTGGGGGAGAAGAAGAGCTACCGCGACGTCAAGCACTATCGGCGACGGAAGCGGTGGTTGTCGTGAGCCGCGGGAGCTCTCTTGCGGGCAGCTCAGGAGCCGGAGCCGGTGGCGACTGCTTCGCCGCGTCGTCCTGAGCGTGCGCGCGCGCTCAGGACAGGCCACGGAGGACAGACCACAATGACCGAGCCGACCTTCTCGGAGCTGCCGTCGTTGGTCAACGGCCGCGTGCTCCTGCGGCACATCAGGTCCACCGACGCGGCTTCGCTGGTGACCGTCTTCGGTGATCCGCTGGTCTCGCAGTCCGTGAGCATCCCACCAACGCAGTCGCTCCAGCAAGCGAGGGCACTGCTCCGCGACATCGAGCGTGGCTTTCGCGGCAGGACGCTGTTTCAGTGGGGAGTCAGCGTCGACGGCTCTCCCGACCTCGTCGGTACGTGCACGCTCGCGCAGCTCGACTGGACCAACGAGCGAGCCGAGATCGGCTTCGCCCTGGCCTCACGTCACTGGGGGCAGGGCATCATGTCCTTGGCGGTTTCGACGCTCCTCGATTACGCGTTTTCCTCTCTCCGCCTGCATCGGATCGAGGCGGACGTCGATCCCCGGAATCAGCGATCGCTGCGGCTCCTCGAACGCCTCGGGTTCGAGCGCGACGGCTATCTCCGCGAACGGCATCTGGTCGGAGGCGAGCGGCAAGACGCTGTCTTCCTCGGGCTCCTCGCGCCCGGTTGGCACCGCTCGCGGCCGGGCTAGGGGCAGGTCGCGAACGCGCTGGTGTCGTTGATCGGGTTGAATGCGCTGCCGTTGGGGTTGAAGTAGGTCCTCTGCTGTCCGGACGATGTGTCGGTGACGGTCAGGGTCACCTCGACGTCGGTCAGCCCGGCGGCGAAGACCCAGTAACGGTTCGCGAACGAGCAGGCGTTGAGCAGCTTGACCACGACCTCGACGTTGTCCGGCTCGAAGAAGGTGAAGTAGCCCGTCTCGTCGGTGAGCGTGGATCGGAACGCCGGGCCGGCGTCGCTGCCGGTGTCGAAGTCGACCTCGACCGCGAAGCGACCGCCGTTCAGACAGAGCCGGGTCGAGGTCGAGAAGCAGCCCCCAGAACCCGCCTGCTCCCGCGTCCTGCCGAGCTCGTCGAGGTCTGCCGCCGCCAGCGCTTCGAGCTCGGCGCGCAGTGCGACGCTCATCCGCTCGATCTCCTCGGGATCCTTGCGGACGGCGCCCTTGTCGCAGGTTCCGAACGCCGAGGTGTCGCGAATCGGCTGGTAGGCGCCGACCGGGTTGAAGTAGGAGATCGCCTGGCCGCTGGCGGTGTCCTCGACCACCAGAGTGACCTCGACGTCGGTGAGACCGCCGGCGAAGACCCAGAAGGAGTCGGCGAAGGCGCATGCGTCGAGACTCTTGACCACGACCTCGACGTTCTCGGGATTGAAGAAGTAGAAGTAGCCGGTGTCGTCGGTCAGCTCCTCGGCCTGGGCGCTGCCGCGGTCGGAGCCGTCGGCGTTCTCCCACTCCGCGCGCACTCGGAAGCGGTCGCCGTTCAGACAGAGCGTTCGGTTGTCCTCCTCGCAGACGCTCGGCTGCTGGGGCAGCAGGACCTCGCGACGGAAGATCCCGTCGGAGTCGCCGTTGCTCCTCCTGCGCTCGAAGGTGACGGTCGTCGTCCCCTGGTCGTCGAGATCGACGTCGGGGATCTCGGGATCGGAGGTGGCGTCCGACTCCGAGACCACGACGTCGCTGGTCTCGGCCTCGCCCTCCGGATTGAACCCGCGCGAGACGATGCTGGTGCCGCCGCCGACCGAGATCGCGCTGGGAGCTCTCGTGGCGTTGGCGGGCGTGGTGTCGCTCTGCCACACCGTGACGAAGTCGCCGCCGGCCGTTCGAGAGACCTTCGGCAGGGTCTGATTGCCCGCCGTGTTCTCGTTGAGGATGACGGCCGGCCCCTGGGGGCTGCCATTCCGCGAGTACCGGCGGCCGAAGATGTCGCGCCCTTCGACGCCGTTCTCCTCCCAGACCACGATGAAGTTGCCGAACGAGTCGGTCGCCACGTCGGGCGCCCGCGAGTTCGGCGTGGGATCGACCAGGATGAAGTCGCTGACCGCGGCGCCCGTGATCGCGAGAACCCGGCAGACGATGCCGACCTGACTCCCCGCCGACTGGCGCCAGCAGGCGATGATGTCGCCGGAAGCCGAGACCGCCACGACCGGCTTCGCGGCTCCGGCGCCGAGCGCAGACGAAATGCCGAAGACCCCCGTCTTCGGGTTGCCGTTGCGGCCGAGAACCCGCCCCTTGACCTCGCCGCTGTCCTCCCAGGTGACCGTCGTCTCGCCGTTGCGATCGGTCGCCGCCGACGGGGCGTTGCTCTCGTCGGTCCCGCCGTTGGAGATGACGACCTCGCCCCCGGCACCCGTCCCGCCCGGACTGAAGCCGCGCGAGACGATGCTCGAGCCCCCGCCGCCGGCGGCAGCGAGCCGGCCGTCGCCGTCACGGATGAGCGAGCCGTCTCTTCGGGTCCAGACGATCTGGTAGGTCCCGTCGGGACGAACGTCGACCGTCGGCGTCTCGTTGATCACGCCGCTCGAGTTGACGATCAGCGGCGAAGTCACCGCCTGGTCGTTCTCGTCGATGATCTGGATGCAGATGATGGTGCCGTCTCCACCGTTCTGCATCCAGATCACGGCCTTGGTGCCGTCCGGGTTGTACTGGACGGTGGGCACCATCGGCTCGACCGAGCCCGGGACGATCTGAATCTCCTCACCGAAGATCGGCTCGTCGGGATCCACGACGTTCTCCGCGACGATCGAGCAGTTGTCGACCGCGAACAGGAGGTAGTTCTCGGTGTCGGCTTCTGCGAACCGCAGACGGATCCGCTCGCCCGCGAAGTCGGAGAGATCCGCGCGCAGCGTGAACGGAGCGATGAAGGCGGGGTCGTTGGGGCTGGTCTGGAAGAGGTTTCTGAGCACGCCGCCACCGAGACCCGTCACCGTGCTGGTCGAGACGATGTCGACACGGGCGTGCTGGTTGACGATCTCGCGGAAGTCGAAGCTGGGAGGCGAGGGGACGATCCAGGCCGGATCGGAGGCGGAGAACAGCCACAGGTCGCACGACAGGGTCGCCCCCTGGGGCGGAATCGTCACGTCCTGATAGAGGATGTGGAGCCCAGGCCCGTTTTGTTCGGTGAGTGCTGCGAACCGGCCGTCGGAGGGCGGTGGGATGTCTTGGAAGAAGCCGAGAGGTGAGACGGTTCCCGTCTGCACCCACCAGTCGCTGACGGCGTCGATCGTCCCTCCGTCTCCATCCGAGAGCGGATCGAGCCGGTCGTTGAACTCGCTCCAGCCGGTGAAGCTGCTAGCGCCGTTGTTCTGCTCGAAGCTGCCGTTGACGAGCAGGTTCGTCCCGGCCTTCGGCACACGGAGGAATCCCTCGTCCGACACCGGCGCGGCGAGCCGGGCTCCGGCATCGACCAGTCCATAGGAGTGGACGCGCGGGACGTCGGCCGCGGAGCTGGCCGCGGCGATCGTCGAGAGGCCGAGCGAGCCGATCGACGCGCCGATCAGGACGAGGAATGGATGCTTCACGAAGACCTCCTGGAGCGATGAACCCGTCGGCAACCTTGCGGTCTCGGGTCCTGGAAGGCTACGCCGACCGCGCGAGCGGGTCAAACGACCCCGCGCAGCAAGGGGCAGCGGAGCAGGCAGGGGGCGGACCGCGATCTGTGCGTCCCGACGGCGGTTACCGTGCGTGACCGGCGCCGAAAAGCGCGCCGGGAGGGCGAAGACCCGCCAAGGGTTCTTGCCGCCCTCCCGGCGGGGTCACGGTGGGCATCCAGGTCAACGAGCCTTCCTCGGAAGACCGGACAGCTTCCGCCGTAGGGCCCGCACGGCGAGAGCATCGCGTTCTCCTCCGCCGGCGCCCTGTGGCAAACCTCCTAGAGCCTCCGCTTCCAGAGCCTGCGAAACCGGCCTCATCGGCGTTCCCGCTCCGCCATGACCTCCAGGTCCCGCGCCTCGCCGATCTCGGTCACCAGCCGGGCGACGTCGAGCCGGCCCGGATACTCGCCGAGCACCGCCTGGCCTTCGCGGAACAGCTCGTCGAGGGTCGCGCCGGTGTGGGGCGAGCGACCGAGGCGCTCAGCGAAGCCGGCGACGATCTGGGCGAGGCGCAGCGAGGCGGGCGCGGAGCTCCACGAGCGCGCGGCGTCGCCCTCCCGCAACATCTCTTCGGTCTCCTCGGTCCGTCCGCTCTCCTTCGAGCGCCAGCGGAGCCTCACCGTGGCCAGCCTGTCGGAGCGCGACGCGCCGCGCGCCAGCTCGAGCTCGTAGAGCGCGCTCACCCGATGGCCGGCGCCGATCTCGCCCGCGTCGACCCGCTCGTCGCGGAAGGCGGCGTCGGGGATGGCGCGGTTGGCGTAGCCGAGCAGCCGGTACGAGGCGACCACCTCGGGGTCGAATTCCACCTGGATGCGGGCGTCGGCGGCGATGGTTTGTAGCGTGCCGGTGAGATTCTCGACGAAGATCCGTCGCGCCTCGCGCAGCGAGTCGACGTAGGCGTAGGAGCCGTCGCCGCGATCGGCGAGCCGCTCCATCAGCTCGTCGTTGTAGTTCCCCATGCCGAACCCGACGGTGGTCAGCTCGACCCCTTGCTGTGCCCAGTCGGCGACCCCGCGCAGGAGCGACTCGGGGTCGGTGACGCCGACGTTGGCGACGCCGTCCGAGCACAGGATCACCCGCCGGATGAGCTCGCGCGAGGACGCGCGGCGGCCGACCCGCGACGCCATCTCGTAGGCGATCTGAAACCCGTCCTCGAGGTTGGTCGACCCCTCGGGGACCAGGCGCGCGATCGCCTGGCGGATCGCGTCGTGGTCGTGGGTCGGCTCGAGCACCGCGCGGGCGTTCGAGCTGTAGACGACAAGCCCGATCGAGTCCTCGGGCCCGAGCTCGTCGATCAGCAGCTCGAGCGAGCGCTTGACCAGCTCGAGCCGGTTCTCGCGCTGCATCGAGCCCGAGACGTCGACCAGGAAGATCAGGGCCGCCGGCTTGCGGTCGCGGGCCTCGACGTCGCGAGCTCGCACTCCGACGCGGAGCACGAGCCGCTCGGCGCCGTCGGGGGCAAAGGCGCTGGGGCCGGCCTCGAGCCGGATCGCGAAGTCGCCGCGGCGAGGAGCCGGGTCGCCGTAGTCGAAGAAGTTCACGTACTCCTCGAGGCGCACCGACTCCGAAGGCGGCAGCCGGTCGAGGTCGAGGTAGCGGCGCGCCAGGGTGTAGGAGCCGGTGTCGACGTCGAGCCCGAAGGTCGAGAGCGGATCCTCGGCGGGATCGACGAACGGGTTGCTGGGCGCCGGGCTGAACTGCATCGCGTCGAAGGAGGCGTCGAGGTCGGGGGGCGTCGGCCGGGGCGCGATCCCGCGGGCGAGGCGGTCGCGAGCGGCAGGTGATGCCATGGAGTCGGCCCGGACGGACGCGGCTGCAGGCGCCGGCTCGGTCGCCGGCTTCGGGCTCGCCGACGTGTCCGCGCTCGTCGCGGTGCCGGCCGCGGCCTCCGGGGAGGTGACGTAGCCCAGCGCCTGGAGCGCCTGGAGCGCCTGGAGCTCGGACTCGAGCGCCTCCTTCTGCTTCTTAAGCTCCGCGACCATCTCGCCGTGCTCGCCGGTTGTCGTCCTGGTCGCCGCGCGGCCGCTGCGAGCGGTTGGAGATCTCTCCTGCTCCTGTCGGGCGGTGGTGGCTCCCTGCTGGAGCTCTCGCTTGTCGACCCTGGGAGCTTCCGAGCTCACGGAGATCTCCTCGACCGCGGCCGCTCGCGCGCGCTGCGCGTCGCCGCGTGAGTCTCGGTCTTCGGCGGTGTTCCCGACGATACTCGCGGAACGACCGGAGGGATCGGTGAGGGCGTCGGGGCTGCGATCATCGGCGGTTCGTTCGAAGGGCGACGCCGGCTCCGGCGAGCGGGCCTCGGCGGTGTCACCGGCATCCAGGCTGCCGCCGGAGAAGCTCTCCCTTGCCTCGTCTCCGGCATCGGTCGCGCCCAGGCGCTGCCCGCTCTCGTCGGGCCGCTGCTCCCTCTCCGTGCGGAGCGCACGAGCCCTCGAGGGCGCCTGGTCGGGCGAGTCGAGCTGGCGCCGATGCGGGCCGGGCTCCGCGGAGAGGTCGGCCGCTCCGCCACCCTCCGGCTTCGCCTGCGCGTTTCCACGGTCCCGCTCGATCTCGACGGAGGGCTCTCCAGTCGAGCCGGCGGTCGAATCCTGTGCCATGGGCGCCAGCCGGTCGGACGACGCGAGATGCGCCAGACGCACGCTCAGGAGACCGGTCGCCGCCACGACCAGGAGAGCCGCCGCGATCGCATACCGGTGACGCAGCCACCAGCCGGTGCCGGCTGCTACGCCTCCCACCGAGGCTTGGTTTGCGGAGCGGTGGGTCGGGAGCTCCTCGGGAATCTCGCTCTTGATCGCGGCGAGCAACTCGGCCGGCGGCTTCGACCGGGCCTCGGTCTCGATCGATGCGAGCCTCTGCTCGAGCTCGCGGTCGGTCATCGGGCGCCCGGCGCCGCGGCGATCAGCGGTTTCACGGTTTCTATCGGCAGTCATCGCGCACCCCCTCGGCCGCCCTCTCGAGAGTGGCCGGGATCGGGTCGGTGGTGTTCATCGAGGTGGTCCTTGAGATGCGCCATCGCGCGCTTGAGGCGTTTGCGAACGGCGGGGCCCGTGATCCCCTCGAGCCGCGCGATCTCGGTCACCGGGACGTCGGCCCAGAACCGGGCGGTGACGACCAGGCGCAGCTCGTCGGGGAGGCCGAGGACCGCTCGTCTCAGGCGAGCCGAGATCTCGGTGTGGCCCATCGTCTGCTCGGGGTCCGGATCCTCGTCCGGGGTCGAGCGCTCCCGTTCCTCGCTCAGCGGCTGCATCAGGGCCGGGCGCCGAACGTGGTTGAGGAACGTGTTGTAGGCGATCCGGTAGAGCCAGGTGGAGAAGGCCGAGCCGCGGCGGAACCCGCCGAGGGACGACCAGGCCCGGCGGTAGGTCTCCTGGGTCAGGTCGGCGGCCAGCTCACGGTCACCCGAGAGCTTGACCAGCGACGCGAACACCATCTCGTAGGTGCGCTCGGCGAGCGCCTCGGCGGCGCTGCGGTCGCCGTCGAGCAGTCGGTCGAGGAGATCGTGCTCGGACCCGGCTCCGCGGAGCGCGCGCAACGGTCCCCTCCTCGAGTCGGTCAGGGCTTGCACCGCGGTCATCCTACGCCCCCCTGGTCGGTCCTTCGGTTCGCGGTCCCGTCCCTGTCGTCTCGGTGGCCATGAGATGTCCTCCCGCTCGATACGACACCCGAGGGGCGAAAAAGGAAACCGGGTGGTCCAGAGGTGTTCCGGGGTGGGTCGATCGGGGTGTCGAGGTGTTCGGTCACCCCAGACCGCGATCCTCGTGCCGTCGGCCGGCGAGGAGAGGATGTCTCGGCGCTGCGCTCGTAGATCGCACCGGCGTGTGCGGCACGTGATCGTCGCCCGAATCGTCACGGCGTGGATCGTCGGCCGACCGCGAGGTCGCCCGCTACATCAACGCGTCGTGGGCGCCCTTCATCGGCCGAGGGTGGCGCTCGGTGTGGGCTCAGGTGCCGGTCGCGGTGCGGATTCCGGTCAGCGGCGCCCACTTGCCGTCCTGGACCTGGAAGATGCGCATGCCCTTGATCCCCCGGTGGTCGGTCGGCGTGTAGGTGACCGGGGCGGTGACCCCGCCGGTCTCGTAGCCGTCGAGGGTCTCGAGCGCGGCCTTGATGCTCTCGCCGGTGACCTCGCCGCTCTCGGCGGCGCGACGGATGCCCTCGGTCATCAATGCCATGACCCACCAACCCTGGCCGTAGAGCAGCCCCTTCTCGTCGATCGACGAGTTCTTGGAGCGCAGGTAGGCGTCGGCCTCCTCGAGCCCCTCGACGCCCTCGCCCGGCGGCGCGAAGATCACGGAGCCGAGGACCCCTTCGGCCGCCTCGCCGGCGAGCTCGATCAGCACCTCGTTGGTGCACCAGTTGAGGCAGGCGAAGTTGAGGTCGAGGCCGAGGTCGCGCGCGTTCTTGAGCGCCACCGCGACCGGACCGGAGGTGTTCTGGAAGACGACGGTCTCGGCTCCCGACTGGGCGATGCGGGTGAGCTCGGCGGAGTAGTCGGTGGCGGCGCGCGACATTTCGTGAGCGATCAGCTCGATGCCGAGCGATCGGGCGTAGTCCTGGCCCCCCTGCTGGAAGGGCGAGAGCCCGAAGGGGCTCGGATTGTGCATCAGGGCCACCGGACCCGTCTTGCCGTTCTCGACCAGCCAGTCGAGCACGATCATGATCTGGTGGGTGTAGGAGGTGCCGGAGAGGAAGTTGTAGGGCGCCTCGTCCGGGTTCCCTAGCACGTGCGACAGCGACGCCGACATGAACGGGATGTGGTCGTCGGCGATGCGCCCGCGCAGCGCCTCGGTGTCGCCGGTGCCCCAGCCCTGGAAGGCGACGACGTCCTCCCCCGTGAACTGGGAGTAGAGCTGCTCGGCCTGGTCGACCTTGTAGGCGTAGTCCTGGTAGAGGAGCTCGATCGGGCGCCCGTCGATGCCCCCCCTCTGGTTCAGCCAGTCGACGTAGCCCCGGATGCCCTCGGAGTAGGTGGTGCCGACGTCCGAGGTGGGGCCGGTGAGGTCGAACACCGCGCCGACCTTGATCGGGGCCGATGAGGGGTCCGCGGCCTCGCCGTCACCGCCGCCGCACCCCACCAAGGCGAGCGCCAGCATTGGCAGGAGCACGGTCGCCAGTTGCACGATCGGCCGGAGCATGCTCGTCCGGAACCGGGTCCGCAGGAGGAGGGTCGGGATCGAGCCGGCGGAGGGACGTCGAAGCATCGGGGACTCCCGGGACGGTCGGTTCGGCCTGGAAGCGTAACGCATCGGGGAGAGCTCGGCGGATCGTGGCGCCCAGCGGATCGCGCGAGGTCGTGTCGGCTCAAATCCTGTGCTAAACGCTTACTGTGCGAATACTGTGCGAATCTCGGACGACGGGCTGCTAGTACGAGAAGGGCCACAGGCGGAACGTGTCCTTGACGTTGCGCCACATCCTGGCGATGCCCTCGGGCTCGAGGATCAAGAACAGGATGATGATCAGCCCGAAGACCCCCTGCTGAATCGACGGCAGGAGCGCCGCGATGCCGGGGGCCGTCCCCTGGAGCGAGCGCCCGACGGTGTTGATCATCGCCGGCAGCAACACGATGAGGGTGGCGCCGAAGAACGAGCCGCTGATCGTGCCGAGGCCGCCGATGATGATCATCGCCAGGTAGAGGATCGAGGTCTCGATCGTGAACCGCTCCCAGGTCACGATCGTGCGGTAGTGGGCGATCAACGCTCCGGCCAGCCCGACGAAGAAGGACGAGGTGGCGAAGGCCGAGAGCTTGTAGCGGAAGACGTCGACGCCGATCGCGCTGGCCGCGATGTCCTGGTCCCGGATGGCGACCCACGCCCGTCCCACGCGCGAGCGGAACAGGTTGGCCGTGATCAGGGCGGTGCCCGCCGCCGACGCCACCGCGATCCAGTAGAAGGGGAAGTCGCGGTTGAGGCGGATCCCGAACAGGACCGGCGCCGGCACCACCAGCGCCTCGGTGCCGCCGGTCAGCGCGGTCCAGTGGGTGATCACCCACTCGACGATCTGCTGCGCTGCGAGGGTGGCGATCGCTAGGTACAGTCCCTTCAGCCGGAGTGAAGGGAGCCCGAAGAACAGGCCGACCGCGGCGGTGAGCAGCGCGGCGAGCGGGATGCTCGCCCAGAACGGGATCCCGAGGCGTGCGGTGAAGATGCCGGCGGCGTAGGCGCCGACCGCCATGAACGCCCCCTGGCCGAGCGAGATCTGACCGGTGTAGCCGACCAGGATGTTGAGCCCGATCGCGCCCACCGTCGCGATCGCCACCTGGTTGGCGAGGTTGAGCCAGTAGGTCGTGGCCAGGAAGGGAAAGACGACGACGAAGGCGGCGAACAGCGCCAGGCGCGCCTTCTCGAGCGGCCAGCGGCGCAGCGCCGCGTCACCTCGATAGTCGGTGAAGAAGACTCCGGTGCGCATCGTCGATCTCGCCTCCACCCGTACCCGCTCTACACCCGCTCGATCTGGACCTTGCCGAACAGCCCGTAGGGGCGGACCATCAGCACCAGGATCAGCACCACGAACGGCACGATCTGGTTCAGCCCGTGGCCGACGTAGCCGCCGGTGTAGGCCTCGAGGAGCCCGATGATCGCGCCGCCGACGATGGCGCCCGGAATCGAGTCGAGGCCGCCCAGGATGACCACCGGGAATACCCGCAGCCCGACGTAGCTGATCTCCTGGCCGACCCCGACCACGTTGGCGAGGAGCATGCCGCCGATGGCGGCGGAGGCGGCGGCCAGCGACCAGGCGACGGCGAGCACGCGGCGGATGCTGATGCCCATCGACAGCGCCGCCTGCTGGTCGTCGGCGATCGCACGCATCGCGATGCCGTCGCGCGTGGATCGGAAGAAGAGCGCGAGCAGCGCCAGCAGCACCACCGCGACCGCGATGGTGATCAGCCGGTCGGTCCCCAGCACCGCGCCGCCGATGCGCACCTCGCCCACCGGGATGAAGGCCGGGAACGAGCGCGGCCGCGGTCCCCAGACGGCGTTGACGGTCGCCTTCATGACGCTGGAGAGCCCGATCGTCACCATGATCATCGAGATCACGGGCTCGCCGATCAGGGGGCGCAGCACCAGTCGCTCGACGACCAGTGCGATCCCCACCGACACCACCAGGGTGGCGACGACGCCCAGCGACCAGGGCAGCCCGAAGCTCGCGATGAACGTGAACGCCAGATAGGCGCCGAACAGGAGCAGCTCCCCCTGAGCGAAGTTGATGACGTCGCTGGCCTTGTAGATGACGACGAAACCGACCGCGACCAGGGCGTAGACCATGCCGTTGGCGAGGCCGGAGAGGGTGAGCTGCAGCCACACGTCCATGGCTAGCTCCTGGAAACGGTGGATGGCACTTCCAGAGCCGGCAAGGTCTTCCCCCCGACCACCCCGAGGAGAGCCTCGCGACCCCGACTCCGACGCGTCGGGCGCCGCTCGGGGCCAGCGCCAGGCGTCATCTCCGCTCGACCAGTCATCGGCATGATCTTCCGCCTGCAACTCGGCAATCGACTCACGGATTCTCCTCCCCAGCCGGCGTCTCGCTCTCCAACGTCTCGATCGCCAGCGCCGTGCGCACCTTGGCGGTGCGGCCGTCCTGATAGGCGATCTCGCTCTCGACCGAGACCTCGGAGGCAGCGCCGTAGAGCGCGGCGACCATTTCCCGGTAGCGCTCGGCGACGAAGCGCCGGCGCACCTTGCGGGTGCGCGTCAGCTCGTCGTCGTCGGCGTCGAGCTCCTTGTGCAGGAGGAGGAAGCGGCGGATCCGCGCGGCGGCGGGGAGATCCTCGTTGGTGCGGACCACGTGCTCGCGCACCAGCTCGCGCACCTCTTGCTTCTGCGAGAGGTCGGTGAAGGTGGTGTAGGGGATCTGGCGCCGCTCGGCCCACTTCCCGGTGTTGGCGAAGTCGATCGTGATCATCGCCGTGATCATCGGGTACTCGCCGCCCCCGAAGACCACCGCCTCCTTGACGTGGGGGCTGAACTTGAGCTTGTTCTCGATGAACTGCGGCGAGAAGCGCGTTCCGTCGGGAAGCGTCATCACGTCCTTGACGCGGTCGATCACCACCAGGTGCTGTTGCTCGCGCGCGTCGTCGTCGAGGTATCCGGCATCCCCCGAGTGCAGCCAACCGTCCACCAGCGTCTCCGTGGTCGCCTCCGGGTTCTGGTAGTAGCCGACGAACACCGACTCGCCCCGCGTCAGGATCTCGCCGTCCTCGGCGATGCGCACCTCGGTGGCAGGGAGCGGCGTGCCCACGGTGTGATAGGCGATGTCGTCGTCGCGATGCATCACCGAGATCCCCGAGACCTCGGTCTGGCCGTAGATCTGCTTGAGGTTCACGCCGATCGCGTGGAAGAAGCGAAAGACGTCGGGGCCGAGCGCGGCCCCGCCGGTGTAGGCGCGGCGGATCCGGCGCAGGCCGAGCTGGTCGCGCAGCCAGTAGAAGCAGAGCCATTCGGCGAGGCTGGCGCGCAGTCGCTCGCCCGCCGCGAGGGCGCGCCTCTCGCGGAGCGCGTCGGCGCGCCGGTAGCCCACCGCGAGCGCCCACTCGTAGAGGCGCCGCTTGAGGAAGGCGGCGTCCTCCATCTTCACCTGGACCTCGGAGAGCAGGTTCTCCCAGATGCGAGGCGGAGAGAACATGGTGTGCGGACCGATCTCGCGGATGTTCTCCTGGACGGTCTCGGGCTCCTCCGGGAAGTTGACGGTGAAGCCGGCGGTGAGAGCGCAGGCGACCGTGATCATCTGCTCGCCGATCCAGGCCAGCGGCAGGAACGAGACGAACTCGTCGTCCTGCTCCATCGGATCGACCGACAGCAGGTGCTCGGCCATCGACAGCAGGTTGCGGTGGGTGAGCATCGCCAGCTTCGGTTTCCCGGTGGTTCCCGACGTCGTCGACAGGATGGCGACGTCGTCGGCTCGGGTTGCGGCGATCCGTTCGAGGAGGACCGACCGGTTGGTCTCGGCGTCCTCGCCCTCGCCGATCGCCTCGAGCTCGGCGAAATGGATCAGCTTCTGGTGGGGATAGCCGCGCAGGCCCCGGGGGTCGTCGTAGACGATCCGCTCGAGCTGGGGCAGCCGGTCGCTCACCTCGAGCAGCTTGTCGACCTGCTCCTGGTCCTCGGCGACCACGAACCGCGCTCCGGCGAAGTCGAGCAGGAAACGCACCTCCTCGGCCGCCGAATCCTGGTACATGCCCATCGAGATCGCGCCCGCGGACTGGGCCGCGAGCTCGGCGACGATCCACTCGGGACGGTTGTCACCGAGGATCGCGACGCGGTCGCCGCGCGCGAGCCCGAGACGCTCGAGACCGCGGCTGAACGCGGCCACCCGGCGCAGCAGCCGCCTCCAGGTCTGGGTCTGCCAGATGCCGTATTCCTTCTCGCGAAAGGCCACCCGCAGCGGACTCTGCTGAGCGTTGTGCACCAGCCGCTTGGGCAGGGTGTCCAGGCTGTCCTTCATCGCGGATCGGGGACGAGGCGCGGGCGACGAGTCCGAGCCGCGCTCACGAGTCGGTCGCGGGATCGGCGTCGCCCAGGTAGGCGTGGATCACCTCCGGGTCGGCTCGCACCTCCTCGGGGGTTCCGAGCGCGATCCGCTTGCCGAAGTCGAGCACCGCGACGCGGTCGGAGAGGTCCATGACCACGCTCATGTCGTGCTCGATGAGCACCGTGGTGACCGCGCGCTCCTCGTTGATGTCGAGGATGAAACGCGCCATGTCCTCCTTCTCTTCGACCGTCATGCCCGCCATCGGCTCGTCGAGCAGCAGGAGGTCGGGGTCGAGCGCCAGCGCCCGAGCCAGCTCGACGCGCTTCTGCAGACCGTAGGCGAGAGTGCCGACCTGCTGGTGACGCAGCTTCTGGATCTCGAGGAAGTCGATGACGTCCTCGACGCGCGCTCGGTGCCGGATCTCCTCGCGTTGCTGGCGACCCCAGTAGAGCGCGCAGGAGAGCACGCCCCCCTTCATGTGGACGTGACGCCCCAGCATGATGTTCTCGAGCACCGTCATGTGCCGGAACAGCTCGATGTTCTGAAACGAGCGGGCGACCCCGTGCTGGGCGATCCGATGCGGCGCCAGCCGGCTGAGGTCGACGGTCCGGCCGTCGCGCCCGGTGAAGCGCACGCTGCCCTCCTGCGGCGAGTAGAGACCGCTGATCGAGTTGAGCAGCGAGGTCTTGCCGGCTCCGTTGGGGCCGATGATGGCGAAGAGCTCCCCGCGGCCGACGTCGAGCGAGACCCGGTCGAGGGCGGTGACGCCGCCGAAGCGCAGCACCAGCCCGTCGACCTCGAGGATGGTCTCGGCAGGTTCCGGCGGCGGCGCCGGCGAGGGCGCCGAGGAGAGCGAGGGATTCATGGGGAGAGCGATCGGCGCCCGCCCTTATAGCACGGCAGCTCGAGCCTCGGATCGTCGTCCGGGAGGCGCAGCGGGGTGCCTCGTCAGGGGCGGATTCCGTCGCTCGGCTCCGCACGAGCTCCACCGGGGGCTGCTGAAGCGATGGGTCACGCCGAGCGCCAGTCTTCCGTGCTGGCGCGGCGCACCGGCGCGCGGCCGGCCCGGTCACGGCGAGAGCGTCAATCGGCGCGACGGCAGGGGATCTCGGGAGCCCCCATCGGAGGCCCCCCGATGCGCTCCACGAGGTCTCGACGCGCCGCCTCGGAGAGGGGCTGGAAGAACGCCCGGCCGTCGAGTGTGGCCAGGAGCTGGCCGGCGCCGACGCCGAGCGTCGTCTCCTCGCCGGAGGCGCCCTCGAAACGCAAGGTGAGCTGGGCCGGCGCCGCCTCGGTCCAGGAAGGCTCCCAGCCGCCGCGGTGCGAGCGGGCGAACGCCGCGAGGTCGGCGAGCGTCTGCGGGTCCTCGAGGCGCCGGCAGGAGGCCTCGCCGAACCGGGCCTCGACCGCGCTCAGGTCCGCCGGGATCTCGAGGTGCGGACTCTCGGGGGCCGGTGTGCAGCCGCCGAGAGCGACGATGCCCAGGAGGACGACCGCCGTCCGCACCGAGCCCCGCCACGCGGCGTCCCGACGATTCGCCCTCTGCTTACGCGCCGGCATCGCCGGCTCGGCCGTGGCGTCACGCCGGCGCATCGGTCACCGGATCGCGCGTCTCCCAGCCGTAGTCGACGTAGCGCCAGCTCACCTCGTCACCGCGGAACTCGAGCAGCCCGTAACCCTCCTCGAAGCCGTCGCGCAGCCCTCGCCACCAGTTGCCCGAGACCGCGCCGAGGTTGACCAGCTCGAGTCCCTTGAAACGGTAGGACTCGACGACGTGCAGGTGCCCGGCGAGCACCAGCCTCACCGGATGGCGCGCCAGCACCTCGAGCACCTCGTGCGCGTTGACCACCGAGACGCCGTCCGGCAGCGGCTCGGCGGTGCCGCGCCGCCACTCGACGTAGTTGGAGAGCAGCGGAATGTGGCCGACCACGACCGTCGGCCTCGCCGAGGCCGCCAGGTCGTCGTCGAGCCAGGCGAGCTGCTCCTCGTCGACCCAGCCGCGATACCGCCGTCCGACGATGCCGATGGTGTCGAGGACGACGAAGTGCCAGCCTTCGTGGTCGAAGGAGTGGTAGGGGCGCTCGAGGCCGAAGCGCTCGAGGTAGTAGGACTTGCCGTAGCCCTCGTCCCCTTCGGCCATCCCGCTCTCCGCGTAGACGCCGAGGACGTCGTGGTTGCCGACCGTGTGGTGCACGGGCACGCGGACCGAACGGAGGGGCTGCTCGAACAGCGCGTACTGGGCGTCGGCCTGCTCCGGGCCGGTGGCGAGGACGTCGAAGGCGAGATCGCCGCCCGTGATCAGGAGCTCGGGCGGGCGCTCCTGCCCGAAGGCGTGATCGAGAGCGGACGCGAACCCGTCGGCGGCGCCCTGCTCGGCGTGGACGTGGGGATCGGTGAGGAAGGCCGCGGTGAAGTCGGGCGTCGAGGGCTCAGCGGTCTGGGCGGCGGCAGCCGCGGGCTCGGGCCCGCGGCTGGAGCGGCAGCCGGCGAGGCCGGCCGCCGATCCGACGACGGCGCCGCCCAGACGCAGCAGGTCGCGCCGGGTCGGCCGGAGACCTGGACCGAAGCTGGTCTTCATGGACGCGATCCTATCGGCTCGGCGGTGCTCTCGAATCTCCCCCCTCGTGAACAACGCGCGGAAGGGTGCCGGAGCGAGCGCTGCGCGAGACGGCTCGATCTCGCAAGGGAGCGCGGTCTCGTGCTCCTCGACCAGGGCGTCGTCGAGCGAATCGGGTCGGCGAGCCGCGATCCGCTCGGCCCTCGTGGGCCAGGGAGGGACGGTTCGATAGGCTGGAACGCCAATCCGTGCCAGCGTCCACTGAGGCGGTGACAGCCTGTGGGCCGAGCTTCGAAGGCGCGGCCGCGGCTCCGCCGCGGCCGCGACGGGTCGCGATCGCCGGCAGGGTCGCGCGCGCAGAGCGGTTGCCAGCTTGGAGGTCGGTGATGATCCGAATCAGCATGAGGAAACTCTTCGCATCGGCGGGGGTCTTGCTGCTCGCGGGCGGGAGCGCGGCCGAGGAGCGGTCTGCGGATCGCCGGTCCGCGGCCGCCGCACCCGCTCTGGCCGAGCTGGTGGACCGTCCCGAGAGCGAGCTGGCGGCGGTCGTCGATCGCTTCGCGAGCGACAGCTCGGCGCTGAGACGCCGCTACGACGCGCAGTCCTCGGCGCGCCGGTTCGAGCGCTTCGAGCAGCTCTATCGTGCCTGGCGCGACGAGCTCGATCGGCTCGACTTCTCGGCGCTCGGGGTCGAGGGCCGGGTCGACTGGCTGCTCCTGGCCAACGAGATCCAGGCTCGCGCGAACGAGCTGGAGCGCGAGCGGACGTTGCGCCAGGGGGTCTCGGAGCTGCTGCCGTTCGCGGCGCAGGTCGGCGAGCTGCAGGAGGTGCGGCGCGATCGCGAGACGATCGAGCCCCGCCGCGCCGCCGAGTCGCTGGTCGAGGTCGGCGAGCAGGTCGAGCGCACCCGCAAGGCGCTGGCCAAGGGTCTCGAGGAGGCCAAGGAGGCCGAGGAGGCCGAGGGGGCGGAGGAGGAGGGCAGCAAGGGGGGGGCCCAGACGGCGAAAGCCGAGAGCGCGAGAGCCGAGAGCGCGAGAGCCGAGGCCGGCGAGGCCGGCGACGACGGTTCGCAACGTCGCCGGGGCGAGCGCGACGCGAAGGAGCAGGCGGCGCCGCATGACGCTCCCGGGGCCGGCAGCGAGGAGGGCTCCGCCAAGGAGAAGGGCGGCGACCAGGACGGCGAGGACGACCAGGACGACGAGGACGACCAGGACGGCGAGGACGACCTGGACGGCGAGGACGACGAGGACGGCGAGGACGACCTGGACGGCGAGGACGACGAGGACATCGAGCCGCTGCGCACCACTCAGATCGAGGCCCACCGCGCATCCCGGATGCTCGCCGATCTCCAGGAGACCCTCGACGGCTGGTACCGCTACCACTCCGGCTACGACCCCTTGTTCACGTGGTGGACGAAGGCCCCCTACGAGGACGCGAAGAAGAAGCTCGAGGGCTACCACGAGTTCCTGCGCAAGGAGGTGGTGGGCGAGAAGGAGGGGGAGGACCCGCCGATCGTGGGCGATCCGATCGGACGCGAGGCGCTGCTGCGCCACCTGCGCGCCGAGATGATCGCCTACAGCCCCGAGGAGCTGATCGCCATCGGCCGCCAGGAGCTCGAGTGGTGTCTCGACGAGATGCGCCGTGCAGCGCGCGACATGGGCTTCGGCGACGACTGGAAGGCGGCGCTCGAGAAGGTCAAGACCCTCCACGTCGAGCCGGGAGAGCAGCCCGAGCTGGTCCGCGAGCTCGCCGAGGAGGCGACCGAGTTCGTCGAGAGCCGCGACCTGATCACGGTTCCCGAGCTGGCGAAGGAGGTCTGGCGCATCGAGATGATGAGCCCCGAGGCCCAGAAGATGAATCCGTTCTTCCTCGGCGGCGAGACCATCCGGGTCTCCTTCCCCACCGACACCATGAGCCACGAAGAGAAGCTCATGAGCATGCGCGGCAACAACGTCCACTTCTCGCGCGCCACCGTCCACCACGAGCTGATTCCCGGGCACCACCTCCAGAGCTTCGTGACCCAGCGCAACAACACCCATCGGCGGGTGTTCGGGACGCCCTTCTGGGGGGAGGGCTGGGCGCTCTACTGGGAGCTGCGGCTCTACGACATGGGCTTTCCCGGGACCCCCGAGGACCGCATCGGCATGCTGTTCTGGCGCATGCACCGCTGCGCCCGGATCATCGGCTCGCTCTCCTTCCACCTCGAGACGATGACGCCGCAGGAGTGGGTAAACCTGCTGGTCGACGACATCGGGCACGAGCGCGAGAACGCGCTCGGTGAGGTCAGACGCTCCCTCGAGGGGGACTACTCGCCGCTCTACCAGGTCGGCTACCTGATCGGCGGCATGCAGATCCAGACCCTCCAACGAGAGCTGGTCGGCTCCGGCCAGATGAGCGAGCGCGAGTTCCACGACGGGGTGCTGCGCGGCGGCGCGATGCCGATCGAGATGGTGCGCGTGCGACTGCGCGGCGAGCTGGTCGAGAAGGACTGGGAGCCGGCCTGGCGCTTCCGGGGCGAGCCGCTGGGCTGATCGATCGCGCGACCCCCGATTGCCGGTGCCCGCGACCACCGCTCGCTGGTGGCGGCGCCGACGTCGGCGGAGCCCGCGCGCGGCGTCCATCCGCCATCCGCCACCCGCGGCACCGGAGTCCCGTCGTCGACCCGGTCATGGCATCCGAGTCGAGCTCCTGACAAACCGGTGACACAGGCGAGGCCGGGGTCCTGTATTTTGTTGAGAATGAATCTCAACAAGGCCGCCATCCCGCGGATCGGGATCGGGGCCGCATCCGGGAGAAGCACTCGCCATGCCCTCACTCTTCGCACTGAAGGCCTCGACCTGCGCGGTGGTCGGAGCCTGGGCGCTCGTGGTCTCGCCCTTCGGCGTCTTCGCGGCGCCACCGTTGGCGGTCGCCTCGGCTGCTGACTCCGACTCGAAGGCTCCCTGCCCAGCAGACGACGCCGCGCCGTCCGGTCGGACCGACGCTTCCTGCGAGCCAGCGATCGCTTCGACCCCCACGGTCTTCGAGGCGCTGCGGGTCGTCGGAGACATCGCGACGGTCCCGGGCTCGGCCAGCGTGATCGACGCGGCCGAGCTCGAGCGTCAGGGCTACCGGGACATCCACCGTGTTCTGCGTCAGATTCCCGGGATCTATGTCCAGGAGGAGGACGGTTTCGGGCTGCGGCCCAACGTCGGCATGCGGGGCACCGGCAGCGAGCGCAGCTCGAAGATCGCGCTGCTCGAGGACGGCGTGCTGATCGCGCCCGCTCCCTACTCGGCGCCGGCCGCCTACTACTTCCCGAGCGTCGGGCGCATGCACTCGATCGAAGTGCGCAAGGGGTCGAGCTCGATCCGCCAGGGGCCCAACACCACCGGCGGCGTGCTCAACCTGATCTCGACGCCGATTCCGGGCGAGCTCGGCGGCTCGGTCGAGGTCGAGGGCGGCGAGCACGGCTCCGCGCAGCTGGTCGCCCGAGTGGGCGACACCCGGTCGCGACTCGGCTGGTCGCTCGAGACCTACCAGCACGAGACCGACGGCTTCAAGGAGCTCGACGGCGGCGGCTCCACCGGCTTCGATCTCGAGGATTACGTCGGCAAGCTGCGCTGGGCCTCGGCGGAGTCGGCGCGGCGGGGGCAGACCTTGGAGCTCAAGCTCGGCGCGACCGACCAGGTGGGCGACGAGACGTACCTGGGGCTCACCGAGGCCGACTTCCGGCGCACTCCCCTGCGCCGCTACGCGGCATCGCAGGAGGACCGGATCGACACCGAGCATCGCCAGCTCCAGCTGAGCTGGCTGGTGGTGCCGAGCAATCGGGCCACGGTCACCACCACGCTCTATCGCAACGACTTCTACCGAAATTGGGGGAAGCTGCAGTCGGTGCTGGGGGCCGGGCCGGGCAGCGTGCTCGATCGCCCCGACGACTTCGCCACCGAGCTCGCGATCCTGCGCGGCGAGATCGACAGCGCTCCCGGTGCGCTCGCCCTGCGCAACAACCGCCGCGACTACGAGTCTCAGGGTCTCCAATCAGTCTTCGACCTCCGCTTCGACGCCGCCCGCGCCGAACACTCCCTGGAGCTCGGCGTGCGCGTCCACGAGGACTTCGAGGATCGCTTCCAGGAGGACGACCGCTATCGGATGATCGGGGGTCGGCTCGAGCTCACCTCCCTCGGCATGCCGGGAAGCCAGGCCAACCGGCTCAGCGAGGCCGACGCGGTGGCGCTTCACGCGCAGCACCGGGTGACCCTCGGCGGGTGGACCCTGACCCCGGGCCTGCGCTACGAGACGATCGACTTCCGCCGCACCGACTGGGCCTCGGCCGATCCCGACCGGACCACACCGAGCAACCTCCGTGACCACCAGGTCGACGCCTGGATCCCGGGCCTGGGAGTCGAGCGCCGGGTCTCCGACCGGCTGCAGTTGTTCGCGGGTCTCCACCGCGGCTTCGCCCCGCCCGGCCCAGGTGCCGACGCCGCGACCGATCCCGAGGAGAGCCTCAACGCCGAGCTCGGTGCGCGCTGGACGCTCGGGCGGGGACGCTTCGAGGCGATCGGCTTCGCCAGCGACTACGACAACCTGCTGGGACGCGACAGCCTGGCCTCCGGGGGCAGCGGCAGCGGCGACCTGTTCAACGGCGGCGAGGTGGAGGTCCGAGGTCTCGAGCTGTCGTGGTCGGACGACCTCGCGCGCTGGACCGGCAAGCTTCTCGAGCCGGCCCGCACCGGCGCCTGGTCGCTGCCGATCCGCTTCGCCTACACCTGGACGGAGGCGACCTTCGCGAGCTCGTTCGAGAGCGACTTCGAGCCGTGGGGCACGGTAGTGGCCGGCGACGAGCTGCCCTACCTGCCGCCCCACCAGCTCTTCGTGGGGGTGGGAATCACCGCCGACCGCTGGCAGGTGCACGCCGACCTGTCGTGGGTCGACCGCGCCCGCACCGAGGCTGGCCAGGGGTCGATCGCCGAGGGCAGCGGCACCGAGGCGCGCTTCCTGCTCGACCTCGCCACCCGGCTGCGGCTGGTGCGCGGCGTCGAGCTGATCGCACGGGTGCGCAACGCGACCGACGACGTCCACGTCGTCGCGCGGCGGCCTGCGGGCGCGCGTCCCGGCCTGCCGAGAACGGCCACCCTCGGTCTGTCCTGGTCGTTCTGACGCGGAGATCGTGGCGACGGGGAAGCTGCCGTCGGAGGCCTCGTCCGGCCGCTACTGCGGCCCCGGGACGAGCGCGCGGATCGCCTCGACCAGCCGGTCGAAGCGGCGCTGGGCCTCACCGAGGGTGTCGGACCCCAGCCGGCTGAACGGGCGGGCCTGGATCGACCTCTGGTGACCGAGCACCCGGACCTCGAGATCGAGCTGGTCTTCCGCCCACAGGTTCACGGGCAGGCTCTGAAGGTTCGCCGCGACGAGCTCGCCGATCAGGCTGCGAAAGGCGTCGTCGGAGAGCTCGGTCGAGACCGGCTCGCCGAGCTCGACGCCGGGGAGGTAGACGCGGGTGGTGGCGGTGCGATGCTCCACGCGGAGGATCGTGCCCGGCACCGTGGTCGTCCCGGGCCGCGGGAGCTCGACGAAGCGCAGCTCGAAGCCCTCCGGGAGGAGGTCGCCGCGGGAGAGCAGCTCCAGCCCCTGCTCGAGGCCATCGACGCGGGTGCCGCTCGCGGCCAGCGGCGCGACCGCGTCCAGCAGGGCGTTGGCCAGGCTGCGGAGCGCCTTCGACTGCTCGCCATCGGCGAATTGGATCGAGCTGGCTCGCACGCCGTCGAGCTCGAGCTCGATTCGGCAGACGATGCGTAGAGCCCTGGCGGGCTCTTTCGTCGCTTCGGGCTTGCCTCCGTAGCGGGGCTCGAGCGCGACGAAGCCGCCCTCGTCGAGCCGGTGGAGGAGGTCGACGCGCGTCTGCACGGGGAGCATGACGTGAGTGTGCAGCTCCCAGATCGCCGCTCCGCTCCGGAACACCTCGAGTCTCCGCACGCCGCGCTCCCCGTCGCAGTCGACGCGCAGGCGATAGGAGGGTTCGGGGGCCGCGCGTTCGGCGCGCAGGGCATCGGCCATCGCAGAGGGCTCTCGCGCCTCCGGATCGGGCTGGGGAGAGGCGGCCGTCGAGATACCCAGGGCGAGCGTCAAAACGGTGGCGGATGCGCGGCGGCTCCGCCAGGCTCTGCGCCGCCTCGGCGGTGGCCGGGACGTTGCAAAGAGTGCGGCGGGAGGGGCGGTCGTCCGCCAAGCCCAGAGGCCCTTCGGGAAGCGGCCACGCGCTTTCCCGACAGAAAAGTCACCCTTCATCATGGCGCTCATCATCGTCGCCACAGTATAGTAATGCGAGTTTTTCCGGCCACAAGGCCGCGTTCTTCGATCCAAAGGAGGAATGGCGATGATCTCGAACGGCCACGTGCGGGTGGCTCCGGGAACTGCTCTCTGGCTCGCACCCGCCCTGTTGATCCTCGGCTTCGGTCTCTCGCCTGCGCTCGCCCAGAGCGATGTCGCGCTCGAGAGAATCGAGGCCCACGCCCAGAATCGTCCCCTGGCGTCGCTGCGCGACGCGGTCGCCAGTCTCGCAGACCGCCGACCGGTCCCCGCGCCTCCGCGCGAGATCGTCAACTTTCGAGGCGAGGGCGTGCCCGCGCCGAGCGGCACCTCGGGACCCGACGCGGCCCTCCAGACCAGCGCGGCCACCGCCGCCACTTCGGTCAGCAGCGGCTTCTTCGGCGCCAGCAACAACGACAACGGCCGGCTGCTCGGCTTCCTGGTCGCGCCCCCCGACACCGACGGTGCAGTCGGTCCGAGCCACTTCGTGCAGATGATCAACCTGCTGACCACGGTGTTCGACAAGAGCGGGAACAAGATCGGCGACTCGTTTGCCAGCAACGCCTTCTGGTCAGGTCAGGGCGGCAACTGCGAGCCCAACAACCAGGGCGACCCGATCGTGCTCTACGACGACGTCGCCGACCGCTGGCTGGTGAGCCAGTTCGCCTTCCCCGACAGCTTCAGCTCGTTCTCCCAGTGCGTCGCGATCTCCCAGAGCGGCGATCCCCTGGGCGGCTACAACCGCTACGAGTTCTCGTTCGACGGCATCGGCTTCAACGACTACCCGAAGCACGGCATCGTCAGCGATTCGATCACCATGATCGCCAATATCTTTCGCGCCCGCGGGCCGTTCTTCAACTTCGCGGGGACCTTTCTCGGCGTCATGGACAAGGCCGCGATGTACGCCGGCCAGCCCGCGAGCCTGATCGGCTTCAACATCGGCACCGGCGAGTTCGGCTTCGTCGCCGGCGACCTCGACGGCAGCGGCTCGGCGCCGGCGTTGTTCGGCACAGCGATGTCGCAGACCAGCCGCTTCGACGTCTGGGAGATCGACGTCGCGTGGCCCAGCGGGAGCGCTTCCGCGTCGCGCATCGCGTCGCTCCCGATCAGCGCCTACGACGCCGACCTGTGCTCCGCGTCGCGCGAGGCCTGCATCCCGCAGCCCGACGGCGGGCCGGCGCTCGAGGCGATCTCGGACCGGCTGATGCACCGGCTCCAGATCCGGGACTTCGGTGCCTACCGGACGATGGTGACCGGGCACACCGTCGACGTCGGCGGCGGCCGCGCTGGAGTGCGCTGGTACGAGCTGCGCGAGAGCGGCGGCACATGGTCGCTCCACCAGCAGGGGACCTACGCGCCGAACGACGGCAAGCACCGCTGGATGCCGAGCGTGGCGATGAACGCCGTCGGCGACATCGGCATCGGCTACCTGCTGGCGAGCACCAACACCTACGTGTCGACCGCGGTCAGCGGCCAGTCCGCGGCCAACAGCGGGACCGGCGCGCTCGACGCGGCCGAGCAGATCTGCGCTGCGGGCTCGGGCGTCCAGCTCGACGTCGCCCGGGCCGGCGACTACTCGGCGACCTCGATCGACCCGATCAGCGACACCTTCTGGCATACCAACGAGGTGTTCACCCAGACCGGCCAGTTCCAGTGGAACACCTTCGTCTGCGAGTTCACCGTGGGCGGTGGCAACCTGCCTCCGACCGCGTCGTTCACCTACACCTGCACCGACCTGGCGTGCAGCTTCGACGGCAGCGGGTCCTCGGACAGCGACGGCACCATCTCCAGCTACGACTGGGCGTTCGGCGACAACGCCACAGGATCCGGCGCCACCGCCAGCCACACCTACTCGGCCGAGGGCAGCTACACGGTGACCCTCACCGTCACCGACGACGGCGGCGCGACCGGGTCCACTTCGCAGACGGTGACCGTCTCGGACGGGATCAACGACCCGCCGATCGCGAGCTTCACGTTCACCTGCGCGGATCTGGCGTGCAGCTTCGACGGCAGCGCGTCGTCGGACGGCGACGGCACCATCTCCAGCTACGACTGGGCCTTCGGCGACAACGCCACGGGGTCCGGAGTCACCACCAGCCACACCTACGCGGCGGCCGGGGACTACACGGTGATCCTGACCGTCACCGACGACGGGAGCGCGACCGACACCGATACGCAGACCGTCTCGGTCAACGAGCCGGCGGCGATCAGCCTGAGCGCGACCGGCTACAAGGTGCGCGGCGCGCAGCACGCCGATCTCGCCTGGAGCGGCGCCACCAGCACCAACGTCGACGTGTACCGCAACGGCGTGATCATCGTGACCACCGCCAACGACGGGGCGCACACCGACAACATCGGGAACCGGGGCGGGGGCTCCTACACCTACCAGGTGTGCGAGGCCGGCACCTCGACCTGCTCCAACCAGGTGACGGTGACCTTCTAGGGACCGAGATCCGCCAGCTCGCTCGCCCGGGATCCGGGCAGAGCGGGATGGGGCGCCGAGGCCGCAGGCTTCGGCGCCCCTTTTTCTGGAGGCTCCTTTCCGGAGGCTCCGCGCCCGCCGCGCTACGGCGCACGGAATGGCACGCCAGGTCGGCGTTTCCCGTCGTGACGGTCCCGTGACCACGGCGCGCGTGGCGTCGTGCAGGCTCGGGCTTCGGGGTGGTCGGCTCTGCCCGCGACCGCCGCGGTTTCGCTTCGCGCCGGCCGGTTCGCGGCGAGGGATCGAAGCGCCGGGACGGGGCAGGAGGACCGATGAGCGAGTCAGCATCTGCAGCCGAGAGCGTCGGCGATCACCGGGAGGACTCCTCCCCGTTCCTGCGCGCTTGCCGCGGCCTGCCAACCGAGCGCACGCCCGTCTGGCTGATGCGCCAGGCGGGGCGCTACATGCCCGAGTACCGGGCGATCCGCGCGCGCCATTCGATGCTCGAGGCGATCCAGACTCCCGAGCTCGCCGCCGAGATCACCCTGCAACCGCTGCGCGCGTTCGGCTTCGACGCAGGCATCATCTTCGCCGACATCCTGCCGCCGCTGATCGGGATGGGGCTGCGCCTGGACTTCGTGGCGGACAAAGGGCCCGTGATCGACAACCCGGTCGAGACGACGCGCGACATCGACCGCCTCGCCACTCCGCCCGCCGAGGAGACCCTGGCGGGTACGTTGCGCGCGATCGAGATGGTCAAAGCCGAGACCACGACTCCGCTGATCGGTTTCGCCGGCGCGCCGTTCACGCTGGCCAGCTATGCGATCGAGGGCGGGGGCTCGAAGAGCTGGATCAAGACCAAGCGGCTCATACTCTGTGAGCCGGCGGCCTGGCGGCGACTGATGGAGAAGCTGGTGACCGTTCAGGCGGACTACCTGCTCGCCCAGGCCAACGCCGGCGCCGACGCCCTGCAGGTTTTCGACTCGTGGGTGGGGCTGGCGCTCGGACGCCTCGACTACCAGCGCTTCGTCGCACCCTACAACCGGTCGCTGTTCGAGCGGCTCGGCGCCGCCGGCGTGCCGACCATCCATTTCAGCCAGGGCACCGCGGGCCATCTCGCCGACGTCGCGGAGACCGGCGGCGACGTGATCGGCGTCGACTGGCGCATGCCCCTTGACTGGTGCCGCCAGCAGCTCGGCGCCCAACGCCCGATCCAGGGGAACCTGGATCCGTGCGCTCTGCTCGCTCCGTGGCGCGAGCTGCGCCACCGGATCGACGACGTCCTGGCGCGGGCCGGAGGACGACCGGGCCACATCTTCAATCTCGGCCACGGGATCTTCCCGCAGACCCCCGTCGACAGCGTGCGGCGGCTGGTCGAGCGTGTCCGCGAGCACGTCGTCGCGCCGGCCGAATGAACGAGGAGGAGTCGATGGAGCGAGAGTCCACCGAGGCTGCGACCGGATCGTCTCCGACCCGCCGTGGCGAGCCGAGCGAGCGAGCTCCCGTGATCGGCGTGTTGGTGATGGCCTACGGTGGGCCCGACTCGCTCGAGGACATCCCCGGCTACCTCGCAGACATCCGGAGCGGACGGACCACGTCCCCCGGCGTGCTCGCGGAGATCACGCGCAACTACCGCGCGATCGGCGGCAGCTCGCCGCTGCTCGCGCGGACCAGGCGCCAGGTCGATGCCCTCGCCGACCGTTTCGACCCGCAGCGGGTGCGCTGCTATCTCGGCATGCGCCACTGGTCGCCGTGGATCGAAGATGTGGTCGCCCAGATGGTCGACGACGGCGTCGAGCGCGCGGTGAGCCTGGTGCTCGCCCCGCACTACAGCACGCTGAGCGTGCGCAAGTACCAGCAGAAGATCCGTGAGGGTCTGGACATGGCGCGCGGCGCGATCGAGTTCGCACACGTTCGCAGCTATCACGATGCGCCCGGTCTGATCACAGCGCTGGCGCGGCGGGTCGAGGAAGGTCTGGCGCGGTGGCCGGAGGGGGAGCGCGAGCTCGTCCACGTCGTCTTCAGCGCCCACAGCCTGCCGGTGCGCATCCTGCGCGAAGGCGACCCCTACGACACTCAGCTGCGCGAGACGGCTCGGCTGGTGGCGGAGCGCGCGGGCCTCGACGAGGACCGCTGGAGCTGGAGCTACCAGTCGGCGGGTCGCAGTCCCGAGCCCTGGCTCGGCCCGCAGCTCGACGAGCACCTGGAGGCCCTCGCCGCGCAGGGCATCCGCCACGTGGTCAGCGTGCCGGTCGGCTTCGTCAGCGATCACGTGGAGATCCTCTACGACATCGACGTGCAGGCGCAGGGAGTGGCGAGGAAGCACGGCGTGCATCTCGAGCGGCCGCCGGCGCTCAACGACGACCCCGAGTTCATCGGCCAGCTCGCCGAGCTGATCGAGGCGGAGATCGCGCGCAGCTTTCCGGAGGCCGGGCCGGTGTCCGCGCCACCGGGGGAGCGGGCGTGAGCTCCGGCACCGCCCGCTCTCGAGCGACGACCGGCGCACGTCCGGGTCGGCCTGAGCCCGCGCCCGTCCGCGGGCGCTTGGGCGGGGAACCTTGGTCCCGCGCTTGCGCGGGACCAACGAGCACACTCCGCTGAGGCCCGAAGGGCCGGAGGCGGAGAAGAACATGAGTAGCGGGCTCGTGGTATGA
>DATKBT010000015.1:0-4232 GCA_035546295.1 Thermoanaerobaculia bacterium | reverse complement strand
CCCTCCCCGAGCCTCGGTGATCGCCTTCGACGAGTTGATGCGCGAACTGGACGAAGACCGCGCCGATCGCTGACTTACCTGCGAAGCCGATGATCTATCTCGATGCGTCGGTCGCACTGGCTCAACTATTCGCCGAGGATCGCCAGCCACCAGAGGATCTGTGGAGCGAGCCACTCACCTCGAGTAGGCTCCTCCAATACCAGGTCTGGGCCCGAGTCCACGCACGCCGGCTCGAGGCTCGACACGGCGAGCAAGTTCGCGATCTGCTGGGCGGTGTTGCGTACATCGAGCTCGCCCCTCCGGTCCTGGCGAGGGCGCTCGAGCCCTTCCCGGTGGCCGTCCGAACGTTGGACGCGTTGCATCTCGCCACCATCGATTTCCTTCGCGGGCATGGGCAGGCGATCGAGCTCGCCACCTACGACGCGCGCATGCTGGCGGCGGCTCGAGCGCTCCGGATCCCGACGCGAAAACTCTGACTGCGCTCCTGGGCCGCCAGATCAGAGTGCTGCCGAACGGTCGCGAGCTAGTCCTGGCCCCCCAGCCGCCTGATCGCTTGCGGGCGCCGAAAGCAACCGACTCGCACGCCGGCGGGGCGCCGAGCCCCACCTCTTCCCCGAGCTGCTGCGCAAGGGCTGTGCGTAGTACTTGGACAATCGCGGCATACCGCGCTGATCGGTCGCCGGCGGCGGTTAGCCCGGCCCGCCGGCATCGATTGCCGGACTTCCGGCTAGAAGCGCGTGCGTTTGCGTCGGCCCGCCGTTGGAGGCCAGCGGCGCGAGCATCGGATTCGTGCTGTTCAGATCCCCAGCGCCGTCAGCGCGGAAGCGCAGGTCGCGTCGTGGGCGCGATAGCATCGCCGGGTGACCGTCACTCCCACCGATCTCGCTGCCACCCTGCGGCGCCGCTTCGGTGCCGAGCTCGCTCGCGAGGCTGACCGGCGCGCCGAGGTCAGGGGCCTGCTCGACCGTATCGTGGCCGAGCTCGATCTACCCGCCGGCTGTCGTCTTCGGCTCATCGGCTCGCTCCTGGGGGAGGGCTGGGGTGAGCGTTCCGACATCGACCTGGTGGTCGAGGGCCTCGACCGGGAGAGCGAGGCCGCGCTGTGGCGACGTCTGAGCTCGAGCCTCCCGGTTCCGGTCGAGCTCCTTCGCCTCGAGGAGCTCACCGAGGGATTCCGCCGGCGGGTCCTCGCGGAAGGAGTGGTCCTGGGTGAGCCCTGAGGAGCGGCGTGCCGTCGCCGTGCTCGCCCGGCTGCGCGAGGAAATCGCCAACGAGCGCTCGGTCCAGGCGCGCTGCCATACCGAGGCTCTAGGGTTCCTCGGCTCCGCACCCGAACCCTTGGGCCGGTCTGAGCTGGTCCACCTCGCGGCCCTGATCCATGCCTACTACACCGCCTTCGAAGCCTTGGTGGAGCGGGTCGTTCGCCAGCTCGATCTCGAGGTCGACCCGGACCGAGTCCACGAAGAGGGCGAGCGATTGATCCAGATCGAGCAGCGGCTGACGGTCGCGCTCGATCGGTTCGTCGCGTTTCTTTCCGGCGCCATCGATGAGCTGGCGGCGGACGGGTAGCCGAGCTGACTGGGCTTCCGACTCTCGCCACCGGCTTCAAGCGCGGAGGTGCGGTGTGGAGCGCCGCTCGTTCGGACCGGCAACCAGGTGGCTGGGCCGTACGGCGTGTCGATCTGGCGAAGCCGGGAAGCGCCGAGGCGCGATTCTCGGTCATCGTCAACCTCGGCAGCGAGTTGGGCCAGCGGCTCGGGAGCTCGGGCGGGGACGCCCGCTGACCGCGGCGGGGGGTCGACGCCACCGCCGCACCGAAGCTCGAGACGACGCGGGTCATGGTCCAGAGAGGCGGCGGTGGAGGTGGACGTGGAGGAAAGAACCAGCGAGCGGCATGGCGATCGCTGCCGCGACGGCGTCCCGTCGCGCGGCTCGGCGCGGGAAGCTCGGCGGGGCGAAGTCGGGGCGCTGGAGCACGAGTCGGGCCACTCTAGCAACGCGAGCATGTACTCTAGGGACGCACCACCGCAAGGAGAGGAGGTTTCTGGTGTCTCTGATGCGCGCAGCTCTACTGCTTTCGACCGTGTTCGCCGTCGTGGGAGCGACCGGCTGCCGGAGCCGGACGGAGGAACCGGGAGCCGCGCCGCCGGGCGAGGCGGCGGCGCAGGCTCCGGACGCCTCGGCCGCGGCGCCCGTCGTGGAGGTCACCGTCGAGGATTTCGCCTTCGTGGCGCCTCCCGAGGTGCGCTCCGGCTGGAACACCTTCCGGATGACGAACACCGGCGAGCAGCCCCACTTCCTGCTCCTCTGGCGGCTGCCGGAAGGCGTGACGTTCGGAGAGTACGCGGAGACGCTCTCGCGGCCGTTCCAGGAGGCGTATGACCCCTACTTCAGGGGCGAGGTGGGCCGCGAGGAGATGCTCGAGGCGGTGGGCGCCATTTTACCCGACTGGTTTGGGGACCTCGAGGGCAGGGGTGGCGTGGGGATCACCAGCGCCGGCCTCACCGCCCAGGCGACGACGCTGCTCGAGCCCGGCGACTACGTGATGGAGTGCTACGTGATCTCGCCCGAGGACGGCCAGTTCCACGGCACCCTCGGCATGCTGCGGCCGCTCATCGTCACCGCCGAGGACTCCGGGAGAAAGGAGCCGCAGGCGGATATCAGAATCACGCTCTCGAATTACGAGATGAGTATCACCGGCGACGCGAGGCCGGGCACACAGACCATCGCCGTGCACGCGACCGAGGATGCCGAGGGCATCGAGGGTCATGACGTCCACCTGGCCCGCCTCGACCCGGACACGTCGATCGAGGAGGTCGTGGCGTGGATGGGCTGGGTGGACGCGCTGCGCCCACCCGCGCCCGCCGAGTTCCTCGGCGGCGCCGAGCACGTCGCCGCCGGGCGCACCGGCTACTTCACGGTGTCGCTCGAGCCGGGGCGCTACCTGTGGATCTCCGAGGGCTACGCCAATCGCGGGATGGTGCGGGAGTTCGTCGTCGAAGCGGCCTCTTGAACCGCGCGGCCTCCGCGTCAGCTCTGGCGCAGGGCGACCAGTGGATCGACGGCGGCCGCCCGTCGCGCCGGCAGGACGCTGGCGAGGATCGCGACAAAAGCCAGCACGGCGATGCCGCCGAGGATCGAGAGCGGATCCCACGCCGAGACGTAGAGCACCGACCGCAGCACGTTGCCGAGCACGAAGACCCCGGCGAGACCGACGACCGTGCCGATCGCGACCAGGGTCAGGGTCTGACTTAGGACGCGTCGCACGATGTTCCTCTGGCCGGCCCCGAGCGCCATGCGCACACCGATCTCGCGGGTGCGCTGGCTCACCCGATAGGCGATGAGCCCGGCCAGTCCGGTGCCGGCGAGAATCAATCTCGGGCGGCACCTGCGCCCCGACACCTTCGCCGCTAGGTCTTCTGGCCGGCGATCTCTGCGGCTACCCGAACGGCCGGAGGTTCGCGGACGACGTCGTCGACATCACGCTGCTGCTGGTGGCGGGAGCCGCCTACGAGCTCTTGGACGACCGCGACACCGGCTTCAGCTTCAACGAGGCACAGGTGGCGATCCTGCGCGACGGCGCCGACTCGAACGACTTCCCGTTTCCCGATAGCTTTCCGTATCTGCCGTTGCCCAGCTCGGGACAGGACCACCGGCACGGCCGCTCGGTGCTGCCAGCGCTCGACGTCGACGGCAACGGCGTGGTCGACGCTCTCACCGACGGGCTGCTGGTGCTCCGCTTCGCGTTCGGTTTCACCGGTGGGACGCTGGTGGCGGGCGCCGTGGACCTGGCCGGCTGCACCCGCTGTACCGCGGAGGCGATCGTCAGCTATCTGAGCGGTCTCGTGATGTGACATCGAGGGTGGTCGGTCTACTTCCGGGAGCCGGGCGGCGTCCTCTGAGCGCGCCGCCTGTGCGCCCGCCTGAACCGTTCCGCGACTGCCTGGTCGACGGCCTCTGCTGCACTGCGGCTTGATTCCCGCAGCAGCCCGCTTTACCCTTCACTGTAACCGGTTACATCGCTTCCGCGACAGACGCCGAGAGGGTCGATTGAACGACTTCGCCCCAGCCCCACTCAGAGCAACCGGGCGGCTGCCGCCGGGGGGAGGGGAGCCGTGGCGGTGACGATCCGGGACGTGGCGCGGGAGGCGGGGGTGTCGGTGGCCACGGTGTCGCGGGTGGTCAACGCCAGCGGGCAGGTGACGCCGGGCACCGAGCGGCGGGTGCGGGAG
>DATKBT010000014.1:0-90351 GCA_035546295.1 Thermoanaerobaculia bacterium | reverse complement strand
ATCAGCGCGTAGAGGAGATCAGCGGCGCGCGGCTTGGCGCTCTTGTCGACCCAGCGGAGCTGGCTCTTGCGCTGGAGGGCGATCGCCAGCATCGATCTGTGCGACTGCTCGTCGTCGATCACGTCCTCGATCGTGCTGGTCGCGCCCTTCGAGAAGCGAAACACGCACACCCTCCCCTGATCGCGCCCCAGCCGCAGGTTCCAGCGCTCGATGTCGCGGGGGCCGCCGAACAGGACCTCTCCTCCCATCCGCTCGACCATCTCCTGGGTGACCGCGCGTTGGCCCTTGCGCAGCGCGACGAAGACCCTGGTCAGCCGGTGCTCGCGCTTGACGCGGCGGGCGAAGGTGAAGTTGACGCCGTCGTTGGTGGTCAGCCCGATCGCGGCCTCGCGACTCGCGAGCGTGGCGCGAACGAGCAGGTTCTCGTCGAGCCCCGAGCCGTAGAGCACCTGGAAGTCGCGCTCCTCGGCGGCGTGGCACGCCGCGGGGTTGGCGTCGATGAAGGCCACCTCGCGGCCGGCGCGCCGGCAGACTTCGCCGAGCACCAGTCCGAGGTCGTTGGCGCCCAGCACCAGCACGCCGCCGGGGCCGTGCGGCCGAATCCCGAGCGCGCGCGCCACCAGCCCGCCCGTCAGTCCGGCAACGGTGACCGTCACCGCGATGGTCAGGAACACCATCGCCCGCAGCTCGCTGCCCCCTTCGATGCCGGCGTCGACGAGCCGAGTCGCGAACAGCGAGGAGACCGCGGCGGCGACGATGCCGCGGGGCGCCATCCAGGCGATGAACGCCTTCTGCCGGAGGCTGAGGGGGGTGCCGAGCGTGCCCACCGCGACGTTGAGCGGGCGCACCACAAAGATCAGCGCGGCGACCACCAGCAGGCCGCGCACCCCCAAAGCCTCGACGTCGGCGAGACGCACGTCCGCCGCCAGCAGCACGAAGAGCAGCCCGATGAACATCACGGTCAACTGCTCCTTGAACTCGCGCAGCTCGTCCGCCCTCTCGATCTTGGCGTTGCCCAGCAGCAGCCCCGCGACGATCACGGCCACGATGCCCGACTCGTGCACGAACGCGTTGCTGAGCTGAAAGACCAGCAGCACTTGGGCGAGGGTGAAGACGTTCTGCAGCCCCTCGGGCACCACGCCCTCGCGCCGCAGCAGCGCGATCATCAGCAGTCCACCGGCGGCGCCCACGAGGCCGCCGACGACGAAACGGACGACCAGGTCGCTGGCGCCGAGCGCGAAGCTCTGGCGCGACGGCGCGACCAGGACCTCGAGCGCGACCACTGCGACGATCGCGCCGATCGCATCGCCGAAGATCCCCTCCGCCTCGAGCACCGTCGCGACCTTGCGCTGGACCCGGATCCGGCGCAGCAGGGGGTTGATCACCGTCGGACCCGTGACGATGACCAGGGTCCCGAACAGGATCGAGGGCGTCCACGCCCACTCGAGGATGAGCCGGGCCGCGAGCGTGGCGCCGACCGCTGTCACCATAGCTCCCCAGGTCACCAGCCGGCGGATTGCCGAGCCCTCGCGACGGAGCTGCCGGACATTCAGGCAGAGCGCCCCCTCGAACAGGATGATCGAGACCGCGAAGTCGATCAGGATCTGGAGGCCCTCGCCGAGCGATCCGGGCCGGACGACGCCGGCGACGTCGGGTCCGACCGCGACGCCGAGCGCCAGGAGCACCACGATGCCCGGGATCCTCAGGTGCCTCGCGGCGGCCTGGCCGAGGATCCCCAGCACCAGTCCCAGCGCCACCGTCAGGGATGCGTTGTGATCGAGCTGGAAACCGGTCGTGGCGCCGGCGAATAGGATCACGGGCGCGCTCCGCCCGCGACCCCAACCCTCGTGACGAAGGCCCGGAAGGCTTCCAGGGCGCGCTCGATGCCGCGATCCGTGACGTCACGGTGGACCACCAGGCGCAGCGCTCCGCGCTCCACGTCGGCGAGCACGCCGGCCTCCTCGAGCACTGCTCGCAGCTCCTCGGTCCGGGCCTCCTCGAAGCTCAAGAAGACCATGCTGGTCGCCGCCCAGCGCAGCTCGACCCCCTCCAGGTCGCTCAGTCCCTCCGCCAGAGCCCGGGCCCGGCGATGGTCCTCGGCCAGGCGCTCGAAGCCCTCGTCGAGCGCGACCAGACCGGCGGCCGCGATCACACCGGACTGCCGCATGCCGCCGCCGAGCACCTTGCGCCACCGGCGGGCGCGCGAGATCGTCTCGCCGCCGCCGGCCAGCACGGAGCCGATCGGCGCCCCCAGCCCCTTCGACAGGCACACCGACACCGAGTCGAAGCCGCGCGCGATGCGCGCCGGCTCGACGGCGAGCTCCACCGCCGCGTTCCACAGCCGTGCGCCGTCGAGATGGACGGCGAGCCCGAGCTCGCGCGCGGTCACGATCGCCTCGTCGATCCACCCGATCGGCAGCGCCCGGCCGCCATGAGTGTTCTCCAGGCAGAGGAGGCGGCTCTTCGGGAAGTGCGAATCGTGCTCGGGCTTGACGGAACGGCGAACGAGCTCGAGGTCCAGAGTTCCGTCCGCACGCTCGGGCAGCGGGCAGGGAACGATCCCGCCGAGAGCCGAGGCGCCGCCTCCCTCGTACTTGAAGGTGTGCATCGAGCGCCCGACGATGTACTCGTCGCCGCGCTGGCAATGCGCGAGCAGCGCGCACAGGTTGGTCTGGGTGCCACTCGGAGCGAACATGGCCGCCTCGAGGCCGAGCAGCTCGGCGACCCTCTCCTCGAGCCGCCGCGCCGTCGGATCCTCTCCTTTGACGTCGTCGCCGACGATCGCCTCCGCCATCGCGCGGCGCATCGCGGGTGTCGGGAGGGTCACCGTGTCGCTGCGCAGATCGACCGGCGGCGCGTCGGCGCTGCGCCCGGCGGCAGGGTCGGTAAAGGGCATCGCAGAGAAGCTACCATCCCGCCGGGGCCCGGCCCGGGGCTTCGCGACTCGGCGCGCCGCCAGCGCCCGGCACGGACGCCTGCCGCTACGAGGCCTCCCCGATCGTGCGTGGCGGCCGAGCTCCGGTTCGGCCGACGAGTTTTCGGCGAGCGCCCGGTCTGCCTGATCTTCAGACGACGGCGCCTCGGCACGGGACGGTGCGACCTCTACCGCCCCTGGCCCGTCGCCCTCAGCAGGCCGTGGGTCACCCACCACTCCTCGCCGCGCCGCGTGCCGAACAGCTCGGCGCAGGCGAGGAAGAAAAGCCGCCAGCGCTGCAGCCAGAGCTCGGCGTCCCCCTCGCCGTATGTCCGCGCGAGCACCGCCATGAGCGAATCCCGGTGCCGATCGAGGTTCTCGAGCCAGGCCTCGGCCGTGCGTCGATAGTGCCGCCCCGAGACCCGCCACTGCTCCTCGACCGTCAGGTCACGGTCGAACGAGCGAGCGAGCTGGTCCGAGGGCATCAGGCCGCCGGTGAAGAAGTACCGCGCCATCCAGTCGGCCTCGCCCTGGTCCTCGAATCGGTAGGCGTACTCGCGATGGCAGAAGACGTGGAGGAACAGCCTGCCCCCGGGCGCCAGCCACGAGGCGACCCGCCGCAGTAGCGTCTCCCAGTTGCGCATGTGCTCGAACATCTCGATCGACACGACGCGGTCGAACGCCGCGCCGCCTCCGGGTCGCGCCTCGAGGCTGGCGACGTCGGCGGTCACCACCTGGATCCGCGGGCTCCCGAGTGCCTCGAGGCGCGCCTCGATGAACCGCCGTTGGGGCGCCGAGTTCGAGACCGCCACCACCTCGGCCCGTGGAAACCGCTCCGCGATCCACAGCGTCAGCGAGCCCCAGCCGCAGCCGAGGTCGAGAATGCGTTGACCGTCGTCGAGCCGCGCGCGCTTCGCGACCAGCTCGAGCATCGACTCCTCGGCCCCGGCCAGATCGGCGACGCCCGAGGGCCAGTGGCAGCAGCTGTATTTCAGCCGGGGTCCGAGCACGCGCTCCCAGAAGGCCGCAGGCACCTCGTAGTGCTGACGGTTCGCCTCGTCCTGGGCGAGTGCGACCGGCCCGGCCGACAGGCTCTCGACGAAGCGGCGCCGGTGATTCGGGTCGCGATGGAGCCGTCGCTGCTCGCGCAGGCGCTGCCGGTAGAGTCGCCGGATGCCGAGCCGCACCAGCCCATCGGGGATCTTGCCGCGCTCTGCGGCGCGCACCAGGAAGCTCACGGGTCGTGAAAGCTAGCACCTGCTGCGCTGGGGCAGGCTCGCGCGATCGCGGGGGTAGGATCGCCGAGCGCGCGATCCGCGCTCGCAGCATGTCCGCCAACCAAGCCCTCCAGCGCATCTTCGACGAGCTCGCGGCGGGCATCGAGCTGCTCGGAGGCAACTCCTATCGCGCCGCCTCCTACCGGCGGGTCGCGCGCGTCCTGCGCGACCTCAGCGAGGACGTCGAGGATTGGCTGAGCGGCGGCGACCGGGACGCCGTTTCCCGCCGGCTCACCGAGCGGCCCGGGATCGGCAAGGGGGCCGCCGCTCGCATCCTCGAGTACCTCGAAACCGGTCGCGTCGCCGAGCACGAGCGGCTGCTCGAGCAGGTTCCCGCCGGCGTCTTCGAGCTGCTCGAGATCCCGGGCATCGGACCGAAGGCGGCGCGCTCGCTCTGGCGCGATCTCGGGGTCTCCTCGATCGACGACCTGCACGCGCTGCTCGAGGGCGACGCGCTCGTCGACCTGCCGCGGATGGGCAAGCGCACCGTCGAGAACCTCCGCGAGGCGATCGACTTTCGCGCCAAGACCGCTCAGCGGGTGCCGATTGGCAAGGCCATGCCGCTCGCGGCCGCCATCCGCGAGCGGCTGCGCTCGATCGAGGGGGTCTCGCGCGTCGCCCTCGCGGGGAGCCTCCGGCGCGGCGTCGACACGATCGGCGACCTCGACCTCCTGGTCGCTTCCGCCGATCCCGAACGGGTGCGCGAGGCTTTCCTGTCGATGCCCGAGGTCGAACGGGTGCTGGCGCGCGGCGAGAGCAAGAGCTCGGTCCGGCTGTCTTCGGGCGACGCCCGCCTCCAGGCCGACCTGCGCATCGTCCCCGAGAAATCCTGGGGGGCTGCGCTCCTCTACTTCACCGGCTCCAAGGAGCACAACGTCCAACTCCGGGAGCACGCGATCCGCGGCGGAATGCTGCTCAACGAGTACGGGCTGTTCCGCACCGGCGAGCCCCGCCCGGAGGACCGGGTCCGGCGCGCCGGCGCGAAGACCCCGCAGGAGCGGGGCGAAGTCCCGGTGGCGGCAGCCGAGGAGGCCGACGTCTACCGCGTCCTCGGGCTCCCCTGGGTGCCGCCAGAGCTGCGCGAGGACGACATCGATCCCGCGACGGTTCCCGCGGACCTGATCGAGCTCGAGGACGTGAGAGCGGAGCTGCACGCCCACACCACCGCCTCCGACGGCAAGCTCACCATCCGCCAGCTCGCCGAGGCCGCCAAGGCGCGCGGCTACCACACCCTCGCCATCACCGACCACTCGGTCAGCTCGGTGATCGCCAACGGCCTGAGCGCCGAGCGCCTGCGGCGCCACGTCGAGGCGGTGCGCGAGGAGGACAGCCGGATTCGCGGCATTCGGCTGCTCGCCGGCGCCGAGGTCGACATCCTCCCCGACGGCCGGCTCGACTATCCGGACGACGTGCTCGCCGAGCTCGACATCGTCGTCGCCTCGCCGCACGTCTCGCTGCGCCAGAGCAAGGAGGCCGCCACCCGCCGCCTGCTGGCGGCCGCGACCCACCCGCTGGTCCACGTCCTCGGCCACCCGACCGGCCGCGTGGTCGGCCGGCGCGCCGGGCTCGAGCCCGACCTGCCGCGACTGTTCGAAGCGGCGGCGGCGGCCGGCACTGCGCTCGAGCTCAACGCCAACCCCCGCCGCCTCGACCTGCGCGACCAGCACGTGCGCGCCGCGGTCGCCGCCGGGTGCGTCGTCGCGATCGACACCGACGCGCACTCCGAGCGAAGCTTCGACTTCCTGCCCTACGGCATCGCCACCGCCCGCCGGGCGGGGCTGGTTCGCGACGCCTGCATCAACACCTGGAGCCGGGCCCGTCTCGACCGTTGGCTCCGCCGCAAGCGTTAGCTCGTTCGTAGCGGCCGACCCCCTGGTCGGCCGATCGCAATGACATGTCGGCGCGAGGAGACGCTTCCGATCACACGTTTCCGCTCGGTCGTCTTCGCCGTCGAAGTCCTTCCGTCGTGGCGGGCTGCGTCTGTGCCGGCCCGATCGCGACATCCCGGAGGCGTTGCTCCGCAGCACCGGCTCGCGGTAGGATGTCCGTTCGTCTGCGGACGTCACCCTCTCGGTCCGCGCAGGCGGTCTCTGCGTCCTTCGAGGTCCGGATCCCAGAAGCGAGCCCTCCCGGCTCGCAGATCCTCGCGCGGTGCGCCCTGCTCCGGCGTGACCACGACTCGGTCGACGCGAGCCCAGGAGTCGAATCAGAACGGCAATCACACGAATCAGAGGCGGAATCCCCGCCGAGCGGCGTCGCGTGAAGGGGAACGGCTGGCCCCGGATCGCCGGCCAGCGCAAGCAGCGACCGAGGTGGTCGTGATCGCTCGCCTGCCGAGACGCCACGGAGTCAGGAATTGAAGTTCAACGGTCCCAAGGTCAAGGCCTCGAGAAAGCTCGGTGTTGCGCTGACGCCCAAGGCGCAGCGCACCATGGAGAAGAAGAACTACCCGCCCGGCCAGCACGGTCTGCGTCGCCGCCGGCGACAGAGCAACTACGGGCGGCAGCTGATGGAGAAGCAGCGGCTGCGCTACCAGTACAACGTCAGCGAGCGGCAACTGCGCAACTACTTCGAGCACGCCTCCTCGATGCGCGGCGTCGCCGGCGAGAACCTGGTGCGTCTGCTCGAGACGCGGCTCGACGCGATCGTGCTGCGCTCCGGCTTCGCGCCGACCATCTTCGCCGCCCGTCAGGTCGTCGGGCACGGTCACATCAACGTCAACGGCCGGCGCGTCAACATCGCGTCGTTCGGCGTGAAGGTGGGCGACCAGGTCGAGGTGCGGGAGAAGAGCCGCAAGCTGCGCGTGTTCAACGAGCCGCGCTCCGGCAACGTCATCCCCGGCTACATCAGCGTCGACGACACCGGCTACAAAGCCGAGCTGACCTCGCTGCCGCTGCGCGACGAGGTGCCGATCCTCTGTGAGGTCCCCGCGGTCATCGAGTTCTACTCGCGCTGACGCGGAGACCCGCCGGTTCGAAGAGCAGACCTTCACGAGGGGCGCCGTTTCGCGGCGCCCTTCGCTGTTCGGGCGCTCGTGCCACGGTTGCGCCGGTCTGAGTCGCACTGGTCTGGGTCGCGGGTCTGGGTCGCTGGTTGCGCCCTCCTCGAGGATCCTCCGCGCCCAGTCGACCGACGGCTTCGTCTTCGTTGAGATCCCGCTCGCCGGTTGCTACCCTTGGAGATCCTCGCGACCGCGGGTCGAACGAGGACCTTCGATCCGAGAGGTGTCACCCATGAAGCTCGCCATCCGCCCTCCGGTCGCCCTGCTCATCGCCCTGGCGGCCCTGGCCAGCCAGGGGGCGGCGGCCGAGACCCTTCAGGGCGTCGTTCGCTACGTCGGCCCTGTGGTCGAGCCGCGCACCGTGAGCATGGCGGCGGACCCGAATTGCGCCGAGCTGCACGGCGGCGACCGGGTGGAGGACCTGAGCTTCCTGGTCGGCGACGAGGGTCTCCTCGCCAACGCGTTCGTCTGGCTTCCGGAGGCGCCCGAGGGCACCGGTCCCTTCACCGCCCCGCAGGAGCCGGTGCGGCTGGTGCAGGAGGGCTGTTTCTACCACCCCCGGGTGACCGGCATCCTGGTGGAGCAGACGCTCGAGGTCGTCAACGACGATCCGACGCTGCACAACGTCCGCTCCCTCGCGCGCGCCAACCGTCCGATCAATCTCGGTCAGCCGGTGGGCTCACCGCCGCGAACCAAGTTCTTCACCAAGCCGGAGGAGGCAGTGAAGTTCAAGTGCGACGTGCATCCCTGGATGGCGTCCTACCTGTTCGTGCTCGATCACCCCTTCTACGCCACCACCGGCGCCGACGGCCGGTTCTCGATCCCCAACCTGCCGCCGGGCAACCACCGGATCTCGGTCTGGCACGAGATCCTCGGCCGCCGGGACCTCGAGGTCGAGGTCGGCGGCGGAACCGTGCCGCTCGAGATCGAGCTCGCGGCGCCCGCTTCGGACTGAGCTCGGCCGCCCAGCGCCCGAGCGTGCTCGGAGGACCCCACACCCACTACCGCCAGCAAGGAGAGCCCATGGGCCTGATCGATTTCGTGAAGACTGCCGGTCGCAAGCTGTTCGGCAAGGACGACGAGCCGGAGAAGACGACCGAATCGCCAGCCGTCGTCGCGGCCCGCAAGGCGAAGGCGCTGGTGAGGTCGGTCCGTGACCTCGGCCTCGAGGTCGAGGATCTCTCGGTCTCCCTCGCCGGCGAAGTCGCCACGGTCTCGGGCAAGGTCGGCTCGCAGGCCGACCGCGAGAAGGTCGTGCTGGCGGTGGGCAACACCGAGGGGATCGCGCGGGTCGACGATCGGCTCGAGGTCGAAGTCCCCGAGCCCGAGGCCACCTTCTACACCGTGGTTCGCGGAGACACGCTGTCCAAGATCGCCAAGCAGCACTACGGAAACGCGATGAAGTACCCGGTGATCTTCGAGGCCAACAAGCCGATGCTCACCGACCCGGACAAGATCTACCCCGGCCAGGTCCTGCGCATCCCGCCGCTCCCTGAGAAATCCTGATCCGAAGAGGAGGCTGCCATGTCCGTCGCCAAGATCACCGAGATCTCCGCCACCTCCGAGAAGAGCTTCGACGACGCGGTGCGTCAAGGTCTCGCCCGCGCCAGCACGACGCTCAAGAACATCACCGGCGCCTGGGTCAACGAGATGAAGGTCGACTGCGAGAACGGCCAGATCATCCGCTTCCGGGTGATCATGAAGGTCACCTTCGTCCTCGAGTAGGAGCGTTTCAGCGACTCCGGCGGCGCCCGCGCCGCCGGGCCCGCCGCGGCCAGCGTCACTGCCGGCCGATGCGGTCGCGTTGCGCTGCGCGCGAGCGATCGGCTAAGGGTTCGCGTAAGAATAAGTTCCGCATTCTGGGTGCCGAGGCGCCCGTCTGGCAAGGCGCGAGGAGAGCGCATATCGGGAATATGTAAGCGACGAGCAACACAGCCAGGCCGGGATGGATCGGCGGCCAGATGCAGGAGTTATTTTTGCGCGGACCCTTAGACTCCTGAGCGAACGGGAGGAGGTGAGAGGATGGGGCGGCGACGGTTGGGGGTGGGGTTCATCGGCAGCGGCTTCATTGCGCGCTTCCACCTGCAGTCCTGGGTGGCGGTGCGCGACGCCGACGTCCTCGGGGTCTGGAGCCCGAACGCCGAGCGCGCAGCCGACGCGGCCAGGTTCGCGACGAGCCTCGGGATCGGCGAAGCCAGGCCCTACGGATCGATCGCCGAGATGGTCGCCGACCCGGCGATCGACGCGCTCTGGCTGTGCGGGCCCAACCACCAGCGCCTCGCCAACATGACCGAGATCGCCGAGTCGCTGGCGTCGGGCGCCGGCGAGCTGATCGGCGTCGCCTGCGAGAAGCCGCTCGGACGCAACCTCGCCGAGGCGAGCCGCATGGTGGAGCTCGCGCGCGAGGCGCGGCTGCTCGACGGCTACCTCGAGAACCAGGTGTTCAGCCCGGCGGTGGTGCGTGGACGCCAGCTCGCCTGGGAGCGCGGCGCCAGGGTCGCCGGACGCCCCTATCTGGCGCGCGCCGCCGAGGAGCACAGCGGTCCGCACGCCGGCTGGTTCTGGCGCGGCGATCTCCAGGGCGGCGGCGTGCTCAACGACATGATGTGCCACTCGGTCGAGGTCGGCCGCTTCCTGCTGACCGAGCCCGGCCAGCCGAGGAGCTCCATCACGCCGAAGCGCGTGAGCGGCCAGGTGGCGTGCCTCAAGTGGCAGCGGCCTGAGTACGCCGCCGAGCTGCGCGAACGTTACGGCGAGAGCGTCGACTACCGCGCCCGCCCCTCCGAGGACTTCGCCCGGGTTCTCGTCGATTACGTCGACGCGGACGGCCAGCCGCTGATCGTCGAGGCGACGACCTCCTGGAGCTACGTGGGCGCCGGGCTGCGGCTGTCGATGGAGCTGCTCGGCCCCGAGTATTCGCTCGCCGCGAACAGTCTCGACACCGAGCTCGAGCTCTTCTTCAGCCGGGCGATCGCGCAGAGCGAGGGGGAGGACCTGGTCGAGAAGCAGAATGCCGAGACCGGCGTCATGCCGGTGGTCCCCGAGGAGAGCGCGGCCTACGGCTACGACGCCGAGAACCGGCACATGGTGCAGAGCTTCCTCGCCGGCGCCCGCCCGCGGGAGACCTTCGACGACGGCCTCGAGGTCACCCGCCTGCTGATGGCCGCCTACAAGAGCGCCGAGGAGGGCCGCACCCTCGAGCTGCCGATCGAGGGGCTCGAGGACTACGTGCCGGCGGTCGCGCGGGGCGAGTGGAACCCGCGCGCAGGGTGAGCGAAGGGTGAGCGCAGGGTGAGACGGAGAGGCCACCCGCGGCCGCGCGCGCGCGTGTTCTCGCTCGCGTTCTTGGCGCTCCTCGTCGCCTGGGCGCCGGCGTCCTGCTCGCCGCCGGGCGGCTCCGGGCCTCCGGCCGCGACCGACCCGGAGGCCGCCGGGCGCGGCGGCGGGGCGGGCGAGCCCGGGACGCCAGCAGCCACCTCCAGGCGGACAGCCATCGACGCCGGGATCGTGCAGGCAGTGAATCGCGTGCGCAGCGAGAACGACCTCGCCCCGCTCGCCGTCGACGCGAGCTTGAACGCGGCCGCGCGGGAGCACAGCCGGCGGATGGCCGGCGGGCGGGTGTCGTTCGGCCACGACGATTTCGCCCAGCGCGTCGCGAGCCTGCCGGCGCGCCCGCAGGCGGCCGCCGAGAACGTCGCGCGTCTCGTCAGCTCGACGGACGCGGTCGACCGGGTGCTCGAGGAGTGGAGCACCAGCCGCTCGCACCGCAACAACCTGCTCGGCGACTGGTCGCACACCGGGATCGGCGTCGCGTCGGCTCGTGACGGCTCGCTCTACGTCACCCAGATCTACGCCCGCCTGCCCTGAGGGGCTAGCGCCCACCACGGGTGCGGCCGGCCGGTCTCCGGAGGAGGCGAGCCCTGCCTGAGCATGACGCTCAATCCCCCTCGCGCCGATAGCTCCGGCGCAACGCGGCAGCGGCCGGCTCGCCGATCACCAGCCGCTCTTCGCAGCCCGGCGCGCCGAACACCGCCACCGGTGCGAAGCCGCGCCCCTCGAGCGCGAGGTCGAGCAGATCCTCGGCAGCGAGGGTCGGGCGGTCGGCTCGCTCGCGTAGCGGGATCTCGATGCCGCCCAGGCCATCGAAGGCGCGGTAGACGACCTCGGTGCAGACCAGCCGGTCCGACCGGAAGAAGTCAAAGTCGAAGTTGTAGAGCTTCCCCTCGTGCTCGGCGGCTCGCGCCAGGCCGAGCGCGAGCTCGCGCTCGGCCAGGCGAGGGCGCACCACCGCGAAGGCGTCGACCGCCAGGGTCTCTTCGAGCGGACGGAAGCGGACGCCGTCCTTGAGCGCCTCGAGGGTTCTGCAGTCGGCGCTCCAGCGCTCGGCCCGTTGGGAGTCGAGAACGACCGCCAGGCGCTCGCGGTCCGCCCGCGAGCCGACGTAGAGGGCGGCGTGCGGCCAGTAGCCGGGGAGGAAGAGATTGGTGAAGGCGCGCTCGTGCCGGGTCACCAGCACGTCGCCAGGCCTCAGGATCCCGGCGAGCTGCGCGCGCACCGCGTTGGTCGTTCAGGCAACCGAGGCCCAGTCCCGCGGGACTTCCTCGCCCGCGCCGGCGCTCGCGGCCGCGACAGCGGGGATCGGGGTCGCCGCGACGGCGGGGATCCGGGTCGCCGCGACGGGGGGTCGGCACCGTGGCGATCTCGAAAGCGCAGGCCACCGGACCCGCGACGCGACACGCGCAGCCCTCATCGCATGCGACTCGACGGCGGGACCGGCGGCCGGTCAGTCGGAGCCGCCGGCCGACTCGGCGGCTGCAGCCTCGAGGTCGGTGATCCTGAACAGCTTGCTGCGCGTGCGCACGATCAGGCTGCCGTCGGCGATCGCAGGGGTCGCCATGCACATCTCGTCGAGCGAGTTCTTGCCCACCAGCCGGTACTCGGGGCCGGCCTCGATCACGAAGGTGTCGCCGTCCTCCGAGAGCACGAAGACCTTGCCGTTGTAGGCCCACGGCGAGGCGGTGAAGGCGCCGGCGCCGCGCTCGATGCGCTGCTTGTCGTACACCTCCTCGCCAGTCTTCGCGTCGTGGGCGGTGAGGAAGCCCCGATCGAGCAACGTGTAGTAGAGGTCGCCGTAGACCAGGGGCGTGGGATTGTAGGGTCCCGCCTGCGGCAGGAACCAGACGATGTGATCGTTGCTCGTGGCGCCCTCGGCGAGCGTGATGTCGCCGGACGCGCCGGGGCGGATCGCGTAGACCGGACGGCTGTTGTCTCCGATGTACCCGGAGGACACGTAGAGCAGACCGTGCTCGGTGAACGGCTGCGGGATGGCGATCGAGGACATCCCCGAGAAGTGCCAGAGCAGCTCGCCGTCGAGGCTGTAGGAGCGGACCTCGTCGGTCCCGGCCGTGATCAGCTCGGCGCGCTGCTCGTTGACCCAGACGAAGGGCGTCGCCCAGTTGCTGCCTTCGTCACGCTCGACCCGCCATCGCTCCTCGCCGGTCGCCGCGTCGAGCGCCAGCAGGTAGGACTGCTGCTCGTTGTCGTTGACGATGAACAGGGTCCCGTCGTGGACCACCGGCGACGCCGCGGTCCCCCAGCCGAAGCGAGTGGTGACAGGCTCGAAGCGGCGCTTCCACACCTCCTCGCCGTCCAAGGTGAAGGCCCAGACGCCCATGTTGCCGAAGTAGGCGTAGATCCTCTCGCCGTCGGTGGCCGGGGTCTCGGACGCGTATGTGTTCTTGAGATGGCGCGGGAAGTCGGGCGCCGCGGCATGGACCTCCCGCTCCCAGCACTCGCCGCCGTCGCTCATCCGGTAGCAGTAGACCATCCAGTGGTGAACGTCCTTCGAGGGTCCCCGCTCCCCGCCGAAGTAGAGACCCTTCTTCGGCGCCTCGGTCTCGCCGTCCGAGACCACGCTGGTGAGGAAGATCCGATCGCCCCAGACGATCGGCGACGACCAGCCGAGCCCCGGCACCTCGACCGACCACGCGACGTTCTCGGTGGCGCTCCAGGTCTCGGGCAGGCGCGGGTCGTCCTTCGCGACGTTGAGCGCGTCGGCGCCCCGGAAGGACGGCCAATGCTCCTGGAGCGACGCCACCGGGACGGCTCCCGCCACCACCAGGGCGAGCGCGACCGCCCCGGCTCGAGCGATGGGGCGTGTTCGGTTGCAGGACATGGCGGAACCTCCCGGTGCGGCAGTGTGAGCGGGCAGGATAGCTCAAAGGCCGCGGACGTCGAATGGGAGCCTCGCTCGAGCTCTCTCGGGCCGGCGCGCTCGGCGTCCTCCGGAGAGCGCCTCACCGACGAGCCGAAGAGCCAGTCCTCAGAACAACGCGGGCTGGCTGGCGCTGGCTTCGTGCTCGAGCAGGCGTCGCTTGGCGTCCAGGCCGCCGCCGAAGCCGACCAGCGAGCCGTCGCTGCCGATCACGCGGTGACACGGAAGGATGATGGGAATCGGGTTTCGACCGTTCGCCGCACCGACCGCCCGGCTCGCCGCGGGATTCCCCATCCGGCGCGCCAGCTCGCCGTAGGTCCAGGTCGAGCCGAACCGGATGCTCGCGAGAAGGGTCCACACCCGACGCTGGAACGACGTTCCGACGAGGTCGAGCTCGAGCGAGAACTCGCGCAGCTCTCCCGCGAAGTAGCGCTCGAGTTGCTCGGCGACGTCGGGATAGGCGGTGCCCGAGCGGCGCCACGCTGGATCAATCGCGAGCGGCCGCTTCGAGGATGGCAGCTCCAGGTGGCGCAGACGCACACCGTCGCCGATCAGAAGCAGGGTCCCCAGCGGGGAGCCGAGCTCGCGCGCCACGGTCTCCCCCGGCGGAGTCGTGTCGTGGTGCCGGATCGCCGGCGCGAGCGGGGGGCGGCCGGGGGGACCGGCGCAGCGACCGAGCTCGCGGGTGTCGTCGAGGGTCCGTGTGTCCGTGCTCATCTCGCAGCTCCCTTCTGGCGACCCGCGCGCCGCCGCGGTGTTGGCGCCGGGGTGGCTTCCGGCCGCATCTTCGGCCGCATCTTCGGCCGCATCGTCGGCCGTATCGTCGGCCGCATCGTCGACGAGCCAGGCGGCGCCGGCTCGGTCTGCCACAGCAACATGGCGGCGTAGGCCCGCCAGGGGCGCCAGGCCTCGGCGCGTTTCTCGAGCGTCTTCGCGCTCAGTCCGCGCATCGTCTCCGTTGCAGGCAGCGCCCGCCGCAGATGGAGGTCGCTCGCCGGGAACGCGTCGGGGTCGGCGAGCGCTCGCATCGCGACGTACTGAGCGGTCCAATCGCCCAGACCGCGGACCCGACACATCGCGGCGCACACCTCGTCGCTGGGCGCGCTGCCGTCGAGCACGATCTCGCCCTCCGCCACTCCCCTCGCCAGCGCCCGCAGCGCTTCCGCTCGCGCCCTGGGGAGACCGATCTGCTCGAGCGGAGCGTCGACGAGGCGATCCGCCGCCGGGAAGACCCGGTCCAGCGAAGAGCCCGCACCGCTCTCGCCGCCGGGACTCAGCCGCTCGCCCCAGCGCTCGATCAGCCGGCCCGCGAGCGTGGTCGCACCGCGCACCGTGACCTGCTGTCCGAGCACCGCGCGAACGGCGATCTCGAAGGGATCCCAGGCCCCGGGGACCCGGATCCCGGGCGCTTGGACGAGCCGTGACGCGAGCTCCTGGTCGTCGGCGAACCGTTCCGCGACGGCGGCGGGATCCGAGTCCAGATCGAACAGCGAGCGGCAGCGCTGCACCAGGGGGAGGAGCGCAGGCAGGCGCTCGCCTCCCAGCGCCCCGTCCCCGGGAGGGTCGCGATCGCAGCGCTCGCTCCTGGAGACCGGCGCCCGGCGGCAGTGGAGGATCAGATCGAGCGAGCTCCGCCTCCGCCCCGGCCGCACCTCGAGCCAGCCCTCGAGCTCTTCCAGTCGAAACGCGCGCCGGTAGACGCCGCCCGCGACCGCCTCGATGCGCGGGAGCGCGCGCGGCGCCAGGAACTCGAGGAGCCGCTCCCAGTCGAACGGAGGCCGGTAGTCGAGGCGCAGCCGCCAGCCGGCGCCGTCCCCGGTCGCCGTCCAGGAGGACTCCTCGACCCGCTGGCGCCGGAAGTCGCGCGGCGCACAGCCGAAGCTCGAGCGGAAGGCGGCGTTAAAGCGGCGGACGCTGCCGAAGCCGGCGGCGAACGCCACGTCGATCAGGGGGATCTCGGTCTCGTCGATCAGCCGGCGCGCGAACTGGAGCCGGCGGAGCTGCGCGACCGCCACCGGCGACGCGCCGAGGTGCCGCTCGAAGAGCCGGCGCAGCTGCCGGCTGCCGACTCCGAGGCGGCTCGCGAGCCGGCCGACGCTGCCGTCGTCGTCGAGCGCCCCGTGGTCGATCAGGCGGAGCGCGCGTGAGACGGTCGCCGAAGTGCCCGCCCAGGCCGGCGTTCCGGGCGCCGCCTCGGGTCGGCAGCGCCGGCAGGGCCGCAGCCCGGCGGCCGCAGCGGCGGCCGCCGAGGAAAAGTAGAGGACGTTCTCCTCCTTGGCGCTCGGCGCCGGACAGATCGGCCGGCAGTAGATCCCCGTGCTGGTCACGCCGACGAAGAAGCGACCGTCGAAGCGGGGGTCGCGCGCGCGACGCGCCCGCGACCAGCGGCGCCGCACCTGGGTGGAAGGTCTCTCCTGCATCTCGCGAACGCCGTGCATCTCCATGACGCCGTCACTCTAGCGCCGGCGCGCATCGGAGACTGGCCGTTTTCGGACATGGACCGCGGTCCTCGGTCGCGCTCCCTCGACGCGCGGGGGCGTCGACACGAGCACCCTGTCCCCGAATCGCTCAGGGAGCTGCGGTGGAGGCGCCTCCCCGGCGCTGCGCGAACAGCCACTCCCAGAGCTTCGGATCCTCGTAGGTCTGGGTCCACGAGTCGTGACCGACCCCGGGATAGGTGGTGAGCTTCGCCTTCGTGCCGCCGAAGCGCTCGATCGCGTCCAAGATCCGCTGCGACTCCTCCACCGGCACCACCGGGTCGGCCTCGCCATGGAACGCCCAGACCGGCAAGTCACGAACCTGCACCGCAGTCGCTACTCCCGAGCCTCCACCGCACACCGGCGCCGCCGCCGCGAACCGCTCGGGTTGGAGCGCGGCGAGCGCCCAGGTGCCGTAGCCGCCCATGCTGATGCCGGTGACGTAGATGCGATCGGGATCGACGTTGAACCGAGCCTCGAGGTCGTCGAGCAGCGCAACCAGGGCGTCGAGGTGGCTGGTCCACCAGCTGTCCTCGGGGCACTGCGGGGAGACCACGATCGCCGGGATCGCTCGCCCCGCCTCGACCAGCTTGGGCGGGCCGTGGATCTTCACCTTCTCGAGGTCGGAGCCGCGCTCCCCCGCGCCGTGCAGGAACAGGATCAGCGGCCAGGGATCGCCGTCGTCGGAGTAGCCGTCGGGCAGAGCCAGCAGGTAGTCGAGCGCCACCTCCTTGCTCACGGTGGCGCGCAGTCTCTCGTGGCTCTGGCGCGGCGACTCCTGGGAGACCGCCGGCGCGACGATCTGGGCGAGCGGGGCGAGCAGGGCGAACGCGCAGACGACGGAGCGTGACATCAGGGATTCCTCCTCCCGGGGGAGCCATCACGGTGCGCGAGCATCTTAACGGCAGCTCCGACGACGGCCGCGCAGGATTCGGGCGCAGGATTCGGGCGCAGGGTGGGCGCAAGGTGGGCGCGGGGTGGGCGCAGAGCCTGGCGCGACCGGCCTACACCCGTCACGCGTCGCCAGAGCTCCGCTGATCCCGTTACAGTCGCTTCGCGATGAGCTCTGGAGCCGCCGCCCTCGCCGCCGAGCTGGTCCGCATCCCGAGCGTCCTCGGCGACGAGGAGCGGGTCGCCCGGCGGGTGGTGGCCGAGATGGGGGACCTCGGCTACGACCTCGCCGAGATCGACGCCACCGGCAACGCGATCGGGATCATCGCGGGAACCGCCGCGGGGCCGACGCTGCTCTTCGACGCCCACCTCGACACCGTCGACGTCGTGCCGCGCGACGGCTGGTCGCGCTCACCGTTCTCTGGCGAGATCGAGGGCGGCCGGCTCTGGGGGCGCGGCGCCTCCGACATGAAGGGCTCGATGGCTGCGATGATCCGAGGACTGGCGGGCCTCGATCGCTCACAGCTCGCCGGCCGGGTGGTGGTCTCGGGATCGGTCAACGAGGAGCTGATCGAGGGGGCGGCGCTGCGTTCTGTGATGGAGCGCTACCCCCCCGATCTGGTCGTGATCGGCGAGGCCACCGGGCTCGACCTCGCCATCGCGGGACGCGGCCGCGCCGAGCTCGCGATCACCACCCGGGGTGTCCCGGCCCATGCCTCGAGCCCGCGCGCCGGGGTCAACGCGGTGACCCGGATGTTCGACGTGGCGCGCGAGATCGAGGCGCTGCCGCTCCCCGAGGACGACTTCGTCGGCGCCGCCCTCTTCTGCCTCACCGCCCTGATCTCGGATCCCTACCCCGCACACTCCGTGATCCCGAGCGCCTGCCACGCGACCTGGGAGCGGCGTTTGCTGCCGGACGAGACCCGAGAGGCGCTGTTCGCGGAGCTGCGCGATGCGTGCCGGCGGGCCGGCGCACCCGACACCGAGATCGTCCTGGCCGAGACCGACGTCACCACCTGGACCGGAGTCGTCTGGCGCGAGCCGAAGTGGTATCCCGCCTGGCGGCTCGACCCCGACGACCGGTGGGTGGCGGGCGCGCGCGCCGCGCTGCGCTCGTCCGGCCTCGAGCCGCGCCTGGTCGCCTACCAGTTCTGCACCAACGCCGCCTGGAGCGCCGGCGTGGCCGGCGTTCCGACCCTCGGCTTCGGTCCTGGCCAGGAGGCGCAGGCGCACGTGATCGACGAGTGGGTGTCGGTCGACGAGGTGGAGCGGGCGGCGACCGGCTACCGCGCGATCGCTCAAACGTTGCTCTCGGCGTGACCGCCTTCCCGCTCGCAGCGCGTGCTACTCCTGGTCAGAATCGATGAGCCGGCCGAAACCCGCCGAGCCGAGAAGTCGGCCGAGCGCCACCGAGCCGAAAACTCGGCCGGGAGCCAAGCAAGTGCTGGAAACGATCCGAATCCTCGGGCCTCCCCTCTTGATCGCCGTCGGCTTCGTGCTGCTCGTGTTCGTGTTGCAGCGCCGTCTCATCTACTTCCCGAGCCTCGATCCGGTGCCGAGTGGCACTCGACTCCCGACCAACGTCCGCGAGCTCCAGATCCCGACCTCCGACGGGCTGACTCTCGGCGCCTGGCTGATTCCGGCTCGCAAAGAGGCCTCGGCGGCGATCGTGATCGTGTTCAACGGCAACGCCGGCGACCGTTCGCTGCGCTTGCCGCTTGCCGAAGCGCTCTCCGCCGCCGGCTACGCGGTGCTGCTGTTCGACTACCGGGGCTACGGCGGCAATCCAGGGCGGCCCAGCGAGATCGGGCTGCGCCGGGATGCGCGCGCCGTTCGGCGATTCCTGGTCGAGGAGCTCGGCGCCGTTCCCGACCGTCTCGTCTACTTCGGCGAGTCGCTGGGAACCGGCGTCGCGGTGACGCTGGCGGTCGAGCACCCGCCGGCGGCGCTCGTGCTGCGCTCTCCGTTCCCCTCGCTGGTGGCGCTCGGACGCACGCACTACCCGTGGCTGCCGGTCTCGCTGCTGCTGCGCGACCGCTTCGACTCGCTGGGCCGGATCCCGGCCCTCTCGTCGCCGCTGCTGGTGGTCGCCGGGGAGCGCGATCGCATCGTGCCCGCCCGGCTGAGCCGCAGGCTCTACGACGGCGCGCCCCAGCCCAAGGAGTGGGTCGAGATCCCGGGCGCCGATCACAACGACTGGGAGCTCCTGGCGGGCGAGCGGATGATCGCGGCGACGGTGGCGTTCCTCGAGCAGCAGGGGATGTGAGTCCGGCGGACTCCGACGTGCCGGAGCTCGCGAGTCGAGGCTCTCGTCGGTTCGCCCCTGTGCGCTCCGACTGCCCTCAGCTCTCCTATCCTCGGCGTTGCGACCACACGACGAGCGACGGGATCGATGGGGGCCGGACACGCGACGAAGCCCGCGTACGGCTCGCGGTCGATCGACCGGCTCGTCTCGAGCTCCGGTCGATGGCAACGCCCAATCGCGGCCTCTCGGACCGTGCCTGCGGTGATCGGCCCGGGCTGGCGACGCCGACTCCGCGGGCTCGACACCGTCGCCGCCGCGAGTCGCGCTACAGGTTCTCGAGCACGAAGTCGGTCATCAGCTTCTGGAGGTGGTAGACCAGCTCGCGATCGCGCACCCCGTGGCGTGACTTCGGGTAGATCATCATCTCGAAGTCCTTGCCGGCCTGCTGCAGCTCGTAGGCGAGCTTGAGGGTGTTCTGCAGGTGGACGTTGTCGTCCATCGAGCCGTGGATCAGCAGCAGCTTGCCATGCAGGTCGCCGGCGGCCTTGAGCACCGAGGTCTCGTCGTACCCCTCCTGGTTGTTCTGCGGCCGCCACATGTAGCGCTCGGTGTAGATCGTGTCGTAGAGCCGCCAGTCGGTGACCGGCGCCCCCGCGATCCCCATCTTGAAGCTCTTCGAGTGGGTGAGCGCGTAGGCCGCCATGAAGCCGCCGTAGCTCCAGCCCCAGATCCCGATCCGGTCAGCGTCGACCCACGGCTGCGTCCTCAGCCAGGCGACGCCGTCCTCGATGTCCTGGAGCTCGAGGACCCCCATGCGCCGGTACGCCGCCCAGGTCGGCTCGATGCCCTTGCCCGACGCCGAGCGGTTGTCGCACATCCAGATGACATAGCCGCGCTGGGCGAGGAGCTGGTGCCAGAGGTAGCGCGTCCCCCCCCAGGCTTCACGCACCACCGGCGCGTGTGGCCCGCCGTAGTTGTACTGGAGCACCGGGTAGCGCTTCGCGGGATCGAAGTCCGGTGGCTTGATGATCATGGCCTCCATCGGGAAACCGTCGCGGGTCGGGACCTGGAGGCGCTCGATGCTCCCCCACTCGAAGCGCTCCAGCACCTCGACCCGGTTCGCCGCGATCACGCGCAGCTCCCGGCCGTCGCTGCGGTGCAGCCGCATCTGGGGCGGCGTGCGCACGTCGCTCCAGGTGTCGACATAGCGAGTGAAGGCGGGGTTGAAGGCCGCCGAGTGCGATCCCTCGCGCTGCGACAGACGCCGTGGCTCGCCGCCGCCGATCGGCACGCGGTAGACGTGCGGCGCGATCGGGTCGTGCTCCATCGCCGAGAAGTACACGAAGCCGTTCTCCTCGTCGGCGCCGTAGAGGTCGCGGACCTCCCAATCCCCCTGGGTGAGCTGGCGGCGGAGCGTGCCGTCCTCCTCGTAGTGGTAGACGTGCTGGAAGCCGGTGCGCTCGGAGAGCCACAGGAACGAGCCGTCCTCGAGCCAGTGGGGCTCGCCGGTCACCTGCACGAAGGCCGGCGTCGTCTCCCGGAACAGCGTCTCGACCTCGCCGTCGTCGGGATCGGCGACGTCGAGCTCGAGCCAGCGCTGCTCGCGGTCCTGGACCTGGAACACGACCTTCTCGGAGTCGGGGGTCCAGCCGACCCGCACGATCAGGTGCTCGAAGCCGGCGTAGGCGCCGGTGTCGATCCAGCGTGTCCGGCCCCCCACCGCGGGCACAACGCCCAGCGTCACCGTCGGGTTCGGCGAGCCGGCCTTCGGGTAGTTGGTCACCTCGAGCTCGAGCTCGGTCGGGATGTGGTCGACCACCGTGAACTCGCGCACCGGCGACTCGTCGAGACGCAGGAACGCGAGGCGCTGCGAGTCGGGGCTCCACCAGTAGCCCTTGAAGTTGCCGCGCCCGTAGACCTCCTCCTGGTAGACCCAGTCGAGGCGGCCGTAGAACAGCTCCGGTCCGCCGTCCGAGGTCAGCGCGCGCTCGCGACCCGTGGCCAGCTCGATCAGGTGCAGGTCGTAGTCGCGCACGAACGAGACGAAGGCGCCGTCGGGGCTCAGCTCCTCGCCGACCTCGGGCTCCGGATCGTTGGTCAGGCGGCGCGCCTGCTCCTCGCCGAAGCGGTAGTGGAAGAGGTCGTTGGCGAAGTTGATCAGCGCCGCGGTGTGGTCCGCGCTCATCTGGAAGCGACCGCGGACGAGCTTCTCGGCCTGGTCCTCGCTCATCCCGGGCAGGGCGGCCAGCGCGGCCGTCATGCGGGCGCGATCGAAGAACGGCTTCTCGCTGCCGTCTTCGGCGCGCACCAGCATCCAGGTGTCCTCGCTCCCGCCGTCGCCCTCCTCGTTGCCCTCGCCGTTGCCCTCGCCGTTGCCGCGATCGCGGGCGCGCTTCAGGTAGTGCTCGTCGTCGATCCACTCGATGCGGGGCACCGACCCCGACAGGTCGAGGCGAAGGTCGGAGTCGGGGCTGTAGAGGTCCTCCAGCGTCAGATGGCGGCGCTCCTGCGCGAGCGAAGGCGAGGCGATCGCTGCGAGACACGGCGTCAGCGCGACGATCCAGACGATCTGGCCGAGGCGAACGAGATTGCGCGAGCGGCGGGACGACGGTTCTTGCCGAGACATTCGTGGTCTCCTCCGAGGTCGCCGCTGCCTGCGGCGCGACGTCAGGATCCGGAATCGCGAAGATTACCGGAGACGGCCGCGGCCGCCTGCCGCTGAGGTCGACCGTCAGCACGCGACCACCGTGCGTCCGCTGGCGAGGGCTCCGGCGAGGTCCTTCGCTTTTCGAGTCGCTCTCGGGCAGTCGTCGGCCGACCGAGGTCGGCCGAGGTCGGCCGCTGCAGGACAAACGCCGCCGAGACGACTACCGAGCCCTCGACCGAACTGCCAGGCATCACGGCCTGCGCTGGAGTGAGCCTGGATCTTCGCGCGCAGCGTCCGCCGGGACGAGCCGCACCCGAAGCCCCGTCCAGACGCCAGGTCCGACGTCGATCACGGCGGGCTCGTACCCGCGCCGGCGGAACAGCAGGCGCACGGCGTGCGGGACGATCGCGTCGACCTGGAAGACCCCGCCGCGAAGAGAGACCACGGAGGTTCCTTCGTCCTCGCCCGGCACCGGTCCTCCCGGAACGACGATGAAGACCTCGGCGCCCTCGACCGCGGCTCCCGTCGAGCCGTCGACGATCGCTCCCGCAGCCGTCATCCGTAACAGCTCGAGGTCGAGGTCGAGGTCGCTGCGCAGGTCGAGGGTCGCGAGGCGGGTGAGGGTGGTGTCGAGCGCGCCGACCGTCAGCTCGTAGATCCCGGCTCGGACGCGCCCGTGCTCGAACTCTCCGAGCGCATCGAGCGACGACATGCTCATGCTGCTGCCGTTGGCGGCGGTCAGCAGGAGATGGGTGCCCATCGGGGCCGCGCCGTCGACGGTGACGCGGCCCGAGAAGCGAACGAGATGCGGATCCTCGGGTTGGAGGTCCACGGTGACCGACACCTCGCGCTCGCCGGGCTCGATCAGGACCTCGGCGGTTCCCTCGTAGACCGGAGGGCGCTCGGCAGAGGATGGCCCCCTCGAGGAGATGACGACGACGGAGGCCGCCCGGACGGTCCAACGGCCCGGCACCAACCCCTCGATCACGAAGGAGCCGTCCTCGCCGACCATGCCCCGATGTCGGCCGTCGCGGCTGGACACGGTCACGAGCACGCCGTTCGGCGCCTCGCCCGGCGCCGGCATCCCGGTCACGCGGCCGCGCAGCGTCGTCTCGCCGACGAGGACTCGGATCGTGACCTCCACGGCCGCCTCCTCGCTCACCGTGACCTCGATCCGCCCACCGCCCGACGCGTCGACGGGCACCAGGCGCCGGTCCATCACCTCGATTCGATAGGTCCCCGGCTCCACGTCGGTGAACGCGAACTGCCCGCCGGTCCCGGAGAACGTCGAGTCGAGGCGCGCAAAGCCCACCCCGACCAGCCTGAGATCGACCCCCTCGAGCGGCTCCCCCTCGACCGAGACGATCCGTCCGACCACCCCTGCGCCACGGCCGAGCTCGAAATCGAGCCAGAGGTCGCCGGCGACGGTCACCCGTCGGGTCGCGGTGCGTCTGTCCCGATGCCTGACCTCGAAGAGCTGCTCGCCGAGGCGGACCCGATCGAGCCGGAACTCCCCCTCGTCGTCGGTGTGCGTCAGCCGGCCCGCCGCCACCACGGTGGCGCCGCCGACCGGAAGCCCGTGCCCATCGACGACCCGCCCCTCGACCAGCGCGCTCGGCGGCACCCGGAAGTCGACGCGGTGGCGCTCTCCCGCAACCACGGTCAGCTCGACCGGCTCGATCTCGGCCTGGCCGATCGGACGCGCCTCGACCCTGTGCCGGCCCGTCGGCACCCCCGTGATCGAGTAGCGCCCCTGTTCGTCGGTTCTCGTCACCAGATCGTCGGGGCTCAGCATCATCGGTCCGGAGGGGAAAGCAGCGACGAAGACGTTCTCGAGCGCGCGGCCGTCCTCGTCGACCACAGAGCCCCAAACCATCGAGGCCGCTCTGAGCGTCAGCTCGAGCGGTCCGTCGCGTGGGATGCCGACGCCGACTTCGACGCTGACGTGGTCCTCGTGGGTTGCGTAGACGGTGACGTCGCGGCCGGCCGCGCGATCGCCCGTCGAACGGTGTCCGCGGCCCGGCAGCCCTTCGAAGTGCGCCTCGCCGCGCTCGTCCGTGAGCTTCCACGCCCAGCTCTCGGACTGCCGCGGACTCCGTGACGGCGCCGGGCCCGGCGGGCGCAGCGGTGCGCGGACGTCGACGCCGACGCTGGCGCGCTCGAGGAGCTGTCCGTCGGCGTCGCGCACGACGACGGTGAGGCCGTGCCCACGCTCGAGCACGACCTCGCCGAGGTCGACGTCCCCTGGCTGGTCGACCGGCGTCTCCACCCCGACGACCGCGCCCGGCGCGAAGCCTTCCGCCACCACCCGCACGTCGAGCTGCGAAGCGTCGGGGATGTCGTCCCAGGCGAAGGCGCCGTCTTCGCCGGTGACCACCAAGCGCTCGGCCCCCGGCCGATCCTCGAGACCCTCGATCCACACCCGCGCGCCCGCGACCGGCGCCAGGTCGTCGCTGCCCACGACGAGGCCGAAGACGCGGCGTGGAGCGCGCAGCACGATGCGCAGGTCGGAGCGCACCTCGCGCGGTCCGGGAGCCCCGAAGCGCTCCTCGGCGACCGGGAGATCCGGGTGGCGGGCCGTGAGCGCGTGGAGCGTCCGCGGCTCGAGGTCGCGCAACCGGAACGACCCGTCGTCGCGGCTGCGCGCCCAGACTGCGGCCGGCTCGGCGGCCGGCTCGGCGGCCGGCTCGGCGGCCGACCAGATCGCCGGCTCGGCGGCAGAGCGCCGCGCCGTCGGCAGGGCGACCAGCTCGGCCCCCGGGAGCGCACGGCCGGCGGCGTCGAGAACGAACCCCTCGGCGATGGCGGTGGGCTGGAGCGTCAGCTCGAGGCCGTCGCGCCAGCGCGAGAGCGGGTAGGCCTCCCAGCGATGACCGACCGCGCCCACCTCGATCAGGGTCCCCTCGCCTTCCGGCGCCAGCGCCTCGCCCTCGCCTTCCGGCGCGATCGCCTCGAGCTCACCCCGAGGACCGGTTCGCGACCACGAGCCGCCGGAGAGCACCCAGGCCCCGATCAGCGGCCGGCCGTCGGCCGAGCGCACCCGTCCGCGCAGCCGCCGCACCGGCTCGAGGGCGATGGTGACCGTGTGCAGCGACGGATCGCCGGAGGAGTCGCCGTCACCGAACCACTCGCTCTCGAGAGTCGCGGCCGCCAGCCGGCCCCGCGCCCCGGCGGGGCCGATCGCCTCCACGCTCGCGTCGCGCGGCGCCGGCAGGACGCCGACGCCGCCCTCGTCGGTGAGCGTCCACGGGATCCCGTCGACGCGCAGCAGGGCATCCGGCACCGGCGCTCCCGCTTCGTCGAGGACCGCGACCGAGAGCAGCGCCACCTCGTCCCAGGGCTCGTGCGCGACCTGCGCGTCGCTCGGCGCGGGACCGACGGCGACGCGCTCTCGTCCCCAGCCGTTGCCCAGCGCGAGCACGACCTGCTCGCCGTCCGCTCTCGGCAGCTCGAGCCGACCCTCGGCGTCGAGCCAGCCCGCCCAGGCGGCGCGCCGCCACGATCCCTCTCCCACCCCCCACGATCCCTCTCCCGCCCCGTCGAGCGAGCTCGAGACCAGCTCGACCCAGGAGTCGGCCGCCGGTCGCCCCGCCGGGTCCACCATCCGCAGTCTCTCGAGGCTTCCTCGCCGCAGCAGCACCGGCGCGAGCTCCTGCTCGTCGGGCACCGGCAGGATCCGGTGCTCCATCGAGATCCAGCCGTCGAGCTCGACGCGCAGGATCCAGGGGCCGACGCCGGGCGCCTTCAGCCGGAACCAGCCGCGCGAGTCCGTGCGCGCCTGCGCCACCGGCTTCGGCGTCGGTTCGCCCGCCAGCAACCGGCGATCGCGCCGCTCCAGCGTCTCTTCGCGCAGCAGCAGGACTCGCGCTCCCGCCCCGGGCGCCTCCGCGTCGCCGCCGAGCGCCACGCGCCCGCCGATCCAGAGAAGCTGCTCCTCCCAGACCGCCGGCTCCTGCCCGCCGCCCGAGCTCGTGCTCCCGGTCGCCCGAGCCGGCGCCGCCGCGAGGCCCCGAGCCCCGAGCAGCGGAGCCAGAGACAGGATCGCGCCCACGATCACCAGGCAGGCGCGGCGGGAGCACGGCTCGTCGCGGGTTCCCGGCCGGGGCCGTGGCTCCGACCGACAGGTGGCGCTGAAGCTGGCCATCGTTTCGCGCATCGCGCTCCCGGACGCCCGCGGGCATCCCCTGCTCGGGCCCGGTCGGATCGAGACCTCGGCAAGAGCTTGCCGTGCCCGCGGTTCGTCTTTGACCCTACGACACCCGGTCGGGTTCCAGTCCGCCTGCGGCCGGCCGACGATCGATCCCGCGCTGCGGCGCGATCGCGACCCCCGGGCGCCGAGTGGCCGCGGACAAGTCTCGGCCGTGCTCACGCCAGCACTCGCCGGCCGGCCCACAGCGCGCTCTGGGAGGGGCCCCTCAGCGGCAGGGAAGGCGACGACGCCTTACGGCGACGAAAAAAACGGCCTCCGCGAGGGAGGCGGAGGCCCGAGGGAGACTCGCTTCGGGACGTGCGAGTCTCGAGATCTAGAAAGGAGCTCAGCGACAGCGCAGGATGCAGCTCTCCTTGAACTGGGTCGCGCGCGCCTCGCAGGCAGCGGGGTCACCCCCGGCCGCCACGCACTCCTGCGCGAGTCGTCGAGCCCGCCGGTCGCACGCGTCCGCGCACCGGTCGAGCGCTCCGTCGCAGCGGTCGGAGCACCGCTCGAAGTAGCGCGTCGCACGATCCGCGCACTCGACCTCGCCGCCGCCGTTCTCCAGGCATTGACTCTGAATCCGGCGAGCGCGCTGCTCGCACTGCTCGTCGCAGGTCGGCGGATCCCCACACCTCTCGAGGCACTGCTCGAAGACCTCGCCCGCGACCTCGCGGCATCGCTCCTCCGTTCCCCCCTGCGCTCGGCAGTCCCTGAACGCCCGCTCGGCGCGCCCCTCGCAACCGCTCTCGCAGTCCGGAGGGTCGCACTCGGCGACGCAGCCGCGAAACAGCTCGAGCGCCTGCTCGCGACACTCCGCGACGCTCCCGTCCATCGCCAGGCACTCCCGGAAGAACGCCCGCGCCCGGTTCCCGCACCGGACGCCGCAAGCGTCGGCCGGGGTCTGGCAGTCCTCCAGGCATGACTCGAGGAAGTCGACCTCGGTCTCTCGGCAGTCGGTCTCCGAGCCGCCGGCCTCGATGCACTCCCGGTAGACGCGACCCGCGAGCCGGCTGCAACGGTCGTCGCAGGCTCGGTCCGAGACCGAGCACCGTCGCGCGCACGAGCGGACCGACGCCTGAGCCCGCTGCTCGCACGCCCGCTCGGGCAGTCCCTCCACGAGGCACTGCCGGTAGACCTCGCGCCCCTGCTCGATGCAACGCTCCTCGCAGACGTCCGAGCCCGCGGGATCGTCGCCGGTCTGCGCAGCGCCGCTGCTGGCGCCGAGCAGCAGCCCGCCCAGGCAGATCGCGCACACCCAGCAGAGCCACGACAGTGGGGATCGTCCTCTCATCACCCGCCTCCTTCCGCACTGGAGTATGGTTTTTTCGCATACTGTCAGGAGCCTGCCCATGCCGTCAAGGCATGCCTCCCGCCAAGCGCTAACGCGGCGGTCGCGAGCGGGCCTTGGACGATCAGCGCTCGTTCGCCGCGTCGCGGCCGTTCGCCGATAACCTGCGCACGATGGGACTGCTCCTCCGACGGCTCCTGCCGGTGCTCCTGATGGCCTTCGCCCTGCCCGGCGCCGGCCAGGATCCTGCGAGCCCGCCAGTTTCGTCGCCGGCGCCAGACAAGGAGCCGGTCGAGCAGCTGATCGCGCGCGGCGACGAGGCCTTCGCTCGCCGGCACGACGGCGCCGCCGGGGTGCAGGCGCGCGGCGAGCCCGTCGAAGAGGCCATCGCCGCCTACCGCCAGGCGCTCGACGCCGCGCCGGACCGGCTCGACGTGAGGGTGCGCCTGCTGCGCGGCCTCTTCTTCCTGGCGCGCTACGCGACCCCCGGCGCCTCGCGGCGCAAGGCGCTCTACGAGGAGGGACGCACGATCTTCGAGGAAGGGCTCGATCGACTCGGCGAGATCGTCGAGCAACGCCACGACGTCCGCCTCGCGAAGACCGACCCCGAGGAGCTGCCGAGGCTCCTCGCCGATCATCCCCGCGCGGGCGAGCTCTTCTTCTGGGGGGCCGTGCACTGGGGGTTGTGGGGCGAGTCGTTCGGCACCATGGCCTCGATCCGCCGCGGCGTCGCCGGCAAGATCCGGCGCTACGGCGAGAGCGCCCTGGTCCTGGCGCCCGAGTACGAGAACGCGGGCCCCTACCGCCTGCTCGGACGGCTCCACGCGCTGGCGCCGCGGGTCCCCCTGTTCACGGGCTGGATCGACCACGACCTCGCCGTCGAGTACCTGGAGCGAGCGGTCGAGCTGGCGCCCGAGGACCCGCTCAACCGCTTCTTCCTCGCCGAAGCCTTGCTCGAATACTCGCGCGACCAGGAGGATCGCGCTCTCCGCCTGCTCGAGAGCGCGGCCGAGGCGACCCCGCGCGCCGGCCGCCCGATCGAGGACGCCGAGGCGATCGCGGACGCCAGGGCGCGGCTCGCCGAGCTGCAGCGGTCCTGAGGTCGACGGTCGCGGCCGCCGGCCCGATCCGGAGCTCGCGATCGGGCAGCAGGCCGCTCGGAGGAGATCACGGCAGCTCTGCGAGCGGCGCTGCGACCGGCGCCGCGACCCGCGCCGCGAGCTCGTTCGGCAGCAACAGGAACAGCCGTCCGTCGTGGCGCATCCGGCCGGCGATCTCCTCCGCCTCGACGCCCGCACCCCAGAAGACGTCGCCCCGCACTGGCCCCCGGATCGCTCCGCCGGTGTCCTGGGCGACCATCAGGCGGCGCAGCGGGACGGCGCGAGCCTCGGAGGTGCTCTCCTCACCGCGCCTCGGCGGGTGTTCCTCGGCCGACGCTGCGGCGACCCTCCCCTCGCCGGCCGCAACCTCGACCGCCGTCGACGGCGCCGGCACGACGGGAGCGCTCGCGTCGAGCCACATCGGCGCACCGAGCGGCAGGAAGCGCCGGTCGACCGCCAGCGAGCGCCCCGCAGTCAGCGCCACCCCCAGGCTGCCGATCGGTCCCTCGCCCTCGAGCTCGCGGAAGAACACGTAGGAGCGGTTGAGCGACATCAGCGGTTCTGCCTCTTGCGGATGCTGCTCGAGCCAGGCGCGGATCGACTGGAGCGACATCTCCTCGCGAGGGATCTCGCCGCGATCGATGAGGGCCCGGCCGATCGCGAAGTACTGGTGGCCGTTCTGGCCCGCGTAGCCGAGCCGGATGCGGCTGCCGTCGGGCAGCTCGACCTGGCCCGAGCCCTGGATCTGGAGGAAGAACGCCCCGATCGGATCGTCCACCCACAGCAGCTCCAGGCGGCGCCTGTGGAGCGCGCCGCCCACGATCGCGCCGCGGTCCTCGTAGGGCTCGAGACGCCTGCCGTCGAGCCGTCCCGCGATGCGGCGCCCGGCGAGGTCCTCCCGGAAATCGCCGAGCTCGACCGAGACCAGGTCGGGCGGCAGGCGGTAGAGCGGCACCGAGAACCGAGCCGACGGCGATCGGCTGCCGTAGAGCAGGGGCTCGTAGTAGCCCGTGAACAATCCCGTCTCCTGCTCGTTGTTCCGCACCTGGAAGACGCGGAAGCGGGTCTCCAGGAGCTCGCGCACCTCGGCCGATGACGCGTCGCGCAACTTCGCGATCTCCGCGCAGGCCGGCTGCCAGTCGGCGACCGTGCCGCCGATCTCGATCGGCCGCACCTCGGCGCCGGCGCCCAGGAACGCGAAGCGGGCACAGGTACGAATCAGCGCCGGCACCGCCTCGGACTGCTCGTCATCGAGCCAGCCCTCGAGCTCCCGAAACGAGACCTCACGCAGCACCCGGCGATCCGGCGGCGGCTCGACGTCGACGACCGCGGGCGGCGCTTCGACGCCCCGCCGCCAGAGCCACACCGCCGCCACCGTCGCAGCCAGCGCCCAGACCGCCAGCGTCAGCGCGATCCCGCGCCAGGGACCCTCGCGCCGAAAGGATCCGGTCACTGCGCGTCGTCTCGCGTCGGGTCCGCGCCTCCGCTGCCCGGCGTCGTGAGCCGGAGCGCGCTGCCGTGCCGGGGGCAGTACTCGAACTCGAAGGGGAACGCCTCGCCGTCGTCCGGGCAGTAGCGCTCCAGCTCCTCCCGACGATGCGCCCTGGCGCCGAGCCAGTCCTTGCGGAAGCGCTCGATCTCGGGGGTGACCTCGAGCCCGGCGCGCTCGAACGAAACGACCTCCATCTCGGGATCGCGCGCCAGCGTCACCTCGACATCGTCCCCGGCCGAGCCCGCCGCCGCCCCGCGCCTCTCGACCCGCAGGGAGACGGTGTCACCGGGGCGGCGTTCGCCGAGCACCGACTCGAAGGCGCCGCGCGAGATCGCGGGGCGGCCATCGATCTCGAGGATTCTGTCGCCACGGTCGAAGCCCGCGGCGTGGAGCGGGCTGCCCACCAGGGTCGGCGCCTCGAGCGCGGCGCCTCTCGCTTCGAGCTCGAAGTCGAAGTCGAGCCGGCCGAGCCAGGCGGCGTCGGGGCGGCGGTGCCGCAGCAGCAGGCCCGCCGAGGCGAGCAGCCGCTCGTAGTCCGGCAGCTCGCTGCCCTCGATCGAGCGAGCGAAGAACCCGGCCGCCCAGGCGGCCTCGTCGGTCAGCTGCGCGAGGATGCGCTCGAGGTCCTCGAGGGTGTAGGGGATCCCGGTGCGCCCGTGCGCCTCCCAGACCGCGCGCAGGTAGTCGTCGAGCGCGAGGCCGAAGCGCGTCCTGAGCTCGAGGTCGAGACCGAGACCGAGCACGGCGCCGTAGGTGTAGTACGACAGGAAGGTGTTGGAGCGGTTCGAGGGATCGATCCAGGAGGCGGCGTCGACGAAGGGCGCCTGACGGCTCATCACCACCGGACCGCCGTAGGCGCGCGCCGGCGAGCCGATCACCGCGGAGAGCGTGTCCGAGATGCCGTCGACGAAGCGCTCGAACGAGACGACCCCGGCGCGGCGCAGGGTCAGGTCGTCGTAGTAGCTGGTGAAGCCCTCACCGAACCACAGCTCGCCAGAGACGTTGGCGCGCTCGAAGTCGAAGGGCTCGAGCGAGCGCGGCCGGATGCGCTCGATGTTCCATGCGTGGAAGAACTCGTGCGCGACGGTGCCCAGGTTGCGCACGGCCCGATCCTCGAGCGACCCGGAGGAGGTGAGCACGGTCGAGTTGCGGTGCTCCATGCCGTCGCCCGAGGCCCAGGGCAGGTAGTCGGCAAGGAAGGTGTAGGTCCCGAAGTCGAAGCGCGGCGGCGCCCCGAAGATGGCGATCTGCTCGTCGACGATCGCGGCCGCCGCCTTCGCATAGGCGCGCGTCTCGGCGCCGGTGCCCAGGTGGTGGATCGCGAGCCGCACGAGCTGGCGGGACTCGGCAGCGCCCTCTGGACCCGGGATCCTCCACTCGACGAGCTGGTGACCGCTGACCTCGACCGGCGAGTCCATCAGGTACTGGAGGTCCGGGGCGGTCCAGGTCGAGGGCGACGCGGTCGCGGCGAGCTGGGTCGCGACCCGCCACCCCTCCGGCCGCTCGAAGGTCACCTGCACCGGCCGGTCCTCGAGGCCTCGCGCCCAGGCGAACGAGGCCGGGGCGTTGAGGTGCGCGTGGGTCTCGTCGATCGCGGCGTAGGTGCCGTCGACGCGATCGCCGAACAGCGTGTACTCGAAGCGGACCGCGCCGTCGTGGTCGTGGACCGTCCACTGATGCGCGTCGGGACGCTCGATGCGCAAGGGCCGCCCGCTGCCGTCGGTCGCGCGCACCGAGTACACGTTCTTGGCGAACTCGTGGAGCGCATAGCGCCCCGGAGAGCTCCGGCTCATCCGGACCTCGAGCGGCTCCTGCGGCAGGTCGGGAAAGAGGATGGCGATGCGCGCCTCGTGGTGAGCTCGCTGCGCGAGCGAAACCGTGATCTCGACCGCCGACTCGTCGCCGGCGCCAAACGCGCTCGCGCCGAGCACGCTCGGGAGAGCCACCACCAGCGACGCCACGACGATGGCGCGCCGACCCTTCGCTGCCGGTCGCCGCCGCGCGGGCGCCGCGACCCGAGGCGGCGAGAGGGTCCGCAGCTCCGGGTCCAGTCCCGAACACCGCTGCGCCGCCGACTGCCGTCGAATCCTCTGCACTCCGACTTCCTTTCCGACCGCTGCGACCCTTTTCGACCCTTTTCGACTTTTCGACCTTTTCGACCTCTCCGACCCTCGCGACTCTCCGACCCTTCCCCACCCTCCCTGCCCGGGCCCGCCGTCTCGGGACCGCGAGCTCCAGCGCATCGGAGCCGGATCGTAGCGCTTCGGCGTTCGGCGCCACGACGCGAGCGCCCGGAGAGAAACCCGACGAGAGTCCCGTTCTCATGCTCGCCGCGCTCATGCTCGCCGCGCTCATGCTCGCCGCGCGCTCGGGAAGCGACTAACATCCTCTGCGTGACGATCGTGAGTACGAGCGGAGACGGTCGCGACGGCGGTCCTGCTCCAGTCCTCCGCCTGACGAGCCTCGTCGGCAGGCGCTCCATCGGCATCGCCGAGGCGTTGCGCGAGGCCTCGAGCGCCGGCTTCGAGCGTGTCGAGATCGACGAAGCCGTCCTGGCCCGCGCGTGCGTCGGCGAGAGCGCGAAGCTCTCGGAGCTGAGGGATCGCCTGCGCGAATCCGGGCTTCGTGCAAGCGCCGTTTCGGTCGCCTGGAGCGCGAGCTTCGAGGCGGATCCGATCGACCTGTGCCGGCGTGCGGAGCAGCTCGGCTGTCACTGCATCGTGGTCGCCGTCGACGCCGGAGCCGGAACATCCGCGAACGGCGAGCTCGGCCGCCGGATCGACGCTGTCGGCTACCGCCTGGCGGGGAGGAGCACAGCGCTGGTCGTGCGCAGCGAGACTCCCGACCGCGACGCCCGCCGGACGCTCCTCGCCGCCGTTCTGCGTGAGCTCAGCCAGCCCGCCGTCGGTCTCGAGCTCGACGCCGCCGACGCGGAGCTCCTCGAGCGCTGGCGGCATCGGCTGCACCGGGTCGCCGTCGACGACCGGATGCCGAGCGAGCTGCAGGAGCAACGACGGCCCTCCGCGGCGAGACCGAGCGAGCCCGGCGCGCCCGCATCGCGGGCGCCCGGTTGGCTGGCGACGATCACGGCGTGGGCAGAGTCGCCGCTCGAGCTCGTCGTCTCCCACCAGCAGGGCGCGCACGAGGCCGGCGAGAGCCTGCTTCGAGCGCTGGCGGTCTGGCGCCGCGAAACCGGCGTCGAGTGGGGCTCTGCAGCGGTGCAGCGCGGCTCGCGCCTGAGCTCGTCGCAGTGGACCGGAAATGCGCTGTCCACACCTCCTCCCGAGCATGTATAGTCGTATGCCAATCTGTTGATTGGAGGATGGTTAGATGTGGAAGAAAGAGCCAACGGAGGAACCCACCATGCGTGAGCCGGAGCGTCCCGACCGTCCGCCGACGACTGCGCCACCCCGCAACGCGGGGCGCGGCTCGGTGGCCACTATCGGTCCCTCGATCTCGATCAAGGGGGATGTGGTCGGCGACGAGGACCTGTTGATCGAAGGAAAGGTCGAAGGGGAGATCCGGGTGAAGAACCACTCGGTCACGGTCGGCAGCAGCGGCCAGGTGAAGGCCGACGTGTACGCCAAGAGCGTCCAGGTCGACGGCGAGGTCCTCGGCAGCCTCTACGGACAAGAGGACGTCGCGATCCGCCGGTCGGGACAGGTGCAGGGCAATATCGTCGCGCCGCGGGTGACGCTCGAGGACGGCTCGACCTTCCGGGGCTCGATCGACATGCGCGCTCCCGAGCAGGTGAAGGAGTCGGTCGCCGCCTCCTCCTCGGTCGCCGCCTCCTCCTCGGTCGCCGCCTCCTCCGGCACGGCCGGCAGCAGCGGCGGCGGCAGCGGCAAGCATGGCTCGCAGCAGGGTCAACAGCAGGGTCAACAGCAGGCCAAGGTCGCGGTCGGGAAGGGCGCCTGAGGGAACCGCGTGGTGTTCGGGACCAGCGAGCCGTGAACGACCGCCGTCAAGCGGGAGGGCTGCTCGGAAGACTGCGTCAAAGAAAGCCGGAGCCCCCGGAGACCGGGGGCGAGCAGCCGACGCTCGCCCTCGCCCCCCTCCTCGATTGGCTCGGGCGCAGGAGGAACGCGAGGGTCGTCGACCTCGGACCCGCCCACGGCGACAACCTGTCGTTCCTCTCGCGCTACGGCTGCCGGATCGAGTTCCTGGACCTCTACTCGCAGATCTGGGAGGCTGGACAGACGAACCCGCACGCTGAGCTCGAGCGCACCCAGCGCCTGGTCGAGCACATGCTCGAGCTCGGCGCGCCGGAGCAGGATGCGACCGGGCATGGCGAGGTCGGGAGCGACGCCGCTTCCGGCTCGTCCGGCGCGCGTCGTCGTCGCGAATCGATCGACCTGATCCTGTTCTGGGACCTGATCAACTACATGATCCCGTCTCAGATCGAGGGCTTGTACCGCGCGCTCTCGCCTCTCCTGGCCTCCGGCACGCGGGCGTTCCTGCTGCTCGCCCACAGCCCCGAGCTCCCCCTTCATCCGCGTCGCCTGCGCTTCGCCGGCCGCGATCGCCTGATCTGGGACGAGCAGGCGCCGGCGGTGCGCCCCTGCCCGCAGTACTCGGAGCACAGGCTCCACAAGATGTTCCCCGACTTCACGGTCGATCGGAGCTTCCTGATGCGCCACGGCGTGCGCGAGTACCTCTTGGCGATTCCCGAGACCCGGGAGCAGAGCGTCGTTCAGCGCTTCTAGCGCAGTCCGCACCGTCGCGTCGCGCCGAGACGTCGTCGCGATCGGCCGACCAGGGGGTCGGCCGCTACGGAGGCTCGTCTCGTCACGGGAGGGCCCTTGGTCGTGGATGTCGCGATGGGCCGGCACGGAGGCCGGGCCGTTACGGAGATGCGCCTCGTTGGCGGCTGTGCCCTTCGTCGCGGACGAGCTCGATCGAGCGCGTGCGTGCTCGCCGGCTCGACAACTTCGGCCGGGATGCGAGAATGTCCGATCGAAGTCGACCGTCGCGCGATTCTCCATGCCCACCCCATCGACGACCAACCGGCGATCGCTGCAGCTCGTCGTCAACGGGGTGGAGCGCTCGGCGACGGTCGAGCCGCGGCTGCTGCTCAGCGACTTCCTGCGCCAGGAGCTCGGTCTCACCGGCACCCACGTCGGGTGCGAGCACGGTGTTTGCGGCGCCTGCACCGTGCTGCTCGACGGCGAGGCGGTGCGCTCCTGTCTGCTGTTCGCGGTCCAGGCCGACGGCCGCCGCCTGGTCACCGTCGAAGGGCTCGCCGACGGCGAGCGGCTGCACCCGTTGCAGGAGGCCTTCCGCGAGACTCACGCGCTGCAGTGCGGCTTCTGTACTCCGGGGTTCCTGATGACGCTGGTCCCGTTCCTGGCCGAGCACCCCGATCCCGACGATCGGGAGATCCGCGCGGCGCTCTCCGGAAACCTCTGCCGCTGCACCGGCTACCAGCACATCGTCGAGGCGGTCCTGCTCGCCGCTCGTTCGATGCGGCGCCCGTGCACGGAGCCCTCCGCGAGCGAGGACGCCGGATCGCGGGGCGGAGAGACTGCCTGATGTCGACGCGCTGGTTCGGCGAGCCGGTGCGGCGACGCGAGGATGCGCGCCTGCTCACCGGCAGCGCCACCTTCGTCGACGACCTCGCGCCCCCCGGTACGCTCCACGTCGCGTTCCTGCGCTCGACCGTCGCGCACGGCATCCTGCGCAGCATCGACACCGGCCCCGCGAAGCGCCGCCCGGGCGTCGTCACCGTGCTGACCGCCGAGGACCTGGCGGCGAGCGCGGGCGCCGAGAACGAGCGCGGGATCTGGCAAGCGGGGCCGCTGCTGGTCCCGCCGCCGCCGATCCCGGGGCTCGTCTTCCAGAGCCGCACCCAGTATCCACTCGCTCGAGACAAGGTCCGTCACGCCGGCGAGCCGCTCGCCGTCGTCGTCGCCGAGAGCCGTTACCTGGCCGAGGACGCCCGCGACGAGATCTGGCCCGAGATCCAGGCCCTCCCGGTCGCCGCCGACCTCGAGCGTGCGCTCGACGAGGCCGCCCCGCTCGTGCACGACGACCTCGGCTCGAACCTCGCCGCTCATGCCGTCCAGACCAAGGGGGACTGGGCGACGGCGGAGCGCGACGCGGATCTGGTGCTCCGGCGACGCTTCCGCTACGACCACGGCACCGCCGCCGCGCTCGAGAACCGCGGCATCCTGGCCTCCTGGGACGAGCGCGAGGAGCAGCTCTCCGTCTGGGACACCACCCAGGCGCCGATCCCGCTGCGCAACGGGCTCGCTCGGCTCTACGGGCTCGCCGAGTCGCAGGTGCGCGTCATCGCGCCCTTCATCGGCGGCGGTTTCGGTCCCAAGATCATGATGTTCCAGCCCGACGAGGTGCTGGTGCCCTGGCTCGCGATGCGCCTCGGGCGCCCGGTGAAGTGGATCGAGGACCGCGAGGAGAACTTCTTCTCGACCACCCAGGAGCGCGAGCAGATCCATGACGCCGCGATCGCGCTGACCCGCGAGGGCAGGGTGCTCGGCGTCTCCGACAGCTTCCTCCACGACAACGGCGCCTACCTGCCCTATGGCCTCACCGTGCCGATCAACAGCCAGTGCACGCTGCTCGGTTGCTACGACGTCCCCCATTACCGCAGCGAGCTGCGCTCGGTGTACACCAACAAGCCGACGGTCACGCCCTTTCGCGGCGCCGGTCGCCAGCACGGGGTCTTCGTCATGGAGCGACTGCTCGACCTCGGCGCGCGCGAGCTGGGCCTCGACCGGGTCGAGATCCGCCGCCGCAATCTGCTGCGCCCGGATCAGTTCCCCCACGACCACGGGCTGATCTACCAGGACTTCTCGAGCCTGACCTACGACAGCGGCGACTACGGGCCGGCGCTCGAGAAGGCGGCGGCCGCGATCGGCTGGGAGAGCTTCGATCGGACACGCCCCTCGGGGCGTGGGCCCGCCGAGGGGCGTGGGCCCGCCGAGGGGCGGGCGCGCGGAATCGGCCTCGTCACCTACGTCGAAGGAACCGGCATCGGCCCCTACGAAGGCGCGCGGGTCACGGTCGAGGCCGGCGGCACGGTGACCGTCGCCACCGGTGTGGGCACCCAGGGGCAGGGGCACTTCACGACGTTCGCCCAGGTCGTCGCCGAGCAGCTCGGGGTCCCGATCGAGCGCATCCGCGTGGTGACCGGCGACACCAGGGAGTTCCACTGGGGCACCGGCACCTTCGCCAGCCGCGGCGCGGTGGTCGCCGGCAACGCGTGCCACGCCGCAGCGCTCGAGGTCCGGCGCAAAATCCTCCGACTCGCCGCCGACGAGCTCGAGGCCCGCGAGGAGGACCTCGAGCTCGAGGGCGGCGTGGTGCGCGTGCGCGGCGCGCCGACGAGCGCCATCCCCCTCGGCGAGCTCGCGGTGCGCGCCAACCCGATGCGCGGCGCGGTGCGCCCCGGCACCGAGCCAGGGCTCGAGGCGACCTCGTACTTCGGCCCCGAGAGCGGCACCACCGCCAACGGCGTGCACGCGATGATCGTCGAGGTCGACCGCGACACCTGCCAGGTCAGGATCGAGCGCTACGTCGTGGTCCACGACTGCGGCACGGTGATCAACCCCCTGATCCTGCGCGGCCAAATCCACGGCGGCGTCGCCCAGGGGATCGGCAACGCGTTCTACGAGAAGCTCGCGTTCGACGACCAGGGGCAGCTCCTCAACGCCTCGCTGATGGACTACCTGCTGCCCACCGCGAGCGAGATCCCCGAGATCGAGACCGACCACCACACGACGCCGTCGCCGCTCAACCCGCTCGGCATCAAGGGCGCGGGAGAGGCGGGCGCGATCCCGGTCGGCGCACTGTTCGCGGCCGCGGTGGAGGACGCACTCGGACCCGACGGGCCCGAGATCCTCGAGATCCCGCTCTCGCCGAACCGGATCTTCGAGCTGATCCACGGAGATGCGAGCATCGACGCCGCGACGCGGGGAGCCGCGAGCCCAGCCGACGAGCACGAGGTCGGCGACCGATGAAGCCCGCGCCCTTCGAGTACCGCTGCCCCGAGACCCTCGAGGAGGCTCTCTCGCTGCTCGCCGAGCACGGCGACGAGGCGAGGCCGCTCGCCGGCGGACAGAGCCTGGTGCCGGCGATGAGCTTCCGCCTGGCGCGCCCCGCGGTGCTGGTCGACCTCAACCGGATCGAGGAGCTGGCGTTCGTCGAAAGCGCCGAGGATGGCGGGCTCGCGATCGGCGCGATGACCCGCCAGCGCACCGTCGAGCGCTCCGCGCCAGTGCGCGAGCGCGCGCCGTTGCTCCACGAGACGATGCCGCACATCGCGCACCCCCAGATCCGCAACCGCGGCACGATCGGCGGCAGCCTCGCCCACGCCGACCCTGCCGCCGAGCTGCCCGCGATCGCGCTCGCCCTCGACGCCGAGCTGACGCTGTGCAGCGCTGGGGGCGAGCGGCGGGTTCCCGCCGGCGAGTTCTACACCAGCCTGTTCGCAACGGCGCTCGAGCCCGGCGAGCTGCTCACCTCGATCCGCCTCCCGGCGCCGGCCCCGAACACCGGCGCCGCGTTCGAAGAGGTGTCTCGCCGACACGGCGACTACGCGCTGGTCGGCGCGGCGGCGGTCGTGACCGTCGACGAGGAGAGCCGGATCGCCGCGGCGCGTCTCGCCTACCTGAGCGTAGGTGAGACGCCGTGGCTGGCGCGCGAGGCGACGGCGGAGCTCGCCGGCCTCGCGGTGTCCGGCACCGAACAGACGGTTCGCGACCGCTTCGACCAAGTCTCGGCGAGCGCAGCGGCGACCGCCGATCCGCCGTCGGACATCCACGCCTCGAGCGCGTTCCGACGACATCTGATGAGGGTGCTTGGCGGGCGCGTGCTCCACCGCGCCACGCAGCAAGCCGCCGCGATGAGCACCTCGGGCGACACTCGCTGAGAGGCTGTCGCGCCCGTGCAGCCAAGCTCCTGTAGCGGACAGTCTCCGGTCGCTCCCAGACAGGATCCCCGATGCTCACCGCCACCTGCCACTGCGGCGCCGTCCGGGTCGAGGTCCCGCGGCGCCCGCGAACCCTGACCGACTGCAACTGCTCGATCTGCCGCCGCTACGGCGCGCTGTGGGCGTACTACGAGCCGTCGACGGTCCGCGTCGTCGCCGCGCCGGGCACCACCTCGGGATATTCGTGGGGGAGCAAGACGATCCGCTTCGTCCACTGCACCACGTGCGGTTGCGTCACCCACTACCTCCGCATCAAGACGCCGGGCCGGCGCATGGGAGTGAACGCCCGTCACTTGGAGCCGGCCGATCTGGGCGCGCCTCGCATCCGCCGACTCGACGGCGCCAGGACCTGGAGGTCTCTCGAGTGATGCGCGCGTGCGCGGGATGCCTTGGAGGCGCGCCCGCCTGAGCTCGGCGACAGCGCAGCATCGCCGTCGATCAAACCACGGACAGCGTCCCTCTCGAATCCCGCAGGGAGGGCGCGGCTTCGGCGCAACGTGCGACGCCGCCTCTCCAGCTCAGCGCCAGAGGCCATGCCGAGGACCGGCCGGGATCGGGCCGAACGAAGGAGCTACAATTGCGGCGGCACCCGCGCCGGCCCCTCCATGGACTGCCGCGGTGATTTTGCCGAGTGGGCGTCGCCAGGTGGCCAGAGAACGGATGACGAAGCCTCAGGGGCGAGCGCGTCCGACCTCGGGGAGGTGCCCCATGATCGCGAGCAGACTCACCGCGGGCCTCGCCGTCCTTCTCGGAACGGCCTCGCCGATCGTGGCGCCAGGACAACAGGAACCTCCTCGACCGCCGAGCGAGGAGGGCATCCTCGAGATCGAGGGGGCACGACTGGCCTACCGCACGTTCGGAGAGGGCGTGCCCGTCGTCGTGCTCCACGGCGGCCCCGGGCTCGACAGCTCCTACCTGCTCCCCCAGATGGCGGAGCTCGCCGACGGCTTCCGGCTGATCTTCTACGACCAGCGCACGAGCGGCGACTCGTCCTCCGAGGTCGAGGTCTCCGAGGTGACGCTCGACCACTTCGTCGAGGACCTGGAGAAGCTGCGCCAGGGTCTACGGCTCGGCCGGATGAACTTGCTCGGTCACTCGTGGGGCGGCATGCTGGCGATGTTCTATGCGATCGAGCATCCCGAGAACTTGGGCTCCCTCGTCCTGCTCAGCTCCGGGGGCGCCCGCTCGACCTTCTGGGCCGAGCTCTTCGACGGCATCGATCGCGGCCGGACGCCCGAGAGCGCCGCGCGGCTGAAGCAGCTCCAGGAGTCCCCGGGCTTTGCGAGCAACGATCCCGCCGTCCTGGAGCAGTACTACCAGGCCTTCTTCGAGCCCTACTTCCACGATCAGGCGATGGCGCGGCGCCTGAGCACGCGCCTCGACGCCGACACCCTGCTCCGGATGGACGCGCTCTACCAGAGCCCGCTCAACCGCTCGGCGAGGAGCTACGACATCGTCGCCGAGCTCTCGAAGATCCAGGCGCCGACGCTGATCGTCCACGGCGAGAACGACGTGATCCCGGTCGCCTACGCCGAGGAGATCCACGACGCGATCGAGGGGTCGGACCTTCTGATCCTGGGCCGGTGCGGACACTTCCCTTACATCGAGCAGCCGGAGAAGACGTTCGCAGCGATCACAGGCTTCCTCCGAACCGTCGCCTCGAACTAGCTTCTCCGAGGGGCAGATCGGCGAAGCCGCCGCGGCACGGCTGCCTTCGTCGTCGCGAATGTCGAGGTCGCTCCACCCGAGCACGGGCCGGCGAACGGCCCGGAGAAGGTCATGCTCATCGAGCGCCGGGAGCCGGTCTGCGAGAGCCGCGATAACCTGCTCCCTCGCCCGCCCGATCTGACCAGGAGACGCCATGCGACTCGTCGACCTCTCCCAGCCGCTGAACCAGGAATGCCCGTTCTGGCCCTACTACCCGCCGTTCGAGGTCAAGTACATCAAGCGCAAGGCCGAGCACGGGGTCAACGCGCAGTACATCCAGACCTCGAACCACATGGGCACCCACCTCGATGCGCCCCGTCACTTCGTCACCGGCGGCATGACCATCGACGAGATCCCGCTCGAGTGGCTGTGCGGGCCCGGCGTCGTCGTCGACCTCACCGACGCGATGGACGAGCTCGCCGCCTACACCCCGGAGATGATCGAGGAGCGGGTCGAGGTGCGCGAGGGAGACCTCTTGATCCTGCACACCGGATGGCACCGCTACGCCCAGTTCGGGTCCTCACCCGACGAGGAGCGCTACATCCACCTCCACCCCGGCGCGCACCCGAGGATGTGCGACTGGCTGCTCGAGAAGAAGATCCACATCTGGGGCGTCGACTGCGTGTCCACCGATCACCCCATGAACCTGCCGATCGGCCGCTTCCTGGGCAAGGGGATGCACGGGCACTGCGACAAGGTGCGCGCGCTGTGCGAGCAGAAGTTCGGGAAGGACGAGATCGACGAGCTGTTCCCCGACAGCGCCTACCAGCTCACGCACAACGCGCTGTTCCCTCACGACTGCATGCACATCGAGAACCTCGGGGGCGACATCGACAGCCCCGAGCTCCAGAACCAGCGTCTGGTGATCGGCTGCTTCCCCTGGAAGTTCAAGGGGGGCGAGGCGGCCTTCGCGCGGGTGGTGGCGTTCCTCGACCTGTGATCGCCGCTCGTTCGCGCTCCGCGACCCTCCCACCTCTTCCCCCCGCGCAGCCACCGAGCCTCCCGTGAGAACGCTCCTCTCCGAGCTCAACGCCGCGATCGAAGCGCGCGACACCTCGCGCGCTCTGGCGCTGCTCGCCACCGACCCGGAGCTCGCGCGGCGCCGCGGCGAGCACGCGATGACCGCGCTCCACAAGGCCGCCCAGGTCGACGACGTCGAGGTCGCCCGCGCGCTGCTCGAGGCCGGTGCCGACCTCGAGGCGCAGACCGACTGGGGGGCCACGCCGCTCGACTGGGCGGCCACGATGGGCGCCGGCAAGGTCGGCGCGCTGCTCCTCGCTCGCGGCGCCGAGGGCCTCGACCTGATCAACGCCGCCAGCCTGGGACGCGCCGAGCGCGTCGAGGACCTGCTCGGCGAAACGCCTTCCGCGGCGCAACCGCGACGGGCGGCGCCGCGCGAGCCCGACCGGCACTGGCCCGAGAGCACCGCCCACCAGCGCGGCGACGTGCTCTCCGACGCGTTCTACAGCGCGTGCCGCAACGGCCACCTCGAGGTTGCGCGCCTGCTCGTCGAGCGGGGTGCCTCGGTCGACGCGCGCGGCTTCTTCGGCGCCACCGCCCTGCACTGGGCCGCGATCAACGGCCACGCCGAGACCGTCCGCTTCCTGCTCGAGCACGGCGCCGACCGCACCGAGCTGGACCCAGAGTTCCAGGCGTCGCCTGCGGGCTGGGCGCGGGAGAGCGGCCACGACGACCTGGCGCGCGAGATCGAGAGCTGGGGATCGTCGCGATGAGCGATCCCGCCCTCCTCTCCGCGGCCACACAGGCACGGCTCATCCAATCGCGCGAGCTCTCGCCCACCGAGCTGCTCCACGCCGCGCTCGCGCGCATCGAGCGGCTCGGCCCCCGGATCAACGCCGTCGTCACGCTCTCGGAGACCGCCGAGGACGAGGCGCGAGCACTCGAGGAGGCGCTCGAGCGCAACGAGGACGTCGGTCCGCTCGCCGGGCTCCTGCTCGGGGTCAAGGACGTGACGCCGGTGCGCGGATTGCGCATCACCTACGGCTCGCCGCTCTTCGCCGACGACGTCCCCGAGAACGTCGCCACGGTCGACGCGCTGGTCGTCGAGCGCGCGCGGCGCGCCGGCGCCGTGATCCTTGGAAAGACGAACACCCCGGAGTTCGCCACCGGCGGCAACACCTTCAACGAGGTCTTCGGGCGCACCCGCAACCCGTGGAACCCGGAGCTCTCGGCCGGCGGCTCCACCGGCGGCGGCGCCGCCGGCCTCGCGACCGGCATGATCTCGCTCGCCGAGGGCACCGACCTCGGCGGCTCGCTGCGCATCCCGGCCTCGTTCTGCGGCGTCGTCGGCCTGCGCCCGTCCCCCGGGCTGGTGCCCACCTGGCCGTCGGCGTTCCTGTGGGACACCCTCCAGGTCACCGGCTTCATGGGCCGCGCCGCCGAGGACGTCGGTCTCGCGCTCGACGCCACCGCCGGGGCAAGCCGTCGAGTCCCGATCTGTCAGCCGACCGCGAATCGCAGCTTCGCTTCCGCGGCGCGACTCGAGACCGGCGGCGGCGATCTGCGCCGGCTGCGGCTCGCCTACTGTCCGGATCTCGCCGGCATCGGCATCGACCCGGCGGTCGAGACGACCTGCCGCGCCGCCGCCTTCGAGCTGCGCCAGGCCGGCGCCGCGGTCGACGAGGTCGAGCTCGACCTCTCTTTCGGCTGGCGCGCCTTCCTCGATCTGCGTGGGCTGTGGATGGTGGTCCAACAGCACGAGCGGCTCGGCCTGCGCGAGCGTTTCGGCCCCAACCTGAAGGGCAACGTCGAAGCCGGCCTGCGCGTGAGCACCGAGGAGCTGGGCGCCGCCGAGCACGCCCGCGCCCGCGTGCGCGAGGCGGTGCTCGGGCTGCTCGAGCGCTACGACCTGCTGCTGACCCCGAGCATGGCGGTCTCCCCCTTCCCGGTCACCGAGAGCCACCCGGCCACCGTCGGCGGGCGCGAGATGAAGACCTACGTGGACTGGATCGCGCCCACCTTCATCCTCAGCCTGACCGCGCTGCCGGTGGGCTCGGTGCCCTGCGGTCTCGATCCCGCCGGGATGCCGGCCGGGCTCCAGGTCGTCGGGCCTCCGTTCGGCGAGGAGGCGGTGCTGGCGTTCGCCGCGCGTCTCCAGGAGGCTCGCCCGATCGGTCCTGCGCCTCTTGCTACGATCGGCCGCTGATCGTCTCCCGGAGGAATCGCCTCTTCAGAGAAGGGGAATCGCCTCTTCAGAAGAGGAATCGCCTCTTCAAAGAAGAGAAATCGCCTCGCAGAGAACCTCCGCGCCGGCACCTCGTCGACCGCAGCCCCGCCGGAGACCCCACGACCGCAGAGCCTGGAGCGCCCGTCATGAAGTGTTCGGACCTGTTCGTGAAGTGCCTGGAGACCGAAGGGATCGAATACGTCTTCGGAGTTCCCGGCGAGGAGAACGCCGACTTCATGATGTCGCTCGAGAAGTCGCAGAGCATCCGCTTCGTCCTCACCCGCCACGAGCAGGGCGCGGCGTTCATGGCCGAGGTGTACGGCCGCCTCACGGGCAACCCGGCGGTCTGCCTCGGCACGCTCGGCCCCGGCGCCACCAACCTGATCACGGGGGTCGCAGACGCCAACATGGACCGCGCGCCGATGCTGGCGATCACCGGCCAGGGCTCGACCGAGCGCCTGCACAAGGAGTCGCACCAGGCGATGGACGTGGTGGCGATGTTCGAGCCGGTGACCAAGTGGGCGCAGACCGTGTGGCACCCCGACAACACGCCCGAGATCGTGCGCAAGGCGGTGCGCCTGGCGCGCACCGAGAAGCCCGGCGCCTGCCTCATCGAGCTCCCCGAGGACGTCGCCGAGCGCGAGGCCAGGACCGAGCCGATCGAGGTGCGCAAGTTCCGCCGCGCGGTGCCCGACGACAAGATCGTCGACCGCGCCTGGGAGGCGATCAAGTCCGCGAAGCGGCCCATCATCATGGCCGGCAACGGCTGCATCCGCCGGCGCGCCTCGAAGCAGCTCCGCCGCTTCGTCGAGAAGACCGGCATCGGCGTGGTCACGACGTTCATGGCCAAGGGCGCCGTCGACATGGACTCCGAGCACTGCATGTTCACCATCGGCTTGGGCGCCAAGGACTATCCAACCGTCGCCGTCGACGAGGCGGATCTGGTGATCACCCTCGGCTACGACATGGTCGAGTACCACCCGTCGCTGTGGAACCCCAAGGGCGACAACCGCATCGTCCACATCGACTTCATCCCCGCCGAGATCGACGAGAACTACCGGATCGAGGTCGAGGTGGTCGGCGACCTCGCCCACACCCTGTGGATGCTCAACGAGCGCGTCGACCGCGACGGCGCCGAGAATCTGAAGTTCGACCACTCCCACACACGCAAGGCGCGGGCGTCGATGCTGGTCGAGCTCGCCGAGCACGCCCGCGACGACGCCCAGGGTCTGATCAAACCGCAGAAGGCGCTGTGGGACGCCCGCCAGGTCCTCGGCCCCCACGACGTCGTGCTGTCGGACGTCGGCGCCCACAAGATGTGGATCGCCCGCCACTACCCCTGCCACGAGCCCAACACCTGCCTGATCCCCAACGGCTTCTGCTCGATGGGCTTCGCGCTCCCCGGCGCCATCGCCGCCTCGCTGGTCTTCCCCGACCGCCGCATCCTGGCGATCTCGGGCGATGGCGGCTTCATGATGAACGTCCAGGAGATGGAGACCGCCCGCCGGATCGACTCGAACATCGTCGTCATGGTGTGGGAGGACGGCGCCTATGGCCTGATCGCCTGGAAGCAGAAAAACGAGTTCGGCCACCACACCGACCTCTCGTTCGGCAACCCCGACTGGATCAAGCTCGCCGAGGCCTTCGGCTGGCACGGCCACTTCTGCGACAAGAGCTCCGAGCTGCTGGCGACCCTCGAGAAGGCGTTCCAGGAAGAGGGACCCTCGCTCGTCGTGGTGCCCATCGACTACCGCGAGAACCCGAAGCTGACCGCGCGACTGGGCGAGATCGCGAAGAAGATGTAAGGGCGCCCGCCGGTTTGCGCGACGGCAGCCCGCGCGTGACGCGTGCCGGCGATCGGCCGGCAGGGACGCCGGCCACACGCGATCCAAAACCGAAACACCCCTCCTAATGTAAGCGGCCGAGCTCCTGCTCGGCCGACGACCGCGCGGAAACCATCCGGTCCCGCCCGACGTGCCAGCGACGGAGCCACGTCATGTCGATCGGCCGACCGGGGGGTCGGCCGCTACGACGCCGGTAGCGGCTGGGGGGACGACTCGCGCCGCGTTCGCGCGATCACCCAGTAGACGCCGCCCGACAGCAGGAACCCGACGAACCAGGCGTAGGTGTAGACCTGCGCCCACAGCGGCGCCACCGTCTCGACGATCCCCGCCGCCGCCAGGAAGCCCGGGACGTTCGGCGCGACGCCGACGGCGAGCGCGAGGAGCGCCCTCGGGTTCACCCCGCCCCGATATTCGTAGACGCCGCCCCGGCGATAGAGCGCGTCGGCGTCGAGCTCCGTGCGTCGGACGATCCAATAGTCGACGAGCAGGATCCCGCCGATCGGGCCGAGCAGCGCCGAGTACCCGACCAGCCAGGTGAAGATGTAGCCCTGGCTCGACTCGATCAGCTTCCACGGGAAGATCACCAGCCCGAGGCCAGCGGTCAGCAGCGCGCCGAGCCGGAAGGTCACGCGGCGCGGAGCAAGGTTGACCAGCGCGTTCGCCGGGGAGACCACGTTGGCGGCCAGGTTGGTCGACAGCGTCGCCAGCGTGAGCGCGAGCAGTGACACGACCACGGCGACGCCGCCGCCGAGTCGCCCGAGCAGCACCGTCGGATCGGGGATCGCCTCGCCGAAGATCACCAACGTCGCCGAGGTCACGGCCACGCCCACGAACGAGAACAGCGTCATGAACAGCGGTAGCCCGATCGCCTGGCCGAGGAGCTGGTCGCGCTGCGAACGCGCGTAGCGCGTGAAGTCCGGGATGTTGAGCGAGAGCGTCGCCCAGAAGCCGACCATGCCGGTGAGCCCAGGGAAGAAGACCGCCCAGAACCGTCCCTCCTGAGCACCTCCCGGACCGAACTGCGAGGGCGCCGAGAGCATCGGCCCGAACCCGTCGGCGCGCACCCAGGCCCAGCCGAGCAGCACGAGCGCCATCGCGATGAGGAACGGCGCCGCCCACACCTCGAGCACCTTGATCGACTCGATCCCGCGCCACAGGACGGCGACCTGGATCCCCCAGAACAGCACGAAGCAGAGCGCCTCGATTGCGTTGATGCCGAGCAGGGGGAGATCCGCGCGCGCTCCCCATCCGCCGCGCAAAGCACCGATGAGCTGGTAGATCGCCGAGCCGCCGATCCAGGTCTGGATCCCGAACCAGCCGCAGGCCACCAGCCCGCGCAGCAGCGCCGGGACGTTGGCGCCGAGCACGCCGAAGCTGGCGCGCGCCAGCACCGGGAACGAGATCCCGTAGCGGGTCCCCGGATGCGCCGTCGCCATCATCGGCAGCAGCACCAGCACGTTGCCCAGCGTCACGGTGAGCACCGCCTGCCACCAGCTCATCCCCAGATCGACCAGGCCTCCGGCGAGCATGTAGGTGGGGACGCACGCGACCATCCCGATCCACAACGAGGCGATGTCGCGCGCCGTCCAGGTTCGGCGCGCGATCGGCGTCGGCGCGAGGTCGTCGTTGATCAGCGACGGATCGGCGAGCTTCGACGCGCTCGCGGGGGTGGTGCTCGGCATCGCGGCCTCCGAGTCGGCGTGGGGCGAAGGCGACCCGATGCTAGCCGCCGCCGTGCCAGGCTCGCCACGGCGACTCGGGCCGCGGCGCCCGCGAAACCGCACCTCCCGGATCACCGGCCCGTTCCCGACTCCAGCCACTCTCCCATCCCAAACCCCGTCACTCTCACGGCCCCTCCGTGGGCCCGCGAGAGTCCCCGCGCCACGAGCCATCGACCCCGCCTGAAACATCGTGTTCGATCGACGTGCAGGCTCGACCGCCTGTTCCGTCGAACTTTTCCGTCGAACTGTTCCGTCGAAGCGTAGAAAAGACGTAAAATGCCCCCGATGAGCCGCCGTCGGCGAGGACCCGAAAGCCTGCCCCCCGCTCCGCGCGGCCGGGGCGCAGCCGGCAGCCCGCGCAACCGGTTCGAGCGCCTCGATTCAGAGCTCGACCTCGACACCCTCGACGACGAGCTCGCCGAGCGCGTGGAAGGCGAGCGGCCGTCCGTCGCGACCGAGATCCTGCGCGACGGCACCCGCACCATCCTCGCCCGCAACGACAGCCCGGACCTCGGATTCGACACCTCGATCAACCCGTATCGCGGATGCGAGCATGGATGCGTCTACTGCCTCGGCGGCGACACGCCGATCCTGCTGGCCGACGGCCGCACGCGTGATCTGGCTGACCTGCGAACCGGCGACGAGATCTACGGTACCGAGCGGCGCGGCTTCTCCCGTCGCTACGTCACAACGAGAGTCCTCGATCACTGGCAGGTCCGCAAGCCAGCCTATCGGCTGGCTCTCGAGGACGGCACCGAGCTGATCGCCGCCGAGAATCACCGATTCCTGACAGAGCGCGGCTGGAAGTTCGTCGCCCGCAACACCTCAGGTGGGCAGCGGCCGCACCTCACGACCAACGACCGGATGATGGGCACGGGCCGCTTCGATCGAGGCCCGGATCCCAACGATCCCGAGTACCGACGCGGTTACCTCACCGGTCTCATCCGCGGCGATGGACACCTGCCCAGCCATGGATGCCACCGGCCCCACCGGGCGCACGGCGGTCAACACCAGCTCGGACTTGCCCTGGTCGACACCGAGGCACTCGATCGTGCTGCCGCGTACTCGAGGGGCGCGGGAATCGAAGTTGGGAGCTTCGAGCTTCAGCGCGAGCCTGGAACGAAGCAAGCGATCCAGGCGATACGGAGGAGCTCCCGATCCAACGTCGATGCGATCCGGACGCTCGTCGAGTGGCCGAGCCATCCGGCTCACTCGTGGCAACGCGGCTTTCTCGCGGGGATCTTCGACGCCCAGGGCTCGTACAGCGAGGGCGTCCTGAGGATCACGCACGCGTGTGCGCGCGGCACCGACCAGGCGATCGTCGACGCCGTCTGCGATGCGTTACGCGGCCTCGGTTTCCGCTGGGCCGAAGACCGTGGATCCCCTGACGGTCTTCGCCCGAAGCGAGCGCGCGCGCCGGTCGCGGCCTTGCGGCTCCTCGGGGGGCTCGTCGAGGTTCTGCGGTTCTTTCATCAGGTCGGCAACGCCATCTCCCGAAAGCGAGACATCGCCGAGCTTGCCTTGAGGAGCTCAGCGAGACTGCGAGTCGCAGAGATCGAGCCCCTGCAGAGGAGCTTGCAGCTCTTCGACATCACGACCGGCACTGGCGATTTCATCGCCAACGGGGTCGTCAGCCACAATTGCTATGCCCGCCCCACCCACGAGTACCTCGGCTTCTCGGCCGGTCTCGACTTCGAGACCAAGATCCTGGTCAAGGAGGGCGCGCCCGCGCTGCTGCGGCGCGAGCTGGAGTCGCCGCGGTATCGACCGCGGGTGATCGCGCTTTCGGGTGTCACCGACCCGTACCAGCCGCTGGAGCGCCGGCTGCGCATCACGCGCGGCTGTCTCGAGGTGCTGGCCGAGAAGCGCAACCCGGTGGTGATCGTGACCAAGAACCGCCTGGTGGCGCGCGACGCCGACCTGCTGGGGGAGCTCGCACGGCACGACGCGGCTCACGTGATGCTCTCGGTGACCACGCTCGACGTCGAGCTCGCCCGCCGCATGGAGCCGCGCACCTCGTCGCCGCCCAACCGGCTGCGGGCGATCGCAGAGATGCGCGCCGCCGGCGTGCCCTGCGGCGTGCTGGTGGCGCCGGTGATCCCGGCGCTCAACGACCACGAGATCCCGCACATCCTCGAAGCCGCAAAGGCCGCAGGAGCGGTCAACGCGGGCTGGGTGCTGCTGCGTCTACCGCACGGCGTCAAGGAGCTGTTCGACGACTGGCTGCAGCGTCACTATCCCGAGCGGCGGGACAAGGTGCTCGGCCGCCTGCGCGAGGCCCGCGACGGCGCCCTCTACCGCGCCGAGTTCTTCCGGCGCCAGCGCGGTACCGGCGCCTACGCCGAGCAGATCGCAGCGCTCTTCGAGCTGCATCGCCGGCGGCTCGGCCTGGCCGAACGAGGCGCGGGACTCTCGGTGGCGGCGTTCCGGCGCGGCGGCGAGAAGCAACTCTCGCTGCTGGGGTGATCCTCGAGATCGGGGACAGGTACCTATCTCCGGTTCGGGGACAGGTACCCATCTCGGCTCACGGCCGCTCGGGAGGAGCGGATCGCGCCGACTCGCGACCCTCCCGGTCGTCGGCAGATCCGAAGCTCCGCCACCAGCCGGCCGCCCTGTCCTCTTCTGGGCGCTCCAGCTCCCCGCTGGACCCAGGAAACCGTTCGACCCTCTTTCTCCCCCCAAACCCGAAGAGGGCGAGCCTCTGGCGGCCTCGCGTCCGCTGACTCGACGACACCGCGAGCGCAACGGACTATCGATACCCCCGAGGGTTCTGGCTCTGCCACCGCCAGGCATCGGCGCACATCTCGTCGAGACCGCGCTGCGCGACCCAGCCGAGGTCGCGCTCGGCTCGCGACGGATCGGCCCACACCGCCGGCGCATCGCCGGGACGGCGTCCGACCACCTCGTAGGGCACCGGCCTGCCGACCGCCTTCGACGCCGCCTCGATGACCTCGAGGACCGTGCTGCCGTGCCCCGTCCCCAGGTTGTAGGGCACGGCGCCCTCGATCCGATCGAGCGTATCGAGCGCCGCGAGGTGACCGAGGGCGAGATCGACGACGTGGATGTAGTCCCGGATGCACGTGCCGTCGCGCGTGTCGTAGTCGTCGCCGAAGACCCGCAGGACCTCCCGCTGCCCGACCGCGACCTGCATCAGGAAGGGCATCAGGTTGTTGGGGATGCCCTGCGGGTCCTCGCCGATCCGGCCGCTCGCGTGTGCGCCGATCGGATTGAAGTAGCGCAGCAGCAGCGCCCGCCAGCCCGGCTCCGACGCCGCGACGTCGCGCAGCATGTCCTCGATGATCAGCTTGGTGCGCCCGTAGGGGTTGTGGGCGCCGAGCGGCGCCTCCTCGGTGACCGGGAGCTCGCGCGGCGCACCGTAGACCGTGCACGAGGACGAGAAGACGATGCGCCGCAGACCGGCGCGGCGCATCGCGCTCAGCAGCGCGACCGTCCCGCCCACGTTGTTGCGGTAGTACTCGAGCGGGATCTCGGTCGACTCGCCGACCGCCTTGAGCCCGGCGAAGTGGACGACGGCGTCGCAGGGCGAGCGCGACAGGATCCGGTCGAGCTCCGCCTCGTTGCAGATGTCGACCTGCTCGAGCTCGAGCGACCTCCCCGCCAGCTCCTGTACCCGTTCGATCGCCACCATCGAGCTGTTCGCCAGGTTGTCGACGACCACCACGTCGTGCCCTGCGTCGAGCAGCTCGACGCAGGTGTGAGAGCCGATGTAACCGGCTCCGCCGGTGACCAGGATGCGGGACATGGCGCGCAGCCTAGCGGAAGAACGCCGAGCGAGACGGGCCGGTCGCATCGCGGGTCCCGCCACGTTGGGGCTCAGGGTCCGCACGACGCCGCGCCACCGTCACGAAGCCGGACCGCGCCGGCGGGCGAGAGAGCGCACGGACATCTCGTTCACGGATCCATCACCGACGACGACTCCCCATCGTCTCCATCGGCCGACCGGACGGCGGCCGGGAAACGGCCCCTACGGAGGGTTCGCCTCGGGAGTCGTTCCCACCACGCCGAACCGGAACGAGACCGTCTGGCCGGGCGCGTAGCTGAGCGGCGAGTGCAGCAATGCCGCATCGACGTCGACCGGATAGAGGAAGTAGGCCTCCTTCGTCCACCACATCGGGTGCGCTCGGCGCCATCCCAGCTCCACCGGCAGGCTCGATCCGTCCGCAGCGTCCTCGCCGATCAGGAGCTCGAGCCCCGCGATCGGTCGGGGGCTGCCGACCAGCAAGCCGGCCTCCGCCGCGCCCACGGTCAGCTCGATCCGCTCGGCGCCCACTCCCCGCAAGCCGGGCGAGAGCGACTTCACCCACAGCCCGCCGCCGTGCGCGCCGCCCTCGGTCTCGTCGATCGCACGATGCACGAAATCGTCGTGCCCCGACGGTTTGAGCTGGTTCTGGGTCGTCTCGTAGGGCAGCAGGTGGCGCGCCACCGTCGACACGTGACGATAGTCCCCGTCCTCGCCCCGGAAGAAACTGCGCGGCGAGGTCCAGGTCGGCCACAGGAAGGGCGCCGCCAGCACCGCGACCACGACCACCGGCAGCGCGCGCCGGCGCCGCCAGGCCAGGAACCACAGGCACGGATAGACCGGCAGCAGGTAGCGATTGGCGAGCGCCCCGCCGCCCCCCCAGAAGTTGTAGGGGCGCAGGATCAGGAAGGCCACGGCGACCGCCGCGAACGCGCCGAGCAGCGCCCACGAGCTCGCGCTCGAGCGCCACGCCACCAAGCCGAGGACGAGGGGCAGGAAGTACGGCAGCAGACCGACGTGACGTCCGGCCAGGAGGTAGAGGAGATTCCAGGCCGACACCCGCAGGTCGAAGCCGAACGGCACCAGGCGTTCGGTCCAGGATGCCGAGGGGCGCGCCGCCCCCTCGACGCCCGCCGGGTCGTCGGCTCCCGCTTCGAGCGGAAACCCGGTGTAGGCGTAGTAGCCGTGCCGCTCCCCCGAGTAGCTCGACCAGGTGCCGCGCACGACCAGGTTTCCGAGCAGCGAGACCGCGAGGACGACGCCGAGCCCGAGCGCCACACGCAGCATCCTGGCTCGCGAGCCCGCTGCGACCAGCAGCGGGAGCGCCACCACCAGGTAGACCGGGCGGCTGATCGAGACCACGCCGGCCAGGGCTCCCGCCACCACCAGCGCACCCTCCCCGCGAGCGAACCTCCTCCAGCCGGACCCCAGCGTTGTGAAGATCCTCGATCGTCGAGGCGCGGCGAGATTCGACGATCGCCTCGCCGACCGTTCGCGCACCAGCGCCGGGCCTGCGGCATCCCGTCTTCGCCCCTTCGATCGAGCGCGCACCAGCTCGACCAGCGACAGCGAGACGGCGAGCAGCGACATCAGCATCAGGTCCGCGTGCGCCCAGAAGACATGGGCGAACGTCACGGAGGCGAAGACCAGGCAGGCCACCCAGAGCGGCGCCACCCGACCCACCCGGTGCTCGAGCGCGAGTGCCGTACAGACGGAGGCAAGGATCAGGATCACCGCGTTGGCGGCCGCCGCTCCGCGCCGCGGCAGCACCCGGACGAAGGGAGCGATCGCCAGCGGATAGAACACCGGTTTGGCGTAGCGCAGGATCTCGCCACCGGCGCCGGCGTCGAGCTCGCGGCGCTGCAGGATCAGTCCGTCCGGCTCGCGCTCCAGGAGCCGCCGGAAGCGCTCCAGATCCGCCAGGGAGTACTTCAGGTCGCCGTCCCACGCCAGGCTCTGCGCCGCCATCAGGTAGGTCGCCTCGTCTCCGACCACCGACGGCCAGCGCCTAGGATCGAACGACAGCGCTCCGATCAGGAGCGCAGCCAGCAGGAGAGCCAGCGCCGCCCACGCCGCCGGCGAGCGTCGGGCCCGCGCCTCCGATCTCGAGGGTGCAGACACCGGCGCAGTGTAGCCGCCGCCCCGAGCCTCGAGCGTGCACGCGACGAGAAACCGGACGGCTCGGCCCCTGATACTGTGCTCGCCCCGGCCGCCCGGACCGGCGAGCTGTCGCGATCGGGTCGGCGGCGGAACACCCGATCGAGCCCAGGGAGACACGCAAAATCATGGCCAGTCAAGTCGGAGACACGATTCCAGAGTCCACCTTCAAACGCTTGACCTCCAACGGCATCGAAGACGTCTCCACCAAGGAACTGTTCGCCGGCAACAAGGTCGTCCTGTTCGCGGTGCCCGGCGCCTTCACCCCCACCTGCTCCGACGTCCACCTCCCCGGCTTCGTCGACAAGGTCGGCGAGATCAAGTCGAAGGGCGTCGACACCGTCGCCTGCATCGCCGTCAACGATCCGTTCGTGATGTCGGCCTGGGGCAAATCGCGATCGATCCCGGACGACATCGTCCTGCTCTCCGACGGCAACGCGGAGTTCGCCGAGGCGATGGGCCTGGTGCTCGACGCGTCGGGGTTTGGGATGGGCCCCCGCTCCCGCCGCTACGCGCTGATCGCCGACGACGGCAGAATCACCTACCTGGGCGTCGAGGAGGGCCGCGACGTCGGCGTCAGCAGCGCCGACGCCGTGCTCCAGGAGCTGTAGCGGCATCCGCCCCGGCCGCCCGATGCCCGCCCGACGGCGCCTCCATTGCGCAAGACCCGCCCCAGACCGCAACGACGTCTCGCCGCACCTTCCGTAGCGGCCGGGCAGCGTTCCGGCCGACGGGCCTGCGGATTCCTCGCGCACGGCGCCCCCTCCCACCCCGGCGCCGAGACCTCCCTTCACTCGGCTACCAGCGTCGCTGCCCCCGACGATCCGGCTGGATGTCCGGCACCGGCCGACCTCCTGGTCGGCCGGTGGCTGCACGGATCCGTTCCTGTCGCGCCGGCCTCTGAGGCCGCCGCCCTGGCACTCCTTCGAGCGGCCGGCCGGCGCGTCCTCCGCTACCATCCGCCTCGTCCTCCTGTCGCGGCCGACCTCCCCGTAGGCCGGCGCCCAGGCCGCTGCGCTCCGTTCGACGATTCACGTCCGGCGGCGCGAACCCATCTCTTCGGTCGGCCGGAATGATCCACCCTCGGCCCAGCGCGGATTCCCCGTCCCCCGGCTCGTCGGCCGGCGCCGAGTCGCGCGCTGCCGTCACGCGCTCCCCCTACGCCTCCTTCGAGCGAGCCGAGTGGGCGAAGCTGCGCGCCGACACCCCGCTCCCCCTCTCCGAGCCGGAGCTCGAGAGCCTGCGCGGCATCAACGAGAACGTGTCGATGACCGAGGTGGAGGACATCTACCTGCCGATGTCGCGGCTGCTCAACCTCTACGTCGCCGGCACCCAGGACCTCTACCGCGCCACCGCGACCTTCCTGGGCAGCCTGACGCCGAAGGTGCCCTACGTCATCGGCATCGCAGGCTCGGTGGCGGTGGGCAAGAGCACCACCGCCCGCATCCTGCAGGCCCTTCTGCGCCGCTGGCCGAACCATCCCAAAGTCGACCTGCTGACCACCGACGGCTTCCTCTACCCGAACGCGGTGCTCGAGGAGCGGGGCCTGATGAACCGCAAGGGGTTCCCGCAGAGCTACGACGTCCGCTCGCTCTACAACTTCGTGTTCCAGGTCAAGTCCGGCGAGCGCCACGTCCGGCACCCGATCTACTCCCACATCAGCTACGACATCGTCTCCGGCGAGACCCGGGAGGTCGACCAGCCGGACATCCTGATCGTGGAAGGCCTCAACGTCCTGCAGACGGCCTCGCGAGACCCCAGCAAGAGCTCGCGCACCTTCCTGTCGGACCTTTTCGACTTCTCGATCTACGTCGACGCCCCCGCCGAGGTCATCCGCCGCTGGTACGTCGAGCGCTTCCTGACCTTCCGCCACACCGCCTTCCGCGACCCCGACGCCTACTTCAACCGCTACGCTTCGCTCTCGCGCGACGAGGCCGAGCAGGTGGCGCTGCGCATCTGGCGCGAGATCAACCAGGTCAACCTGGTCGAGAACATCGAGCCGACCAGGGAGCGGGCGCATCTGATCCTGGAGAAGGGGCACGACCACTCGGTGGAGCGGGTGCGGTTGAGGAAGCTGTAGGGGCGCATCGACGTGACCTCTCGGCAGGATCGCCCGTCCACAGAGCCGCCTTCACACGCGGTCGAACCGGCTCGGCCTTGCCAACACTTCGACTCGCTGAGCTCCTTCCTCTCGTGAGGCGGTCCGCCCCCGCTGGTATCGCTCGAATCGGCGGCATCACCCCCGCCGGACCTGCGCCTTCCGAACCAAGGTCCCTACCGTTCGCCCGACGAGATCGAAAGGACGGTAGAAGCGCAGCCACAGCAGGCGGCCCCGGCTCGGCCTGCCGCCGTAGATCGAGACCAGCTCGCTCGCCCGAGGCGCCAGAGCGCGGCGGACCTCGCGCAGGCCCGCGCGCCACGTGGGCAGGTCGCTGAGCGGCATGCCGACTGCCCGCAGCCGCAGGGATGCCCGATAGCCCTCGTCGAGCATCCCACACACACAGTGATGCAGCAGGGCAGCCTCCGCGGAGTCGGACGCGCTCTCGTCGAACAACGAAGGATCGCCCTCCGCCAGTCGCACACAGAGTCGAGCCGACGCCTCCAGCTCCGCATGGCTCACGCTCCGCTCCACCCAGGCCACGATCGCCTCCGCGCCGACTCGCCACTCCTTGCCCGGCCACCCCAGATCGATGGCGTCCGCGAACGGCTGGAACATCGGGTACGCCCGCGGGCTGGCACCGTGCTGCGCCAAACCGTGGACCAGCAGATGGGCGACGACGAGCTCCGGCTTCGGAACCCGAGCGCCTATCAGCACGCCTTCGCAGAGCTCGAGCAGCCCGGCCTCCTCGAGCCCCGCGGCGTCCACCGACGCCGTTCCGACACGGATCCCAGGGAGTCTCGTGTGGATCTCGATCGGTAGGCCCGGCGGCCGGGAGACGGCGGCGAGATGGTGCTCCTCCTCGCGCTCGGCGGTCGCTCGCCAACCCTCGGCGAGCAGCGCTTCACGCAGAGCGAGAGCCGATCTCGAATCGAGCAGCAGGTCGACATCCGAAGCACCGCGGCTCGCCTCCGACAGTGCTCCAAGCGCCTCGAACGCAGCGAACTTGAGCAGCACCGGCGCCAACTCGGCGCGGCGCGCGACCGCCAAGGCCTCCAACAGAGACCACCGCACGAGCGCCGTTCGAGCCGCCGCCGCCGCCCGTTTCTCGCGAAGACGAGAAGCACCGGCCGGTCCGAGCTCGGACTCCAAAACCCCCGCCGGAATGCGGCTCGCAATACGGGCTCCGAGGCGCAGCGCCTCGACGCCGAGAATCGCCGACGCTGCCTCGACAGCCGGCGGCTGCACGGCCGACGGCCAGAACGCCCGGGCCAGTGCCCAGCGCGCGCCCGCCGGGAGGGTCCCCGCCGGCGGTCGAAACCTCATACCGCGTACGGGCATCGATTCACCTTAGCGCAGCCTCTGGGGCTGACGCCCGGTGCCGCTCTCGGAGCTTCGATGCTACCTTCCCACTCGTTGCAGTCACGTCACGGCTCGGGAGCCGACCCACCGGCGAGCGATCCTCCTGACTCCATGCACGCGACGTTCCGCATCCTGCTCACGACTCTTGCGCTCGGCGCGGCTGCCGCTTCGGTTCTCTACCAGTCGGCGCGCGAAGCCGAGCTCGCCGACGTGGAACGAGCCTTCGCTGAGGTCGCGCCGACCGCCGACGCGGCGCGCCGGCTTCAGACCGTCATGCTGGAGGTCGAGCCGGTGCGGGCCCGCGTCGTCGCTTCGCGCGAGCTGATCGCGGGAGTCGTCAGAGGTCTCCCGCCGGAATCCTCGGACCAGCGCGAGCTCCTGGTCGACGCCGCCGAGCAGGCTCGAGAGTTCGCGACCGCTGCGCTTCGCGATCGACCTGCCGACGCCGACGCCGCCGCGCTGCTGGGAGCTTCGACCTACCTCATGCGCTCCCTCGACCGCGATCGCCGCCTGTTCACCGAGTCCGTGCAATGGGAGGCGCCGCTCGAGCGGGCGATCGAGCTCGCCCCGGGCTCCAACCGGGCCTCGGAGTTCCTCGCGATGGCCTACCTCGACGTCTGGAGCGCGCTGTCCGAGCGCAAGCGTGAGATCGCGATCGACCTCCTCCGCAACGCGTTCAGCGAGGCCGAGACCTTCCGGCGGCTCATCCCAGCCTGGCTGCGCCTGGCGCCCGATCTCGAGACAGCGCTCTCGGTGGTGCCCGACGATCCCTTCGCCTGGCAAGACCTGAGCCGCGTGCTGGCACGCGAGCAGCGCATCGCCGAGCTGGTGGTCGTCGAGCAGATTCGGCGCGAGAAGCTCGTGGAAGACATCGAGATCCGTCTGAGCGAAGCCGCTCGTCGGCTCGCTGCCGCTCGACCGCGCGAGGCCCGGCTGCTCCACCTCGGCGTTCTGAAGGAGGCGGGCGTCGACGGGCTCTTCGCGCCCCAGGTCGGTCGGGTCCTCGGTACTCTCCCGCCCGGCCCGGTCGACGCCGCGACGGCCAGCCGGTTGCGCAGTTGGCTGGACTGGACGCTCGAGCTCTGCCTTCTCGAACCGTGTCCCTTTCCTCCCGAGGTGATCCGCCGGCTCGACGTGCTCTCGGGCAACGAGAGCAACGCGCTCCGCGCCGCCGCCGCTCTGGCCGCCGACGACCTGGTCGAGGGAGAGAGGCTGCTCCGCCTCCAAGGCGCCTCGACGACCACGCGCGGAGTCGAGTGGGCACCCTACCGGCTGCTGGCGGCGCGTCGCTACCGCGAGCGCGGTGACTTCGACGCCGCCGCCAGGCAGCTCGACGCGGTCCACCGGGACTGGCGTGAGCACCCGGTCGCCGAACGCGAGGCTCGACGTTTGATCGAAGCGCAGCGCGGCCCGCCCAGGCGGCCGGTCGCGGCCGCCCCACCGCGAACCCAGCGCTGGGAGAGCTGGCGGTGGACGCGAGCGGACCAACGCTCGAAGATGATCGTCGAAGCGCTGTCGACCGGCGGTCTCCACCTCGAGGTCCTGCCCGAACAGGGACCCTCGGCGGTGCTCTCGCTGGCCATCGATGGCGGAGCGCCGAGGCTGGTGGGGGCAGAGCCGGGACGCCGCCTCGAGAGCGGCGCCGTGCTCACGCCAGGTCTTCATCTGCTCGAGGTGACTCGCGTGGCAGGGGGCGAGGTCCGGCCGGCAGACGTGATCGTCGAGCCGTAGCCGCCGAGGCGGCCATCCCGCAGAGCACGCTCATGGCCACCCAGTTCCCCGGGAGCGTCATGCCGAAATCCACGAGCTCATGGGCGCCGACGCTGGCGATCGCTCCGAGCGCCGCCAGACCGGCGGCCCGGTCCTCGGATCGCTGCCCCCGTCGGGTGACTCGCCATAGCCTCCGAACCAGCGCCACCAAGCCGAGGGCGAAGACCGCGAACCCGACGACACCAATCGTCGCCAGCAGCTCGAGGAAGTCGTTGTGCGCGTGCCACCAGGAGCCCTCGAGGGTGGCGGGCTGCACCAGAGGGAAGGCTTCGCGGAAGCTGCCGAGGCCGGCTCCCAGGAGCGGAAACCGCCGCCAGAGCTCGAAAGTGGCGACGTCCGCCTCGAGGCGTGCAGCGAGCCCGCCCCCCATTCCCGCCTGCAGGAACCGTTGCAAACCCGCCTCCAAGCCGACGAACGCGATCGCGCCCAGCCCAACGACGAGCACGCCGATCCCGGCGATGGCGACCCGATAGCTCCCCGCTAGACGCCCGATCAGGACGACCTGGATCAACGTGCCCGCGGCGCAGGCCACGAGTCCGGCCCGCGAGCCGGTGAAGGCCAGGGCGACCAGCAGACCCAGCCACAGGAGAGCCGGAATCGCGACCAGCACGAGCCGCCGCTCCACGGTCTGCTCACGTCGGGCCCGGCGCCAGCTCCACCAACTCACAGCCAGCATCACCGCCAGCGCCATCTCCAGGTAGTTCGCGAGGTGATTCGCGTTGACGAAGGTACCCCGCAGACGCGGACCGCCGCTCTGGGCCGGACGCCCCCAGATCTCCCCGGAGCGCAGCGCGAGCTGACGGAACCCGTAGAGGATCTCGAACGAAGCGGTCGCCAGCAACGCCGCACCGAGCGCCCGTCGCGACCACCGATGTCGCCCCACCGCAGCCGCCGCCACCAGCAGCCCCGCAGCGGCCAGCCAGCTCAAGGCGGACACCCGGCTGAGATCGGGCGCCAACGACAACGAAACCCAGCCCGAGGAGACGCCGTGGACGGCATCGGTCGAGGCGTCCAGGTCGACATGCCGACGAGACACCAGCCCGACCAGCCGCTCGGGCCATCGCAGGGACTGGAGGAAGCCGATGAGCGCGATGCCGCAGGCGGCAGTCGCCGGACACCTCACCGACCGGAGCTCCTCGCTTCGTACGAAAGAGATGGCGAAGGCAGCCGAGAGAAGCGCCACGAGCCGTACCCATCCGGCGGCGCCCGGCTCGACGCTCGCATACGGAAGCGGCGCCCAGACGACCACTCCCACGAGCGTCGCCGACAGGATCAAGGCCGGTCCGCGGGGATGCCGTATCATCTCGCGACCCCCAAGGGATCCGCCGGAGAACGGGCCTCGATGTCGGAGCGCAACGGGTTCTGTCCCTCGCGAAGTTCGAGGAACCGGCGCTCTAGAGCGAGCGGCGACTGAAGCCGGCTGCCGGGACGAGTGAGCAAACTGTCGGTCAAGTCGTCGACGTCGCGGAGATTCGAGCACCAAAGCCCCGAGCAAGCCACGGCGGCCGATCGCCGGTGTCCGAGGAGCTTGCGACCAGAACCCCGCGATGGAGGACCCGGCGGAGGAACCATGGGATCGACACGAAGCCGTCAGATCGCGTTCGCAGCCAGCCTCTTCGGAGCGTTCGTGCCGCTCGCCTCGAGCGCGCAGTTCGATCAGTATACGCAGACCGGTGGCCCCGACCCCGTCGTCGTCGATCCCCGGGAGGCCCTGGAGGAGGCGGTCGAGGAGGCGCGGTGGAGGTTCGGTGGGTTGCGGGTCGATCCCTGGATCGGCATCCGCAACGTCGGATACGTCGACTCCGGGGACGCCGGCGATCAGCTCTCGGGCTCGGGCGGTCTCGGCTTTCGCGCTTATCTGCCGAACGGCCCGAAGGTGATCTGGGCCGCGCACGTGCTCCCCGAGTACACCTGGCTCGAGGACTCGTCGGCGAGGAGCCGGGTCAATGGGCGCTACGGCGTCGGGCTGTTCGGCTTCTTCAATCGCCTCACCGTCGAGGCCCTGGCGACGCGACAGGAGGCGCTCGACATCGTCAGCACCGAGATCCAACAGCGGGTCAATGCGCGCAGCGAAGGCCTGCGCCTGCTCGCCGAGCTGCGGCTGGCAGGCTCGATCAACCTGTACGTGAGCGGCTCCTCCACGACCATCGAGAACCTGCTCGAGGACGAGGAGCGACTCGACCCCGGCATCGCGCCGTTCGACCTCCTCGACCGCGACGAGGAGGTGCTGCGGGGCGGCTTCCGCTACCGCTCGCGCGGCGACTGGCTGATCGGTCTCGGGGTCGAAGACAGCACCGTCGACTTCGACGACTCGAGCTTCGACCGCTCGAACAGCGGCACCTCGCCGTTCGTCGAGCTCGCGATCCCTGGGCGCAGGATCGCGATCGACGTCGACCTCGTCCTTCGAGAGCTCGAGCCGGACGGCTTGTCCGAGTTCGTGCCCTTCGACGACGTGACGGGCAGCCTCTCACTCGTCATCGGAGGCGAGCGCTCGCGGCTGTCTCCGGCCCTGTACGCTCGTCGGGAGCTCGTGTACACCCTCGGAGCGGCGAGCTACCTCCTCGACGAGCGCTTCGGCGTGAGAGGCGGTCTGCCGATCGGACGAAGGTTTGCCGTTCGGGCATTCCTCGAGACCGGCACCAACGACTACACGGGCGTCACCGGCCCAGAACGCAACGACGACGTGGCGGCCTACGGTGGCGATCTGGCAATCCAGGTCGCATCACGGCTCGCACTCAGCATCGGCTACTCGACGGAGGAGTTCGAGTCCAACCTGCCCGGACTCGATCGCACGATCGACGTCCTACGCGCCGGCGTCACCTTCGGAGCATCCCGCGGTCTTTGGTACTAGCAAGTGCCGGCTTTGGTACCAGCCGAGAAACACACACCCTCAGTGGAGCCCGGGCCTGCGCACCTCGAAGGAGCGCTCGCGCGACTCCGACGAACGCCGGGGGCGAGGATGTCCGTGTTGCAAACGGCCACGTCGCCAAGCCGCGGAGACCCTTGCGAAAAGGATCGAGGGTCTCTGAGATCGGCTCTCTGCTCTCCGGCCGAGCTCTCCGGCCGAGCTCTCCGGCCGACCTCGTGAATGCACCCCTAGAAGAGCCGCCGGTGGATGCTACGATCACAAGATGATCGTCATCGCTGCGGGGGGTTCGTCCGCTGGGGGATCTGTGTCTGCGCCGACCGTCGCCGCTCTCTTGGTCGGCGCGCTCCTCCTCGCGACCGGTTTGCCCGCCCAAACCGAGAGCCCGGACTCCGCCTACCGGCTAGGGCCGAAGGACCTCCTGGGCATTCAGGTGTTCGAGGTGCCCGAGCTCACCACCGACGTGCGGGTGGACGACAACGGCCGCATCAACCTCCAGCACCTCGGCGAGATCACAGTCGAGGGACTGACCGCGGTCGAGCTCGAGACGCGCATCAAGGAGCTGCTCGAGAAGAGCCTGCTCCAGCGGGCTTCGGTCGCCATCCAGGTGAAGGAGTTCCGCTCCAAGCCGATCACCATCATCGGTGCCGTGCGGGAACCCGGCCCCCTCCCCTTCCAGGGGCGGGTCACACTGCTCGAGGCGCTGACGCAGGCAGGTGGCCTCGCCGAGAACCGCGGCGACGTCGTCCACGTGCTGCGGCGGGCATCGAACGGTCTCACCGATCAGGTGACCATTCCCGTGGATCGGCTCCTCGTCACGGCCGATCCGCAGGCCAACATCCCGCTTTTCGCCAACGACCTGATCAATGTGCCGCCCGCGGTCGACGTCACGATCTTCTGCCTCGGCGAGGTCCGCTCGCCCGGTGCACAGGAGTTCAAGAGCACCGAACGCATCACGTTGCTCACTGCGATCGCCCGCGCCGGGGGCCTCTCCGACCGGGCAGCCAAAAAGATCATCATCAAGCGCCAGCAACGTGACGGAACCGAGCAGGTCATCGTCGCCGACTACAAGGCGATCGTTGCGAGCCGCTCCCCCGACGTGTCCCTCCAGGACGGCGACGTGATCCTGGTCGAGGAGTCCTTCTTTTGAACGACCCTCGGCCAGGACAGCCGTCTCCGTTCGACGACGCCGATCTCTTCGGCGGCAGCGGATCGGCCCTCGACGTCACCGAGTATCTCAAGGTCCTCCGGCGCCGGTGGACGCTGATCGCAATCGCGGTCGCGCTCGCCCTCGGTGCCTTCGGCCTGCGCTTCTCGATGACCCCCAAGCAGTACCGCGCCACCGCCCAGATCCAGATCGAACGCGGCGGGCTGGCGAATCTCGCCGGCGACACCAACCCGCTCAGCGCCTGGGTCGAGAACTACTGGAACTTCGAGTACTACCCGACGCAGTACCGGCTGCTCCAGAGCCGAGGGGTCGCCGAGCTGGCGGTCAAGAATCTGCGCCTCGCGGAGAACGTCAACTTCAATCCCGGCGCACTGGGTGTCGACGGCGAGCCCACCGCAGCACAAGACGCGGCTGTGGTCGCCGGCCTCGCCGGACGGCTCCTCGGCGGGCTGCAGGTTGCACCGGTCCAGAACACCCAGCTCGTCGAGGTCTCCTACGTCTCGACCGACCCCAACCTGGCGGCTCAGATCGCACAGGGCATGGTCGAAGCCTTCATCCAGTGGAAGTCACAGACCCGCTCGCAAACCGTCACCCAGGCATCGAGCTTCCTCGACGAGCAGATCGAGACCCTCAAATCGGAGATCGAGGACAAGGACACCAGGCTCCGAGAGCTCGGCCGCAGCGCCAACATCGTGACCTCGGAGCGCAGCTCGAACCAGACTCTCGATCGCCTGCAGGTCCTCAACAACGACTACGTCCAGGCCGTCGCGGAGCGCATCGACAGGGAAGCGCATTTCAACGAGCTCTCGAGCTCCCCCAAAGAGACGGTGGCCGACACCCTCTCCGGAGGTCTGGTCGGCTCGCTACGCAGCGAGCAGCTACGCCTCGAACGCGAGTACGCCACGAGCCTGAACAAGTTCAAGCCCGGCTACCCATCGATGGTCGAGCTCCAGTCAAAGATCGACAAGGGCCGAGAGCACCTCGACTCGGTCGTCGAGGAAACCGTGGAGCAGGCGCTGCAGGCGGCCCGCGCCGAGTACCAGACGTCGTTGCGCAAGGAGAGCGCCCTCCTCGAGGAGATCGAGCGGCTCAAGAACCAGGATCTGCGCGACAGCCCGGCGGTGCTCAGCTACAACAATCTCCAGATCGAGTTGACGACCCGGCGCCAGCTGCTCGACGAGCTGCTGCGCAAGCAGTCGGAGACGATCGTGGTCTCCTCGCTGCAGAACGAGGACAGCTCGAACATCCGGATCGTCGACCGCGCGCTGGTCCCGGGGGGGCCGTTCCGCCCCTCGCTGCGGCGTGAGATGACGCTCGGTCTGCTCGCTGGGCTGGTCTTCGGCATCGGTCTCGTCATCCTCCTCGAGTTCCTCGATCGGACGATCAAGACCTCCGAGCAGGTCGAGAGCAGCTTGCAGCTCCCGACCCTGGCGGTGATCCCGGACCTCTCCGCCAGCGGCCGAGGTTACGGCTACGGCTATGGCTATGGCTATGGCTATGGGATCTGGAGGAAGCGAGGGGAGCGCACCAAGCGGGCGATCCAGAGGCGCAAGGGCCGAAAGGAAGACGACGAGCTCGCCATCGAGTTGCTGCCGCACATTCGCCCGCGTCTGGCGCCTTCGGAGGCCTACCGGTCGCTGCGTACGGCGCTTCTGCTCTCGACGGCCGACGAGATGAAGAGCATCGTCGTGACCTCGGCGGAGAGCGGCGAGGGCAAGACCACGACGTCGACCAACCTCGCCGTCGTCATGGCTCAGCTCGGCCGGCGCGTCCTGCTGATCGACGCCGATCTCCGCAAGCCGCGGCTGCACTCTGTGTTCAAGACCTCCAACCGCGCCGGCTTGGTCAGCTGCCTCACCGGCCTCGATGGCCTCGCCGACGCCTGCGTCGCCACCGACGTTCCGCACCTCTCGCTGCTGCCGTCCGGTCCGACCCCTCCGAACCCGGCCGAGCTGCTCGCCTCCGAGCGGATGGGCGAGATCCTGGACCTCCTCTCGCGCCAATTCGACTTCGTGGTCATCGACTCGCCCCCCGTGCTCGCGGTGACCGACGCGACCGTGCTCGGCTTTCTGTCCGGCCACGTGCTGCTCACCCTGGCCTCCGGCAAGACCGGACGCGAAGAAGCCCGAAGCTGCCTGGCGAAGCTACGGCAGTCGGACGCCAAGGTCCTCGGCGTCGTTCTCAATCGCTTCCGCCCGACCGGCTCGCGCACGTCCAAGTACTACGCCCACTACGAGGCCTACGGGAACGCCGCGAGCGACGCCGAGCACTCGGCCGCCTGATGATCGACCTGCACAGCCACGTCATCCCGGGCGTCGACGACGGTGCTCGGGATCTGGGCGAAGCCGTCGCCATGTGCCGAATGGCGATCGCCGACGGCTGCACGTCGGCCTTCGCCACCCCTCACCTCCGGCATCCGTCCTGGTGGAACGGCGACCGCAGCGAGCTGGAGCGCCGCCTTGCCTCGGTGCGCGCCCACGTGGGGCCGTCCCTCGAGCTCCACCCCGGCGGCGAGATCCGCGCCGACGCAAACCTGCTCGACGAGGTCGACCGCCTCCCCTCCGGATCGTTGCTGTCGCTCGGCGGCTCCCGCTATCTCCTCATCGAGCTCGATCGCAGCGGCATGGGGCCGGATCCGCTGCCCCTGGTCCACGAGCTGGTCCTCGACCGGTGGCGACCGATCCTGGCGCATCCCGAGCACTTTCCCTGGCTGATGACGGATCCCTCCCTGCTCACCCAGCTCGCCGATGCCGGCGCCCTCTTCCAGATCACGGCGATGAGCCTGCTCGGAGGCTTCGGTCCGCGACCCGAGCGGTGGTGCCGAAAGCTGATCGGCGACGGCTTGGCGCACTTCGTGGCCAGCGATGCCCACGACACGGTCCGGCGGCCTCCCGGTCTCAGCGCGGCTCGTGAGAGAATCAGCTCTCTTTGGGGTCGCGAGCTGGCTCGACACCTCACCGTGGAGAACCCTCGCGCGGTCGTCGAGAACCGGCCTCTGCCGACTCTCACCAGCGCCTGAGTCCGAGCCCGACCATGACTGCCACGAATCCGACTGCCAGGTCCCGTCGAGCCCTGCTGGCGCCGCTGCTGTCTGGCGCGCTGCTCGTCGCCCTGCGGCTCTCGTCGCTCGCCGGCCCCGCCTCGGCCGCCGATCCCTTCTACCTCGAGCTGTTGAGGGACGGCTCGCGCGCGCTCCAGACGGGCGAGCATGCCAAGGCAAGCGGACTGCTTCGGCTCGCCTGCTTCGGCTTGCTCGAGGAGCCGAAGACTCTGGCCGAGTGCCTCGTGCAGCTCTCACTGGCCCAGGCCGCTCTCGACCAGCGTTCGGAGTTCGAGGAAACCTTCATTCGCATCTCAGCACTCGAGGGTCGCTTCGAGGCCTACTCTGCAGCCGAGCTGCCGGCAGAGCTGGTCGACGCCTTCGCCGACCGTGCAGTGACCTGGATTCCCGCTGTCGACCTCGAGGCGATCCCGAGCCTCGCCGCCGCCTACGATCGCCGCCTCGAAGGGGAGGTCATGGGTCTCCCTCCGGCGCAGCGGCGTCAACGACTGGCAGGGCTTCAGGCCGCCGACCCCGGCGACCCGCGCTGGCCGCGGCTCCTGGCCGAGCTCGAGCTGGGCGAAGGCAACCCCGCTGCCGCCGCCGCGGCAGCCGCCGTCGTGCTGCAGCTCGAGCCGGCAGATCGAGGCTCGCGGTGTATCCAGGGGCGCGCCCGGGCGGCTGAGGGGCAGTGTCAGCAGGCGCTCATCGACCTCGCCGCCTGCACCGGCACGACCGGAGAGAACGAGGCGACGATCGAGCGGGTCGACTGTCTGAGCACGCTCTCCCGTTGGGAGGAAGCCGGCGCCCTGCTGAGCTCGATCCCCCCCGAGCTCCTCCAGCAGGCTCGTGTCCGCCGGCTGGCCAACCGGGTCGAGAAGGAGCGGGCGAAGCTCGAAGGTCAAGAGAACCGGCCGCAGCAGGCAGCCGCCGAGCAACGGAGGGCGGAGCGCCAAACCGCACGCCTCGAGCCACAGCGCGGCCGTGCGCAGCAGCAGGCCCAGCAGACAGCCGGAACGTTGTCTGCCGAATTCGCTGCCGCGCCCACGCCGGCCGGCGCCTCGCCGACCGCGCCCTCCGAGCCGTCTGCATCGGCGTCCGCCGTTCCCGATTCCGGTGACGACGACGAGGGCCAGGATCCGGGCGCCGGGAACGGGGAGGGCGCGAGCGCTTCGCCGATCCCGACGCCGGCTCGGTCGTCGCTGTCCGCAAGCGAGAGCGCGGCACTCGACCGCGCGCGCACGCTCGCCCGCTCGGCCACCCTGAGCACCGACCTGGCGGAGCCGATGCACCTCGCGCAACCGATCGCCGATCGCCATCCGGAGCACCGCGGCGCACAGCACCTGGTCGCCGAGATCGCCTACCGCGCCTCGGACTGGCAGACCGCCGTGCGCTACTTCGACCGCGGCGGGGATCCCAGGAGCGACGAGCCGATCCTCCTCTTCTATCAAGCGATCGCGCTCTACGAGAACGGCGACGGAGCCCGCGCCGAGCAGGCCATGCGGAGGAGCCTCGACGGCCTCGAGCGCGACCCATGGGTCGACTCCTACGTGGAGAAGATCCTCGGACCGACCGGCTCGCTATGACGCCTCCCCCCAGGCCGCTCGCCGGCTTCGGTGCGGATTCCCAGAATTGACACCGCCGCGCGGATGACTCAAACTCGCGGGGCGATCGTGTACACGTTCGGTTTCGTCTCCATCCCGTTGGCGGAGGCAGGGGAAGTTTTGTCGTGAAGAGAGGTCTGCTGGTCGGGCTCGGGATACTGGCCACGCTGGGCTTGGTGAGCCCTCTGATGGCCCAGAGCGCGAGTGTCGAGCTCGACGAGATCGAGTGCTTTCCACGTGAAGATCGGACCGAGCCGGGAGTCGACGAGGACAAGGTCGGCAACGGACGGGTCCTGGCGACGGTTCGCGCCCTGCCGGGCGGCGGAACCGCTCGCGTCTTCTTCCGATGGATCGACGATGATCACTCCGATTTCGGGGATGATCATCGTCACTTCTACTACGTCGACATGGTGACCAACGGCGAGGCCCCTCCCCCGCCGGCCCAGGGCACACGGTTCTGGACGCTGCTGCCGAAGCCAGAAGACCGCAACGAGCGCGTCGAGTACTACGCCGAGCTGCTCGACGCCAGCGGTGCGCCCATCGCCCGCTATCCCGACGCCGAGGACGAGACGATCAGCTCTCCGATCGAGGACGACTGCCGGCAGCCGCCGTTGACCGAGCTGGAAGACGGCTTCCGCCGCTCGCTGACCATCGGCGAGATCGACGAGCATCAGGAGAACGAGGAGGTCCACGGCTTCCTCTGCGAGGGAGTCGTCCGCAGGATCAACTCCGAAGGCGTGCCGCGGGCCGACGACCGGTGCAATCCCTGCGCGGTGGCCTGGTGGATCCCGCTCGCCTCGGTAGCGCCCGTGTTCGCGCTCGACCAGCCCGACGAGGGGCCGATCTCGCCGACGCGGCCGGCGACCAACTGAGCATAGTGCTTGCGTGGTCGGCGCGAGGGAGGCCACCGGCTCGTTCCAGCTACCCCGTGAAATGGGGATCCGCCCGTCGCACGCCGCTGGCGGACTCTCTCTGACGTCGGCTGTGATGTGATGGAGCGAATTATCGAGCTGCTGATAGGGCGGCGGGCCCCACGCAGCAGCCGATCTCGGTACCGGTGGAGGACGCCACTGCCCGCACCCGGTCGATCTCGCCCTCTTGGCTGCCGGCGAAGTACGACGACCGCCGGGCGACGAGCAATCCGCTCCCCCAAGAGCGATCCGGTTCGCGCACGACCCCGGGCCTGAGGCATGTCCACGACGGCCTCCCCCGAGCGCGCCGGTCCTCACCGTGCGCGAACGGACAAGGCGCCTAGACGCCGGAGAGATCTCGTCCTCGCTTGCTCCGGCCTCGAGCTCGCGGGGGGAGGCAGGACCCTCCTTGCGCGCCTCCTGGCCTCGGCATGCGCCTCGTACGCCGACCGTGAGGGTCTCCGCTTCTCGATTCTCAGCCTCACCCGTCATGACGCCGCCTACACTCCCCCGGCGCCGACGTGGTACGCCGCGGAGAGCCGCTTGGCCTTCGCCAGTCGAGTGGCCGGCGTACAGGTGCTGAGCCAACTGGCCAGGGGCGGAGGCAGAGGAAGCGATGGAGCCGGACGCACACGCCCCGCCTTCCTCTTCGACCTGCTCGGGCTCGGTCGTATCCAAAGTTTCCTGCCGAAGCGGATCCGCTCGCCCTTCCTGCTGACCCTATTGGGCATCGAGGTGTGGCGACCCCTTCGCCGTTCCGAGAGAACGGCTCTCGCCAAGGCGTCGATCCGGCTCGCGATCTCGGAGATCACTCGTCGCCGCTCCGAGCCGAATCTCCCAGCGGAGGCCCGAGCCTGCGAGGTGCTGCACCTCGCACTCGAAGAGAGGCCGCCAGCAGGGGAGGCCGACGGGAAGCTGCTTCACGACGCCGGAGAGGGCTTCTTGCTCATCGTCGGGCGCATGACGGCCTCCGAGGCTTACAAAGGTCACGATAGGCTCCTCGACGCGATGACCCTCGTCGGCGCGTGCGAGGACGCCGATCCGGCGCCTCACCTGGTCGTCGTCGGCGCGCGCGAGGCCGCCGATTCGTCGCCTCACCTGGTCGTCGCCGGCGACGGCGACGACAGCGAGCGGCTCCAGCGACGAGCGGTCGAGCTCGGCCTCGGCGACCGGGTGACCTTCACCGGGCACGTTTCCGAGGCCACTCTCGTGGAGCTCTATCGACGCTGCTCGATGTTCGTCATGCCGAGCCGGGGGGAGGGGTTCGGCCTCGTCTACCTCGAGGCGATGCGCGCTGGAAAGCCCTGCATCGCCGCCCGCGGCACGGCGGCCGAGGAAATCGTGCTCGACGGGGTCACGGGCCTGCTGGTCGGCGCCGATCGTTCCGACGAGCTGGCGCGTGCCATTGCGAAGCTGCTGGGGGACCCGGAAACCAGGAGCCGACTCGGCGCCGCCGGAGCCGAGCGGTACCGTCGTCAGTTCGCATACGCTCGTTTCGAAGAAGGACTCCACCGCCGGCTCGATCGGCTCACCCTGCTGTGAGACTCGCACGGAGCGGCGAGGCCCTCCCGGCCTCGAACCCTCCGCGCTTCGACCTCCCATCGCCCCTGGCTCACCGCTCCGTCCACGCTTCCTCTCTCCCCATGTGCGGCATCAACGGCATCCTCCGGCTCGACCGTGACGCCCCTCCCATCGACCGCGGCGAGCTCGCTCGCACAAGCGACTCGATGATCCGGCGCGGGCCCGATGACGACGGCGCGTGGATCTCGCCCTCCGGCGACGTCGCGCTCGCGAGTCGCCGCCTCGCCATCCTCGACCTCTCCGCAGCAGGCCACCAGCCGATGGCGACCAAGGACGGGCGCTATCACCTCGTCATCAACGGCGAGATCTACAACTTCCGCGCGCTGCGGCACGACCTCGAGCGCGAGGGGGTGCGCTTTCGGGGCACCGGCGACACCGAGGCCGTGCTCCGGCTGCTCGCGCGCCACGGGCCGAGGGCGCTTTCGCGGCTGCGCGGCATGTTCGCGCTCGCGTTCTGGGACGAGATCGAGAACACGCTGCTCCTGGCGCGCGACCCGATGGGGATCAAGCCGCTCTACTATTCGGTCGAGTCTGCGCTCGAGTCCACCGAGGGCGCCCGCACGCTGCGCTTCGCCTCCCAGGTCAAGGCGCTCGAGGCCGGCGGCGCGATCGACCTCGAGGTCGACCGACAGGCGGTCGCCGCCTTCCTGCTCTGGGGCTCGATTCCCGAACCGCTGACCTTCCGCCGCCGGATCCGCGCCCTGCGCGCCGGTCACACCCTGCTCGTGCGCGAGGGCGAGATCGAGGAGGGCGAGATCGACGCGCCGGCGGCGGCGGACCCCGAGGAGGCCGCGGCGGCAAAAGCCGAGGACGTCCCGCCACACGCCGCCGCGCTCCAGCGCTCGGTCGACTGCCATCTCGAGTCCGACGTCCCGATCGCCATCTTCCTCTCCGCCGGCCTCGACTCGAGCCTGATCACGGCCCTCGCCGCCCGCCGCCTCGGCAGCTCGCTCACCACGCTGACCGTCACCTTCGACGAGCTGGTGGGGACACCCGAGGACGAAGGACCGCTGGCGGCCGAGACCGCCAAGGCCCTCGGCACCCGCCACGTCGAACGCCGCCTCGGCGCCTCCGACCTCGCCGACCTCTGGGAGCGCGGCCTAGCCGCCATGGACCAGCCCTCGATCGACGGCTTCAACGTCTTCGCGGTCAGCGAGGTCGCCGCCCGCGAAGGCTTCAAGGTCGTGCTCTCCGGCCTCGGCGGCGACGAGCTGTTCGGCTCGTACCCCTCGTTTCGCGACGTGCCGCGGTGGGCGAAGATCGGCAGCGTTGGCGGTGCGATCCCCGGGCTCGCCGCGCTCTGGCGGCAGGTGGCGCCCCGGCGAAGACGCCCCAAGCTTCCGGGGCTCTTCACCTGGGCCCGCGACCTGCCCGGCGCCTACTTCCTGCGCCGCTCGCTCTTCCTTCCCGAGGAGCTTCCGGGGGTGCTCGGCGATGCGGGCGCGAGGGAAGCGCTCGACGGATACGATCCGCTGGCCGAACCGAGAGCCATCCTCGCTCGCTCCCTTCCCGGCGGCAGGCCGCCCGATGCGTGGCTCGCCGTCCACCACCTGGAAACATGCCTCTACATGCGAAACCAGCTCCTGCGCGACGCGGACTGGGCCTCGATGGCGCACTCGGTGGAGCTGAGGGTGCCGCTGGTGGATCGCTGGCTGGAACGCGATTTCGCGGCGGTCCGTTACGAACCCGCACGCCACGATGGCAAGTGCTCGGTCGCGTGCTCGGCGGCGCCCGAGATCCCGCCCGCGGTCATCGGGCGCACGAAGACGGGCTTTTACACGCCGCTCCGCAGCTCGACGTCGTCCGCCAAGGGCCTCCAATCCCGGCACGTCGCCTTCGACGTTCTGCGGTCGTTCGGGGCGCCTCTCGATGCCTAGCATGCCGTGGCCATCGATGTTGGACCGCCTCGGTGTCACGCGCGATCGAAGCCTCAGATGGGGGGTGCTCCTCGGGCAGTTCTTCAGCGCCCAGACGCTGAACCAGGCGTTGGGACTACTCGCCGGCCTGCTCCTCGTACGGTTCATGCCGATCGAGGAGTTCGCGCTGTACACGCTCGCCTTCTCGGTGATCACCTTCTTCGCGTTCGTCACCGACCTTGGCGTCGGCAGCTCGCTCGTCCACTTCTTCCACCAGAGCCGCTCGGGACACGACCTCGATTATCCCGCGCACGTCTGGGCCGTGTTGTCGCTCAGGGCGCTTGCCTTCGCGCTCGGCTCCGTCGTCGTCGCCGTGGTCTTCCCGGCGTTGGCGAGTCGCGACGGGTTCGCCGGGCGTGGCATTCCCTGGATCACCCTGGGCATCGTGCTGTGTGTCGGCTTTCAGATCGTCAGCTCGGTTCGCATCCTGTTGCTCCGTCTCGCCGAACGTTTTGGTGCCTCCTATCTGGCCGAGCTCGCAGGCGCCTCCGTCCGCCTACTCGGCGTCGCGTTGATGCTCTGGGCGGACCTCCTGCTGGCGCTGGTCGGAGTCCTCGTCGCATCCGCCTCCGCGCTCGCGGTCGCCGTGATCGCTCCTGGGGAAAGCCTCGGCCGACCCGAGCGGCCCGCCCTTCCAGTCGCTCGTAAGCGCGTTCTGCGGTACCTCCTGCCTACGCTTCCGAGCGCGCTCTACTTCTCGATCCAAGCTCCACTCGTCGTGTGGCTGGCGACCTATTTCGGCGGCACGACGAATCTCGCCGAGGTCGGTGCGCTGACAAGGCTGGGTCTGATCTTCGGCGTCTTCAACACGTTGGTGGGAGCGGTCTTCGTTCCGAAGCTCGCCCATGTCACCGACGACCGGACGTATCTCGTGCGCTATCTCCAGTACAGCGGGTTTCTCGCCGCCGTCGCAGCCTGCTTCCTCCTTGCCGCCGCCGCCTTTCCTGACGAGCTCTTGTGGATCATCGGGCCGAACTATTCGGGCCTCCATCACGAGCTGTTGCTGACGGTGGGAACGGCAGGGATCTCGCTGCTCACGGCGCTCGCCGTGGGCGTCACGATGACCCGCTCGTGGACTCGCTGGAACATCGGGATCCTCGTCCTGCACGTGAGCGCTCAGGCTGTCCTCGTCGCTACCCTGCCGTTGGCAACCACACAGGGGGTCCTCACCTTCGGCCTCCTCTCCGCCGCCGTCGGCTTCACTCTGCAGAGCAGCAACAACTTCATCGGCTTCCGACGGCCGGCGCTCGTGCAATGGAGCTGAAGCAGCGACCCGTGTCGGAGCTCACGCCAGAGCAGCTCTCGCGCCGGACGTTGAACTTCGGTAGCGGCCTCGAGCGGCAGCAGGACTGGCTCACCGTCGACATCCGTTCTCACGTTCGACCGGACTTGGTCTGGGATCTCGACCAGCTCCCCTACCCGTTGCCGGAGCACCACTACGACCTGATCCTCGCGCACGACGTGATCGAGCATCTTCGGGCTCCTCTCCGCGCTCTGGAGGAGGCGCATCGGCTCCTCCGCCCCGACGGCAGGATCGAGATCACCACACCCCACTTCTCGTGCTCGAACTCGTTCACCGACCCCACCCACCTGCATCATCTCGGCTACTACTCCTTCGACTACTTCACCGACGAATCTCCGTGGAGCTTCTACTCCGAGGCTCGCTTCGAGATCGAGCACCGCAACATCGCCTTCCACCCTGGACGCATCTCGAAGTTCTTCGCCGCTTGGGCGAACCGGCATCCGGCGCTTTACGAGCGACGACTCTGCTGGATCTTCCCCGCTTGGTTCCTCTTCTTCAGGCTTCGGGCGCTGCCCGCGCGCTCTACCGTGGAAGGCGCCTGATGCGGGCGCAGGCTCGAACCACTTCACGGCGTCATCGTCGCGAGCCGTGGGGAGCAGCCTCGGCGCTTCCGACGAGCGTGGCGAGCTGCACTCTCTTTCCAAGCCGCCCCCGGAGCCGCGCCCGGCGCGGAGCCGCTCGATCGCGATGCTCCAAGTCGTTCACGTGAGCCCGACGTACTTCGCCCCCGAGTCGATCCTCGGAGGCGGCGAACGCTTCGCGGAAGAGCTCGCGAGGAGCATGTCGTCCCAGGCGCGGGTGCGCTTCGTCAGCTTCGGACCGCGATCGGCCCGGTCGGGTGAGGGAGGAAGTTTTGAGCGGCACATCCTGAGGAACTGGACCGCCCGGAAGCTGATCCCCTTCTCACCGAGCCTGCCCGCGCTCCTGCGCGATGCCGACGTCATCCACTGCCACCAGGTCAACTACCTGAGCACCTTCCTGAGCGCCTGGCTGGGCGCGCGGCGCGGCGCCAAGGTCTTCGTCTCCGACCTCGGCGGGGGAGGCTGGACGCCGGCCTACCACGTCGATCAGTCTCGCTGGATCACCGGCTACCTCTTCATTTCCGAGTACGCGCGCACCAAGCTACCCACGGAGGGACCCGCTCGCGTTATCTATGCCGGCGTGGACACCGAGCGGTGGTCGATGCGCGACCAGCCCACGCACGACGGGTCGGTGGTCTTCCTGGGCAGGATCCTCTCCCACAAGGGCATTCACCACCTGGTCGAAGGCTTGCCGGACGACGTCATCCTGACCGTGATCGGCTCCGAAGCGGACCCGCAATACCTCGACGAACTGCGGGCGCTCGCTCGAGGCAAAACGGTGCACTTTCGCTCCGGCCTCGACGACGAGGCGGTGCGACGTCATCTCCACGCCGCCATGGCGTTGGTGCATCCGACTCCGGTGGACGCTCGCGGCGACGCCGGAGTCGCCGAGCTCTTCGGCCTGGCTGTCGCCGAGGCGATGGCCTGCGGCTGTCCGGTCGTCGCCTCGAACGCGGCATCCCTGCCCGAGGTCGTCGGCTCGGGGGCCGCAGGCATCCTGGTGCCGCCGAACTCCCCCGAAGCGATCCGCGCGGCGATTCGAACGCTCGCTGACGACCGGCAGGTCTGGGCGGCCCGTTCTCGAGCCGCGCGAGCGCGCGTCGAGGAGCTGTTCACATGGCCGAAAGTGGTCCGGCGCTGCCTCGAAGCCTACGCAGAGCTCGGCGCAGAGCATGCGATCAACCGGAGCCGCGGATCCAGGACTACCGGTGCTGCGGGCACCTCCGCCGGAGGCTCGCAGCCATGAAGAGCGGTCGGCCGCTGCGCATCCTGATGCTGATCCACACCCGGTGGAGCCGCGACCTCGGCGGCCCTCGCGCGCAGCGAGAGCTCGGTGCCCTGTTCGCCGAGCGCGGGCACCAGGTCTCGAAGTTCAGCTACGAGGACGCCTTTACGGACCAGCATCGCCTGCCCCTGGCCGGCCCGCTCGGCCGGCTCGCCAGTCATCTCCTCCAGAACCGGAGCTTCGCCAAGCGAGCCGCCGCCTACATCCGTCGCCACGCGAGCTCCTTCGACGTCGTCGATGCAAACCAGACCGACGTCCCCTTCTCGAAGGCAAGTCTCGGCTTCGAGGGCCTCCTGGTCGCACGCTCGGTCGGACTGATCCCGCTCTACCTCGAGTGGGATCGGATCTCCGCGAGGCGCTGGCCCACTCGCACCGCCACGCGGGACCGCCTGCTCGCAGCGGCGGTCTTGCCTGCCTCCCGAAGACGTCTGCGCCACTGCCTGGCCTCGTTCCACCACGCGGATCTCCTGTCGGTGCCGAACACCGACGAGCTGGCGTGGATGAGGAGCCGCCCGCAGTTCGCGAACAAGGCCGTCCACCTGCCGCTCGGAATCCAGTCCGAGAGCCTCGACAGGCTAGGCGTCGCCGCGCTGTCGCCTGAAGCTCGGCAGGCTAAGACGACGATCGCTTTCATCGGCACCTGGAACAGCCGGAAAGGAGCCCACGACTGGCCGTCGATCTTCGCTCGGGTCAGGTCCCGCGTACCTTCAGCGAGGTTGCTGCTGCTCGGCACCGGCATGAACCCCCAGGCCGTGCTCGCCGGGTTCTCGCCAGACGATCGGCCGAGAGTTGAAGTCCACGCGCACTTCGATCCCGACGCACTACCCGCGCTGCTCGCTGAGGCGAGCGTCGGCGCCTTCCCCAGCTACCTCGAAGGCTTCGGCTTCGCCGCACTCGAGAAGCTCGCCGCCGGCCTCCCCACGGTCGCCTACGACGCTCCCGGACCACGCGATATCCTGGCGTCCGTCGCTGACCACGGCCTGGTCCCCGCGGGCAACGTCGCAGCCTTCGCCGACACCGTCTGCGACCATCTGACGATCTCGCCGTCGGAGTACGAGCGCCGCTCCCGAGCGTCCCGGGCCGCGGCCCGCGCGTTTCAATGGGATCCCATCGCCGACCAGACCCTCCACCAATACTCGCTGGCTCTGGAGAGAGCCCGCAGCGATCGTCGCCGAGCAGCGTCATGACCACAGCCCTCCGATCCTCCTCGTCATCCGAATCCGACGTCGCAGCGGCCCTCTACCGCGACAAGCACTCCGGATACTTCGAAGCCCCGCGCCGCGACCTGCTCGAGATGGTCGCCGATCGCCGCGGCCTTCGCGTGCTCGAGCTGGGGGCGGGCAGCGGCGCCACACTCCGCGCAGCCAAGGCGGGCGGCGTCGCATCCTTTACCGTCGGCATCGACATCGTCGAGCCGGACCCGGCCCCGCACGACGAGCCTGCGGTGGACCAGTTCCACGTCTGCAACTTCGAGTCCACCGACCTCGGGCTGGCGCCCGAGAGCTTCGATCTGATCCTCTGCGCCGATGTGCTCGAGCACCTCATCGACCCCTGGGCCACCGTCAAGCGACTTCACGGGTTGCTGTCCCCGGGAGGAGCGCTCCTCAGCTCGATCCCCAACGCCCGCAACTTCCGGTCGCTGCGCCAGATCATCCTCCGTGGCGACTTTCGCTACGAGGAGGCTGGGCTCCTGGATCGCAGCCACCTCCGCTTCTTCTGCCGGAAGAATATCTGCCACTTGTTCGAAGATGCTGGCTTGGAGGTCGTCCAGATGGCGGAGAACATGGGCGGCTATGGAGCCTTCCACCGCTCGCTCGATCGCTTGACGCTCGGCTTGCTTCACGAGTTCTTCGTATTTCAGTACCGCACTCTGGCTCGAAAGCCCCAAAGGGCGCCTGTCGCCACAACCGCCATATGACCAGACCTCTCGTCTCCATCGCGCTTGCTACTCACAATGGACTGCCGCACCTCACGGCGCAGCTCGAGACGCTGTTCGCCCAAACGTGGGCACCACTGGAGATCGTCGTCAGCGATGACGCCTCATCAGATGGAACTTGGGATCTCTTGCGCAAGCACGCGTCCGCAAACAAACTTCGCGCTTACCGCAATCCGCATCGTTTAGGACTCGTCAAGAACTTCGAGAAAGCAATCGCCCGTTGCAAAGGGGAGTATATCGCGCTGTGCGACCAGGATGACCTGTGGCGGCCGACGAAGATCGAGGTGCTGGTCGCGAACGGTAGTCAAGCCGAGCTTGTCTACTGCAATGATCAGGAGTATCTTTCGCCTTCTGAGCAAGTGAGTTTGGAGACAAGGTACTCTCACATAGTTAAATTTGCTCTTCGCCACGGATCAATGCGCCTGACCAAGCATCTTTTGGCCGAGAACTGGATCGTCAGCCATACATTGATGTTCAAGCGTCACTTGTTCCGGTGGGCATTGCCTATTCCTCAAGATCTTAGGTACCACGACGGATGGATCGCCTTAGTAGCGTCCGCCTGCGGGGAGATTCGTTTTGTAAACAAGCGTCTGCAGACATATCGGCAACATGTAGCTAGCTACACCGCCGTTGCTCGAACTGAGTTCGACGCGGCGCCCCGGCAATACCGGCCGTGGCGAAGAAACTGGTTCGAGCGCTGCGCGGCGGAGCAGAAGCGGCTAGATGCACTGAGCCGTCTCACTCTACTCAACGTGAGCGAACTCAGCATGCTCTCGAAACTGCGACGCTACTACTCACTGAACCCCCGCCCACCAGCCCGAATCCGAGCGACGGCGGCAGGCCTACAAGTCGCGCCCTACTTTGTCTCCCTTGGCGGTCTTGGCCACAGACTCAGATTCGCCCTACGGCCATTGGCCGCAACTGGGAGATGGACGGCCACCGAAGGTTAGGCAGACCGACGCCGTACATGGAGAGTTTGCTCCTGTCTGCCTTCGCTCCGGATCCTCACAATGCGCTACTCGTTTGAACTTTTGCGCTACATCTTCGGCCTGAGGGCAGCAGCAACCGCGCTCACGGCCGACGAGAGGAACTTCATTGGCCGTTTGGTCGAATCTCGGAAACGCCTCGTGGAGGTCGGAGTTCATGAGGGAGCGACGAGCGCCGTGCTTTGTGCCCGAACGCCGCCATACGCTGACGTGCTTCTTGTCGATCACTATCCTGCGCGAGGACGATTCGAGAGACTAGTGGGTATTTCGGGAGCTCGCTGGATCGCCGGAAGGACTGTGCGCCGCTGGAAGGGCAAGGTGAGATTCGTAGAACTTCCGTCGCTCGCCGCCGCGAGCCTTATTGCAGGTGAGTCTGCGCCAGACTTTGTATTTATCGATGCGGATCATGCGTACGAAGCAGCGCGTGCCGACTTTCGTGCGTGGGGCGGGCTGCTGCAGATCGGCGGTACTATTTGCCTTCACGATAGCGCCCCTTGCAGCATGAGATCCGATTTGTCTGCGTCAACAGGACCCGTTAGAGTCGCAACAGACGTACAAAATGGCCATTATGGTGACTGGGAACTTTTAGCTGTTGTGGACAGTATTTCCGCATTTCTCAAGTTGGGCTCCGCTTGACGTCGTGGAACCGCCGATTGCGAGTTCTCACCCTGTCCAACTGTCCGCTACGAGATGATCTCGGTTCTGGTTATGTAACTCTTCGTTATGTGGCAGGACTTCGAGAATACGGGCACGACGTGGACGTCTTGCAGCCCAGCGACTTTCAGCTGCTTGGGCGATGGCGGCGAGGCATCCGGTACCGTCAAGCGCTTGGAATGGCGCTGGCGGTGGCGCTGCGTCGAAGACAACGCTACGACCTGATCGAGTTCTACGGCGCCGAGGCCTGGCTGGCAGTCTGGCTTCTTCGTCGAACTTTCAGACGACGTTGCCTCCTGGTTGCCCACTCCAATGGCCTGGAGACTCATGCCTTGGAGGCAATGGCTGACCGATTACCTGGAGCTGAATGCACCGCGACCCGTAGAGCGCTAGCGTACCGGCTCGCCGAAAGCGCGTTCAAGAGCATCGACGCGCTGGTGACCGTGAGTCACTCTGACCTCGAGTTCGCGGCACGGAACGGATATGCGACACCCGCCAGCAGGCTCGCCATCGAGAACCCGCTTCCCGACGAGTACCTTGGGCTCGACATTGGCACGACTCGAGCGCCGGTGTTTGGCTTCTGCGGATCGTGGATCGATCGCAAGGGGACTGAGACGATTCGTGCTGAAGTACCACCGGTACTCAGGCGATTTCGCGATTGGCGCTTTCAGGTGATTGGCGTAGGTTCAGACTGGGACCCGCGCGCCCATTTCCCTGACGACGTCCTAGATCAGATCCAGGTCGTTTCCTATGCGGACCGGGGCATTCAACTTCGAGAGCTTTATTGCCGCATGGCGATTGTTATCGTGCCCTCGCTGTACGAGGGCTTTGGGTTGGTGACCGCCGAGGCCATGGCCTGCGGCTGCGCAGTTGTCGTCACGCCCACCGGTCTGGGTGCGAGCGTCGAACCAGACGTAGAGGCGCTCGTGATCGGGCGAGGTGCGTGCGCCTCTCTGGCGGCGGGACTAGAGCGCTTGATCACGGACAACGGGCTGCGACACCGGGTAGCCAGGGCCGGCCACCGGCGCGTCCAGTCGTTGCGGTGGGAAGAGGCGATAGATCGCCTCGACCGTGCTTATCGTGGTTGGACGGCGGGCCATGCACGGTCATGAGCACGACAATCGCGCACGTCGTTCCTGCGCTGCCGCCTCCTGCCGAAGGTGTGGGCGGTTACGCTATTCAGCTCGGAGCCTGCCTGCAGGGCTCAGCCGAATCGTGCTACGTGGTCGCATCGCAATCAGGTCGGCGGCAAGGTGCCGCAACGTGGCGCCGCTCGGCATCACATCTGCTCGAGAGCCTCGAAGCCGGCGCCTCGAGCCGGCTGCTTCTCCACTACGCGAATTACGGATACGCCACACGTGGCTGTCCATTTTGGCTGGTTCGAGCCCTTCGTCACTGGAAGAGGAGTGCCGGGAGGCGGCGGCTGGTCACCGTCTTTCACGAAGTGCGCGCATCGGGTCGGCCTTGGCAGAGCTCGTTCTGGCTGGGCTGGTTGCAGCTCCGTCTCGCACGGCAGATCGCCCACCTCAGTGACGCGACCGTGACCACGCTGGATCGCTACGCCGAGTTTCTGCGAGATGCCGGTCCCTCTCCCGACGTGATGCCCGTTTTTTCTTCCGTCGGCGAGACGCCCACACCGGAGCCGCTGAGCAGTCGGGAGCCACGTGTGGTGGTCTTCGGCGGAGTGGGAGCACGTCGGAGAGCGTTTTCGTCGACTATCCGGCAATTGGCTGTTGCGTGTCGCGATCTCGAAGCGGCCGAGGTGATCGATGTCGGCGCTGGGCACTTTCGGCCCCCTTTGGACATCGAAGGAGTTCCGGTACGGGTGCTGGGTGAGCTACCGGACCAGGAGGTCTGCGCGATTCTTCGTGGCTCTCGTTTCGGCTTCCTGGCGTACCCGCTCGAGTTCCTTCCTAAGTCCACCATCTTCGCAGCCTATTGCGCGAATGGCACGCTCCCGATCTGCGCCGCGACGAAATCTCCTCCCTCCAGCGCTCGACTCGCTCCTCACGCAATCCCGGAGCAGCAGCGAGAAACCCACCAGCGAATCGCAGACGACGCTCATCGCTGGTATCAGGGGCACTCGCTCGCCGTGCAGAGGGCTCGGTTTCTCCGGCACCTCGACATCTCTTGAGAGTCCTCCTCTACAGCCCCGCCTTCAAGCCGAGCATCGGGGGCCTCGAGACGGTTGTCGCCATGTTAGCGGAGAACCTCACAAGGTTCGGCGTCGACGTTGTAGTGATCACAACCACTAGCGCCCCGGAGCGAGATTGTGAGCCCTATCGAGTCGTGCGTCAGCCGTCCGCTTCCACTCTCCTGCGATGGACCCGCTGGTGCGACGTCTACTACCAGGCGAATGTCAGCCTCCGTGGCCTGTGGCCCCTGCTGTTCCTACGGCGGCCGTGGGTCGTTTCGCACCACAGCTGGTACCGCCGCACCGATGGGCGCGTGGCCTGGCAGGACCGGATCAAGAAACGACTCCTGTACCGTGCCGCGGCTTCGATCTCTGTGAGCAGCGCGATCGCTGGAGGCCTCGGCACGCCCTCGATCGTCGTTCCGAACGCTTATCGGGACGAGCTGTTCCGTCGCATCCCAGGGATCGTGCCGGAACGCGACCTGATCTTCGTCGGCCGTCTGGTCTCAGACAAGGGCGCAGATCTGCTCCTAGAGGCGCTGGCGCTGCTTCGCGAGCAGGGGCAGCGAGCATCCCTTACTGTAGTCGGCAGCGGCCCTGAGGAGCCGGCACTACGAGCACAGATCGCGGCGCTCGACCTGGACGAACAGGTGGCGCTGGTCGGGCCGCTCCCCCACCGGGAGTTGGTCCCGACGCTCAACCGGCACCGGATCCTGGTAGTCCCTTCCCGATATGAGGAGCCATTCGGTATCGTCGCCCTCGAAGGAATCGCCTGCGGCTGTGTGGTGGTGGCCTCCGAGGGTGGAGGCCTCCCCGAGGCGATCGGCCCTTGCGGCGTCACCTTTCCCAATGGGGACGTCCCAGCCCTCGCCGATCGCCTCCAGGAGGTTCTCGGCTCGCCGGATCTGCGGGCCCGGCTCCGAGCTCGAGCCGCCGAGCACCTGGCCGAGCACTCCCGAGGTGCCATCGCTCTTCGCCATCTCGAGATCCTGCGCTCCACTCTGTCCACCCACGGCCGGTCACGATGAACTCCCAGCTCCTCCTGCTCGCCTCGGCTGCGCTCGGGGTGGGCATCCTGGCTGTCCAGCGGTGGCGCCAAGCGCTAATCGCAGCCATGGTCCTGCTGGTGCTCGAGGGTGCGATCCGCAAGTGGCTGCTGCCCGCACAGCAGGACTTCGTCTACTTCGCAAAGGACGCGCTGCTGCTCGCGGCCTACGCCGGCTACGTCAAGGATCGCGGCTGGGCCCGGATCGCGCAGCCGCGCCTCCCCGGCTTCTACCTGCTGCTCGCAGCGAGCACGGCCTGGTACGCGCTCGAGGTCTTCAATCCGCAGCTCCCCAACCTCCTGGTGGGCCTGCTCGGCTTCAAGGCTTACCTGCTGTACGCGCCGCTCGTGTGGGTGATCCCAGCGGCGTTTCCCGAGACGCGCTCACTCGCTCGCTTCGTGCGTTGGTATGCGCTCCTAGCGATCCCCGTCGGGCTGTTGGCGAGTCTTCAGTTCCTCGCGCCTGGCTCCAGCCCCCTCAACACCTACGCGCGGTTGGACGGCGGCGCAGGACCCGTAGGGTTCGGAACCTCGAGCTTCATCCGCGTCACGGGGACTTTTTCCTACATCACCGGCTTCGCCACCTATCTGCAGGTCACCGCGCTCCTCCTGCTGGTGATCCTCGCCGTAACCAGGTGGCGGTTGCGCGGCAACCTGCTGGTGTACGGCGCCCTGGGCCTCACACTGACCGGCATGTTCATGAGCGGCTCGCGCGGTCCGGTCTACATTCTGGCGCTGACCTTCCCGATGTTCCTGTGGATGTCGTTCCTGCGGGAGCGCGAGAAGGTGCAGACCTTCGCGCGTGTCGGTCTCGGCATCGGGATCCTGGTGGCCATGCTCGGAGCCACCGGCACCGAGGCAGCCGAGGCCTTCTATCAGCGTGCGACCCAATCGACCGACACCGTCGGCCGCATCTTTGAGCCGTTCAAGTCGCCCATCGATGCCTTCGACCGCGCGGGCTTGTTCGGCGTCGGGATCGGCGCGACCCACCAGACGGCGGTCGCGGTGACCCCAGGCCAGCGGCCCTACAGCTGGCTCGAAGGAGCCATGATCGAGGCCGAGCCCGGTCGCGTCATGCTCGAGCTCGGGATCGTCGGATTCGTCCTCAACTATGCCCTACGGTTCTACCTCGTCGTCGTCGCCTTCCAGCAGATCTGGACCCTTCGCGGTTCGTTCCATCGCGCCATCGCGATCTCTGCGTTTCTCTTCTTCCTGGTGAGCATCCCGGGCGGGATGGTGTTCAACGTCACCGCCGATCTCTACTACTGGTTCTTTGCCGGCCTGCTCACCCTGGTGATGCGGCTCGACCTGCGAGCGCGAGCCGCCGTTCGGCGCTCCGCCGTCTGCGCTAGGAACGAGAGCCCGGAGCGGCTCGTTCGTCGACCGCCCGATCTGCGGCCGGCAGCGTCCTGACGTGGCCGTTCTGGTCACGCATCCAGGCCGTCAACACTCGCACCAGGCGGCCGTCGCGCTCCATCGCCAGGGCCTCCTCACTGGCTACTGGAGTGGCGCGCCCTCGCTGGCGCGACAGGGCGGCGTGCTCCTTTCCGGACTTCTGAGCAGGCTCCACGGATACGGTCCGGTGGATCTGCCCGCGCACAAAGCGCGGTGGCGCCCGCTCACCCCCGGACTGCGGCGCCTAGGCGGTGCGCTCCTTCCCCGAAAGCCCGCCGCCTGGGTCGACTATGTGGCATGCCGTGAGTTCGATCGATGGGTGGCGAGACGGCTGCGGGCGACTGCCCCGGCTGCGGTCCTTTGCTGCGAGATCTCCGCTGCCGCCACCTTCCGCCTGGCTCGCTACGACGGAGCGCTCGCGCTGCTCGACGCTCCATCTCTCCATCATGCCGCGCAAGACCGCCTCCACGGCACGACCGATCCACCTTCCCTGCACCGGCGGATCGTCGCCACCAAGGACGCCGAGATCGCCACTGCTCACCACATCCTCACTGTCTCGCCGATCGCGCGAGAAACGTACGTTGCGGCAGGCGTGGCAGAGGACCGGGTCCACTCCGTGCTGCTCGGCGCCGACCTCGAGCTCTTCACGCCGCCGCGCGAGACGCGGTCGAGCGACGGTCCCTTCCGCTTCGTCTTCGCGGGCGCTCGCATCCGGCGCAAGGCCTTCGATCTGCTCGTAAAAGCCTTCGAAGAGGCCTACAGGAGCCGGCCGGACGCCAGGCTGGCTCTCGTTGGTCCTGCCGGCGACGCCGAGAGCGCGCTTCCCCGCGAATGCCACGCCGGAATCGAAATCCTCGGCCCAGTCGGTCAGCAGGAGCTGGCCGAAGTGTTTCGGCGGTCTCACTGTCTCGTCCTGCCGTCGCGCAACGACTCCTACGGGATGGTGGTGGCGGAGGCCCTGGCCTCGGGTCTGCCGGTGGTGGTCTCCGAGATGGTCGGCTCGAAGGAGCTGGTGCGGCCCGAGGAGACCGGCTGGATCGTGCCGGTCGACGACCTCGACGCGTTGACGAGGAGGCTGCTGGCATGCGTCGATCAGCGTGCGCGCCTCGCCGGCATGGGTCCGACCTGCCGGACGATGGCGGAGACAGCGAGCTGGGAGGCCTATCACCGGCGATTCGCAGAGCTCGTCCGCGAGCTGCTGCAGGCTCACCGCGAGGACACCGGGCGAAGAGGATCGCCTCCGCCGTGAACGTCCTCCAGGTCATCCCGACCTACTTGCCGGCCTGGCGACACGGAGGACCCGCACTCGCCGTCCACGGCCTCTCACGTGCGCTGGCGGCGGCCGGGCATCGCATCTCGGTCTTCACGACCAACCTCCATGGCGACACCTTCCTCGAAGTCGAACCCGATGCTCCCATCGATCGGGACGGAGTCGAAGTTCGCTACTTCCCGGTCCCGCGGCCGCGCCGGCTCTGCTCCTCGCCAGCGATGAAACGCGCGCTCGTGGCAGGGGTCGACGCCTTCGACGTGCTCCACCTGCACTCGGTCTTTCTCGCCTTCACCTCCTCGGCTGCACGTATCGCCGAGCAGGCGGGCAAGCCCTACGTCCTGGCGCCCCGCGGCATGCTGGTGCCCGAGCTGTTGCGCTCGCGCGGGCGGCTGCGCAAGTCGCTCTGGCTGCGCGCCGTCGAGCGCCGCACGATCGAGCGCGCCAGCGCGATCCACGTGACGACGGAGCTCGAGGCCACCGATCTCGGACGTATGGCGCTCGACCTGCCGCCCATCCATGTCGTCCCCAACGGCGTCGACGTCGACGCGTTGCTCGCGGATCGGAGCATGGCGCCCTCGGAAGCCATCGCGTCCGCGATCGCTGCGGGTCCCTACTTCCTGTTCCTCGGCCGCATCTCGTGGAAGAAGGGGCTCGATCGCCTCATCTCCTGGATCGCCGGTCTCGAGGGTGCACGCCTGCTGATCGCGGGCAACGACGAGGAGCGATTGCAGCCGAGTCTCGAGCAGCAGGCGCGCGAGCGCGGCGCGGCGGACCGCATCCGTTTCTGCGGCGCCGTTCACGGCGCCGACCGTGCCGCCCTGCTCGCCGGGGCTCTGGCCCTCGTCCTTCCCTCCCACTCCGAGAACTTCGGCAATGTCGTGATCGAGGCGATGGCTCTCGGCGCGCCGGTGGTTGTCACCCCCGAGGTCGGGTTGGCCGCGACGGTCGCCGACGAGGGCGCCGGGCTCGTCGTGGCGGGCGAGGCGGAGGCGTGGACCGGCGCGCTGACCAGGCTGATATGCGACACCGAAGCACGAACAGCAATGGGCCGGCGAGGACTCGAGGCGGCCCGTCGACGCTTCGATTGGAGTCGCGTCGCCGCGGCCATGGTCGAGGTCTACGACGCCGCCGTCTCGACCGCCGAAGCAGCGCCCAGGCGTCGATGAACATCGCCTTCCTCGTTGAGCGGCCCACCCAGTTCGAGGCGCCGTTCTTCCGTTTCGCCAATCGCGACCCTGAACACGAGCTCCACGTCCTATTCACCCGCCCCGAGCCCAGCGCCGCAGTGTTCGATGCCGAGCTGGGGCAGGAGGTGAGCTGGGGAATCGACCTGCTCGGCGGCTACCCCTCGACCGTCCTACAGGCCAACGGTCAGGCCGGTGCGATCCGTCGCCACATCCTCGAGCACGGGTGTGACCTGTTCATCGTCAATGGCTACACGCAGCTCCCCTACCTGCGCGGCGCGCTGGCGGCGCGGCGCGCAGGAGCTCCCCTGGCGTTGCGGATCGACTCCGTCACCTTCCCCCGAGATCCACCGCCGAGCACGATCAAGCGGCTGGTGTTCGCGGTCTTGAAGCGGGTCTACTCCCGGTTCCTGGCGGTCGGCACGCTGACCATCGACTACCTGGTCGGGCTCGGCGTCTCGCGGGAGCGGATCGGGCTCTTCCCCTACGCCGTCGACGTCGACGCGTTCCGCAGTTGCTCGCGACTCGAGAGCGAACGGCGCGAGCGCCTGCAGGGGGAGCTCGGCATCCCGGCCGGCGCCCGAGCGATCCTCGCGGTGGCCAAGCTCAACGAGCGCGAGACGCCCGCCGATCTCTTTGCCGCGCTGCCTGCGCTCCCCGCCGATCACGTTCTGGTTCTGGCCGGAGACGGGCCACGACGCACCGAGCTCGAGCAGCGCTGCGCCGTGTCGGCTCCCGGCCGGGTGCGCTTCCTCGGCTACCACCCGTATCCGGAGCTGCCGGCGCTCTACGGCGCGAGCGACCTGTTCGTTCACGCCCCAGCCGAGGAGCGCTGGGGGGTGTCGGTAGCGGAGGCGATGGCCTCGGGGTTGCCGGTGGTCACCTCCGATCGAGTCGGCGCGGGGGTCGACCTCATCGAACCGGGACGCAACGGATCTCGATATCCTGCGGGTGATCCCCAAGCTCTCGCCGCCGCCATCGAGGCTTCGCTTGCACTCGACCGGCGCCAGGTGGCCCACGCCAACGAGGAAATCCTCGCGAGGTGGGACTACGCGGCGACCTGGCAGGCAATCCTCGGCGCCGCCCGATCCATTCGTCCTCCCGCTCCGCCCGGCCGCCCTCTCTCCCGATGATTCCGGTCACCGTCCTCGCCGTCACCCGTAACGAGGAGCTCAACATCGGACGCACGCTGGCGAGCGTGCACGGTTGGGTCGACCAGATCCTGGTGATCGACTCGGAGAGCTCGGATCGGACGGTCGAGATCGCGCGGCGCTACGCGGAGCAGGTCGTCGACCTCCCCTACGAGCACGAGCGAATCATCCCGTGGATCTTCCAGTGGGGGCTCGACAACCTGCCGATCCGCAACGACTGGGTGCTCATCCTCGAGGCCGACCAGGCGGTGACGCCGGAGCTGCGTGCCGAGCTCGAGCGCCTGTTCGACGGGCGCGCGATCCCCGAAGGCGCGTTTTATATACGCCGCAAGCAGATCTTCCGCGGCAAGTGGATCCGGTTCGGGGGCTACGGCAACAAGCACCTGCTCAAGCTGTTCCGTCGCGACCGCGGCGAGCTCGACCCGGTCGAGCAGGACACCCGCGTCTACGTCGACGGTACGGTCGGTCGCCTGAAGCACCCGCTCGAAGAGCGCAACCTCAAGGAGGAGCGCATCCTCTTCTACCTGGAGAAGCACCTGCGCTACGCCGAAGCCTTCGCCCAGGAGGAGCGGACCCGGCGACGCGGGGGGATCGCCTTCAAGACCGAGCCGCGGTTGTTCGGGACCCGCGACCAGCGCGTGCTCTGGCTCAAATCGCGGTACTACCGGCTGCCCCTGTTCGTGCGCCCATTCCTCTACTTCCTCTACCGCTACTTCCTGCTGCTGGGGATACTCGACGGCAAGCAGGGGTTCGTCTTCCACTTCCTCCAGGCGTTCTGGTTCCGGCTGGTGGTGGACGTGCGGCTCGAGGAGCTGCTTCACGAGGAAGCGGCCACGAAGGCCCTGAGCGAGCGCGCGCCGGCCGCCGAGGAGCTTCCGCCTTGACCCGCCTGATCGGCCTCAACGCCTTCCACGCCGACGCTTCCGCGGCGGCGGTCAAAGACGGCGCCTTCGTCGCCGGCGTCGAGGAGGAGCGCTTCCGACGCATCAAGCACTGGGCGGGATTTCCGGAGCTCGCGACGCGCTTCTGCCTCGAAGAGCTCGGGATCGACTCGCTCGCCGCGCTCGACGGCGTCGCCGTCTCCCGCCAACCCAAGGCGTACTTCCTGCGCAAGGCGTTGCTCGCCGCGACCAACCCGCGCAGCCTGAAGCGCGCGCTGGCGCGCCTGCGCAACCTGGCCGCCGTCTCCTCGCTGGAGGAGCGGCTGCGCAGGGCGTTCGGCGAGGCGCCGAGGATCCACCCTGTCGAGCACCATCTCGCCCACATCGCGTCGGCCTTCTACTGCTCGCCGTGGGAGGAGGCCATGTGCCTCACGGTCGATGGCTTCGGCGACTTCGTCTCGACCATGATGGCGGTCGGCAGGGGCAACCGGATCGAGGTGCTCGACCGCGTCCACTACCCGCACTCGCTGGGTCAGTACTACACGGCGCTGACCCAGTACCTCGGCTTTCCCAAGTTCGGCGACGAGTACAAGGTCATGGGGCTCGCCGCCTACGGGGAGCCCCGTTTCGGAGAGCAGCTCGCGACCATCGTCCCCGCCGCCCCAAACGGCGCCTTCCGGCTCGACCTCCACTACTTCCGGCACCTCTCCGAAGGGGTCGACATGAGCTGGGACGACGGAGCGCCGGTGCTCGGTCCGATCTTCACGCCCAGGCTCGAGGACCTGCTGGGACCCGCCCGCCAGCCCGAGGACGAGCTCGAGCAACGCCACAAGGACATCGCGGCCTCGATGCAGAAGGTCTACGAGGACCGCTTCTTCGCGCTGGTGCGCGCGCTCCAGCAGCGTACCGGCCACAAGCGCCTGTGCCTGGCCGGCGGCTGCGCGATGAACTCACTCGCCAACGGGAAGCTGTTCGAGCGCACCGACGTCGAGGACGTCTACATCCAGGCGGCCGCCAGCGACGCCGGGACCTCACTGGGGGCGGCTCTCTACGTCCACCATGCGATCCTCGAGCAGCCGCGCGGTTTCCAGATGGAGCACTGCTACTGGGGCCCGCGCTACGACGAGGCGCGCATCCGTGCCGCGCTCGCCGCGGGGGTCCCGGGCAGCGAGGGGCGGGACGGATCCTGGGGTGAGCTGACGATCGAGACCCCGCCCGAGGACTGGCTGCTGCGCGAGACCGCGGTGGCGATCGCGCGCGGCGAGGTGGTGGGGTGGTTCCAGGGTCGCTCGGAGTGGGGCCCGCGGGCACTCGGCAACCGCTCGATCTTGGGCGACCCGCGTCGCGGCGACATGAAGGAGATCCTCAACCTCAAGATCAAGCGGCGCGAATCGTTCCGCCCGTTCGCACCTTCGATCCTCGCCGAGCGCACCGGCGAGTGGTTCACCATCGACTACCCCGATCCCTTCATGATCAAGGTCTACCCGATCCGGCCCGAGAAGCGGACCGAGATCCCGGCGGTCACCCACGTCGACGGCTCGGGGCGCCTGCAAACTGTGACCGAACGCACGAACCACCGCTACTGGCGGCTGATCCGGGAATTCGAGACGCAGACCGGGGTCCCGATCGTGCTCAATACCTCGTTCAACGAGAACGAGCCGATCGTCGACACGCCGGAGCAGGCGTTGGATTGCTTCCTGCGTACGAAGATGGACCGCTTGGTGCTGGAGTCGGTGGTGGTCACGCGTCGCTGAGCTCACCGGGCTGCTCCTCGGCTGAGCCGACGGACGATCTCGGATGCCAGGAGCGCGCGCCAGGTCAGCCGTCTGGCGGCGACGGAGCGGATGGTCACTGATTCCGTCTCGTCCCGGCCCGCCGCGCGCCGAGCGACGTCATCGAGATGGCGCCGCAGAGGTTCCACGAAGTGGAGTACGGCGGCATCCGAGGCCCAAGGCCGGTCCGGGAACGTAACCAGTCGGTGGTCGAGCGTACGACACCGACCGCGACCCGCCATCAGGGCCCACGCGGTCTGCTCGGACCAGACCGGCGTCTTGTCGAAACGAGGATGTCCGAGAAACCACTCCAGGAGCTCAGGATCGTAGAGCGCGGCACGAATCGCGAAGATCCCAGAGTTGATCCGCTGCCAGAGGAGCAGGCGGCGCTCGACGAGCAACTGCCAGGACCTGATCCCGTACGCGTTCTGGACGTCCTCCATGAAGAGAGCGTCGGCGCTGCTCTGTAGGTCGAACAGCCCTGAACAGGGACGCAGAGCCAAGACGTCGGAATCGACACCGCAAATGACCTCCCGCTCACTCAGCGCCGCGAAGTCGACCAGCTTCAGCGCGAGCGGGTTCCGCTCTCGGAACCGTCGAGTGGATGGCCGGGAGGCGAGTGCCTCCGACACGCGTTCGTCGGCCTCCGCACGAGTCACCAACGCGAACGGACCGAGCTCGGCTCTGAGCTCCGCGACGTCCTCCGGCGTGAGCGTCCCGTCGTCGTGGATCACCAGCTCCAGCCGGTCGGTGACGTGCCGCACGAGACTGCCGAGGCAGAGCTTCGCCATCGCCACATGGGCATGGCAGAGCAAAGTGCGGACCTCGATCGGCGCAGTGCATCGGCTCAAGCTCATAGAGGCTAACGGGTCGCCATCCACTTGTCCTCCGCCCCGATGGGGCAGCCCGCCATACGACCGGAGCTGCGATGTCATGCGTGGCGATAGGCCCAACGGTTTGTTTGCCCGCTCCGAAGCTCCCCCGGTAGACTCTCGTACTCAGCCCTGGCCTCTCAACGATCTACGAATGGTTTCCTCATGAACTGGCCCGACAAGCACGTCCTCGTCACCGGGGGCGCCTCCTTCATCAGCTCTCATCTAATCGACCATCTCGCGCTCAAGGGCGCGAGCCGAGTTCGTGTCGTCGACGACCTCACCAGCGGCCGTTTGGCGAACATCCAGCACCACCTCGACGCTGGCGTCGTCGAGTTCGTCGAGGACGACCTGCTGCTGCCCGGCGTCGCGCAGAAGGCCGTCGAGGGGGCCGACGTGGTCTTCCACCTGGCCGCCATCCACGGCGGGCGCGGCTTCGTGGACCTCCATCAGGGTCCCTGCTCGCAGAACCTGGCGATGGACGGGATCCTGGTCAAGGCTGCCTACGAGGCGGGGGTCGAG
>DATKBT010000013.1:0-64483 GCA_035546295.1 Thermoanaerobaculia bacterium | reverse complement strand
AACGGCTGTGGCCTGGTCGACCCAGCCGCGCCCGCTTGCGGGCTTGCGGCGCACGAGTGATCGGCTAGCGGGCTCGTGGTATGACCGCGCCGCGACCTCGCTGCTCGTTGGGGAGTGGTGAACACCACGAGCCCGCTAGCCCTACCTCGGCCTGTCGGCCGGTCGCGCCCCGGGCTCGGTAGTGGCGCTCGACCTCGGCTCGAGGCCGGCGGCCAGGGCCTCGTCGAGGGCTCGAACGGCGCGCTCGATGGTGATCGCGGAGGCGCTGAAGAACTCCGGATCGATCCGGTGCCAGTCGTCGGTCGGCTGGTGGTAGTCCGGATGGTCCTCCACGCCGAAGTAGACGAAGGGGATTCCGGCCAGGTGGAACGCAGCATGATCCGACTGCAGGGTCCAGTTGTCGCCGCCGTCCTCGGGCCGATCGTGGCCGAAGCGCAGCTCGACCGGGCCGCTCACGGCGGCGCGCTCCAGCACCGGGCGAAGCGCGGGGTGGTGGAACGTGCCGGAGGCGAACAGGCCGGTGTCCTCGCCGCGCGCGACCATGTCGAGATTGACCGCGAGAGCCAGCGCCTCGAGCTCGACGGGCGGATTGGCGACGAAGCTCCTCGATCCCGCCAGGCCCCTCTCCTCGGCGTCGAAGAACACGACCAGGAGCGAGTGCTCCAACGGCTCTTCGGCGGCGCGGCGGGCGATCTCGAGCACCACGGCGACGCCCGACGCGTTGTCGTCGGCGCCATTGAAGATCTCGCCGTCCCGGATCCCGAGATGATCGTGGTGTGCGCTCAGCAGCAAGTAGCGATCGGGGAGGGATCGGCCTGGAACGACCCCGACCAGGTTGACGCCCTCGAGGGCGTCGGCGACGGCGAAGGGCATGCGATAGGATTCTCCGACCGGCTGGACACCGGCGCGCTCCAGCGCGCCCTCGATCAGCTCGCGCGCACGCGCGTTGCCGCTGGTGCCGACCCCTCGGCCTCCCAACGCGTCGTCGGAGAGCGCGCGCACCGAGTCGAGCAGACGCGCTGCCAGCTCGCCGTCTGCGCCGGAAGACGGCGGCGTGGCCGCGGGATCGGAGGATTGCGTGCACGACGAGGCGAAGAGGATCAGGAGGACGACGGCGCCAGTTCGTCCTCGTTGGAAGGGCGCGCCCGGGACGCGGCGATCTCGGGGGAGCTGACCGATGAGGCTGCAGTCGATCGGCGGCCGGACCAGCGCTCATTCCCCCCGTGTGAGCTCGGCGGTGGCGTCGACCCGCCGGACTCGCCACGCCGGGACGGCACCGGCGAGGACTGCGGTGACCAGGACCAGGGCCGAGACCCAGAGCAGCGTCGGCGGATCATAGCTGGTCACGCCGACCAGCAGGCCTCGCAGCGCGCGGTGCATGGCGACGGTCAGCGCGACGCCGGCCAGCAAGCCGGCGCCGGCGAGCCGGACGGCAAAGAAGAGCACGTCGACAGTGAGGCTGGTGACCGAAGCCCCCAGCGCCAGGCGGATCGCGTGCTCCCGTCGCCGAGCGCGCACCGAGAGGTCCAGCACGCCGAAGAGGCCGAGAATGGTGAGGCCCCAGGCGAGGGCGGAGAAGCAGGTCGCCACCGTCGCGTGGAAGGTCTGGTCCGCAGTGAGCAGAGCATAGCGCTGCTCCATCGTCTCGACGGGCGCCAGGGCGAGGTCTCGATCGAGGCGGCGGACGGCGTCTTCGAGCGCCTTCGACTGCGCGATCGTCGCAGGCCCGCTGCTCTGTGACCGGGCGACCAGGAAGAAGGACCGCTCCGGAGCCTGCTCGTACGGCAGATAGACGTCGGGCTCGCCGGCGCGCCCGATCGCGAGGTCCCGGGCGGCGACGTCCTCCAGCACGCCGACGACGGTCCACAACGGATCTTCCGGGAGCTGCGGTCGCAAACGGAACCGCCGGCCCAAAACTTCGCGGCCACCGAGCAACTCGGCCACCGTTCGACTGACCAACGCCACCTTTCGTGCCGACTCGTGATCGCTCGTTTCGAAGCCCCGCCCATCGATGAGATCGATCCCGAGGGCGGTCGTCAGTTGCGGCGTGATCGAGTGCCGGTAGACGTTCAGCGTCTCGTGCTCCGATTCGGCCGCCTCGGGGATCAACTCGGCCGACAGATTGGCGCTGGGGGCGATCTTCGGTCCGCTGACGGCGATCTCGCTGAAACCGGCGGACGACTCCGCCGCTTCCTCGAGCAGGTGGCGCGTGAAGCGGATGCGAGCCGCGGGATCCTCGTAACGGCTCGGCTGGAGATCGACCTGGAGCGTGCTGACGCTGTGTGTCTCGAGCCCGAGCTCTCCGGATTGCAGACTCGAGAGCGAGCGCATCAGCAGGCCGGCGCCCATCAGGAGGGCGACCGCCAGCGCAGTCTCCAGGACCACGAGGCGCTGCAGCGTGCGAACGCGGCCTGGCGACGATCCTCCGCCGGAGCGAAGGATGGCGGGCGCCGAGGTGCCGGTGTGAGTCCGGTACGCGAGCGCCGTGACGGCGAGCCCTACGATCGCCACCAGCCCCAGCGCGGCAGCGCCGATCCTGGCGTCGATCCACTGCATCGTCAGCGATGCGGGTGGAATGTCGCTGAGCGAAATCAACCGGGGCGTGATCCAGAACGCGAGGACGAGCGCGCAGAGCATGCCCCCGGCCAGTGGCGTCACCAACGGAGTCGCGAGGGTCGTGTACAGATCTGCCGGAGTCGCGCCGAGGGCTCGCCTGACGGCGACCTCACGCGCGCTGTCGGTGCTCTGGGCGAAGGCCAGCGCAACTACGTTGGCGACGATCAGGAGCAGCACCAGGCTCGAGGCGCCCATCAGGTAGGAAAGTCCCCGTCGCAGGTCATCTCCGAAGTAGAACTGGCGCAGCGATTCCACGTGGGTACGCTTTCCCTGGTTGGCGTCCGGATAGAGGCTCTCCAGCCGGACCGCCAGAGCCTCCAGCTCGGCGCGGGCCTGCTCCAGGGAGAAGCCAGGGCGGAGCCTGCCGACCACCAGGTGCCACCCCATGGCACGGTCGTTGCGATAGCGCTGGCCCAGGATCTCTCCTGCCTGAGCGAGCGGCACCCACAGGTCGATGGGATGCCAGAGGACTCCGCGATATCCCGTCTGGAGGACGCCGACCACCTCGAACGGCCGGTCGGCGAGGCGGACGTGCTGGCCGACCGCCGATCCCTCGTCCTCGAACAGCTCTCTCGCGAGCGGCTGCGAGAGGAGGACGACGGCCTGGGCGCCCGCACGATCGTCCTCGGCGGTGAAGTGACGGCCCGCGGCGAGATCGACGCCGAGCATCGGGAAGTAGCCGCTCGAAACGTACTCGCCGGACAGCGGGCGGGGATCGGCGATGCCGGTGAGCGAGAAGGGTCGGGCCGACGAAACCGCCTCGAGATCGGCGGTGCGGGCCGCCTCGCGCCAATCGGCGTAGTTCATGGGCGAGGTCGAGCGATAAGTCCTGCCTTCGTCGGGAATCGTCGAGAAGACGAAGAAGAGCTGCTGGTCGTCGCGGTAGAGAAGCGGGCGGCCGTAGAGCGCATCCGCCACCGCAACGACGACCAGGATGCCCGCGAGGCCGACCGCGACGGTGGCGGCGATGAAGAGGTTCGTCGCCGGGTGGCGGAGGATGGCCCGCCGTTGTGAAGCGAACGCGCGGAACAGGCCGACCAAACCTAGCCTCCGATGTGCCGAGTCGAACATGTCCGGCGAGTTGATGCCGTCCCGGCTCCAGGCACCTTCGGCGCGTCGCCGGGAAACGACCGTAGGACCAGATCTCGAGTCCGAGTCCTCACAGAGCCTATCGGGAGCCCGTGGTGAGAACCCGGCTGGCCACCCCGCAAGCGCCGCGGGTCCAGAAGCAATGCGGACCGACACACTCGAAGGCGAGGACATCGGCGACGAGCCCCACCTGAGGCTGAGCGGAGCGAAGCCGACGCAGAGGATCGATTGCCGCTTGCGACATCGACCTCAGCCGGCGCGGCTGCTGCCTTCGCGTGGGTCGATTGCGCCGTTCGCGCGAGATCCGATTGGAGAGCGAGGCGTCTGGGATCTGCCGGCCGAAGGCTCATCGACGGTTGGTGGCGTCCATCGGCGTCTTGGCGCGGAAGACTGTCGGCTCGGGTCCAGCCGGTCGGCGCCTGTCCTCGGGCAACGGGTCGTCGATGCCGAGGAACGTCGGCGAACCCCGCATCGAGCCCGCCTGTACGTGGGCTGCTAGCCCCTCTGTGCCGACTTGCGCTGCTGCTCGTCGGAGAGGAACTCCAGAGTTCGCTGAATGAGCTGAACGGACGCGCTCTCGGTGAGCAGCGCCTCGCGAAACAGCAGGATCGCCGCGATCGCCTCGGTGGTGAGCGAGGCGGAGCGGAAGATCGGCAGGATCTGCTCCGCCAGCTCCTTGCTCTCATGGATGCGGCCCGTGAGGAGGAGGACCTGCGCGAGGTAGAGAGAAACCTCGGCGGCTTCCCACCCGATGTCCAGCGCGATGAAGCCGTTGCGGGACTCGCGGAAGCAGGCCTCGGCGAGCTCGTACTGATCCAGCGAAAGCGCGAACTCTCCCTCCATCCGGCGAAGTCGGAGGAGATTCAGGCGGTCTCCCAGCTCGGCGAGCAGTCCGCGCAACGGCTCCATCTCCTCGAGCGCCTCGGCGCGCCGGCCGAGGTCGTCGAGCGTGCCGATCCGGTTGAATCGCACGGCGGAGAGGCTGCGGGCATCGTCGACGGGATCGAGAGACTCCTCGGCTCGAAGGAAGGCGTGGAGCGCCTCCTCGAACCGTCCGAGGCTCCTCAAGGCGAAGCCGGTGTCCTGTTGAGTCTTGCCGATGAGCTTGCGATCGTTGACGCGTTCCGCCAGGGCCTGTTGCCGAATGCACAGCGCCAGGGCCTCCTCGAACATCCTCTGACGCATGCGCAGCGCGCGCTCGAAGGCGAGGACCGCGAACAGCTCGAGAGGGTCGCCGGTTCCGTTGGCGAGCTCGGCCGCCGCCTGCTGCAAGAGCGTCTCGACCTGAGGAAGATCGGAGGTGTGAACCCTCTTGGCGTTCGCGAGATAGGCGAGCGTCCGGCCCCGCATGTCGCAGACGAGCTCCGCTCCGTAGACCTCGGGATCCAGAGTGAAGGCGATGCAGCGAGCCGTTTCGGCCAACTCTTCGTACTGGCGGGGATCGTCGAACCTGTTCGCGTGGGCACGATCGACGAGCAGCTCGCACAGCGCCCACGTCTGATAACGGCGTCGGTGGCGGATCAGCATTTGCCGGCGAAGCGGTGGATGCGAGAGCAGCTCCTCGAGCAGCACCGGCGCTTCGCCGCGCTCCCCTGCCAGCCGACGATAACGCTCTTCTGCACGGTCGATGGCGGATTGGACGGATCGTTCGACGTCCGCGACGTTGCAAGCTTGGGATCGGGGCCTGTCGGCCGTCGGGGTCGACCAGAAGCGCTGGGCGATCTCCTGGCACACCGAACACTCGGCGAGGAGGTGCGCGAGGACCTCCCGCTTGCGATCGGACTCGAGCTTCTCGCCCAGGAAGGACTCGAACTCATCGGGTGTGAAGTGCGCGCTTTCTTGGCGGGTGTTCACAGCCGAGCTCCTTGCCCGCGATCGGAGGTGAAGAGGAGTTGGCGGCAGAGCACGGCCAAGCACCTCGTCGCGACCTTCCGGACGCTGGATACCTGATATCCGAGTTTACTAGCTATTTCCCTGTTTTCAAAGCCGAAACCGTACCGGAGCTCCAGCAGCCGCTGGCATCGGTTCGGCGTCCGACCGATCGCGCTGTCGAGATCCCGGAGCATCTGGTCCTTCTCCTGCTTCGGAGGCTGAGGATCGGCGATCACTTCGAGCAGAGCTCCGTCGATCGCGTCGTACAGCCGGCGCTGGCGCGCCCGCAGGTACTGCAGGCACTCCCTGCGAACGGCTCCCGCGAGCCATGCGTCGGGGTCTCGGATCCGGTCTGCCTTCAACAGGTAGGCGAGGAGGGCTTGCTGAACCAGGTCCTCGGCGTCCTGGGCCGGAATCCCGAACTTCAAGACGATCGCGACGAGCCTCGAGCGCTTGGCGGTCAGGAGACCGTCGTGTTCGGGCTGGGGAGCGGGTCCGGTTCTCTGGATGGCAGCCAAGGAAAAGCCAACCCTGTAGCAATCTTCGAAGGGTGTACTTATCCTAGCCGCTCCCGTGGGCGGTTGTCCAGGGGATTCGCGGAGAGATTTTCAGGCGCCGGTGGACCGGATCGACGCCTCTCTCAGGCGAGAGCCCCAGCTACACGAGGACGGCTCGGGCCGTCGGGGTGCTGCTCAGGCGATGGCGATCGCTCGCTGCCCGAGGATGCTGCGTCCGTCCTCGTCGACTCCGACGCGGCTGGCGAGGGTGAGGGTGCGTCCGTCCTCGTCGACGCCGACGCGGCTGGCGACGAGCAGATCCTGGGTCTCGAGCGTCAGGCGGCTGGCAGCAGCCGAACCTTCGTCTGCTGCGGGGGTGATCGAGCCTGCGGCAAGGGTCGCTCCGACCGCGAATGCGGCCAATGCGAACAGGCGTGTGAGTCGAGTCATCGGTGTTCTCCCTTCCGGTGATGGGGTGAAAGCCACGCAGCCGGGCGCGGCGCCGTGAACCGGCAGAGGCAGGCTCACGACCGCGATCGGCGAACGCCGAGCCTCTGTGGGAGGCTCTTCTGACTAGCTGCCGCTGCGGGGAATTTCGTGACAAGAAATTTCTCCCGGGACTTGCTCTCGGTACCCCGAGTCGCAAGATGGAGCTCCGCGGGAGACGGCGACGTCTCGCGAGGAGTGCTCAGCGAAGAGGCATAGAGAGATATAGCTAGTATTCATCATACTCCAAAGGGAGAGCGGCGCGCGACGAGGTAGAGTCGCGCCGGGCGAGACGGGAAGTGGGATGCGTTCAGCCTTTCGAGGCCATCACATCGGCTGGATGGCGGCGCTGGCTTCAGCGTTGGCGCTGGCTTGCACCGAGCCGCCACAGGCGCGGGACGCCCGGCAGCGCCCGCTCTCGGTCGGCATCTCGAGCGCCCCCTCCACGCTGAACGACGTGCTCTCCGGAGGCGAGACCATCGAACGAGAGCTGTTCGAGCTGCTCCACCTGTCGCTGGTCGAGCCGAGCGCCGATCTATCGTCTGGTCCTCAGACGTACGCTCCCGAGTTGGCCGAGTCGTGGTCGTTCTCGGACGATCGTCGCGAGCTCACGTTCGTGCTGAGACGCGATGCCCGCTGGTCCGACGGGCACCCGGTCTCGGCCGCGGACGTCCGCTTCACCTGGGAGGCGCAGACATCTCCGGAGACGGCCTGGGCCTTCGCCGACCTGAAGCGCCACATCGCCGACGTGGTCGTCGTGGACGAGTGGACGGTGCGTTTCCTGTTCGACGAGGTCTCGGCGACCCAGCTCGCGGACGCCAACGAGGGCGTGATCCTGCCGCGCCACGTCTGGGGGGAGCTGCCGTTCGAGCGTTGGCGCGAGGAGCAGGCCTGGTTCGCAGATCGAATGGTGAGCAGCGGTCCCTATCGGGTGGCGCGGTGGAAGCCGGCGGCGGCGCCGGAGCTGGTGCGCAACGAGCAATATTTCGATCCCACCCTGCCGCGGATCGACCGGGTCGAGCTCGTCGTCGTCGCGGACGAAGGGACCCAGCTTCGAATGCTCCAGTCGCGCGAGCTCGACTTCGTCGCGCAGCTGCGGCCGCGGAACGTCGCCCAGGTCGAGAGCTCGTCCTGGCTACGGGTGATCCACTACCCCAGGCGTCAAATCAACTTCATCGCGTGGAACACGAGGCGGCCTTTCTTCCGCTCGAGCCGTGTCCGCCGCGCCCTGGCTCACGCGGTCGATCGCCAGTCACTCGTCGACACCGTTCTCTCGGGGCAAGCTCTCGTTGCCAGCTCGGTCGTGCCGTCGAGCTTCTGGGCGCACGACTCGAGCATTCAGCCATGGCCCTTCGACTTGCAGGAGGCGCGGCGTCTCCTTCGCGAGGAAGGCTGGATCGATCGCGACGGAGACGACTGGCTCGATCGCGACGGCTCGACGTTCCGCTTCGAGCTGGTCACCAACGCTGGCTCCGAGGTCCGCTGGGAGGCGCTGCAGGTCATTCGCGAGAACCTCCGCCGGGTCGGGATCGACGCCACGATCAGCCGGTTGGAGATCACGACGGCGGTTTCGGCGATGCAGTCGCACGAGTTCGACGCTGCGCTGACCGCCATGAGCCCGGACACCACGCTCGACTTCAGCTTCACGCTTCACAGCGGCGCCATCGAGGGCCAGTACAACTTCTCGGCCTACACCAACCCCGCGGTCGACGCGCTGATCGAATCGATCAACCGAGCCGACGACCCCGGGGAGATGGCGGCACTCGCCGCGCAGGTGCAGAGAATCGTCCATCACGACCAGCCGATGCTGCTGCTATGGGAGCCGTTGGGCCTGGCCGCGGCGACCGTCGAGCTCGAGAACGTGGAGCCCGACGCCGTTTCCGTGCTCGGGAGCCTCCCTCGCTGGTCGTGGCGTTCGTCCTCCAACGCGCTGACCGAGCCGCTGACTTCCGCTGCCTCTAGGAGCCCGTGGTGAAACTCAGCACGCCCGCACGACAAGGACTTTCCGCTCCGCCGGCGGCCAGGAAGCCACTCACCCGACCGGTGCTTGCCAGGTCTCGATCGGCTTCTCGCCACCGGCTGCGCTGCAAGTCCTTGTCGACCTTCGGTTGGGTTCGGCCCCCCTCGCAGGCTCGGCGCGCCTCACCGGCGTCGCCGCTTCGCGGCTCAGGCAAGCGGCGGCGCGGGCCCATCTGCTGCGTCGTAGCTCCTCGACGATGTCCCCGCATCGCCTCCGTCGCTTCTCCTTGCAGCTGGACCCGCGGCGCTCGCAATGCGGGCATCCCGACTTTCACCACGGGCTCCTAGACGGCTCCTGCTCTCGGCGTCGGCGACGCCGCCCGTGTGCCCCGGGAGCCCGTGCTGAGTTTCATCGCGGGCTGCCCGGCGCGTATGGACCGCGATCAGCCGGCGTCGGAGCCGGCGGGGCGCGCGCGGGGCCACGCTATGATGCGATCATGGTAAGTCGTCGCGTTGCCGGCGCGCAGTCGGGTCCATCGGACACTCCTGGGCGGCTCCTGGCCGCTGGGGTCTGCTGCCTGCTGCTGCTCTGGCTCGTCGCTCCCGCCGCCGCCGTGGAGACCCCGGCGACGTCGGCACCGCTTCGGTCCACGACCGTCGCAGGTTGTCCGGTGCTGCCGGCCGACAACGTCTGGAACACCCGCGTCGACCTACTGCCTGCTCATCCGAGCTCCGAGCAGTGGGTGTCGGCGATCGGGGCCGATGCTCCGCTGACGGCAGCCGGCGGCGCCGACGCCGGCGGCTCGAGCCGCCCCAGCATCTCCTGGTGGGAAGTGACCCGGCCCGCTCCCCTCGGGGAGGTGAGCTTCGAGTTCGTCGAGGAGAGCGATCCCGGTCCGTACCCGATGCCTCCGGAAGCGGCGCTCCAGGCGGGCGCGGCGACGATGACGCGTCACATCCTCCTCCTGGATTCGTCGCGCTGCTCGCTCTACGAGCTGTACGACGCGCGGGCGGTGGCTCGAGGATGGAGCGCCTCCTCCGGAGCGGTCTACGACCTGAAGAGCAACGAGCTCCGCCCATTGGGCCGGATCGCCGGGAACAGGTCCGGTCTGCCCGTCTTCCCGGGTCTGCTGCGCATCGACGAGGTGGACCGGGGGGAGATCCACCACGCGCTCGGCTTCAGCGCGCCCCAGATCGGCAGCGTCTTCGTGTGGCCCGCGCGTCGCGCCGCGCCGAACGGAGCTTCCTGGCTACCCCCCGCCGGCCTGAGGTTCAGGCTCCGTGGCGATCTCGAGCTCTCCGGGTTCAGCGCTCGCGTTCGGGCGGTGCTGACGGCGCTCCAGCGCTACGGGATGTTCCTGGCTGAGGAGGGAGAGCCCTGGACGCTCTCCGGCGTCGAGGAGCTTCGCTGGACAGAGGCCGAGGTCGCGGAGCTCTCGGAGATCCATGGCGCCGATTTCGTCGCGGTCGACAGCTCGTTGCTCCAGGTGAACGAAGACTCCGGACGGGTGAGGATCCAGCTCGAAGCCGAGCCGCTGAGCGTCGGCTCGAACGGTCCCTTCGAGTGCGTCCCCAGCGAGGAGGTCGCCTGCATCGACGCCGGCCGCTTCGACGTTCGGGTCCGCTGGGTCGATCGCGACGGCACCTCTCGCTCGGCGCGGACTGCGGCGACCAGATCCGACGACTCGGCGCTGTTCTGGTTCTTCGAGCCGTCGAACTGGGAGCTGATGGTGAAGGTGATCGATGGCTGCCAGGTGAACGGCCACCACTGGGTCTTCTTCGCCGGGACGACCGACCGTGGCTTTTCGCTCGAGGTCGCCGACGGCATCACCGGCGACAGCCTGCTCTACACCAGCCCCCCGGGGCAGCCCGCTGCGGCGGTGACCGACAGCGACGCCTTCGGCGCCTGCCCGCGCTGATCCTGTTCTCCGTGCCGCCAAACAGCACGGAGCAGCACGGAGCAGCACGGAGCAGCACGTCTCGAACTCCGCGAGGCTCGCGGCCAGTTGGCTTGCCGAACGAGCGGCCTCTGTGGGTCGTTCTGACGCCGACCATCGGGCGGCGGCGCTCGCCGGGGCGGACCGCAACCGGTCTGCGCTCATGGCGAATTGGAGCCGGAGCGAGAAGGTCAGGTCGAAGATCCGGCGAACGTCTGCCCGCGCGATGGCGGTCGCTTCGCCGGTCGGGGAGGGCTTCTCCTCCTCTTGTTACTCACTCGGATCGCTGAGCTGCTAAGATGAGGGGTCTTCGAGATCGCCATTCGACCCCGTTCGTCTCCCTCTGTCTTGGAGAGGTCTCATGCCCGACGACTACTCGACAGCCGAGGATGTGGTCCGGCAGCGCAGCGCGCTCGCTCGGCCGGATGCGCCGGAAGGGGAGCTGCGCGAGGCTCGTGTCGTTCTGCTCGGCGGCGAGCGCTGGGCCGCTCGACTGCGGGAGTCGTTGCTCGCGAGCCGAAGGCGTATGGGGTGGCGCTTGGAGGTGGCGACCGATCTCGCGGCGGTGGAACGCTGTCTCGCCGAAGCCCCACACAGCGTGCTGGTGGTCGCTCCGGGACGATGGCAGGAGTGCCGCGACTGGCTGCTCGCGACGGACGGGCCGGCGAGGCCGGTTCTGGTCGCGATCGTCGAGGGACACCAGACACCGACTGCAGACGACTCGACACTGGCCGACGAGTGGCTGCCCAGCTCGGAGGCGACGCCGCGCCGGCTGGGCGGGATCTGTGAGCGACTGCTCGAGATCGTCGAGTTGCGCGCCGAGGTCGAGCGCTGGCGCCGCCGGTTCCGTGACCTCTACGACAGATCGCTGGCAGGGCTCTACCGGATCGACGGCACGGGAGTCGTGGTCGAGGCCAACGAGACTCTCGCGCGGCTGCTCGGCTACGACTCGCGCCACGCGGTGATCGGACTGCGTCTCCGGGAGTTCCTGGGCCGTGAAGAGCTGGCGCGACCCCTGAGTCGGGACGGTAAGGGGAGCCGACCCTTCTGGTCGCGGCGGGTGTGCCTCGAGCGTCGGGACGGCACCCGGCTGTGGGGCCTGATGAACGATCAGCGCCTGGGGTCGGCCGAGGTCCCGATCTTCGAGGGATCGCTGATCGAGGCGACGCGGGAGCACGATCTCGCCCTCGAGCTGCTCCAGCAGGAGGCGCTCTACGTCGAGATCTTCGGCGCGATGACGGAGCCGACGCTGCTGCTCGACGAGCACGGCGTAGTGCTCGCCTGCAATCACCGCGCCGAGCGTCTCCTGGATCGCCGGGCCCTCGAGCTCGTCGGGCGCTCGATCCAGGAGGGCGTCTCGGAGCTGCTGTCGCTCGAGGGCGACCGGCTCGCGCTCGAGGAAAGCCCGCTCCTCTCCGCGGCTCGCGACCAGGGCGCCGAGGAGGCGCCGCTGGGGGTCCGCCGCATCGACGGCAAGACGCTGTGGCTGATGGTCCGCAGCCGACGGATCCCCTCGCCCAAGGGCAGCGCCAGCGGTCAGTTCCTGGTTTCGATGGTCGATCGGACCGATCTGAGGGAGCTCAGTCAACGGGCTCAGCGCGCCGAGGTCGAGAGCCTGCTCACCCAGGGGCTCGTCCACGACGTGCGCAACCTGCTGACCGCAGTCCGCGCTGCGGCCAGCTTCCTCGAGCTCGAGTCAGAAGACGCGCGGGAGGTGCGGGAGTACGCCGAGCAGATCGATCGGGTCGCGGCCAGCGCCAACGTCCTGTTGACGCGTGCGCTCGGCGCCAAGCGGGAGCGCACGAGCTCGCCGATCGAGGTCGATCGGCTGATCGCGGAGCTGACTCCGATCCTGCGTCGCGCGGTCCGCAATCGGAAGCTCACGATCGTCACCGGTGCACCCGGCCAAAGGATCGTCGGCGATCGCGTCGAGCTCGAACAGGTGCTCTTCAACCTCCTCGCGAACGCGCGTGAGGCGCTCGAGGAGGACGGTCGGGTGACGCTGAGGACGCTCGTGCTCGAGCCCGAGGAGCAGCCTCCCCTTCTCCGGATCGAGATCGAGGACGAGGGCTGCGGCATGACCGAGGAAGTGCGGCGTCACGCGTTCGAGCCGCTGTTCAGCAGCCGGCGTGAGAGCGGCGGCAGCGGCCTGGGGCTGTTCAACGTCGCCCTCATCGCCCGCGACATGGGCGGCAAGATCACCCTCGACAGCGAGGTCGGACGCGGCACGATCGCCCGGCTCGATCTACCGCTCCTAGATCTCGCGTCGTCGGAGCGGCCGCCTCTGGCCGGGTCCGGCCCAGCGAACGAGCCCGAGCTGGGCTAGGAGCCTGTCTGGGTATTCGAGATCCGGCTCTATGGCTGTCCGCGGCGACGCGCCGGAGGCGCATGGAGCCGCGAGGAATTGCTAGCCGGAGATGTGCCAAAAAGCGCGCGGAGCGCGCGGGCACATCGGAGGCTAGCCGAGCAGGGGCCACAGCCCGTCGCCCCCGGCGGCGATCGCGCGACGCCCGATCCACTCCTGCCACTCGGTCTCGCTGCCCCACTCGTCGCGCCAGGCCCACAGACGGCGCGTGAACCGGTGGAGGTCGTGTTCCCGGGTGAAGCCGATCGCCGCGTGGACCTGGTGGGCGATGGCCGCGACACCGTGAGCGGCCTCGCTCGCTCGCGCCTTGGCGGCTGCCGCGAGCACCTCGCCGCCCCCCTGCTCCCAGGCGGAAACCGCCGCATCGGTCGCCGCGCCGACCAGCGCGACCTCACCGGCGAGCACCGCGATCTGCTGCTGGACGGCCTGAAACCTCCCGATCGGCCGCCCGAACTGCTCCCTGCCGTTGGCGTGCTCGAGGGTGAGGTCCAGGATGCGATCCATGGCGCCCGCGATCTGGGACGCCCGGCACAGCGCGAGCAGAAGACGAAGGCGCTCGGTGCTCGTGGAGGCGACGACCCCCCGCGCCATGGCGGTCGCCTCGAAGCCGCCGGCGGAGGATCCTCTGGGCTCACCGGCGACGTTCTGCGACGTCGCCGTCGCCGGCTCGCCGATGGCGAAGAGGGCCAGCCGGCTGCCGCCGGAGGCTTCGTCGCCGGCCACCAGGAGGTGCGCCTCGGAGCGCAGCCACGGCACGCCGTGAAGCGGCCTCGACAGCGCCGCGGCGCTCTCGTCCTCTCCGTGGATGCCGCCATCGGCCAGAGCGATCGCGATCGGGCCCTGAACCGGCTCGAGATCGGCGGCTGCGAGCAGCCACTGGCCGATCATGCTCTCGGCCAGCGGCGCCGCCACCGCGAAGGCGCCGCTCAGGCGCAGGATCGCCATCGCGTCGCTCAGCGTCAGGCCGACGCCACCTCTCTCCTCGGGGACCAGGACGGCCGGCAACCCGTTGTCCTCGATCGCGGCCCACAGCTCCGCCGGCCACTCTCCGGCGTCGACCCGATCGTGGACGTCCGACTCGTAGCCTTCGGCGAACAACCGGCTGGCGCTGTCGAGGAGCAGCTCGCGCATGCGGTCTCGGCTCATGGTGCGACGTGGTCCTGGTGCGTTCGTCGGTTGCTGGGCGGAGGTGGAGAGCGGCAGGAGATCTGCGAGGCTTGGATCGGCTGGCAGGGCGTCGCCTGACGGGATCGTGCGCGGGCGGCCTCGGCCGAGCCCGCGTTACCGCAGGCCCAGGCCCCGAGCGATGATGCCGCGCAGGATCTCGGTCGTGCCTCCCTGAATGGTGTAGGCGGGCGCGAGCAGGGTCCACCACCCGTACTGCTCTTCGAAGCCGAGGTCGTCGAAGTGCTCGGCGTGGGCGATCCGGCGCGCGAGCTGGGGGATCTCTTGCTGCAACAGCGTGCCGCGGTCCTTGACCAGCGACGCCTCGACCGCGGGGGTTTCGCCGGCCTCGAGCTGGCCCGCGATCGACGAGGCCGCGGCGCGCAGCGCCGCGAGCCGCGAGACGACGCTCCCGATCTCGCGTGCGGTGGCCGGCTCGGCGCCGTCGTCGAGCCGGGCGACGGTCTCGCGCAGCAAGTGGAAATTGGTCAGGAAGCGCTCCGGTCCGCTGCGCTCGTAGGCGAGCTCGCTGGTGACCTGGTGCCAGCCGCTGCCGGGCTCGCCGATCAGGTCGGCGTCGGAGACGAAGACCTGGTCGAAGACGATCTCGTTGAACTCGTGACGTCCGGTGAGGTTGTCGATCGGACGGATCGAGACGCCGGGGGCGTGGAGGTCGACCAGGAGCTGGCTCATCCCGGCGTGGCGGTTTTCCGAGCGCGGCTCGGTGCGGCACAGGACGATGATGTAGTGGCAGTGGTGGGCCCACGAGGTCCAGATCTTGGTGCCGGAGAGCGACCAGCCGCCGTCGACCTTCTCGGCTCGGGTGCGGATCGAAGCGAGATCGGACCCGGAGTCCGGCTCGCTCATGCCGATGCAGAAGTAGCTCTCGCCGCGCACAATCGGAGGCAGGTACCTCTGGCGTTGCTCCTCGGTCCCGTAGCGCAGCAGGAGCGGTCCACTCTGCCGGTCGGCGACCCAGTGCGCGCCGCAGGGGGAGCCGGCGGCCAGCAGCTCCTCGGTCACGACGTAGCGCTCGAGGAAAGTGCGCTCGTGGCCGCCATACTGCTTGGGGAAGGTCATCCCGACCCAGCCGCACGCGGCGATCCCGCGCGTCAGCTCGGGGTTGTACTCGCCCCACGACTTGCCACCGCGCTCCCAGGTGCCGCGCTCGAGCTCCTCGGCGAGGAACTCGCGGACCTCGAGCCGCAGCTCCTCGAGCCCCGGCGGCAGATGGGGGCGGGTGAAGCGCAGGTGTTGGGTCGGTGGCCGCATGAGGGCGGCGGATCGTATCAGCGCGACGGAACGGTTCCCGGCGCGAGGGCACAGCCACGGTGGCCGGAGCCGTCCTGGTGGGGCTCGGAATCGGCAGGAAGTCGTTGTGTGGGTTAAGGGAACTGCGGCTTCCAACAGTTGGGGGAGCGACCGGTGTCGAGTAACCTGGGGTCGTGGCGATTCGGGGCGAGACGCTCACCACCTGTTCCCGCTGCGGACGTGCGCTCGAAGGGGCAGCGGCTTGCCCGGAGTGTCGTCCCGAGAGCGGACGGGGGGAGCCGCAGGATGCGGCCGAAACGCTGTTCTCACCGGCGCATCCGGCCGCCGCCTCGAGCGCGCAGCGGCCCGCACACCCCGAGCCCGACGGAGCCACGTTGGTGGCTCCGAGCGGCGTGAGGCGAGCGGGCGATCGGCAGGACGGACCGCTCACCGTCGGCGCCCCCTTCGGCTCCCGCTACCTGATCATCAAGCTGCTCGGGATCGGCGGGATGGGGGCGGTGTATCAGGCCTGGGACCAGGAGCTCGGGGTGCCGGTCGCGCTCAAGGTGATCCGGACCGAGATGACGGGCGGGGATGGCTCCGACGAGATCGGCGCACGCTTCAAGCGGGAGCTGCTGCTGGCGAGGGAGGTCACCCACAAGCACGTCGTGCGGATCCACGATCTGGGGGAGATCGACCGGATCAAGTACTTCACGATGAGCTACATCGAGGGGGAGGACCTGTCCTCCCTGCTGTCGCGGGAGGGCCGCCTGCCGGTTGCGAGAGCGCTCGAGATCTTCCGCCAGATCGTCGACGGGATGATCGCCGCGCACGAGAAGGGAATCGTTCACCGGGATCTCAAGCCCGCCAACATCATGATCGACAAGCAGGGCGACGCTCTGCTGATGGACTTCGGCATCGCACGGTCGGCGGTGATCGGTCGCAGCGCGACGCCCGCTCCCTCGCGGCCCGGAGCCGTCGAGAGGCCGGCCGCCGACAGCCCGACACCGACGCCAGAGAGCGGCTCGGGCGACTCTGCCTCGGGCGAGATGACGCCCGGCGCTTCGCTGGTCGACCTGGGCGAGACCCGCGTCGGCGCGGTGGTCGGAACCCCCGAGTACATGGCCCCCGAGCAATTCCTGGGAGAGGTCGCCGACCAGCGAGCCGACGTATACGCCCTCGGTCTGATCCTCTACGACCTGCTGCTCGGCCGCAAACGCGCCTATCGCGGAAGACAAGCGCTGCGGGAGGTCCAGAAACGAGCTCGCCATTCTCCGCCGTCCGCGCGCAGCGTCGACGAGTCGATCCCAGAGCCGCTCGATGCCTTGATCGTGAGATGCTTGCAGCCGGATCCGGAGGCTCGCTACCAGAGCACGGCCGAGCTCGCGCAGGAGCTCGAGCTCCTCGACGAGCGGGGCGAACGTCTCCCGCGCCTCTCCCTGCGCGCCAAGATCCTGTCCTCGCTGGCGGCGACCGCCGTCGTCGGCGCGCTGGTGGCCACCTACTTCGTGGCCCGTTCCGAGGTCCCGCTCACGCCCCGCGAGCCGATGTCCGTGCTGGTGGCCGACCTCGACAACGAGACCGGCGATCCCTCCTTCGACGGCGCCTTCGAAGAGGCACTGGTGATCGCGATGGAGGGAGGCGGGTTCATCAACACCTTTCCACGGGGCAGCGCTCAGCAGCTCGCCGAACGGCTCCAGCCCGGGAGCGGGCTCGACCGGACGATGTCGCGGCTGATCTCGAGGCGCGAGGGGATCGACTCGATCCTGATCCCCAAGATCGAGGCCGCGGGGCGCGGCTATCGCATCGAGGTCCGGGCGGTCGATCCTGCGCTCGACGCGGGAGAGGGGGACTTGCTGGCGCGTGCTCGTGGGCGGGTCGGAGATCGCGACGAGGTGCTGGGCGTGATCGGAGAGCTCGCCTCCGAGCTGCGCCGGGACCTCGGCGACACCGCTCCCGAGAGCGCGCGGCTCGCCGCCTCCGAGACCGTGACCGCAGCGTCGCTCGAGGCGATGCAGCGATATGCCGCCGGTCAGGACCTCTTCTACCAGGGGCGCTTCGAGGAGGCGATCGCCGAGTACGAGGCGGCCCTCGCGGAGGACCCGGAGTTCGGCCGGTCCTACGCCGGGATGGGCGCGGCGCACGCGAACCTCCAGCAGCAGGAGCAAGCGGAGGCCAGCTACCAGCAGGCGCTGCAGCACCTCGACCGGATGACCGAGCGCGAGCGCTACCGGACGCTGGGCGGCTACTACCTGATCGTCTCGCGCAACTACCCGAAGGCGGTCGAGAACTTCCAGACCCTGGTGGAGCTGTACCCCGCCGATCGGGCGGGGCACGCGAACCTCGCGCTCGCCTCGCTGTACACCCGGGACTTCCAGGCGGCGATGGAGGAGGGGAGCCGGGCGGTCGAGCTCGAGCCCAACAACGCCGTGCAGCGGGTGAACTCGGCGATGTACTCCATCTACGCCGGCGACTTCGAGCGAGCCGTGGAGGAGTCCGAGCGGCTGCTGGCCGAGAACCCAGACTTTGGCTACGCGCGACTCGCGCTGGCTCGCGCCGCGTCCGGCCTCGGCGACTACGAGACGTCGAGACGCGAGTACGGGGCGCTCGCGGGAACAGGGGGACTCGGACGCCTGGCCTGGGTCGGGCTCGCCGATCTCGAGCTGTACCTCGGACGACAGCGCGAGGCGATGGCGCAGCTCCAGGCCGCCGCCGATTCCGGCGCGGCGGGCGCCAACCTCGAGCTCGTCCGCGCCGAGGCGCTGGTCGGAGCCGGCGACCCGAACGCCGCCGCGGAGGCCGCTTTGCGGGCGATTGCGGGAACCGACCAGGAGAACGTTCTGTACCCGGCCGCTCGGGTGCTGATCACGGCGGGGCGTCTCGATCCGGTTCGCGGGCTGACCGAGACCCTCGATGCGCGATTGCAGAGGCAAACCACCGCCTACGCGCGGCTCCTGGACGGAGAGATCGCGCTTCGTGAGGGGCGGCTGCTCGACTCGCTCGAGGCTCTGCGCGAGGGCCAGGGGCACTACGACACCTGGCTGGCTCACCTGCTCCTCGGCCGTGCCTACCTGGAGGCCAAGCAGTACGCCGAGGCGATCGACGAGCTCACCCAGTCGGTGGAGCGCAAAGGCGAGATCACCGATGTCTTCCTCGCCGACATCGCCACCTTGCGCTACTACCCCGAGGCCCTCGACCTGCTCGGCAGGGCCCAGCTCGGCATCGGCGATCGGGCCGCGGCGAGGAAGTCCTTCGAGAGCTACCTGGAGCTGCGCAAGGGCGGGGACGACCCGAGGATCGCCGAGGTGGAGCGACGGCTCGCCGACCTCGGAGCGTGAGCTCGTCGCCTTCCGGCGCCAGGGGACCGGCCGGCGGCCACTGAGGAGTTTTCCCCCAGCGTCCCCGCCGTGGCCGGCCCTCCCCGGTGAGAGATGCGGTCGGGGTCAGCGTCGCAGGCGGATGCGGAAGCCCTGCGGGCGGTCGAGCTGTCTCGTCGCCTCGCTGAAGACACGGACGTTGTAGCAGCCGGGCTCGCTCAGCGAGGTCTGCCAGTTGAACTGGTGGACGAAGGTGCTCGAGTCGTACTGGAACCCGCTGTTGCCCGGGGAGAAGACCTGCGTCAGCGTGTCCGGGCCCTCGTCACCGCTGCAGGCGAAGGGACCCCTCACTCGCACCTCGGGCATCATGTCGGCGCTCGCCTGGGCGACGCAGGCGCTGGGGCCCTCGCCGCCGTAGAACCAGACCAGAGGCACCGCGCTGCCGATCTTGGCGGTATAGACGGGCTGCTCCTTCCACGGGTCGAGCAGGCCGACGAAGCACCGATCGGGGGCCATGTCCAGGATCTCGACCGTGGCCGTCCCGCTGGCGCTGCCGCCCCGGCCGTCCGTGATCCCGTAGGCGAACTCGACTGGCCCGACGACGTTGACGCCCGGCGTGAAGGTGACGAGGCGAGCGTCCTTGCGCACCACGCGAGCGAGCACCGCACCGGTCGTAGCGTCCACGATGTCACCGTCGGGAGTGACGCCGGTGAGCGCCACAGCATCGCCGTCCGGATCGAGGTCGTTGAGCACGACGTCGAGATCGACCGGGCCCGAGTTCTCGCCGACTGAGAAGACGTCGGGCACGGCGACCGGATCGTCGTTGACGGCGGTGACCTCGATCGTCACGGTTGCCACGTTCGAGCTCGTCGTGCCGTCGTTGGCGGTGAAGGTCAGCGCGTCGGTGCCCGCGAAGTCCGCGGTAGGCGTGTAGTCGACGCTGGTGGTGAAGGTCGGGCCGCTGCGCTCCACCGCGCCGAGCGCGCCCAGGAGCCCCGAGCTCGGAGCAGTCTGGATCTGGAACGAGAACGTCGCCTCGTCGGCGGCTCCGTCCGGATCGTTTGCGGCGAGCACGAGGGTCACCGAGGTGTCCTCCGCGGTCGAAACCGCAGAGTCGACCGCCACCGGGGCGTCCGGCTCGGCACCGATGACCACCACCACGACCGTGACTTCGGAGGTGGCGCCGCTGACCAGGTCGGTGACGAGAAACGTGAATTGATCCTGGCCGTTGCTGTTGGCGCTGGGGGCGTAGCTGACCTCGACGCACAGGAAGCTCGGCGCGAGCTCGGCGGGACAGGTCACCGGATCGCCGATGGTCGCCGTGCCCAGGACTCCCTGCTCCTCGATGGCGAACGAGAAGCTGGCCCCGCCGTCGACGTCCTCGGCGGAGAGGATGCCGGTGACCGTCTGGTCCTCCTGAACCTCGAGGGTGATCCCGCCGGTGGCCAGCGGCGGATCGTCGACCGCTGCGACGGTGAAGCTGACGGTGCCCTGGTCCGACTCCCCCTCGTCGTCGGTGACCGAATAGACCACCGAGTCGACCCCGTTGAAGTCCGCTTCGGGCGTATAGGTGAAGGCGCCGGTCGCAGGATCGAGCTCGAAGCTCCCGCTGGCGGGCGGAGTCACCACTGCCCAGATCAGCGGATCGTTGTCGGGGTCGCTGCCCGGGAGCGTACCCGTCAGCGCCTCGTCCTCGAGCAGCTCGGCCTCGCCTGAGCCCGGGAGCGTCGCGTCGGGAGCGAGCGGCGGACGGTTCGGGACCACCACGCCGAGCGGCACGATGGCTTCGAGCGTGCGGTAGTTGTTGAGCTCGTCGAACTCCGAGACCTCCTCGAGGTCGTCGACCCACAGGATCAGGTGGTAGTCACCGGGCGGCAGGTCGCCGGGCAGGGTCAGGGTGGCCTGGCCGAAGGCCTCCGACTGCTGGCCGCCGAGCGAGTTGCCGGACGACGCGGTCGCGCCGATCAGGGTGTCGCAGTCGAAGCCCTCGATCTCGCCCGCGGTGCACGGCACGGGCTCGCCGCTCGGCAACAGATCGAGCGTCTCGTCGCGCGACAGGTAGAAGCCGTGGCGCAGCGGACGGTTCTCGGCGGTTGCGTCGTTCACGCCGTGGTTGAAGAGCTGCCAGGCGTCGTCGGTTCCGTCGCCGTCGAGATCCCCCTGCAGCGGCGGGAAAAGGAACGAGGATCCCGGGGCCACCGGCTCGTCGAGCGGGAGCACGGGACCGGGCTCGAGGTCCGGCGCATTGGTCACGAAGCAGGGGGCGCCCTCTGCCTGCGGATCGCAGTCGAAAGGCACCAGGGTGAGCGCCGGAGGATCGGCTACGGGGTCGTAGACGAAGTCGCCGAGCTCCTCGTCGGGCGCGCGCTTGACCGCGCGCAGGAGCACGTTGACGACGTCCGGACGTCGAGGAGCCCGCAGGTCGGGCTCGTGGGTCGAGCTCGCCGCCACACGACCCGTGGTCGCGGCGCTCGCAGCGTCGCTCGGAGCCACCGTGATCGCCGAGTTGCTGACCAGCGGGTTGCTGACCAGTGGGTTGCTGACCAACGGGTTGCTGATCAGGGGATTCGAGACCAGCGGGTTGCTGACCAACGGGTTCGAGACCAGGGGGTTCGAGACCAGCGGCGTCGCCTCGGGGTTGGTCGAGACGACCGATACGATCTGGTCCTGGGCCGAGGCGTACGTCGCGCAGGCGGCGGCGTTGAGCGCGGCGAACGACGACGTGCGGTAGAGGATGAGCTGGAAGTCGTAGTTCGCCACGAACTGCTCGGCGTTGTCGATGTTGATCACCGGCAGCAGGCTCGAGATGGTGTCGCTGCCCGGTCCCGACGACACCGTCCAGGTGACGTCGATCACGTCCTCGGGCGAAGCGTTCGAGACCAACGGGTTGGAGACCAGCGGGTTGGAGACCAGCGGGTTGCTGGCGGACAGGTTGGAGACCAGCGGGTTCGAGACCAGGGGGTTGGAGACGAGCGGATTGCTGACCAGGGGGTTGGAGACCAGCGGATTCGCGGTCTCGCCCGAGCCGCCCGTCGGATTGGTCGGGTCCGCGTTGAAGGTGACCGATCCCACCAGCTCCCCGACCGGGCAGGAGAAGTCGGGATCGGTGGGTGGGTCGAGCGGGTCGATCGCACAGTCGAGGGTGTACACCTCGAGCCGGATCGGGCCGGGAGCCCCGCCTGCGAGCAGCGGATCGACGTAGACCACGCGCGAGACCGTCGAGTAGGGGAGCAGGGCGAGGTTTTCGGCGTCGACGTCGCCGAACGCGTACTCGAACGGCCGCAGCGAGGCGAGCTCGGCGCCGGCCGCCAGCTCGATCCGGTACAAGCGCGTCCCGTCGAGGGCGTTGGTCAGTGAGAACGGGAAGGTGCGCGGCTGGCTCTCGAGCGCTCGGTAGGTGACCGGCGTATCGAGCAGGACGGCGGCGTCCACGCGGGCGGTGAGGACGTCGGTGTTGCGCGAGCCGGGGTTGACGCAGGGTCCGCCGATCCCGGGCGGACCGTAGTCCTGGAACGCGAAGATCCCGCCCGCCGGCTCGGCCAGGTGGCGGTTGTCGGCCCAGACCGCTCGGAACGAGCGATCCGGGACGTCGCTCGCCGCTGTGGCCCAGCGCCAGGCTCCGCCTTCGGACACGAAGTCGACGCCGGGCACCAGTCCGTTGTAGTCGCCGATGAACGGGATCTGCCCGCTGCCCGACTGGGGGGCGTTGGCGCGGTGGACGGCCGGCACGCAGGAGGCGCCGTCGAAGGTGCAGGTCGGGGTGACGTCCGCCAGGGTCTCCTCGGTCGGGTCGGAGTCGGCGGACAGCGAGTAGCGCGAGACCTGGGTGGTGCTCAGGAGGTGGCCGCTCGCCGGGTCGAGCACGGCGGCGCGCAGGTCGAGCAGCCGTCGGATGCCGGAGATGAAGCCGATGCCGCCGAGATCGACCTCGGCGATGGTGTCGGAGGCGTAGTCGGCCAGACCACGGGACTCGTAGTAGGTCATCAGCAGGCGTCCGCCGCCGAAGCGCAGCTTGGGCATCACCTGCGGCCCCGACGGACGCTCCTGCGGCAGGAAGCCGAAGCCGGCCGGCACGGTGCAGGACGGGCCACGCGGCGGTCCACAGCCGACGTCGCGGTCGCCGAAGTCGACCGCCCGGCGCGTCCCGGCGTCGCCGTCGACGTCGGTCCACGTGTTGCCGCCGTTCTTCGAGCGCACGACCACGATGCGTGGGCTGCCGTTCGGGTCGGGTCGACCGAAGGCAGGCGACCCGGGCGCCGAGCCGACGTCGACCTTCTCCTGCCAGGCGGCGTAGACCGTCCCGTCCGCGGTCACCGCCGCGGTCGGGAAGCCGTTGGAGCGGAAGGCGACATCGTCGACCGGCGTCGCGGTGGCCGTGCTCGGGATCGACGGCTGGTCGAAGTTGGCGAGCGGCAGCTCCTTGGTCAGCTCCTTCGGCTTGCCGGGGAAGCTGGCGCCGAAGTCGGTCGACTGCAGCATCAAGATCGCGTGCGGATCGAAGAAGTTGCGCCAGAACAGGTAGATCGCCCCGCCGCCCTGTGCGGTCGGGCGTGGATCGATCGCGATCGCGGTTCCCTGTCCCTGCTTGAAGGGCATGTTGACGAAGGAGACGGCCACCGGCACGCCGCCGCTCGGGTAGCTCTGGGCGATCGTGCTGCCGAGCACGGCCGAGCCGAAGTTCAGCTTGCTCTGGATCTTGCCGTTGCGGTCCTGGCCGTTGAACGTCGTGTAGCTCACGTAGAGGCGGTGTGCGCACGGGTCCGGGTCGGCGGAGCCGCGCAGGATGTCGACGGCGGCGTCGGGCTTGTCGAGGAAGACGCCGTGCTCGGCGTTGTTGCCGCTGTCGATCACCGAGGTGCCGAGGTAGCGCCAGGTGTGGTCGGACTCCGAGTCGTTGGTGTCCTGGTAGCTGGCGAAGAACATCCTGCTCTCGCCTCCGCGGTCGAAGGCGATCCCCACCAGGTGGACGAAGCCGCACGGCGCCGCGACTGCGATCGGGTCGGTCGCGGCGGTGAGGCCGTGAAGCGGCGACGCCAGCGAGGCGGGCGAGAAATCCTCAGGTCCGCCCGGGACGAACCCGCCGGACCACGAGATTCCGTTGTCGTACGAGAACGCCACGCCGATGAACGCCTCGGACGCGGCGACGGGCGTCGGCTCCTCGTCGGTCTCGCTCTTCCCGCTCGCCCGAGCGAGCCGAGAAGACCCCTCCTCGGCGCTCCCCTCGTCCTCGCTCTTCTCCGCCAGGCCGCCGGGAGCCGGGTCCGGCAGGTCGACGGCACGGTAGTCGTTGAAGAAGGCGATGAGGTGGTTGGGGTTGCGCGTGGAGACCGCGATCGTCGGCTCCACCTGGCGATTGGCGAACCCGTCGCCCTCGAGGTACCAGTCCGGGTTCTCGACGCAGCCGGGCAGACCGGCGTCGGCGGCCTCGAAGGGACTGATCGCGCCGTCGGCGCCGTAGACCAGGTCCGGCCCGATCTCACCGTCCAGGTCGAGCAGGCACGGGGCGTTCGAGAACTGCGGCGCGATCGGCAGGACGTTGACGTTCTGGTGCACCTGCTGGGCGCCGAGACTCGCGCTCAGCAGGCCGCCCAGCAGGAACCCGAGGACGGCAGCGGCTGAAGGGTCGATCGATCGCGGAGTGGATCCGTCGTTTCCTCGTGCGGCGCCCAGTGAGCCTTCCCGACAGTCGTGTGACCCGTGGATGCGTACCATGTATTCCTCTCCGCAAGGGAGCTCGTGGCAGCTGCCGGCGGAGAGGCTGCCGAACCAGGTGATGGGGCGTAGAAGAAGGCTCGGGGCACAGCCGTCGTCTGCCGATCACGTTGCAGCGGATCGGGCCGCGGAGGAAGCCACGGCGAACGACGGCGCCCGGGCCAGAGCGGATGACAGTACTCACGAAAGCCATCCGGCACAACGGACAAAAAAGTGCCGGCCAGCCCGCGGACCTCGCCGCTACACTGCTTGGCGACCTGTGAAACCGAGATCTCCCGGGAGTCTCGGGCCACGCTTCGCTGAGCCGACGGCGTGCGCGGGCTCGGCCCCTTCAGCCCGGCCGCGGGATCAGCTCTTCCAGCCCGGCCCCGGGCTCAGGTCACCCCGCTCGTCGGCCACGAACAGGGCCGCGAACGGGTAGCCGCGCTCGCGGATGCGATCGGCGCCCCCCGCCTGGCGGTCGAGCACGGCCGCGACCGCAACCACCTCGCACTCCGCCTCCTCGACCGCGTCGAGCGCGCGCAGGATGGAGCCGGCGCTGGTGACCACGTCGTCGATCACGGCCACCCGGCGACCCGGCGCGATCAGCGGACCGTCGGGATGCCACGAGGCGTCGATCTTCGACGCCATCCCGTGATCTTTGGCCGCGGGACGCACCACGAAGGCCGGGAGGGGGCGATCCGTTCCGTCGCTGGCGAGCGCCACCGCGCTCGCCAAGTAGGCGGCGCCCATCGCCATGCCGCCGACCGCCTCGACGTCGTGCGGGCGCAGGAGCTCGAGAACGGCCTTGCCGCAGAGCCGGCCGCCGCGGGGGGACAGCGCGGTCGCACGGACGTCGCAGTAGTAGTGGCTGCGCGCTCCCGAGGCGAGGACGAAGTCCCCTTTGCGAATGCTCTGGCGAGCGAGGATCTCGAGCAGCTCGGCGTTCGACATGGAGATCTCCCGTGGTCCGGCCGCCGATGATAGCGACGGTGGATCGCGAAGGGCGGCGACGGCGCCGCGCCGAGCAGCACCTCGCGCCGGGGTAGACTGCGGCTCCGCAACCGCCTTGAGGACGACCGTCCGGGACGTGTCCGCGAGCGGCCGGCGAGCCGGCGGCCAGCCCGGCGGCCAGCCGGGCGGCGAGCTCGACGAGATCTCTCGGTGGAGAGACCGCCATGACGCGACGCAGCGTGGGAATCCTGATCTTCGACGATGTCGAGGTCCTCGACTTCGCCGGTCCCTTCGAGGTGTTCTCGCGGACGCGCACCTCTCCGGGCAGCACGTCTCGCCGAACCGACGAGACGGCGCCCTTCGAGGTCTTCACCGTGGCGCGCACGGCCGAGCCGGTCCGGGCCACCGGCGGCCTGCGCGTGATCCCGCGCCATGCGTTCGCCGACGCGCCGAGGATCGACCTGCTGGTCGTCCCGGGTGGATTCGGCACCCGACGACTGCTCGAGCAGGAGGAAGTCCTCGAGTGGATTCGAGCGCGCGCCGCAGACGCCGAGCTGGTGACCTCGGTGTGCACCGGAGCGCTGGTGCTGGCGCGGGCGGGGCTGCTGGACGGCCGCCGCGCCACCACCCACTGGGCGGCGCTCGATCTGCTCCGCGCCCAGCCTGGGGTCGAGGTGGTTGCGGATCAGCGCTGGGTCGACGATGGCGTGATCAGCTCGGCTGGGGTGTCGGCCGGAATGGACATGGCCTTCTACGTGGTCGAAAAGCTCCTCGGCAAGCAGATCGCCGACGAGACCGCGCACTACATCGACTATCCGCGCGGCGCTCGGCAGATCCCCATGACCGCGGACCGTTCCCGATGACGCAGGGACTCGAGCGGCGCCGGCGCCTGGTCTTCGCGCTCGTCTACGGCGCTGCCATCGTGGGCTTGACCGTGCCTCTGATCCCCGCGGTCTGGCGGGGCCGACCGCTGGTCCTCGGGCTGCCGCCGTCGCTGCTGTGGGTGATCCTCTGGTTGTGCGTGATCTTCGGGCTCGTGCTCTGGCTCTACCGGAGCGAGCCCGGAGGGTCGCAGGAGGCCTCGACGACCGGCCGAGCAGCGGAGCCGCCGTGACGGCCGAGGTCGAAGGCGGACCCCCTGCAACCCGGTCCGTGCGCTGCCGGTGCCAGAGCCGGCCTCGGTGTTCGGACGCTCGAGCGGCGGCCGGCGACGCAGCGGGGACGAGAGCGCCCGCGGGCGGCGTCGGGCCCAGGCGGCTCTGATGGAATCTTCGACCGTCGCCATCGTCGTCTGCGCGCTCTATCTGCTGGTGTCGCTGATCGCCGGCCTGCTGCCCGGCCTGCGCGTCAGCAAGAGCGTCTCGGGCTACGTCGCCGCCGACCGCTCGATGAACACGGTGGTCCTCTACTTCGTGCTCGGCGCCTCGATCTTCTCGTCGTTCGCGTTCCTCGGCGGGCCAGGCTGGGCCTACTCGCGCGGGGTCGCCGCGCTCTACATCCTCGCCTACGGGATCCTGGGCATGGTGCCGTTCTACTTCATCGGCCCCAAGGTGCGACGCCTCGGTGAGCGCATGGGCTTCGTGACCCAGGCAGAGCTGCTGTCGCATCGCTTCCGCAGCCGGCCGCTCTCGGTGCTGTTGGCGGCGCTCAGCATTGCGGCATTCGTCCCCTACCTGGTGATCCAGATGCAGGGCGCCGGGATCATCCTCGAGACCCTCACCGAGGGGAGGATCTCGATGGCGGTCGGCGCCGGCGTTACCTACGCCGTGGTGATGGTCTACGTCCTCGGCAGCGGCGTGCTCGGGGTCGGCTGGACCAACCTGCTCCAGGGCGTGTTCATGATGGTGATCGCCTGGTTCCTGGGTCTCTACCTGCCGTGGAAGCTCTACGGCGGGGTCGGCGACATGTTCTCACGACTCCTCGCCGAGCGACCGGAGCTGCTCCAGGCGCCGGGCCTCGGCGCCGACGGCGCGCCGTGGTCGTTCGCGGCCTTCAGCTCGTCGATCCTGGTCTCGGCGATCGGCTTCACCATGTGGCCCCACCTGTTCATGAAGGCCTACGCCGCCAAGAGCGACCGCGCGCTGCGGCTGACCGTCGTGCTCTACCCGACCTTCCAGATCTTCCTGGTGCCGATCCTGTTCATCGGCTTTGCCGGGGTTCTCGCGTATCCGGGCGTGGAGCCCGCCGACTCGATCGTTCCCTGGGTGCTCACCCACCTCGAGCTGCCCGCGCTCCTGGTCGGCCTGGTCTGCGCCGGAACCCTCGCCGCCTCGATGTCGTCGGGCGACTCCATCCTCCATTCTGCGGCTTCGATCGGCGTGCGCGACGGGATGGCGGCGCTGCTGCCCGGGCGCCTCGACGATCGCTCGGAGCGGCTGTGGATCCGCGTGCTGGTGGTGGCGCTCTCGCTGGTCGCCTTCTTCTTCGCGGTCCGGTCCGAGGTTTCGCTGGTGGCGCTCCTGCTCGCCGCCTACGGCGGGGTCGCCCAGATCATGCCGCCGGTGCTCGCCGCCCTCTACTGGCGGCGGGCGACCGGCGCCGGCGCCATCGCCGGGCTGACGTTGGGGTTGGCGGTCAACGTGCTGTTCCTGGTGCGGCCCGAGCTCAAGCCGTTCCCGGGCCTGCACGAGGGGATCTACGGCTTGCTGGTCAACGTGCCGCTCCTGATCGGCGTGAGCCTGGCGACCCGCCCGGATCCCGACGACCTGGTCGACTCGTTCCTCGACGCCTGATCGTTCCTTCACGCGGGTCGGTCGCTCTTTTCGAGGCGGGTCGACGTTCCCGACGCTGGATCCGGGGCCTCGGAGATACGATCAGGGAGGGCTCGAGTCGGGACGACCACCGTCGGCACCCGATCGGGCACGGGCCGCGGGTCGGCCCGCCAGATCCCGAGGGGAGGACGCCATGGTCAGCAGAGCGGAGAGCGCGATCGACGAACGATCAGGGGTTGCGGGCGCTGGAGCCGTTGCCGAGGCTTCCGAGGGGGACGCCGCAGCGGCCGCCGGAAGTCCGGTCGACCGGATCCGCCAGCTCGCTCCGGAGCTGGCGGAGTGGCGCCGCGACCTCCATCGGCATCCCGAGCTGGCCTTCCACGAGACGCGGACGTCCGACGTCGTTGCGCAGAAGCTCGAATCCTTCGGCCTCGAGGTGCACCGCGGCATCGCCAGGACCGGAGTCGTCGGCGTGCTGCGCGCCGGCGAGTCCGATCGCGCGATCGCGTTGCGTGCCGACATGGATGCGCTGCCGATCCGGGAGGCCAACGAGTTCGAGCACCGCTCGACCAACGCCGGCGTGATGCATGCCTGCGGACACGACGGCCATACCACGATGCTGCTCGGCGCCGCGCGCTACCTCGCCGAGACGCGCGCGTTCGACGGCACCGTCTATTTCGTGTTCCAGCCCGCCGAGGAGGATGGGGGCGGCGGTCAGGTGATGGTGAAGGAGGGACTCTTCGAGCGCTTCCCCGCCCACCAGGTCTACGGCATGCACAACTTCCCGGGCATGCCGGTCGGCGACTTCGGCCTGTGCGCGGGGCCGATGCTGGCGGCGGCCGACCTGATCGAGCTCAGCGTCGAGTGTAGCGGCGGGCACGCCGCGATGCCGCACCTCGGGACCGACGGCGTGCTGGTCGCCACCCAGCTCGTCCAGGCGCTCCAGGCGATCGTGGCGCGCAACGTCGATCCGCTCGACAACGCAGTGATCTCGGTGACCACCATCCATGGCGGCGACGCATTCAACGTGATGCCGGCGCGGGTCGAGATGACCGGCTGCGTGCGCACCTTCCGCGACGAGGTCCAGCAGCTCGTCGAGCGACGGATCCGCGACATCGGCGAGGCGATCTGCGAAGCTCACGGCGCACTCTTCGAGCTCAACTACCAGCGCAACTACCCGGCCACGGTCAACACCGAGGCCGAAGTCGAGCGCGCGGCGGCGGCCGCCGCCGAGGTCGGAAGGCGGATCGACACCGAGATGCGGCCGATCATGGGCTCGGAGGATTTCTCGTTCATGCTCCGAGAGCGCCCCGGGGCGTTCATCGGCATCGGCAACGGTTCGAGCGCAGCGCTCCACACGCCGCGCTACGACTTCAACGACGAGATCCTGCCGATCGGAGCGAGCTACTGGGCGCGCCTAGTGGAGCGCGAGCTGGCGACGGGCTGAGCGTCGTGCGCAGATCCGGTCGTCGCCGCCGACACTCGAGGACTTCCTCGACGGTCCGGGTCCTGCGACCGTTTCGTGCGTCGAGGAGGACGCCGTTTCGCTCGCGTCGGCCCGAGCCACCGCGGCGCTCAGGTGAGGCCATGGAGGTTGGCCGACCAGGGGGTCGGAGATCGGCCGACCAGGGGGTCGGCCGCTACGAAAGAAGGGTGTCGCGGGGAAGACCTTCAGTAGTCGGGCGACGGAGGCGCGGATGCGTCTGGATCCGTCCGCCCCGGTTCGGAGAAGCCGGTGCGCCGACCAGCCGACGACCGTCGAGCACCCTCCTGGTCAGGGCTGTTCGGTCGTCTCCTCGTCGTCTTCGTCGCCGCCCACCGCCAGCGCCGGGATGTCGAGCTCGTCGGCCTTGGCGTTGAAGGCTGCGACGTCGGTCTCGACGATCGAGCGCATTTGCCCGAGAAGCTCGTCGAGCTCGGGATCGAGATCGGCCAGGCGCTCATGGGCGGCCGCCGGGGGCCGGTGGTTCGAGGCGACCACGTAGGCGTAGAGCTCGACGTACTGGTTGTCGATCTGGGGCGGGAAGTTGAGAGGGTCCTGGCCGGACTTGCTCTTGACCTGGGTCAGCTCCTCCTCGACCGCCGACAGCTTCTCGCCGAGCTCCTCGGCCATCTTCGGAAGCTCCTCGTCCTCGATGCCGGCCTTCTTCATACGGCCCGTGATCCCCTGGGCCTGGGACTTCAAATCGCGAATCTCGACGATCGCGTCGAAGATCTCGTCGAGCCGCCCGGCGACGCGCCTGCCGAGCTCGTACTGCTCGGCGAGCTCCTCGTCGGTGGCGGGCAGGTGCGGCCAGCGGTCGACCCGCAGGGTCTGCGACTGGCTCCAGTCACCCGAGCTCAGGCGGATCTGGTATTCGCCGGGAAGCACCGCGAGCCCCGGCGTTCCGCCCCAGTGGACGACCCCCTCGGGGGCCTCGGGCGCCTCGAGCCGCAGCGGCCAGTCGAAGGCGTTCACTCCCTCCTCGACGGTGAAGCGTCCGCCGCCGAAGCCGCGGAAGCCGCCACCGCCGCGCCCTTCGCCCTCGTCTCGATCGCCTTCGGCGCTCGGCTTCCACTCCCAGGAATTGAGCACCTCCTCCCCGTCGAGCACCTCGAGCTTCACCGGCTCCTCCGGCTTGCTGGCCGCCCAGAACCAGAACTTGGCGGGCGAGCCGCCGCGATGGGCGACCGCCGGCTCGAACAGGTGGAGAGGCCGGTCGGCCACCTGGTCGATCTGGCGCAGCGCGGAGAGGTCGCGCAGGATCCAGAACGAGCGGCCCTGGGTCGCCAGCACCAGGTCGTCCCGATGGATCGCCATGTCGGTGACCGGGCTGACCGGCAGGTCGTCGCCGAGCTTCTCGTCGTCGCCGAAGCGCTGCCAGTGCGCGCCGTCGTCGAACGACACGTAGAGCCCGTACTCGGTGCCGGCGAAGATGAGCCCCTTGCGCACCGGGTCCTCGACCACCGACCTCGTGAAGTGCGTGGGCGGGATGCCGTTGGTGCCGTCGGTCAAGAGCGTCCACGAGCGCCCGCCGTCCACGGTGCGGTAGACGTAGGGCGCGAAGTCGTTCACGCGGTAGCGGTAGGCGGCGACGAACATGCGGTCGGGGTCGTGCGCCGAGTGCGAGATCACGTTGACCGTGGCGCCGGCGGGGAAGCCCTGTGGAGTGACCTCGGTCCAGGTGCCGCCGTCGTCGCGTGTGACGTGGATGCGGCCGTCGTCGGAGCCCGCCCACAGCTCGCCCTTGCGGTGCGGCGACTCCTCGAAGGCGAAGATCGTGTTGTAGACCTCGACGCCGGTCGAGTCGCGCGAGATCGGCCCGCCCGCATAGTCCTGCTGCTCCTCGTTGTCGGTGGTCAGGTCGGGAGAGATGACGTTCCAGCGCTGGCCTTCGTCGAGCGAGCGGTGCACGAACTGCGACGTATGGTAGAGGATGCTGGGATCGTGCGGCGACAGACGGATCGGCGCGTTCCACTGGAAGCGGTACTTGAGATTGCGCGCCGCCTGGCCGAGCTGGAGCTGCGGGTAGGCGATGATCTCGCGGGCGACACCGGTCTCCCGGTCGATGCGCGAGATGCTGCCGCCGTAGCAGCCCGCGTAGACGACGTTCGGGTTGCGCGGGTCGACCGCGATGTGGCCGCTCTCGCAGCCGCCGACCGGGTACCAATCCGGGGGCTGGCGGTTCCACGAGACGAAGCCGTGGCTGGGGATCGAGATCGTGCTGTTGTCCTGCTGCGAGCCGTAGACCCGGTACGGCCACTGGTCGTCGACCTCCATGCGGTAGATCTCGGCGGTCGGCTGGTTCATCTGCCAGGACCAGGACTCGCCTCCGTCGAAGCTGACGTTGGCGCCGCCGTCGTTGCCGTTGATCAGGTTGCGCGGATCGAGGGGATTGATCCACAGGTCGTGGTTGTCGCCGTGCGGAACGCGGATCTGCTCGGCGAAGGTGCTGCCGCCGTCGACCGAGCGAAACAGGCCGACGTTCAGGGCATAGACGGTGTTGGCGTCGTGCGGGTCGGCGTAGATGTGGGTGTAGTACCAGGGGCGCTGCCGGATGTTGGCGTCGCCGTTGGTCCGCCGCCAGCTCTCGCCGCCGTCGTCGGAGCGGTAGACGCCCCCCTTCTCGCCCTCGGCCTCGATCAGCGCCCACACGCGGTCGGGGTTGGCGGGGGAGACGGCGACGCCGATGCGCCCGACCAGGCCCTCGGGCAGGCCGCCGGCGAGCTTGGTCCAGGTGTCGCCGCCGTCCGTCGTCTTCCAGATCCCGCCGTCCTCGCTGCCCGAGATGTTGGTCCAGGGCTTGCGCTCGGCGCGCCAGGCCGCGGCGTAGAGGATCCGCGGGTTCGTCGGGTCCATCGACAGATCGACGAAGCCGGTGCCGTCGGAGACGAACAGCACCTTCTCCCAGCTCGTGCCGCCGTCCTTCGAGCGATAGACGCCGCGCTCCTCGTTGGGGCCGAAGATGTTGCCGAGCGCTGCGACGTAGACCAGGTCGTGATCGCTGGGGTGCACGCGGACGCGGCCGACCTGGCCCGCGGCCTCGAGACCGATGTGCTTCCAGGTGCGCCCGGCGTCGGTCGAGCGGTACATACCGTCGCCGTTCGAGATGTTGCCGCGCGGGCAGGCCGAGCCGGTGCCCACGTAGATGACGTTGGGATCGGAGGCCGCGACCGTGATCGCGCCCACCGAACCGACTCCGAAGTAGCCGTCGGTGACGTTGTCCCAGGTGTTGCCGGCGTCGGTCGTCTTCCACACGCCGCCACCGGTGGAGCCGAAGTAGTAGACGAGGGGCTGGCCGATGACCCCGGTCACGGCGGTGACCCGACCGCCGCGCGAGAAGTTCAGCGACTCGAAGTCGAAGCCGGCGAGACGCGCCGGATCGACCAGCTGGTTCGCGGAGCTCGGCGTGTACTCGAGGGCGCTCCCCTGAGCCAGCGACGGCGCCGCGAGCAGAGTCGCGCTAGCGACCGCGAGCAGCAGCCCGAGCAGCAGGGCGGCGACCTGGATCGCGAGCTGGGGATGGCGCCATCGGCGCCTGGCGGAGAGTTCTGGTGCTTTCATCGGGCGCTCCTTCGGATATCGGCGAATCGGGGCTGCGGCGACCGTGACGTGGGCAGGTCGGCGGCATCGCCGCGGACGGGTCGCCCGTCGCTTGCTCGTTGGCTCCGACTGGTGGGACGGGGGTGTGGAATGGGTTGTTTCGGCGGGTCGCGCGGGTGAGGCGGCCGCTGGTCGCCTACTTGGACGTTCGTCGGTCCGAGGCGCCCGTTCTCGCGGATGGGAAGCGAAGCGGGGCTCTCGCCGTCGCCGGCGGCGCTGCGCGTTGCCCTTCTCGGGGCCCTCGCGAGGAAGCTGCTCTCCGCTTCCCCACGACCAGCCAGCGCAATTCGGCGGGCGAGGCGCGCGAGTCTCGCCAACCAGAGCAGCGGAGCAGGGCGGTATTGACCGGTGCATCGAGAGATGCGAATATGCGTCTGACAACACTTCATGCAGAAACCTTGGCTTTACGAGAAAGCCCGGCGCTTCAAATTGTCTGGCCCTTCGGACCGATGGCTTCGTCTCTCTCACGGAAGGTCTGTCGTCCCCTCCAAGTCGCTTTCTTGGCGGTGGCGCCGCTCTTCGCCGCGGGTCATCCCCTCGCCGCCGACTGGCTGGTGACCGTGGAGCGCGACCTCCTCGAGACCGACGGCCCGTGGCGGGTCGAGGGCTCGCGCGTGGTCTACCAGCAGGTGCGTGGGACGTTGGTGTCTCTGCCGGCCGACGCCGTGGACCTCGAGGCCAGCCGCCTCTACACCGAACGCATGCGGGGACAGCCGGCCTTGCCGCCGGGCTGGCAGCTGGTCGGACGCGGCGCCTCGTTGCCGCTGCCGCCGGCGCGTGCCACGCCGGTGGAAGACAACGCCGGAGATCACGACCCGAAACGGGGCGATCGTGCGCTCGTCCGCCTGCACCCCGAGGAGATCCCGGCGCAGGTGGATGTGAACCGCCGCCGCCTCGCCGAGCTCGACGACGAGGAGCGCCCCGACTCCGCCATCGCGTGGCGGTTGTGGGGCCGGCCGCTGATCTTCAGTGGCGGCCACGACGTGATCGCACGCTTCGATGCCGACCTGCGCCCGCACGATGATCGTGACGACCGCCGGTCCCGCCAGAACCAGAAGCTGCAGCTCGAGCTGTACTACCAGGCTAGCCCCAAAGTTTCGCTGTTCGTCGAGTCCAAGGTCGAGTACCAGGCCGAGCTGGGATCACGCGACGGCAAGGCGGATCCGGAGCTCTCGCTCGAGAGCGGAGAGATCTGGCTGCACTGGGCGGACATCGGCAGCAGCCACTGGAGCCTGCAGCTCGGCCGCCAGTCGATGCGCGACGATCGGCGCTGGTGGTGGAGCGGAAAGCTCGATGCCTTACGTGCTCGCTACGAGCGAAAGCGTTTCGAGGCGGAGGTCGCGGTCGCCGCGAACCTCAGCGCCATCGACCTCGAGCGCGAGCCGATCGACGCCGAGGACGAGGACCTGCTGCGGGCGATCGGCTCGGCGTCCTGGCGCTTCCGAAAGCGCCACCGGCTGGAGCTGTTCGCGCTCGCCCAGCGGGATCGTTCCGACCGTCCTCCGGTCGGCGCGATCCTGATCGAGAATCGCGAGGACGAGAGCGACGCCGATCTCGATTGGTTGGGGCTGCGCTGGAAGGGGCGCCGCCGGGACCGCAATCGGCTCGGCTTCGAGTACTGGGCGGACCTGGGCCTGGTGCGTGGCCGGGAGGACGTGTTCGACTACGACGATCTCGACCCCGACGACATCGACCCCGACGAGGTAGGCCCGGAAGAGCTCGCTGATTTCTCGGACGACGAGGACCTGGTGCGGGTCAGCCGGCGGCAGAGCCAGCGCATCGACGGCTGGGCCGTCGACCTCGGCGTCACGCTGTCCCCGCCTTGGGCTCTGGGGCCTTCGATCACGCTCGGTTACGCCGTGGGCTCGGGCGACGACGATCCACTCGACGGCGTCGACTCGTCCTTCCGGCAGACCGGGCTGCAGAGCAATGCCGGCAGGTTCCGCGGCGTGCACAGCTTCCGCTACTACGGGGAGCTGCTCGATCCGGAGCTCTCGAACCTGGAGATCGGCACGCTGGCTCTGGGCTTCCCCTTCCTCGGGTCGTCCTCGGTCGAGCTCCTCGCCCACACCTATCGGCAGGTGACGCCGGCCACGTCGCTGCGCCGATCGCGGCTGCGCACACGGCCAAACGGCGTCGACGAGGACCTCGGGGAGGGGGTCGACGTGGTGGTCGGGTTCCACGAATGGGAGCGCGCGCGCTTCCGCCTGTTCGGCTCGTGGTTCCGCCCCGGGTCGGCGTACGGAGCGCTCGAGGGGACCAGCCTCTTCGGTGGGCGCGCCCAGATCCTGTTCGCGTTCTGAGGGAGGTAGCGGAATGCTGATACAGCGATCCATCCTCGTCTACTGCGGCGACGTGGTGGGCCTCGGCCACCAGCGTCGCAACCTGGCGATCGCTTCGCGGCTGGTCCAGGAAATGCCCGAGCTCGACGTGCTGATGCTGACCAGCCAGCCCGCGGGCTTCCTCGGGTGCCCTGAGCGGGTCGACGTGGTCAAGCTGCCGTCGTTGACCAAGGACCCCGAGGGGGCGCTTGGTCCTCGCACCCTCTCGCTGCAACACGATCAGCTCAGCCGGCTGCGCCGCCGAATCATCGAAGGGGTGGCGAGCACGCTGCGGCCCGATCTGGTGCTGGTCGACCACCACCCGACGGGTTTGTGGGGAGAGCTCGGTCCCTCGCTGCGGTCGTGGCGGAAGGACCGGCGGGGACCGTGTGTCGTGCTCGGCGTTCGCGACATCCTCGACGACCCGACACTCACGGTGCAGAGCTGGCGGCGCGACGGCGTCTACCGCGCCATCTCCCAGAGCTACGACGCGGTCCTAATCTACGGGGCGGAGGAGGTTTTCGACACCAAGGATCAGTACCGGCTGCAGGAGGAGACCGGAGTGCCCGCCCACTACTGTGGCTACGTCTGCTCTGAGAACGGCGACGGTGACGAAGGCGCGGCAAGACACGGCCTCGGCCTCACCGCGCGCCAGGTGGTGGTGGCGACCGCCGGCGGCGGCGGCGATGGCTATCCGATGATGCGACTCTGCCTCGAGGCGCTTCGCCGGATCGCGCCGTCGACCGATCTGGAGCTGGTGTGCATCACCGGTCCGCTGATGCGCCGCGACGAGATCGAGGACCTGCGCCGGCGCGCCGCCGACCTGCCGGCGCGCATCGTGTGGTGCGTCGATCACCTGCCTTCCTACTTGCAGGCCGCCGACGTGCTGCTGACCATGGCCGGCTACAACAGCATGCTCGAGGCCATGCGGCTGCGCAAGCCGACGATCGTGCTGCCGCGAACCGGGCCGAGCGCCGAGCAGGGGCTGCGTGCTGCGCGACTGGCTGAGCGCGGGATCGTGCACGCCCTCGGCCAGGGCGAGCGCACGCCAGACCACCTCGCTCGAGTGATCGAACAGGCCCTGGCTTCGCCGCCTCCCGACGCGATCCTGCCGCCGATGAACGGTGTCGACCAGGCGGCACGATGTCTCCGGGGGCTCCTCGACGAGCGCGCGACCCGGCTCGCGGACGCGCCCTGGTCGCTGCGACCGGCGGTGAGGCAGGTGGTGTGAGGCAGCGGACATGAAGCGAATCGCGGTCTTCACCCACGACACCTTCGGTCTGGGGCACGTGCGCCGGTGCCTGCACATCGTGCGCGCGCTCTGCGCGCGTGAGCCGAGCGCCGCGGTGCTCCTGATCACCGGCTCGCCGGCGGCGCAGGCGATGCGCGACCTGCCGGCGAACGCCGACTTCCTGAAGCTGCCCACCATCGTCAAGACGGGCGACGCCGAGCGGCGACCCCCGCACCTGCCGATCGGGCCCCGCGCGATCACCTCGATCCGCAAGCGCTTGGTCCGCGGCGCGGTCGAGTCCTTCCGCCCCAACCTGCTGCTGGTCGACAACTTCCCCCTGGGCTCGCGACGGGAGTTGCTGCCGGCGCTGGAGAGCTGCCGCGAGCTCGGGGTGCGCACGGTGCTCGGCCTGCGCGACGTGGTCGACCGGCCGGAGGTGGTGCGCGAGACCTGGGCCAAAGACGACGTCTATCGCGTCTTGCGCGAGCTCTACGACCTGGTGCTGGTCTACGGGAGCCCAGAGATCCTCGACGTCGGCGAGGCCTACGCGTTGGATGGCGATCTGCAGAGCAAGCTGCGTTACTGCGGCTACGTGACCGCGATCGGGCCGGCGTCGCGCGAGCCGCGGCGGCTGCTCGAGGAGCTCGGGCTCGCGCCGCCGCTGCTGGTGGCCACCGCCGGGGGCGGCGGCGACGGCTATCCCCTGCTGTCGAGCTTCGTGGGTGCGGTGCGCCTGCTCGGCGGGGTGTCGGCGGTGGCGATCACCGGGCCCCTGATGGCTCGCCAGGACCGTGAGCGTCTCAGTGAGCAGGCGGCGGGCGAGCCGCGCATCGTGATCGAGGAGTACGTCGGCGACCTGCCTTCGTACCTGCGGGCGGCCGATGCGGTGGTCGCCATGGGCGGCTACAACACGATCGCCGAGCTGCTGGCGCTCAAGCGTCGCGCGCTGGTGCTGCCGCGCAACTGGCGCTACGGCGAGTTCCTCCAGGGACCTCGGGCGGGCATCGAGTGGGAGCAGCTCCTGCGCGCGCAGGCCTTGGAGCGGCTCGGTCTGCTGCGGGTGCTGTCGAGCTCCTGCTTCGAACCCGAGGCGTTGGCCGAGACCCTGATCGCCACCCTCGCCGAGCCCGACCTCGTCGATCTCGACTGGCCGGTGCGTGTGGACGGCGTCGAGCGCGCCGTCGACCAGCTGCTCAACGCGATCGTCGTGGAGGAGAGCCGTGCCCAGCGCTGACCGCACGCTGACCGTGGCGTACGTGCTCCGGAAGTTTCCGAAGCTCTCGGAGGCGTTCGTCCTCAACGAGATCCTCGGGCTGGAGCGGACCGGCGTCAAGGTGCACGTCTTTTCGCTGATGGCGCCGACCGACCCGCGCTTCCACGACGGCATGGTCCGTTTGAAGGCGCCGATCTGGTACGTCCCCGGGCTGGCCGACCCCCGCGACCGCGACTCGCTGCGGCGTACAAACCGCGACGCCGCGCGGCGCTTCGGCAGCGTCTATCGGCGCGCCCGGCTGCGGGCCCTCGCCACCTGCCGGCCGATCCTCCTGTGGCGCTTCTACCAGGCGGGCTGGATCGCCGAGCGCGCCGCGAGGCTGAAGGTGCGCCATCTCCACGCCCACTTCGCCACGCGCGCCACCACCGTCGCCGGCCTGGTCTCGGCGATCAGCGGGCTTCCCTACAGCTTCACCGCCCACGCGGTCGACATCTACCGCGAGGACGTCGATCTCGACATCCTGCGCCGCAAGGTCGCCGCGGCGCGCTTCGTGGCGACGGTGAGCGAGAGCAACGTCGAGCACCTGCGCCGAGTCGCGAACGGCGGCGCCCCCAGGATCGAGCTGGTGCGCAACGGCATCGACCTGTCGCGGTTCGCGCCCGACGGCGCGGCCCCCGAGCCGCCGTTCAAGATCCTGTCGGTCGCCCGGCTGGTCCAGAAGAAGGGTGGCGAGTACCTGATCGAGGCCTGCCGGCTGCTCGCCCGGCGCGGCGTGCCCTTCCGCTGCGACGTCATCGGCCGCGGCCACCTGAGGGCCAAGCTGCTGGCCCAGATCGCGGAGGCCGGTCTGGCCGACTCGGTGCGGCTGCTCGGCGGGCGCAAGCAGTCGGACGTGCTCCGGCACTACCGCTCGACTCACGTCTACGTGCTGCCCTCGATCGTCGGCGAAGACGGCAATCGGGAGGGGTTGCCGGTCTCGATCGTCGAGGCGCTGGCCTGCGGGATCCCGGTGGTGTCGACGCGGGTCGCAGGCATCCCGGAGGTCGTGCGCGAAGGCGAAAACGGGCTGTTGGTCCCCGAACGCGACCCGGCGGCGCTTGCCGACGCCATCCAGAGGCTGATCGAGGATCGGGCTCTGCACGCGCGCCTGCGTGCCGGCGCCCGCGCCTCGGTGGAGCCGATCTACGACACCGCGCAGACGTCGGAGCGGCTGCGCGACCTGTTCGCTGGAGTGGGGAGATGAAAATCACCTACGTGTGCGCCGACTCGGGCGTGTCGCTGGCCAAGAACAACGGATCGGCGGCGCATCTGCGCGCGATCGTCGACTCGTTCGTCCAGCTCGGACACCAGGTCGAGGTGGTGATGAGCAACGTGGAGGGGTGCGAGATGCTGGAGGTCCCGGTGCACACCATCGTACGTACGCCCTTCGCCGGCGCCCTGAACAAGCTGGCGCGGGCACCCCAGGCCGGCGAGCACGAGCAGACGACGGCCGTCCTGCGTGCGCTGCGACGGATCTGGTGCAACAGCGCGGTCGAAGACGCGCTGACCCACCGCCTCGAGCGCTCGCGCCCGGACCTGGTCTACGAGCGCCACAGCCCGTTCAGCGTCGCCGGTCCGGTGGCGGCGCGCCGGCTGGGCTGTCCGCACGTGTTGGAGGTCAACGCGCCGCTGTCCTGGGAGGGCGCCCGTCATCGCGGGCAGGCGCTGCACGAGGCGGCCGAGGTGCTGGAGCGCCTGGCCTTCGAGGCCACCTCCCGGATCGTCGCAGTGAGCGACGACCTGCGCGAGCAGCTGATCGCCGGAGGGGTGGACGCCGCCAAGATCCAGGTGGTGCCGAACGGCGTCGACGTGGGGCGCTTCCGCCCCGACGGCCCGGCCCTGCCGGTCGAGCTCGCCGGTCGCTTGGTGGTCGGCTTCGTGGGGAGCCTGAAGCCGTGGCACGGCATCGAGGTCCTGGTCGAGGCGTTCGCCCGCCTGGCCAGCGATCCCTCCCTGCATCTCCTGGTCGTCGGCGACGGGCCGATGGCGGCGCGGCTGGAGGACCTCCAGCGCAGTCTCCCGGATCGGGTGACCTTCACCGGCTCGGTGCCGCCCACGAGCGTTCCCGCCTACCTGCGGGCGATGGACATCGCGGTAGCGCCCTACCCGGCGGCGGAGCGCTTCTACTTCTCGCCGCTCAAGGTGCTCGAGTACATGGCGTCCGGGACCGCGGTGGTGGCCTCGCGCATCGGGCAGCTCCGTCAGCTGATCCGCCACGGCGAAACCGGTCTGCTGGTCGAGCCGGGCAGCGTGCCGGATCTGATCGACGCCGTTCGCCTGCTGGCGCGCGATGGCTTGCTGCGCCGCCGGCTGGGGAGCCGGGCCCACGACGAGGCACTGCGGAGCCACACCTGGAGGCAGCGAGCCTCCGTGATCCTGTCGACGCTGCCGTTGGCGGCGTAGACGGCGAGCGGGAGCTGCGAGTCGCATGATGGAAGGGACGTCGGTGCAGCGAGACCCTCGCGCCGGTCGGCTGAAGCGCACGGTGCGCAAGTGGGGCAGGTACCGTCGGGTCGTGGCCCGCTTCGCCCCCTACCTGCGCAAGCGCAGGCGGCCCATGCTGGCGGCCTTGCTGCTGTCCCTCGCCTACACCGCCATGCGGCTGGTGGAGCCCTGGCCGCTCAAGCTGATCATCGACCGCGTGCTCCTTGCCGACCGCTCGCCGGCAGCGCCGGAGGCGGCGAGCGGCGGCCGCGGGCTGCTCTGGGCTCTGGTGGGCAGCCTGGTGGCGGTCGCCCTCCTGCGCGGCTTCCTCTACTACCGCCAGCGCCTGCTCACCGCCCGGCTGGGGATCGAGGTGACCTCGGCCCTGCGAGTCGACCTCTACCAGCATCTCCAGCACCTGTCGCTGAGCTTTCACGATCGGCGCCGGACCGGCGATCTCATCGTCCGGCTCACCTCGGACGTCCGCATGCTGCGGCAGGGGTTCATCTCGCTGCCGCTGGAGCTCGCCGAGGGTGTGCTGCTGATGTCGGGCATGGCCGTCGTGATGTTGGTCATGGACTGGCGACTGGCTCTGCCGGCGATCGCGCTGCTGCCCATCGTCGCCCTGCTGGTCCGTCGCTACCAGCGCCCGATGCGCAAGGCCGTGCGCGAACAGCGTGAGCGTGAAGGGCAGCTCGCGACGCTCGCCTCGGAGTCGCTGGGGGCGATCCGTGTGGTGCAGGGGTTCCGCGGCGAGAAGCACGAGGTCGAGCGCTTCGGCGGTGCGGCCCGGCGAGACGTCCGCTCGGGGCTGAAGGCCTCGAGGCTCGAGGCCAAGCTCAAGTGGTCGGCCCAGACGTCGGTCTCGGTGATCACCGCGCTCATCATCCTGCTGGCGACCCGGTTCATCCTCCAGGGCTCGATGTCGGTCGGGGACCTGGTGGTCTTCGTCTCCTACCTCCAGCTCTACGCACGCCCCCTGCAACGGGTCTCTCGGGTGACCGAGCGCATGATCCGGGCCTCCACCGCTGGAGAGCGCGTGCTGCGCATCCTCGAAGTCGATCGGGAGGTCCGCAATCTTCCGGGAGCCGTGTCGGCGCCGCGGTTCCGGGGCGAGATCCTGTGGGACGACGTCTCCTTCGCCTACGGACAGGACCGGCCGGCCCTCGAGAACGTCACCCTGCGCATTCGTCCGGGCGAGCGGGTCGCGCTCGTGGGCTCCACCGGCGCCGGCAAGAGCACCCTGGTGAGCCTGCTGGCGCGGTTCTACGACCCCACCTCCGGCAGCGTCAGGATCGACGGCCGCGACGTGCGCGAGCTCACCCTCGAGTCGCTGCGCAAGCAGATCTCGATGGTGTTCCAGGAGCCGCTGCTGTTCGGCACGACCATCGCCGAGAACATCGCATACGGACGGCTCGGCGCGTCGATGGAGCAGATCGAGAGGGCTGCCCGGAGGGCGCGCGTCGACCGCATCATCTCCCGCCTTCCCGCGGGGTACGACACGGTCATCGGCGAGCGCGGGGCGATGCTGAGCGGCGGCCAGCGCCAATGCATCGCGATTGCCAGGGCGATGATCCGCAACGCCCCGATCCTGATCATGGACGAGCTCACCACCGGCCTCGACGGGCGCTCGGCGGCGCGGGTGATGAAGGCCTTGCGCCGCCTGATGCGCGATCGCACGGTGATCGTGATCACGCACGATCCGCGCAACCTCGAGGGACTGGATCGAGTGGTCCATCTCGATCAGGGCCGCATCGTCGGCGAGGGGCCCGCGCCGGCGCCGAGCGAGCGGGAGGGTTCCTTGCGATCGAGCGCGCGGTCGGCGTCCGGGCTCGCCGCGCAGGGAGAGCGGAGCGCATGAGGCGACTGCAGGATCCGGCGTTCCCGGGCCTCCCCGTGGCTCTCGATCCCGATGGGCTGGGCGCCCTCCTGAGCGAGACGCTGCCGGAGTGCCGAGAAGGACTGGGGATCGAGCGCGCGAGCATCCTGAACGTGCAGTACCACCCGCAGCAGCGCTGCTCCGTCCTGTACGCGCTCAAGCTCCGCAGACGCGAGGGAGGGCGCAGCCGGGTCCAGTGGCTCACCGCCGAGCTGTTGCCGGCGGGCGACTCGCCCCCGCCGCCTGACCGGCGCCTGGCTGCGCGCTACCGCGAAAGCGGGGAGCGACCTCTGCGCTCGCCGGTGTTTCATCTGCCCGCAGCTCACCTGGTGTGTTACGCCTTCCCCTACGACCCCGCGCTGCCCTCCCTGGTCGATGCCTGCGATCCGCGGCTGCTGAGGGAGAAGCTCGGGCGCGCGTGGAGGGCTCGCGGCGCGCGGCCGCGAGACATCGACGTCGCCCCCCTCGGGTACACGCCCGGCGCGCGCGCGGCGCTGGCGCTCGAGGTGCTGAGCGAGTCGAGAGAAAGCGGTCTCCCGGAGCTGCGCCGACTGGTCGGCAAGCTCGACGCTCAGCGCCGCGCGGCCACCGTCTTCGCTCGTGGCTGGGCGGTGTGGCGAGAGGCTCGCCGGCGGGTTCACCTGGCGCCACCCGTCGGCTACCTCCCGGGTCCCAATCTCTCGTTGCAGGAGCGCCTCGACGGCGCGAGGCTGTCGGACCTGGCGGGCAGCGGAGAGCTCATCGGCCACGTCCGCCAGCTGGCGCGCGGTGTCGCGGCGCTCCACGACATGGCGCTGCCGATGCCCTCCCGTCGCGCCTCGCTGCAGTGCGTGAGGGCCGTCCATCGGTGGAGCGGAGTGCTCGCCGAGCTGCGGCCCCGGGAGCGCCACAAGGTGCTCGCCCTGCGCGATCGGCTGATCGGCGAGCTGGAGTCGAGGGCCAGGATCACCGGCCCGCTCCACGGCGACCTGCACCCCTCCAACGTGTTGGTGTGCAACGGGCGGGTGTCCTTGATCGACCTCGACAACATGGTGCTCGGAGATCGGCTGCTCGACGTCGGTCGTTTCCTCTCCGCGCTGCGAACGTCCTCGCTGCGTGTCGATGGCACGCTGGACGGGCTGGCCGAGGCCAGGGAGGCCTTCCTCGAGCAGTACTTGCGTCAGACCGGTGAGGACGAGCGCCGGGCACGCCTGTTCGAAGCGGCGGCTCTACTGACTTCCGCCGCCACCGGCTTCCGGCTGCAGCGGGCCGGGTGGGAGGAGACCGCCGATCGGCTGACCGACGAGTGCGAGCGCATCCTGGGGCTGGCGGGCGCAGGATCGTCTGGGGGCGCGGCGGTGGCGTCCCCGGGCAGGGTCCGCGGATCCGCCGACGATGCCGGTCGCGTCGACCGGGTCGCCTGGGCCGTCGACGGCCAGTACGTGGGCGCCCTGCTCGAGCCCAGCGTGCGACGCGCCTACGATGTGGAGCTCGACGAGTGCCGTGTCCAGCTGCGGGGCGAGACCCACCGGCATCACCGACTGCGCTACGTGTTGACCGGCTGGCGGGGAGGCGAGCGATGGAAGGCCACGCTCGAGGGCTTCCTGTGGCGCGACCGCAGCGGTCGGCGCGAGAGCGAGCGGCTCGCGGCCCTCCGGGAGAGTCTCGACGCGGAGGGCGGCGCGCCGCTGCTGCCGCGTTCGGTGGCGTTCCTCCCTGAGCTGCGCCTGCAGGTGCTCGAGAACCACACCGGGCGGCCACTGCTCGAGATCCTGGGCGCCGGCGACACGCGCCGTCTCGAGGAGGCGATCGACCTCGTCGGTCGGGCTCTCGCCAGCCTGCACGCGACGCCGATCGAGCTCGACAAGGAGCGTGGTTCCGCGGTCGAGCTCGACGGCCTGCGCGCCGCCGCCGGCTCGGGGCTGGCGGAGGACGCGCGGGCGCGAGCGATCGCCGAGGCCGTGCTCGAGAACGCCGAGCGGGTCGTCGCGGACGACGGCGGGCGCCGGGGACCGGTGCTCCGCGGCCTGTCTCCGCGCAAGCTCCGGATGGTCGGGCGGCGGGTGGCGGTTCTCGACGTCACCGACGCGACGATGGGCCACCCGTTCCTCGACGCGGCGGGCCTGGTCGCGGAGCTGGTGACCGCGCACCCCGACGCCGGGGACGCCGACCGCGTCGCCGAGCGCTTCCGGGCCGCCTACCTGACCGACGAGCCGGACCAGCACGAGCGGATTCAGGCGTTCGAGGCGGCAGCGCTGCTGGGCGGGTCATGGCGGGCGCGCGCCGCCGGAAACCGGCACCTCTCCGACCGACTGCTGGACGCCGCCGCCGTTCGCGTGGGAGTGACGTCGCTGGAGGCGTGCCGTTGACCTCGGGGTCGCGCGTGGTGGCTCGGGCGTCCCGAGTCGAGAGGGCGCTCGCCCGCGCCATCGCCCGGCGCTGCAGCGCAGACACGGTGCTGCTGGGCCGGCGGTTCGACGCGTTGCTCGCGCGCCTGGAAAACGACGGAGTCGTCGTCGTCCGCAGCGAGACCGACGAGGGCTTCGCCGACCTCGTCGGGAGCGAGGAGCGGCACCAGACCGTGGTCGTGGCCCGGCTGCTCGAGCACGTCGACCAGGAGCGGGCGCTCCCGCTGCTGCGCCAGGCCTACTCCCGCGTCGCACCGGGTGGGCGTTTGTTGGTGTGCGTACCCCACAGCGCCGTATCCGACGCGCCGCCCGGGCAGCGCCCATTCGACCGGGCGAGCCTCAAGCGGCTGCTGAAGGAGATCGACCAGCCCAAGGTGTACACCGACCAGCCGTACGGCTGGCTGCTGATGGGTGTCGACCGCGATCCGCCGCTCGAGCGCACCGTCGCCGAGCGGTGCCGCGTCATCGCGGGCCTGTGTCACGGCGCCGTCCTCGAGCTCGGCTGCGGCCCGGGCCATCTCAGCGCCGAGATCGCCGGCCGCGGTCTCGAGGTCACTGGCGTCGACAAGAACGCCGGCAAGATCGAGACTGCGCGGCGGCGGTATCCCTCGATCCGTTTCGAGCGGGCCGACATCCTGGAGCTGCCCGAGGAGCAGAGCTTCGACACCGTGGTGTTGGCGGAGGTCCTCGAGCACGTCGACGCGGAGGTGGGAGACCGGATCCTGGAGAAGGCCTGGACGCTGGTGGCCGCGGATGGTCGGCTCGTCGTCAGCGTCCCCAACGAGGATTGCATTCCGCATCGCAACCACGTGCGTGAGTTCACCCTCGGCGATCTGCGCCGGAGACTCGCCGCCTTCGGCCGCCCGCGCGTGGTGAGCGATCAGCCCTTCAAGTGGCTGCTGACCTTCGTGGAGCGGTCGTCGTCGGCCGGCTGAGCTTCCCGCGCTCGTTGGATCCTCTTGCGCCCGAGAGGATGGCGGCGAAAGAAGCTCTAGGTCGACTAGGCCAGCGGGAAGCTCACAAAACGGTCAAAGTTCGATCAAGCCGCACCCGATGCCGTTACGAGAGTGGTGCCCGGCCTGGTCGGCCTGAGCCCGCGCCGTCCGCGGGCGCTTGGGCGGGGAACCTTGGTCCCGCGCTTGCGCGGGACCAACGAGCACACTCCGCTGAGGCCCGAAGGGCCGGAGGCGGAGAAGAACATGAGTAGCGGGCCCGTCGTATGACCGCGCCTTGCCCACGCCGCTCGTTGGGGAGTGGTGATCACCACGAGCCCGCTACGGCTCGGGGTCGTTGTACATCCAGTCCAGCCTCGGGCTCCGAGGTGGCCCCCGAACCGGTCGCGGATCCGTGCCGCCGTCGGCGAGCGGTGGTGCGGTCCGTTCGATCGACGCGCACTCGCGGTTCGATCGACGATGCGCACTCGCCCTCAGGTCGATCCTGGCCGTTGTCTGAACGGTGAGGCTGCCTTCCCCCGGATTGCCGGCCGGGATCCACTGGACGTCGTGGGGATGGGAGAGCCGCTCGTCTCCGGACCGCCCAGCCCGTAGGCGGAGGGATTGCCCCGACGTTTCGTCGCTGCCGTGAATGGCTGACAGCCGTCTCTTTCTGCTACGATGCCACGCTCTGCGCCGGCCGGGACGGATTCCGGAGAGCGTCCCGGGCTACGCACCCGGCTCGGCGCGTATCCCGCGCCGGTCAGGCGCACGACGACCCAGACCAGCGTCCTGTCCACGCGGGCCGCAAGCGGTTCGCGCGTTCCGAGGCCCTCGCCATGAAGAAAGACCTCCATCCCAAGCTGCACCCCGTGGTCTTCGTGGACCCTTCGGCCGACTTCGAGTTCACGTCGATGTCGACCATGACCAGCGACCACACGCGCGTGATCGACGGCGTCGAGCACCAGGAGATCCGGCTCGAGATCTCCTCCGCGTCGCACCCGTTCTTCACCGGCAAGCAGCACTTCGTCGACACCGCCGGCCGCATCGAGAAGTTCCGCCGCAAGTACAAGCAGGGCGGGTAGCGGCGCTCCGCGACGCGGCCCGAGCCTGATCGGGCTGCGCGCAGGATCTCCGCGGCCGAGCGACGGAGCGGCCGAGCCGCCACGGCGTCGTTGGTCGCGCAGCTCGACGGGGCGAAAGCGGCGAGCACGCCGGTTGACGGCCTTCCAGTCTCCTCAGCCGCCGTGCGCACGCCGGCAGGGGTGGCGCGGTGCAGGATCTCCTTCGTCGGGCGTGTCCGGAGCGCTGCTCGTTTGACGGTGAGCGCCGACCCCTGACGGTGTCGAGCCTCCGAGTGCGACGGCGACAGGCGGCGGAGATCCGAGCTCGGCGGAGTCGTTTGACCCGCGAAAAGGGAGGCGCGCCACCTGCGCCCTTGTCTTTTCACGACCTTCTTCCGCAACCTGGAACATCCCGTCCACTGCCGGCGTACTGTCTGTTGACGCGGGGTCAGAGACGATCTCGACCGATCTCGACCGATCTCGAAATGCCCCTCGACGAGATCTGGGCGAGTCGACGATCTGGCGCCGTGGTCTCGCCCGCCCACCACCGATTCGAGGTCCGATCGCCATGCGCTATTCCTCCGCCCGAACGACCCCGAGCGCCGCCGCCAGGCTGTTGCTGCCGGCCATGGCGCTGGTCCTGATGCTCGCCGCGCTCGCCGGGTGCGCGGCCAGCAACGGTGAGGCCGCCGAGCGGCCCGCCAGGGGCCGGGAAGCCGAGGCCGAGGCCGACCAGAAGCCGAAGTCCGAGGCGATTCCGGTGGCGGCGTTGCCGCTCGCCACCGGGCGGATCGAGTCGGTTCGCCGCTACTCGACGAACCTGGAAGCCGAGCGCAGCGTCGAGGTCCTCTCCGAGGCCGATCGGCGCGTGGTCGAGCTGCTGGTGGAGGAGGGCGACACGGTCGAGAAGGGGCAGGTGCTGCTCCGGCTCCAGGACGAAGAGCAGGAGAGCGCGCTGACCCGGGTCCAGAGCCAGCTCGACAAGGCGCGGCGCGAGTACGAGCGCCAGAAGAGCCTGTTCGAGCAGGAGCTGATCAGCGAGCAGGCCTGGAACCAGGCGACCTACGAGCTCGAGCAACTCCAGATCGCGCGTGACGACGCCGAGCGCGAGCTCTCCTACGCCACTGTGAGAGCGCCGATCTCGGGCGTCATCACGGCGCGTCACGTCAGCGTCGGCGCCTTCGTCCAGACCAACCAGAAGCTCTTCGACTTGGTCGACTTCGCCTCTCTGGTCGCCCGCATCTACGTGCCCGAGAGGGAGCTCGCGCGGCTCGATCGCGGCCAGCCGGCGCGCATCGTGGCCCAGGCGCTCGGCAGTGAGTCGCGCCCGGCTCGCATCGATCGCGTCGCGCCGACCGTCGACTCGCGCAGCGGGACCGTCAAGGTGACGCTGGCGCTCCCCGATCGCCGCGACCTGGTGCCCGGAATGTTCGTCGAGGTGGAGTTGGTCGCGGGCGTCGCCGAGAACGCTTTGCTGGTGCCGAAGCGAGCGCTGATCTACGACGAGGACCAGATCTTCCTGTACCGGGTCGGCGAGGACCGGAAGGCGGAGCGGCTGCGGGTCGCGGTCGAGCTCGAGGAGGCCGACGCCGTGAGCGTCGCCGAGGGGGCGGTCGCCGAAGGGGATCTGATCGTCGTCGCCGGTCAGGCCGGCCTCAGGAACGGCGCCGAGGTTCGAGTGCTCGATCCTGCCGAGGCGCTCGCCACCTTCGCGAACGGCCAGATCACGGCACCGTCGACACGCTGACCGCGCGCCGCCGACCGCGCCATCGCGCGCCGGCGGAGGGGCACTCCACTGCCCGGGACGCACCCACCAGAGCGAGCGGATCCAACCATGAGCGAGCACGAGGAGCCCGCCGGCGATCGCCCCGCAGGCGAGCCCGCCGAGCAGGGCGAGGAATCACCCGGCGCCCGATCGGCGCCAACCACCGGCTCGGGCGCCGCCGCACCCCCGGCCGCGCTCACGGCGCGTGTGCGTAGCTTCGTCACCGACCGGCCGGTGGCGGTGCTGATGCTGTTCCTGGCCGCCGTGGTCTTCGGCGCGCTGTCGTATCGCAGGCTGCCGGTCACCCTGATGCCGGAGCTGAGCTATCCGACGCTCACGGTGCGCACCGAGTATCCGGGCGCCGCTCCCGAGGAGGTCGAGAACGACGTCAGCCGTCGCATCGAGGAGTCGCTCGGCGTGGTCGGCGGCCTGCGCAAGATGTCGTCGATCTCGCGCGCCGGGGTGAGCGACGTGGTCCTCGAGTTCTCGTGGGACACCGACATGTCGCAGGCGATGCAGGACACCCTCGAGCGCCTCGACCTGGTGTTCCTCCCCGACGAGGCCGAGCGCCCGCTGATCCTGCGCTTCGACCCGTCGCTCGACCCGGTGCTCGAGCTCTCGCTCGCCGGCGACGGAGAGCGCTTCGAGGGGGACGAGGGGCTACGCCGCCTGCGTCGGCTCGCCGAGCTCCAGGTCAAGCGCGCGCTCGAGCCGATCAAGGGCGTCGCGGCGGTGCGGGTGCGCGGTGGGCTCGAGGAGGAGATCCACGTCCTGCTCGACGCCGAACAGCTGCGGCGGACCGGCATTCCGGCCCAGCGCGTGATCGAGCGGTTGGGGCAGGAGAACATCAACGTCGCCGGCGGCACGCTCAAGGAGGGGCGCACCGAGTTCATGGTGCGAACCGTCAACGAGTACACCGGCCTGGAGCAGATCCGCAAGACGATCGTCGCCCGCTTCGACGGGCGCGACGTGCGGATCGAGGACCTCGGCGAGGTGGTGCGCTCGAACAAGGAGCGCGAGATCCTCACTCGCACCGACGGCGCGGAGTCGGTCCAGCTCGACGTCTACAAGGAGGCCGACGCCAACATGGTCGCGCTGGCGAAGGAGGTGCGAGCGCGGGTCGGCGAGCTCGACCTCGAGGCCGAGCGCCGCCGCGAGCAGGGCGCCGAGAGCACCGAGGCCGGCGCCGGCCCGGGAGGGCGCGGCCGTCCGAACGCCGGTTTGCGCGCCGACGCGGGCGGCGTCGCATCCCAGCTCTACCGGCAGGAGGGCGCCGTGCTGAGCGTGGTCGCCGATCGGTCGACCTTCATCGCGGGCTCGATCCGGGACGTGCGCGACACCGCGGTGCTCGGCGGCCTCCTGGCGGTCGTGGTCCTCTTCCTGTTCCTGCGCAACCTGGTGAGCACGTTGATCGTGGCCGTGTCGATCCCGATCTCGCTGCTGATCACCTTCGCGCCGATGGGCTCGCTCGGGGTCTCGCTCAACATCATGTCGCTGGGCGGCCTGGCGCTCGGCATCGGCATGCTGGTCGACTCGTCGATCGTCGTCCTCGAGTCGATCTTCCGCTGCCGCGACGAGGGCGACGACCTGGTCGCCTCGGCGGTGCGTGGGGTCGGCGAGGTGCGCTCGGCCGTGATCGCCTCGATCCTGACCTCGATCGCGGTCTTCATCCCGATGGTGTTCATCGAGGGGATCGCGGGTGAGGCGTTCGGCGACCTCGGGCTCGCCGTCGTGATCTCGTTGCTCGCCTCCATGGGTGTGGCGCTGCTGTTCATCCCGATGCTGGCCAGCCGGCGCGGCTGGTCGGCGCCGAGCGCCGCCGAAGCGCGCGCGGGTTGGCGCGAGCTCGCGGCCTGGCGCGTTCTGCGCGCCGACCTGACGAGCGCCAAGGACTGGGCCCAGCGCGGCGGCGGCGCTCGGGGCCTGCGCCAGGCAGCTCGTGCACTCGCCGTCCTGTTCTTCGTGCTGCGCTTCGCACTCTCCACGGTGCTCGAGGTCGTCGGCAAGCTGATCCTGGCGCTGGTGCTCGGGATCTCGTTTCTCCTCGGCCGGTTCGTCTGGCCGGCGCTGCGCTTCGTCTTCGGCTGGCTCACCCGCGGACCGTTGCAGGTCACCTCGTCGCTGCTCGAGGGGCTGAATCGCCTCTACGAGCCGCTGCTTCGCCGGGCGCTGGCGTGGCCGGCGCCGGTCCTGCTGGTGGTCGTCGGCACGGTGGCGGCGTCCTGGGCGATGCTGCGCCAGCTCGACACCGAGCTGCTGCCCGAGGTGCGCCAGGGAGAGATCACCTTCGAAGTGACGTTGCCGGTGGGCACCCCGGTCGAGGAGACCGAGAGGATCCTGCGTCCGGTCGAGGACGTACTGCTCGATGAGAGCGAAAGTGGTGCCCAGATCGAGTCGGTGCTGGTCACCTACGGCTTCAACCCCACGACCTCGCAGAGCTCCGACGAGGGCGAGCACACCGCCCGCTTCAAGCTCCTGCTCGCCGACGCCACTGCCGAGGTGGAGGACCGCGTCGTCGCCCGGTTGCGCTCGGTCTTCGAGGAGCTGCCGGACGTCGAATCGCGGGTGACGCGACCGGTGCTGTTCAGCTTCAAGACTCCGATCGAGGTCGAGATCCACGGCGACGAGCTGGTCCAGCTCCGGCGCACCGCCGCCGACGTCGAGGACTTGCTGGGCCGCCTGCCCGAGCTCGCCGACGTCGAGACGACGCTGGTCGCCGGAGCCCCCGAAGTCCAGATCGTCTACGACCGCGAGCTGCTGATGCGCTACGGCCTCGACATCTCGCAGGTCGCGCAGCTCGTGCGCAACCAGATCAAGGGCTTCGAAGCGACGCTCTACAACCTCAAGGACCGTCGGATCCCGATCTTCGTCCGCCTCGAAGAGGCCGACCGGCGCTCCACCGAGGACCTCGAGACGATGGTGGTCAACCCGGGGGAGGACCGGCCCATCACCCTCGCCTCGGTGGCGGACGTGTCCCTGGGCGAGGGTCCCTCGGAGGTCCGCCGCGTCGACTCCCGACGCGTCGCGCTGCTGCGCGCCAATCTCGGCGACGCCTCGCTCGGTGCGGCGGTCGCGCGCATCGAGGAGGCGCTCGGCGCTTACGACTGGCCGTCTGGGACGACCTTCCTGGTCAGCGGCCAGAGCCAGGAGTGGGAGCGCAGCCGCGCCAGCCTCTGGCTCGCGCTGGGCCTCTCGGTGTTCCTCGTCTACGTGATCATGGCGGCCCAGTTCGAATCGCTGCTGCATCCCCTGGTGATCATGTTCACCATCCCGCTCGCCTTCTTCGGCACGGTGGCGACGCTCTACCTGCTCGAGGTCAACCTGTCGATCGTCGTCTTCCTCGGGATGATCATGCTCGCCGGGATCGTGGTGAACAACGCGATCGTGCTGGTCGACTACGTGAACACGCTCAAGGCGCGCGGGCTCGAGCGGGTCGAGGCGATCGTCACCGCCGGGTTGGTCCGGCTGCGCCCGATCCTGATGACCACGGCGACCACGGTGCTCGGCCTGCTGCCGATGGCGCTCGGCTTCGGCGAGGGCGCCGAGATCCGCACCCCGATGGCGCTCGCCGTCATCGGCGGGCTGCTGGCCTCCACCGCGCTCACCCTGGTGGTGATCCCCGTCATCTACTCCCTGGTCGACGGCTTCCAGGAGCGCCTGCTGAGCTGGGGGAGCTCCGAGCAGCCGCAGCCCGACCCGGGTCGCGAAGGGCTTCCGGTCCCGGCGGCGGAGCAGCCCGAGGGGAGCGCGTCGTGAGCCGGGTCCCCGGCGAGCCGCCGCCGCGCCGGGATGCGGCCGCCGAGTCGTCGGCGCAGGAAGCAGAGGACGGCGAAGCCAGCCGCCTCGAGACATGGCTCCCTAGGTTCTCGCTCGACCGCCGCATCACGGTGCTGGTGCTGATGGCGACCTTCGTCGTCCTCGGCGTCGTGGCGACGCTGTCGATTCCTCTCGAGCTGATCCCTAGCGGCTTCAGCGAATCGTTCCTGCGGGTCGCTGCCCCCTGGCAGGACGCTCCGCCCCAGGAGGTGCTCGACAAGGTCGTGCTGCCGCTCGAGGGGGAGCTGTCGACCGTCGGCGGGCTCTCCGACGTCTTCTCGTTCGCGCGCACCGGCTACGGCCAGGTGTTCATGACCTTCAAGCACGGCACCGACATGGACGTGGCGTACCGCGAGGTGCGCGACCGGGTCGAGCGCGCGCGCCGCGAGCTGCCCGAGGACCTCGAGCAGGTCTTCATCCTCAAGGACAACGACGCGAGCATGCCGGTGGCCATGGTCGGCATCACGATCGACGAGGGGACGACCGGCGTCTACGACCTGATCCAGAACGAGGTCCTGTTGCCGCTCGAGCGCATCGACGGGGTCGCGTCGGCGAGGGCCGAGGGGCTGGTCGAGAAGGAGATCCTGATCGAGCTCGACCGGGAGCGAGTCACCGCGTCCGGCCTCAACATCTACGAGATCGCGCAGGACCTCGCCCGCGACAACTTCACGATGGCGAGCGGTCACGTGCGGTCGGGCGATCGCAAGCTGCTGCTGCGCTCGGTGGCTCGCTATCGCACGCCGGCGAGCGTCGCCGACGTGCTGATCGCGCCCGGCGTGCGCCTCGGCGACGTCGCCTCGGTGCGCCACGACCTCCCCGAGACCGAGTTCTCGATCCGCGTCAACAGCCGTCCCGCGCTCGCCATCCAGGTGATGAAGGAGGGAGAGGCGAACACCCTCGAGGTCGCCAGACGGGTGGGCGAGGTGGTCGAGGAGCTGAGCCGAAAGCCGCGCCTGCGATCGCTCCAGATGGCGATGATCATGGATCAGGGCGACATCATCAAGGAGTCGCTCTCGGTGCTGCTCTCGAGCGGCCGGGTCGGTGCGGTCTTCGCGCTGCTGGTTCTGCTCTTCTTCCTCCGGCGCTTCCGGATGAGCGTGATCATCGCGCTGTCGATTCCGATCTCGATGGTCCTTGCGCTGGTGGTCATGTACTTCGCCGGGGAGAGCCTCAACATCCTCTCCCTGCTCGGTCTGATGATCTCGGTGGGGCTCCTGGTCGACAACTCGGTGGTGGTCGCCGAGAACATTCATCGGCTCCACCGCGAGGGCGGCATCAGCCGGCGCGACGCTGCGATCCGCGGCGCCGGCGAGATCGCGCTGGCGATCACCACCGCGACGCTCACCACCATGGTGGTGTTCCTGCCGGTTTCGCTGGTCGAGGGTGAAGGTCAGTTCTTCCTGCTGCGCCTCGCGATTCCGATCACGGTCTCGTTGCTCGCCTCGCTGCTGGTGGCCTTGATCCTGGTGCCGCTCGCGGTCTTCCTGACCCTGCCGGCGGGCGGCGCCTCGCGGCAGGGCAGCGCGTCCCAGAGAGCGCACGAGAGCGCCAACGCCGTGCTGCGCGTCGCCTACGACCACACCTTCGGCTGGCTGGCGCGGATCTATGCGGTGTCGTTGCGGCACTTCCTGCGCCGCCGGCTCGACCTCATCCTGGCGCTGGTCGCGCTCTTCGTGCTCACCTCGATCGTCAGCCGCGACCGCTTCGAGATCGTGCCGATGTCCGAGGACGACATGCCGATGTTCTCGATGCAGATCGAGATGCCGCGCAGCGTCACCTTCGAGGAGACCCAGGCCTACTTCCGTCGGGTCGAGCAGCAGATCGAGTCGGTCAAGGAGGAGTTCGGTCTCGACTACTACGTGGTCTTCCACCAGCGCTTCCAAGGCAACATCCAGGGAGCCATCGCCTCCGAGCGGGCAAGCCGGATCTCACCGCGGGTGATGACGGAGCGGATCGTCGACATGCTGCCCGAGATGCCGGGGGTCGAGGTGCGCACCGGCATGATGAGCGAGACCGAGGAGAAGACGGCGGCGGTGGAGAGCGTCACCCTGTTCGGAGAGGATGCCCAGCAGCTCGACCGGCTGGCCAAGGAGCTCGACGACGTCTTCCTGAGGCTCCCCGGCGTGATCGGTCTGCGCGCCGGCGAGGAGGCGCGGCCGAACGAGCTGGCGCTGGTGCTCGATCGCGATCGCGCGAGCCAGCAGGGGGTCGATCCCCAGATGGTCGCCGGCGTCGTCAGCTACGCGTTGCGCGGACAACCGTTGCCGCGGGTCTATCTCGGCGGGCGCGACATCCCGGTGCGCGTGCGCTACGAGGAAGCGGATCGTGAAGGGCTGGCTCAGCTCGGCAGCTTCGTGGTCCCCACCGGCGAGGGGCTGCCGGTGACGCTCGACTCCCTGGTCGACGTGCGACAGCTCCCGTCCGCGTCGACGATCTTCCGGCGCAACAAGCAGACCGCACAGCGCATGGTCTTCGAGCTCGAGGACGGCAAGGAGGAGGAGGCGCGCCAGGCGATCTGGGCGACCATGGCGCGCATCGACCTGCCGGAGGGCGTCGCCTTCGGGCCGCGAATCGCGCGCGGCGGCGACTCGGAGGAGGCGCGCAACCTGCGGTTCGCCGCGATGCTCTCGATCCTCTTCGTCTACCTGCTGATGGGATTCCTGTTCGAGAGCTTCGTGCTGCCGCTCTCGATCCTGATCACCATCCCGCTCGCCAACCTCGGCGTCACCTGGATCCACCTGCTGGCAGGCCGTCCGATGGACTTCCTCGGGCTGGTCGGCGTCATCATCCTGATCGGGGTCGTGGTCAACAACGGCATCGTGCTGATCGACTACGTCCACCGGCTTCGCGAGCGCGGTCACGATCGCTCCGAGGCTCTGCTGCTCGCCACTGAGCGACGCTTCCGGCCGATCATGATGACCGCGCTGACCACGATCTGCGGCATGGTGCCGCTGACGCTGTCCGCGCCGATGCAGATCGGGATCTCCTACAAGAGCTTCGGCCTGACTCTGATCGGCGGCATGGTGACCTCGAGCCTGCTCACGCTGCTCGTGGTGCCGGTGCTCTACACGCTGTTCGAGGACGCCCGAGCCGCGCTCGGCCGGGCGGTGAAGGCGGCGTTCGGCGGTCGGCGGGAGCCGGAGGCGCCGGCGTCGGAAGCTTCGGTCGCGGGCGGGTAGGGCTTCGCGGCAGCGGCGTGGGCGGCAGCCGATGTCAGCCGTCGCTTCGCGCCGGCGTCACCGCAGAGCCGCCGGCCCCTCGGCCGTGAGACTCGCCGGTCTCCATGGAGCCGATCGTGGTGTCCCCGAGGGAGCGGTTCGCTCCCCGTTCATCCGCGGGTCCACATCGCTCCGTAGTTGCGATGAATCTCGGGTCCGCGACCGCGGAGGTCGGCGACAAGGCGTCGACCGAGGCCGTCGCGGGATCCTCTCGCAACCGCCGAACGACCATGGAGGTCCCATGCCCTCGATCTGCTCCTTTCTGCCTCGACCCTCGATCACGCTCCTGCTCGCGTTTTCGCTCGCCCTCGCGGGCGGCGCGTCGCTCGCCTCGAGCCACCGTGAAGCCCCGGGCATCACGGCGTTTCCCAAGCTCGACGCCACCGACTTCTACATGTTCCGCAGCTACGAGGAGGGGCGCGAGGAGTTCGTGACCCTGATCGCCAACTACGGGCCGCTGCAGGACGCCTACGGCGGGCCGAACTACTTCGACTTCCAGGACGGAGCCCAGTACGCGATCCACATCGACAACACCGGCGACGGGATCGAGGACCTGAGCTTCGTCTTCCAGTTCCGCGACTTCCTGGGCGGCATCGCGCTGCCGGTCGGCGGCGAGACGGTGCCGATCCCGCTGCTCTACGCGGGGCAGGTGACCGCGAGCGACATGAGCGCCCAGAACTTCTGGGAGCTGTTCAGCCTCGACCTCGTCGAGGGCGAGATCCGCTCTCCGGGCTCGGTGCGCCACGGGACGGCGCGCGGCAGCGACCGCCGGACGCTGTCGACGCCGTTCCCCAACGTCGGGAACAAGACCTTTCCGAATTACGCCGCGTACGCGAGGCAGTTCGTCCACGACGTCGACCTGCCCGGCTGCGGCGAGTCCCGAGTCTTCGTCGGCCAGCGCAAGGACTCCTTCGTCGTGAATCTCGGCGAGACCTTCGACCTGGTCAACCTGAACCCGCTCGGGCCGGTCGACGGCGGGAGCGACGCTCTCGCCGACAAGAACGTGCTGTCGATCGTGCTCGAGGTGCCGATCTCGTGCCTGACGGAGGGGCTCACCGACGTGATCGGGGGCTGGACGGCGGCGCGCGTCGCACGCAACCAGATGTTCGAGAGCGACCCCGGGTTCAACGACCCGGTCAAGGGGTCCGGCCAGCTCGTCCAGGTCTCACGCCTCGGCATGCCGCTGGTCAACGAGCTGGTGATCGGCGTGCCCGACAAAAACCGTTTCAACGCCTCGCGCCCCGACGGCGACGGCCGGTTCGCGACCTACGTGACGAACCCGACGCTGCCCGAGCTGCTCGAGCTCTTGTTCGGCGTCGAGGCGCCCAACAACTTCCCGCGCCAGGACCTGCTCGCCGCCTTCGTCACCGGCATCGACGGGCTCAACGCCTTCGGCTTCGGCGAGATGCAGCGCCTCAACGTCACCATCCCGCCGGCGCCGAAGGGCTCGCAGCAGAACCTCGGCGCGCTGGCGGGTGACTTCGCCGGGTTCCCCAACGGCCGCCGTCCCGGCGACGACGTGGTCGACATCGAGCTGCGGGTGGCGATGGGCGTGCTCTGCCACGCGTTTCCCGGCGCCTTCGGCTGCGGTCCTGAGGACGCGCCGAGCGGCACGCTCGCCTACACCGACGGCGCAGTGGTCGACGATGGCTTCTTCTCGGACCGCTTCCCCTACCTGGCGACGCCGGTTCCGGGGTCGCCCAACCCGCTGAACGGGGTGGAGTGAGCGATGTCGTTGCGGTCGCTGCCGTCGTGGCTCCCTCTCGCCGCCGCGCTCTGTCTCTGGCTCGAGGTCTCCCCGCTCGAGGCGCACGAGCTCTACATCCGTCCGAGCAGCTTCCGGCCGCCGGCGGGCGAGCGCGTCGGCCTGGCGCTCGAGGTCGGCCACGCCTTCGCCGGCAGCCCGGTCGAGCGCCGGCCCGGCCATCTCCGGCGGTTCGTGTGGATGGGCTCGGACGGCGAGACTCGGGAGGTGCGGGGCGTCGACGGCGCCCTCCCGGCAGGCTGGGTGGTCGGCGCGCCCGAGGGACTCGTCACCGTCTCCTACGAGAGCCACGCCATGCATCACGAGCTGCCGCCGGCGCGCTTCGAGAGCTACCTGCGCGAGGAGGGATTGGACGAGATCCTGGCCCTGCGGCGCGATCGCGGCGAGACCTCCGCGGCGGGACGTGAGCTGTTCAGCCGCTGCGCGAAGACGGTGCTCGCGGTCGGCGATGCCGGGGTCGCCGGTCGCGCGCCGGAAGGTGCGGTCGTTGCGCCCGGGGTCACCGGACGCGGCGTCCGCGATGCGGCGACCGCGTCGCCCGGCGGGATGCCTGCCATCGGTTGCCCGCTCGAGCTGGTCCCGGTCGCGGGCCTGCTCGACTCCGGGTCGCAGCTCACCGTTCGCGTCCTGTGGGAGGGAAACCCCCTGCCCGGCGTCCTGGTGCGGGCGACGCGGGCCGGAGAGTTGGCGGCTTCGGCCGCGCTGCGGTCGAGCTCCGTCGGACTGGCGACCTTCGATCTCGACGACGGCGCCTGGCTGCTGCACGCGGTGCACATGACGCCGCTCGCCCCGGGAGGGGCCGGCTCCGAGGCGGCGGACTGGCGGAGCGTCTGGACGTCGTTGACCTTCGAGCGCCGGAGCGAGTGACCGGTAGACGCCTCGATGCTCGCGGTTCCAACCTCCGGACCCGCCCCGAACGGGAAGCCGGATCGCCCGGTGCGACGAGCGAACGGGTGTGAGAGCATGACGCCCATGGACGGGGCGCCGGTGCGACAGCCGGAGGAGGGCGAGGACGTCGCGTTGCTCGACTCGGTCGCGGGGCGGGATCAGGCGGCGTTCACCGTCCTGTTCGATCGCTACGGCGGCCCCGTCCTGGGATTCCTCACCCGGATGCTGGGCGATCGGAGCGAGGCCGAGGAGGTACTGCAGGAGACCTTCTTCCAGGTTTGGGAGCAGGCCGACCGCTATCGCCCCGAGCGTGCGAGCCCGCGGAGCTGGATCTACCTCCTGGCGCGCTCGCGCGCACTCGACCGCATCCGCTCCCGCACGTCACGGCAGCGCCGCGAGTCGGAGGAGGCGGTCGGCGGCATCGGGCTGTACGCCGCGGCCGCGGGGCCCGGGACGGACGTCGAGAGCCGGGTCGATGCGACGCGTCTGCTCGCGGCGCTCCAGGAGGAGCAGCGGCAGTGCGTCGAGCTGTCCTTCTTCCAGGGACTGTCGCTGAGCCAGATCGCCGAACGGCTCGAGGTGCCCCTGGGAACCGTGAAGTCGAGATACCTCTACGGAATGCGGAAGCTGCGGGCCGCGTGGGCGGAGCGATCATGAGCGATCGAACAGGTGCTGGTCTGCCCGGTCGCGGCTCGGGAGAGCCGATGGAGCTACGGGATCTCGTCCCCGCCTACCTCTCGGGCGACCTCTCGGCCGAGGAGACGCGCGAGCTCGAGCGGCGGATGGAAAGCGACGCCGAGCTCGAGCGGGAGGTCCGCTCGTGGGGCCAGACTCTCGCCGATCTGGCCGAGGGCGGTGGACCACCGATCGAACCTCCTCCAGAGGTCCGCCGAGAGCTGCTGGAACGGGTCGCCCGCTCGGCTCTCGCCCAGCGGCGAGAGCCAGCGGCACTCAGCGTGGAACCGTGGCCGGAGCGATCCGACGCACCCACGGCTGCGCCGGCCCCGGGATCTCGCTGGCAGCCGCTCGCGCTCGCCGCCGGCATCGCGGCTCTGGTCATCGCGCTCGGCGCGGCATGGCTGCAGATCGGCGCGCGCGAGCGCATCGAGGGTCTGCAGGCCCGGCGCGACGCTCTCGAGGAGCGGGTGCGGGCGCTCGAGAGCGCCGAGCAGGCGTCGCGCCGGCGGGTCGACCAGCTCGCGGCGACCGTGCGCGGGATGGTGGATCCGAGCCGCCAGCCGGTGCTGCTCGCCAGCCTCCCCGACCAGCCCGACGCCTCCGGAGCCGCGATCTACCGGGGGGAGGGCGCGATCTTCTATGCCTTCGGCCTTCCCGCGCTGGGCGCCGGGCAGACCTATCAGCTCTGGTACATCGGCGAGGGCGGGCCGGTGTCGGCCGGCACCTTCGAGGTCGACGCGCTCGGCGAGGCGACGGTCACGGTGGCGCAAGTGCCCTCAGCCGATTCGATCGCGGTCTGGGCGGTCACCATCGAGCCGGCGGGGGGCGTTCCTCAGCCGACCGGCCCGATGGTCATCCGTAGCTAGGAGCCTGTCCGAGTCGTCGGACAGGCGAGTAGGCTCTTAGGTGGGGATGGGCCGGAGGATGAGCCTGCGAATTCTCCGGGGCTAGCGCGGTGGGCGTGAGCGCCGGTCGCTTCCGTCGATCGCGCCAGAGGGGCCGACCCCGCAGGGCGGGCTCCTCCTCGTCAAGCGAGCAACGCAGGTGGCCGGCGTCGACGGCTACGACACCGTGAGCTTGGCCAGCACCGTGCGATAGCCGTCGACGATCTCGGCCTCGCCGTAGAAGCCGCGGTCGCGCAACATCCGGTGCATGGCGGGCAGCCGGTAGGGGGGAACCGTCGGCAGCAGGTGGTGCTCGAGGTGGAAGTTGACGTGGTTGGGAGCGAGCGTGAGGCGCTCCCAAAGGCGGGGGAGCGTGGTGCGAGTGTGCTTCCGCGGATCGGGATCGAAGAGGTCGGGGACGACCGCGTGCTCGGCAGCCTGGCGGATGCGCGCGAACAGCATGTTGGTGGTGAGCCAAGCGCCCATCCACAGCAGCCAGAGCCAGGGTCGGCCGAGCGCCCAGAGCACGGCGAGCAGGACGGCGTTGGCGATCAGCGGCCGCACGAACAGGCGCGCCCCGCCGCCGCGCCAGATCCGAACCAGCGTGCGAACGCCGGTGCGCCCGGCGAGGTCGCGCAGGATCTTGCGCCGGAAGCTCGCCTTCGACACCGCGTAGGGGCGGTAGTTGTCGAGGTCGGGATCGTCCTCGGAACCGGCCGACACGTGGTGTTTGGCGTGCTTCTTCATGTAGGCGTCGAGATCGCTGATCACCGGCGCAGCGCACAGCCAGGAGCCGATCCAGCGGTTGAGCGCGCGGGTGCGAAACAGCGCTCGATGCCCGCAGTCGTGCATCAGGACGGCGAGGCCGAGCTGGCGGTTGCCGAGCAGGACGAGCGACGGGATCACGGTCAGCGGATGAAGCCGCCAGGCGACCAGGGCGAGCGCGGCCGCGATCAGCCCCCAGTTGACGGCGATGCTCCACAGCCCGCGCAGATCGCTCTTGCGGTGCAGCGCCGCGATCTCCTCGCGGGTGAGCACGTCGGTGACGTTCATGGCCATCGACGATTGTAGACCGACCGGTGTCTCCCCGGTCAGCGTGACTCCCCGCAGCGATCCGACCACGGTCCTCGTCGCGTCGGGTTCTCGAGCGACCGGTCGAGCCGAGCCAGGAACTCCCGGCGCGGCACCTCCCGGGCGCCGAAGCGCTCGAGGTGCTCGGTGCGCATCTGACAGTCGATGAGGTCGAACCCCCACGCCTCCAACCGGCGGACCAGCGCGACGAACGCGATCTTCGAGGCGTTCGCCCGCGCCGCGAACATCGATTCGCCGAAGAACGCCGAGCCGAGCGAGACCCCGTAGACGCCTCCGACGAGCTCGGTGTTCTCGTCCCCGTCCCCGTCGTCCCACGCCTCGACAGAGTGGGCGAAGCCGAGCCGATGCAGCCGGCAGTACGCGTCGACCATGTCGGTCGTGATCCAGGTCCCGTACTGACCTGGCCGCTCGGCCTCGGCGCAGGCTCGGATCACCTGCTCGAACGCCCGATCGAAGGTCACCCGGATCGGCATGCGGCGGAGCTCCTTGCGCAAGGTACGACCGACGCGCAGTGCCGACGGCTCGAGGATCGCTCGCGGGTGGGGCGAGAACCAGAGGATGGGCTCGCCCTCCCCGAACCACGGAAAGATGCCGAACGAGTAGGCGAGGAGGAGCCGCTCGGGGCGGAGGTCGCCGCCGACACCAAGGAGCCCCGAGGGCTCCGCCTCCTCGGGAGGCGGAAACTCGAGCTCGGGTCCGATCCGGTAGACGGCCATCGCGTCGATGAGACCACGCGGCAGTCCTCCAGGCCAGCCGCCTCCCACATTGCACCGAAGAGCCCCTCCCCCCCGAGGCACTTCCCGAGTCACTGCGCCGAGCACCCGCTTTCGCGGCACCATGCCCGCCGGCGAGATCGGTCCAGCCGGAATCTCTCGCGTCCGTGCGCCTACGGTAGCGGCCGACCCCCTGGTCGGCCGACGCCATCTCGATCCCGAGTCGATGGCCGGGAGCTCCAGCCGCTCGAGGCCCGCGGGACGCCTGCGCGAGCAGCGCAATTCAGCGCGGTTCAGCGCGGACGCTGCAGGAACGCCAGGAGGTCCGCGACGTCCTGCAGCTCGAGCCCGGCCTCGAGCCCCTCGGGCATCAGCGAGAGGCCGGTCGAGCGCAGCTCGGCGAGCCGCGTGCGCGAGACCCACCGACCCTCGGGATCCTCTCCGGCGGCGCCGGAGCGCACCCGGATCCCCTCGCCGTCGTCGGCGACCAGCCCGGTGAGGACCTCACGGTCGTCCAGGGTCACCACGTAGCTCACATGCTCGGCGCCGACCGCCGCGTTCGGGTCGACCAGGTCGTGCAGCAGCGACTCGGCGCTCTTGCGGAAGACGTCGGTGAGGTTCGGCCCGACCTCGATGCCGAGCTCCCCCAGCCGATGGCAGCGAGCGCACAGCTCGGCGAACCGCGCGGCGCCCCGCTCGGGGTCGCCGTCGAGCTCGAGCGCCGGCAGCAGCGACTCGTAGACCTCGCGCCGGGTGTTCACCCCGGCGTCGTCGAACAGCCGCGCGGCCCGCTCGCCGACCTCCGGGCTCGACCAGCGCAGCAGGGTGCGGCGGCGCTCGAGGTCGAGGGCCAGCTCGCCGATCCCGATCGTCCTCTGCTCGAGCGCGTCGAGCAGGAGCTCGTGGTTCTCGCGGCGCAGGAGCAGGAGATCGCCGGCTCGTCCTCGCACGGCCGGGCCGAGGCTCGACCACGAGGCGATCAGCCGCGGTGCGACGAGTCGCTGATCGAGGCGGCCGAGCTGATCCATCGCCGCCGCCTGCAGCGCCGCGGGCTGGCCCGGCGAGAGCAGCGCGAGCAGCAGGTCCAGCCGCTCGCTCGGGGCCCGGGTCTCCGCCAGCTCGTCGAGCTCGAGCGCGGCCAGACGATCCTCGATCGAGCGCTCGCCGTCGGCGGCGCGCCGCCAGGCGGATCGGGCGCGCTCACGGGCGCGCTCGTCGAGCTCGAGCCCGAGCGACCCAGCGATCCGCCAGGCTCTCGCCAGCTCGTCGTCGCTCGTGGCGCCGGCGGCGAGCAGGCGGTGGAGCTCGGCGTCCGCCGTGCCCGCTCGCCGGCCGGGGTCGCCGGTCGCCGATCGTTCCGCGCCGAGCGCGAGCCCGCGCAGCACCGCTCGTCTCGGCCACGAGCCGGCCGCCTCCCGATCCGCCACCGCGGCGAGCAGCGCAACGTGCTCGGCCGCGTCGCGCCGATCTCCGATCATGGCTGCGAGCGCCTCGATCAGCGGTGCGTGGCTCTCGCCGGACGGCCCATCACGGGCCAGCGCAGCGATCAGCTCCGGCGCGAGCGCGGGCCGGCGGGCAAGCGCCGCCTGGACCGCGAGGGAGATCCAGGGGTCCTCGCCGGTCCGCTTCGCCAGCCCGATCAGGGCGGCCGCGATCCTCCGATGCGGAGCCTCCTCATCGGCGAGAGCGAGACCGACTGTGAGCGCGGCCTGGAACGCCACCCGCCCGTCCCCATCGGCGACGGCGTTCAGCGCCCGCTCGAGCACCGCCCGGTCGCCGAGGCGCGGCTCGGCGAGCCGGAGCACATTCTCGCGAACGCGCGGATGGGGATCGTCCATCGCGGCGAGCGTCAGTTCACGGTCGAGCGCGCCGAGCCCGTCGAGCGTCCACAGGGCGTGCAGGCGCGCCCTCGGATCGCTCGAGCTCCGGGCGCCCTCGCGCAGCGGCGCCACCGCGTCCTGGTCCGCCCACTCCACCAACAGCCGCTGTGCGGTGTCGCGCCACCACTTGTTGGGATGCTCGAGGCTGCGCACCACCGAGTCGAGGTCGTTGCGGTCGAAGCGGACGGCGACGGGCGCCAGACCTCCCGGCGGCACCAGCCGGAGCACGCGCCCCTGATCCGCGCCGGCGCGGAGGTCGAGGGTCGCCTCGATCTCGTCCGGGATCCACTCCGGGTGCTCGATGACGCCACGGTGGATGTCGAGCACGTAGAGCGCTCCCTCGGGGCCGACCGCGAAGTTGTCGGGCCGGAAGGCGTTGTCGGCGAGCGCGAGCACCTCCTCGCGATCGCGCTCCCGGCGGGCGACGAACGAGGCGCCGGCGGGCTCCACCAGGTCCAGGTGCACCAGGTTGTGCACGGCCTCGGCGACGAAGAACGCGCCGTGGAAGAGCTCGGGCAGGGCTCCGCCTCCGTAATGCGTGAGGCCGCACCCGGCGGTGAAGTAGCCGGCCTGTTCGGGGTGGTTGGGCCGCGCCTCGGTCCTCGAGATCGGGAAGATCCGGGCGGTGGCGCCGGTGCCGTGGTCGGAGATCTCGACCACCGTCGATGGCCATGGGTGGGGGCCGGTGAGGTAACGGGCGGGGAGCACCTCGACCTGGATGTGGCGCTGCTCGTGGGTGACGAAGCGGCGCCCCCAGTCGTCGAAGTCGAGGCCGAAGCCGCCACCCATCCGCGAGGTCGTCTCGAAGGCGACCGCCTCCAGGCGGTGAGGATCGCCGGGGGCGGGCGCCAGCCGGAAGCGGAAGTCGCGACCTCGGATGCTGGTCGCCTGCTCGCTGCGATCGGGCGGGTGAACGTTGCCGCCGCTCGAGCCGTTGGCGCCGTGGATCCAGTTGTCGGGCCCCCAGCGCAGGCCGTTGAAGTTGCTCTCGCTCGGCCCCTCGCCGAAGCCGACGAGCAACACCTGGCGCAGGTCGGCCACGCCGTCGCCGTCGGTGTCCGTCACGTAGAGCAGGTCCGGAGCGTCGGCGATCAGCAGCCCACCGCGCACCGGCAGGATCGAGTCGGCATAGCGGAGGCGGTCGGCGAAGACCCGTCGCTCGTCGAAGGCGCCGTCGCCGTCGCGATCGATCAGCTCGACGATGCGCCCAGGCGGCTCCTGGCCCTCGGCGACGAAGGGGAAGCCCGGCATCTCGAGCACGAAGGCCCGCCCGCGCTCGTCGAACTCCATGTCGACCGGATC
>DATKBT010000012.1:0-22612 GCA_035546295.1 Thermoanaerobaculia bacterium | reverse complement strand
CCGATCGACCTGGTCGGGACGATCGGCCTCGGCTCGAGCCGCCTCGACCTGGGCGGTCTCTGGCTTCGCCGGGTCGATCTCGAGGCCGGGACCGGCGAGCACACCATCGAGTTCGACGAGCCGCTGCGCTCGCCGCTCGAGAGCTTCCGCGTCGACAAGTCGGTGGGGGAGCTCGACGTGCGCTCGCTGGGGAACGCCAGTCCACTCGAGACCAGGATCACGCAGACCGTCGGCGAGCTGACGGTCGATCTCTCGGGCGCCTGGGCCAACGACGGCCGGGTGAGTGTCGGCAACCGGATCGGCGAGGCGACGGTGCTGTCGCCGGACCGGGCGCACCTCACGGTCGAACGCGCGTCGGTCGGCGTCGGAGAGCGCCTGGTGCGTTCGTCCGCGCCGGGCGAGCTGCCGGAGGACGCGCCGACCGTCACGCTGGTGATCAGCGGCCAGGTCGGCGAGATCACGGTCCGCTAGCGCGGTTCTCCGAACCGCAGGAGGAGGCCCCGAGCGCCTCAATCCGAACCGCCACGCGCCGCTCGAGCCGACGAGCTGTCGGGGCCGAGAGCCGAAGATCTCGAGAACGTCCTTCTCGGCGGCGACGGGCGTTCGCTGGAAAGGCGCCCGATCAGAAGGTGACGCGCGCCGGGTTCATGCCGCCGCAGCCGTTCTTGGCGAACGCGCGCGAGCAGCCTCCGGCCGAATAGCAGACGTCGCCGCTGAACCCCTCAGGGTTGACGAACTCGAACCACTCGGCGGCCTTGGCCTTGACCCCCTCGGCATCCATTCCCTTCTCGACGATCAGGTAGTTCGCCAGCCCCCAGACCGTGCGCGAGAGGTTGCAGGGACAGCAGCAGGTATAAGCGGTGTTGTCGCTGCAGCAGGGGGCGGGGAGCTGCTCGAGCGCCGCCTTCTTGATCGCCTCCTGCTGCGGCGTCAGTCGGATCGACTGCTCGTAGCCCATGAACTCCTTGCTCTGGGCGACGACGTCGGTAAAGACGACGTCGTCACCGAGCGCCATCAGGGAGGCGCCGGCTCCGGCGAGGAAGGCGAGGGGAACGGCGCACAGGCCGAAGCGGACCAAGCGGGAGAGGCTGGGAGTCATGATGAATCCTCGAAGTTCGCGCCCGCCCCTCTTCGGGGGCTGGGATCTGGCTCTTGATGGAGACGGGGAGGCCCCGTGTGGCTCGCCGCACGGAACCGACGGCAGACGTCGGCAGCTCGCTGCGGCGGTCGAATTCTACGTGAGTCAACCCGGGACGACCGGCGTGGATTCCCCGTAGAGCCTCGAGCGGCGAGGCTCGTCGGGCAGTCGCGCCGTTCTCGGCGGCCGCGCTCGAGACGCCGTGCTGAGGTGCTGGTTCACCGCCACGCGGGAGGTTCCGAGGGCTCGCTCGGCCGAGTCTTCTCCACGGCCTCGCCACCCTTCCGCTTCGCCGAACCCTCCGACTTGTCCTCGTCGTCATCGAACTCCCGCTCCTTGAGGCGGAAGGCGGCCGCCAGCGCGGGATCGTCCTCGACTCCCAGCACCCGCTTCGCGATGTACTCGCCGAGGACCGGGCCGAACTTGAACGCCTCCGCCGAGCCGCCGCCGGTGAGCCAGACGTTGTCGAAGTCGGGGTGGCGGTCGACGATGAAGTTCTGGTCGACGCTCGACTCGTAGTGACAGGCGCGGGTCTCGTTGATCGGGGCGCCCACCAGGTCCGGGAAGTGCTGCGCGAGGATCTCGCGCGGAGTCGCGTGGTACTCCTCGGGGATCCAGCGGTCGCTCGAGTCGGGGTCCTCCGGCGGGCGTCCGCCGGTGCGCACACGGAAGCCGCGATGGTCGGGGCCGAGCGCGGGCCAGCCGGTGCAGCCCGGCACGCCGTAGCTGGGCATGTTGGGAAACATGAAGCGGGGGTCGTGGGTCGCGAAATAGAAGGTGTGGCCGATCGGAATGCGCAGTCGCTTGCCCATCAGAGCCGGGAACATCTTCGGGAACCAGGGGCCGCAGGCGAGGACGAAGATCGCGGCGCTCTGCCGGTCGCCAGGCTCCATCCGCAGGTCCTCGAGCCGCCGTCCGCTGCTCGCGCCGAGCGCCGCGCGCCCGATCGCGAGCGAGCCGCCCTCCTCCTCGAACACCCGGGCCACCGACTCGATCGCGCGCCGCGCCCGGACGACGCCGGCGTCCGGCTCGTAGAGCGCGACGCCCAGGGTCTCGAACCGGATCTGCGGCCACCGCCTGCGCACCTCGTCGGGATCGAGCACCTCGTAGGCGGCGCCGATCGCGTCCCAGTTGGCGCGGGTGTCCTCGATGTAGGGGGTGACCTCCTCGCGCAGGATCAGGTCGCCGGTCTGGAAGAACAGCTTCGGCAGCAGACGCTCGCCCGCCCACTCGTCCCAGGCGATCCATCTCCCGATCGCGTCCTTCGCCCAGCGGGTCCAGTGGGGGCCGTGGGGACGATCGCCGTAGGAGCTGCGGACCCCGCGGGTTTCGCCGCCGGAGGTCGAGCGCGAGTTCGCGGGGCCATAGGCGTCGACGACGCGGACCCGGGCACCGAGCCGCTGCAGGTTCAGGGCGGTCCACATCCCGAAGGCGCCGGCGCCGACCACCACGACCTCGGGCGCGGGGCGCGCTCCCGTTGCCGGTTGCCGTTGAGCACCCGAGCGCGGCTCCCCCGGTGCGAGACTCTTGGCACTACCGGCGCCCGCCAGCGCGATGCCGGCGCCGACCGTCTTCAGGAAGCTGCGGCGATCCACGGACATGGTTGAAGGCTCCTGTCGGATCGGTGTGCGGGCGCGGGCGCCCGCGGAAAACGCTCTAGCGGGGCGCCGGCGTCTTCGCCGCGCCCGCGCCGAGGGCGATCGAGGAGAGCGCCTCGCGGGTGGGCTGGAGCTCGACGCCGCCCCCCTCGTAGTCGTTGAGGGACAGCAGATAGGCGACGATCGCGGCGTAGACCTCGTCGCTCAGCGAGCCCGGCCGGTCCTCGGGCATGGTCGTCGAAATCTCGCGAAACAGCTCCCAGGCGGTCTGGCGACGCCAGCGCCACTCGAAGTCGGGGCCGCGGAACTCGCTTCGGGCATGGCATTCGCTGCACAGCTCCTGGTAGCTCGCGCCGCCCCGTTCGGCCTGGGCGGCAGAGAAGAAGCCGGGGGGCGCGGGCGAAGTCGGCGCCGGGGCGGAATCCCCGAGCTCGGCCGGCCCGACGGCGACGGACGGCGGCGGATGCGCGGCAACCGCGGCGCAGGCGCAAAGCAGGCCCGGCGCCAGCGACAGGACCGTCGCCGCCTTCGCGATCCTCGCGCGCACGCGCCGTGTGCGGTCGTTTCGCAGGACAGATCGCAGGGCGGATCGCATGGCAGATCGCATGGCAGATCGCATGGCCGATCGAGGCGCAGAGCGGCGGGCAGTATAGCGGCGGACCGGGCTGCGACCGGCGCCGCTTCTGTGGCACACTGTCACGGTTCTCCGATCGAGAGTCAGTCCAGAGGAGGAGCTTCGTGAAGAAGAACCAACCGATTTCCCGCGTGCTGTCGTCGGCGGCCAGATGGCTCGCCGTCCTGGGCGGGATCGGCCTGTCGGCGGTCGCTCCGGGATTCTCCGCAGAGGAGGGGGAGTGGCGGTACTGGGGCGGCGACCCCGCCAGCACCCGCTACTCGCCGCTCGATCAGATCGACGCCGAGAACTTCGAGGACCTCACCGTCGCCTGGATCTGGCGTGGCGACAACTTCGGACCGTCTGCCGACTTCATCCTCCGCTCGACGCCGATCTACGCCAACGGCAAGCTGTTCACGGTCGCCGGCGCGAGGCGCACCGCGGTGGCCATCGACCCGGCGACCGGCGAGACGCTCTGGACCTTCCGCGAGCCGACCACCAAGAGGTGGGAGAACTCGATGCGCAAGAACTACGGCAAGGGCGTCGGCTACGCCGAGTTCGACGGACGAGGGTACGTCTACCTGTTCACGCCGGCCTTCTTCGTCCACGCCCTCGACGCCGAGACGGGCCGCCCGATCGAGAGCTTCGGCAACGAGGGGACGGTCGACCCGCTCGCCGACCTCGGGTACCCCTACGACGCCTACGAGGGGATCCCGCTCGAGACCGGCTACATCACCAGCAGCTCGCCGCCGATGGTGGTCAACGACACGATCGTGCTGGGCAACTCGCACGAGCAGGGATACCTGCAGACCAACAAGGAGAACGTGCCCGGCCACATCCTGGCGTACAACGCCAGGAACGGGAAGTTCAAGTGGAAGTTCAACATCATCCCGCAGCCCGGCGAGTACGGCCACGACACCTGGGAGAACGACGCTTGGTCGTACACCGGCAACGTCTCCACCTGGGCGCCGATCTCGGCCGACCCCGAGCTGGGGCTGGTCTATCTGGTCACCGACGGGCCGTCGATCGACAACTGGGGCGGCTTCCACCCCGGCGACAACCTCTACGCCACCAGCATCGTGGCCCTCGACCTCGAGACCGGCGAGCGGCGTTGGCACTTCCAGGTCGTCCACCACGACATCTGGAACTACGACAACCCGACGGCTCCGAACCTGGTCGACATCACGGTCGACGGCAAGGAGATCCCGGCCCTGGTCCAGACCACCAAGCAGAGCTTCGCCTACGTGCTGAACCGCGAGACCGGCGAGCCGGTGTGGCCGATCGAGGAGCGGGCTGTCCCGCAGTCGCTGATCCCGGGTGAGAAGACCTCGCCGACCCAGCCGTTCCCGACCCGGCCCGCGGCCTACGAGATGCAGGGGATCTCGGTCGACGACCTGATCGACTTCACGCCCGAGCTGCGCGCCGAGGCGATCCAGGCGCTCGAGGGCTACCAGATGGGGCCGCTGTTCCTGCCGCCGATTCATCGCGACAACGAGCAGGGCCTCAAGGGCTCGATGAACTGTCCCGGGGGCAACGGCGGCACCAACATCCCCGGCGGAGCGGTGGTCGACCCGGAGACCGCCATCCTGTACGTCGCCTCGATCAAGTCGTGCGGGAGCTTCTCGCTGGTGCCCGCCGGCGAGGGCAGGGGTCGGACCGAGGTGGAGACCGGCAAGACGCCGTCGGAGTACGTGAGCGGTGGCCGTGGCCCCGGCCGCGTCCGCGGCCTCCCCTACGTCAAGCCGCCCTACGGCCGGATCACGGCGATCGACCTGAACACGGGCGAGCACCTCTGGTGGATCCCCAACGGCGACATGCCGGACTTCATCAGCAACCATCCCGACCTGCAGGGCCTCGACATCGCCAACACCGGCCAGCCGAGCCACGCGACGGCGCTGGTGACCGAGACTCTGCTGATGTACGGCGAGGGGCGCGGTGCTCCGCCCCGCTTCCACGCCCACGACAAGAAGACGGGCGAGCGGATCGGTACGGTGGAGATCCCGGCGTCGACCAACACGGCGCCGATGACCTACATGCACGAAGGCAAGCAGTACATCGTGCTCTCGGTCGGCGGCCGCACCCATCCCGGCTCGCACGTGGCGCTGGCGCTTCCCGGCGGCGAGCGCCGTGCGACCCCCAGCGAGGACTGAGACGATCCCAGACAGCCAGGAGGACGAGATGACGAGAGAGGGAATGCTTGCCGGGGCGCGAGCGCCCGTTGCGACGACGGCGGGCCTGGCGGCCGCGACGATTCTCGGCCTGGTGGGCCCCGCGCTGTCGCAGACCGCCAAGGCCCCCGACCAGGTCACCTTCTACGGCAACCCGCGCTCGCCGATCTCGAGCGGCGTGGTGATCCCGGCCAACCGCGCCTATGTCTGGACCAGCGGCACCGTGCCCGGAGTCGCCGACGAGAACGCGGCGGCCGGAACGCGGGCTCGATACGGCGACACCTACACGCAGGCCGCCAGCGTTCTGTCGCGGATCTCGGGGCAGCTCGCCGAGCAGGGACTCACGATGAAGGACGTGGTCTACGTCCGCGCCTACCTGGTGCCCGACCCCGAGAAGGAAGGGAAGATCGACATGGAGGGCTGGTCGAAGGCCTTCGGCGAGGTCTTCGGCACCGAGGAGAATCCGACCAAGCCGGCGCGCTCCACGGTCGGCGTCGCGGCGCTGGTGGTCGCCGACTGGCTGATCGAGATCGAGGCCTTCGCGGTGTTTCCGGAATAGTGCTGACGATGGAGGAGGCTCAGCACGTCCGGCGGGCGCGCTCGCTGCGTCCGTCGCTCCCCGCCGGTGCGCTAGCCGCCGCCGCCCTGGCTCTGGCCTGCGCGACCGCGGCCCCGCCCACCGCGCGTTCCGGCAACGAGAACGGCGAGTGGCGCTACTACGGCGGCGATGCCGGCAGCAGCCGCTACTCGCCTCTCGACCAGATCGACGCCTCCAACGTCGGCGATCTCGAAGTCGCCTGGCGGTGGAGCTCGGCGAGCCTCGAGCACGAGCGCGCGGACAGCTATCTGCGCACGACCCCGCTCAAGGTCGGCGACCGGCTCTACGCGACCGCCGGCTTCGTCCGTTCGGTGGTGGCGCTCGACCCGGGTACGGGCGAGACGATCTGGGTGTTCACTCCGGACGAGCCGGCGACTGCGGGACGCAGCCGCGGCGGCTCGGGGCGCGGCGTCGCCTACTGGCGCGACGGCGACGGCGAGCTCGAGCGGATCTTCTTCATCTCCCGCTCCTTCCGGCTGTTCTCGCTCGATCCCGAGACCGGCGTCCCCGATCCCGAATTCGGTGAGAACGGCGAGGTCGACCTGCTGGTCGGGCTCGGCGAGTCCGCGCGCCCCGACTCGGTGACCTCGACCTCGCCGCCGATCGTGGTCGGCGACGTGGTGGTCGTGGGATCGACCTTCCCGGCCTCGGCGACCCACAAGGAGGCGCCGCCGGGGGACGTGCGCGGCATCGACGCGCGCACCGGCGAGGTGTTGTGGACCTTCCACACGATTCCGCGACCGGGAGAGTACGGGCACGACACCTGGGACGAGGGCTCCTGGGAGTACACGGGCAACACCGGCGCATGGACGACGCTCACCGCCGATCCCGAGCTCGGCTACGTCTACCTGCCGCTCGAGACGCCCACGGTCGATCACTACGGAGGCCATCGGCCAGGCGACAACCTGTTCGCCGAGAGCGTGGTCTGCCTCGACGCGAGCACCGGCGAGCGAGTCTGGCACTACCAGCTCATCCACCACGGCATCTGGGACTACGACATCCCGGCGCCGCCGGTGCTCGCCGACATCACGGTCGACGGACGCGACATCAAAGCGCTGGCGCAGGTCACCAAGCAGGCTTATCTCTACGTGTTCGACCGGGTGACCGGCGAGCCGGTGTGGCCGATCGAGGAGAAGCCGGTCCCGCAGTCCGACGTGCCCGGCGAGAAGACGGCGGCGACGCAGCCGCACCCCACCTGGCCGCTCCCCTACGAGCCGCAGGGGATCACCGAGGACGTGCTGATCGACTTCACGCCCGAGCTGCGCGCCGAGGCGATCGAGATCCTGAAGCAGTTCCGCATCGGTCCGATCTTCACCCCGCCGTCGCTGGTCGAGGAGGGGGGCACCCAGGGCACCCTGCTGCTGCCCGGGATCATGGGCGGCTCGAACTGGCCGGGCGCCGCGCTCGACCCCGTGACCAACATCCTTTACATCCCTTCGGTCAACAACCCGAGCGTGGTCGCGGTGGCGCCGCCCGACCCCGCACGCTCGAACCTCCGCTACAACCACAGCAGGGGCAACCCGGCGACCGGTCCGCAGGGGCTGCCGCTGGTCAAGCCGCCCTGGGGCCGGATCACGGCCATCGACCTCGACACCGGCGAGCACGTCTGGATGGTGTCCAACGGCGAGACCCCGCCCTCGGTCCGCGATCACCCGGCGCTCGCCGGCCTCGACATTCCGGCCACCGGACGCGCCGGGCGCGCTGGCGTCCTGGTGACCAGGACCCTGCTGTTCGCGGGCGAGGGTCCGGGCATGTATGCCGAGCCGCGCGAGTCGGGCGGCCCGATCTTCCGCGCCTTCGACAAGCAGACGGGCGAGATCCTCGCCGAGCTCGAGCTGCCCGGCAACCAGACCAGCGTCCCGATGAGCTACGAGCACGACGGGAAGCAGTACGTGGTCGTCGCGGTCGGACAGCGAAGGGAGCCGGGGGAGATCGTGGCGCTGGCGTTGCCGGACGCGTGAGCGGGCTGGCTTCGATCTCAGTCGAGCCAAGGGCAAGCGGTTACGCAAAGGGCGATGGATCGCTCCGCTCGATCGCTCGTTCCGGCTCGGCGCGGAAGATCGCGAAGGTGTAGAACGAGCGCTCTTCCAGTTCGGCCTCCTCGAGGTCCAGGAGCTCATCGAGGAGCGTGGCTCGCTCGACGTCGCTGCAGTTCGAGAGCTCGAGGCGACTCCATCGGCTACACGTTCGCGCTGCCGGTCACCCGCCGGTTGATTCGGCGGCGACAAGAGCCCTCCGCCATCCACGTGCTCACGCCGCCGCTGGCATGAGCGCGATCCCAGTAGCGTCGCGCGAGAGCCGCCCGCGCGCCGCGTGCCAGTTCTCGGAGCAAGAGATCCTCCAACCCGCGCCCGGATCGAGCTCGAAGCTGCCGGGAGGAGACAAGCGCGCTGGCGGCTGCGGGTCGGGGCCTCGGGCGAAGCGATCGAGCCCGGCCGCCTGATCCTCTCGACAGATCCTAGCGCGAGGAGAAGGGCGCGGGTCTGAACGGCCGGCGGCAGCGTCGCGGTGACAGAGATCCGCGTGCTAGATTGACGAGAACATGACGACGACTCTGAAGCTCACCTATGAGGACTATCTCTACCTGGCAGAGGATCGTCAGCGGCACGAGATCCACGATGGCGTGCACGTCGTGACTCCTGCGCCCTCGCCTGAGCACCAGAGCATCGTGATGAATCTAGGCAGCATGCTGCAAGGCCACCTCAGGGAGCACGGGCTCGGTCGCGTGCTGTCGTCTCCGGTCGATGTCGTCTTGTCCGAGACAGACGTCGTGCAGCCCGATCTCATCGTCCTCCTCGCCGACCGATTGGATCGTGTGCGGGACACGCACATCGCGGGGGCTCCGAGCCTGGTCATCGAGGTTCTCTTCGAGTCGACCCGACGTCGGGACGAGATCACGAAGCGACATCTCTATGCCCTTCACGGCGTCGAGGAGTATTGGATCGTCGATCCGGTGCTCGAGTCGGTCAAGCTGTACCGAACGGGCGAGGGCGGCTTCGAGCTCGCCGCTGAGCTCTTCGCGGAGAGCAACGACACCCTCTCGGCGGATCGCCTTCCAGGCCTGGCGATCGACGTGGTCGACATCTTCGCCTGAGAGAGCCTGTCGACACGGCGTGCGGCGGATCGCTAGTGAGAGCACCCACCGGAGTGCGATCGGTCGCCGCCCGGCCCAGTACCTGCTGACAGGCCGTACCCGCCGACCGTTAGACTCTCGGGTTTCCTGGAGTCGAGCATGAGCGTTTCGAGCCTGATCAGATCGCCTCGGTCTCCCCGGCGCCTGCTCTTTCCGACCTCGCCCGTCGGCTGCTGTCTGCAGCGGCGGTCCCTGCTGCTTGCCAACGCTGGCCTGCTGGCGCTGGCGGCGCTGACGGCCGCGCAGCCCACGCCTACGGAGAACACCTGGACCCAGTGGGGTGGGGCCCACCGCGACTTCACCGTCGACGCTCCGCCGCTCGCCGAGTCGTGGCCCGAGACCGGTCCGCCGCAACTCTGGAGCCGGCCGCTGGGGGTCGGCCACTCGACGATCCTCGCCGAGGACGGGCTTCTGTTCACGATCTACCGCGAGGGGGACGGGCAGAGCCGCAGCGGTCCCTGGGCGCTCGAGGAGGCGGTGATCGCGCTCGATGCCGCCACCGGCGAGACCCGCTGGGAGTTCTCCTACCCATCCCCGATCGAAGACTTCGGTCGCGGCGCGGGTCCGCACTCGACGCCGCTGCTGGTGGCGGATCGGCTGTTCGCGATCGGCACCAACCGGCGGCTCCACGCCCTCGACAAGTGGAGCGGCGAGCTGCTCTGGTCGGTCGATCTGGTCGCCGACCTGGGCGCGCCGCCGCTCCAGGTTCGCCCGGTCGTCAAGTCCGGCTACTCGTCGAGCCCGATCGCCCATCGCGACCTGATCCTGTGCTTCGCCGGCGGCCCGGGGCAGTCGGTCGTGGCGTTGCGCCAGAGCGACGGCAGCGTCGCCTGGAGGAGCGGGCACTTCCTGATCTCGGGCGCCTCGCCGCTGATGATCGAGGTCGGCGGCGAGCAGCAGGTCGTGTTCTTCGGGGGCAGCCTGGCGGCCGGCCTCGATCCGGACGATGGCGCCGTGCTCTGGGCGTGGGCGCACGACGCCGGGAACGACTTCAACCTCAGCATGCCGCTGTGGGGAGAGGACCGAGTCCTGTTCCTGTCGTCGGCCTATCGCGCCGGCAGCCGCGCGCTCAGGCTTCGGCGCGAAGGCGCGATCACCGAGGTCGAGGAGCTGTGGTTCGACAACCGGATCAAGTTCCAGTTCCTCAACGCGGTCCGCGTCGGCGACGTGGTCTACGGAACCCACGGCGAGTCCGGCACCGCCTTCCTCATGGCGGTCGACGTCGAGAGCGGCGAGATCTTGTGGCGACAACGCGGCTTCGGCCAGTCGACTCTGGTCCATGCCGACGACAAGCTGATCGTGCTCACCGAGGACGGCGAGCTCGCCCTCGTGCGCGCCTCGCGGGAGGGGGCCGAGGAGCTGGCGCGCGCCGCCCTGTTCGACACCACGTCGTGGGCGGCGCCGACGCTGGTCGGCACGACCCTCTACGCCCGCGACCGCGAAAAGGTCCTGGCGCTCGATCTCGGGCCGTCGAACGGCAGCGGTGCGTCGAGCGATGGGGCCGGCGGCGCCGGAGGAGTGCGATGACGGCGAGTTGCCGGCTCGGGGCGCCGGTGCTGGCGCTGCTGCTCGGCGGCGTGTGCGCGATCCCGGGGGCTGGACAGGACCCCCCGGGCGGGGGGCCGGCCGACCTCTCCGGGAGCTGGCGGCTCGATCGCGAGGCGAGCACGATCGACTCCGGCGTCGAGCTCACGGGGCTCGGCGGCAACGCCGGCGTTCCCTCGGTGCTCTACGTGACTCAAGCCAGGAACGGAACGGTGGTGGTCGGCAGCAACATGAACACCAGCCACGCGCGCACCTACGTTCCGGGAGTCGGAGCGCCGGGAGAGGAGACCACGACGCCGCTCGGCGCCGGCGAGGTCCGGGTGCGCTCGCGCTGGCAGGAGCGCAAGCTGGTCGCGGAGGGGCACGACAGCGGCACGTCGACCGAGCTCAGCGAGACCTACCAGGTGAGCACCGACGGCCTTCGGCTCACCGTCGAGGTGGCGATGACCGGCCCCGATGGCGAGCGGTTCGCGACGCTGGTCTACGTGCCGCTCGAGCGGGAGCCGCCGTGCGAGGAATGGACGACGCCGTGCAAGGACTGGTCGGAGGCGGCGTTCGAGCGTGTCGTCTTCACCGGCGCGCGCCTGATCGACGGACGCGGCGGCCCACCGATCGAGCCGGCGACGATCCTGGTCGAGGGTGGCCGCGTCGTCGCCGCCGGGCCCGCCGACGAGGTCGCAGAGCCGGAGCCGGGCGAAGGAGAGACGCCGGCGCGGCGGATCGACCTCACGGGCAGGACCGTGGTCCCCGGGCTGCTCAACGCGCACGGTCACGTCGGCACCACGCGCGGCCTGTCGTCGGCCGCCGAGCACTACACAGCGGCCAACATCCGCTCGCAGCTCGACCTCTACGCCAGCTACGGCGTGACGACCGTCGCCAGCCTGGGCGGCGGTGGCGAGGTCGGGATCCGCGTGCGCGACCAGCGCTTCCCGGGCTCCACGCAGGCACGACTGATGCTTGCCGGGCCGGTGGTCGCCGCGCGCACGCCCGAGGCGGCCCGCGAGCAGGTCGCGGCGGTCGTCGCACTCGGCGCCGACCTGGTCAAGATCCGCGTCGACGACCAGCTCGGGCGGGTGCCCAAGATGAGCCCCGAGGTCTACACGGCCGTGATCGAGGAGGCGCACCGGCTTGGTCTCGACGTCGCCGCCCACCTGTTCTACTTGGAGGACGCCAAGGGCTTGGTCCGCGCGGGCGCCGACCTGCTCGCCCACAGCGTGCGCGACCGCGAGGTCGACGAGGAGCTGATCGGTCTCCTGCTCGAGCGCGGCGTCTGCCTCTCGCCGACGCTGACGCGCGAGGTGTCGGCGTTCGTCTACCGCTCCCGCCCGGAGTTCTTCGACGATCCCTTCTTCCTGCGCCCCTTCGAGCGCGGCTCTGCCGATCCCGCACCTGCCGATCCCGCCGTGCTCGAGCAGCTCGCCGATCCCGACCGCCAGCGGCGCGTCGGCGAGAGCCCCGAAGCCGCCGCCTACGAGCAGGCGCTCGAGGTCGCGAAGCGCAACCTGCGCCGGCTCGCCGACGCCGGCGTCGTGATCGCGTTTGGCACCGACAGCGGACCGCCGGGGCGTTTTCAGGGCTACTTCGAGCACCTCGAGCTCGAGCTGATGGCCGAGGCGGGGATGACGCCGCAGCAGATCCTGCTGGCCGCCACTCGCGACGCCGCGCGCTGCCTCGGTCGCGACGACGTGGGGGTGGTCGAGCCCGGTCGCTGGGCCGACCTCCTGGTGCTCGACGCCGACCCGCTCGAGGACGTCGGCAACCTGCGGCGGATTCACTCGGTGTGGATCGGCGGGCGCGAGGTCGAGACGGGGGGCCGCTCCGCCGGCCGCTGAGGGTCCCGGTCGCGCGAACCGCCACGGGCTTCGCGGAGCGCGCGCCAGGCGGGGACAGCCAGCACCACGACCAGCGCCAGCCAGGGCAGGGCGCGCGGCGGGATCGCGTCGATCAGCGGCCAGTCGATCCGGTACTGCCCGAGGGTCGAGGCCCGCTCGGTCATCCAGTGCCAGGCGGTGTGGGCGATCAGGGCCGAGAGCAGGACGATGCCGATGCGCTCGGCCACCACCCGGCGCAGGAGCAGGTCGAGCACCGGCACCAGCAGCACGAGGACGAAGACCTGGCCGAGCTCGACCCCGAGGTTGAAGGCGAGCAGCGAGGTGACCAGGTGCGAGCCCGCGAACTGGAGGGTCTCGCGCAGGGCGAAGGAGAAGCCGAAGCCGTGGACCAGGCCGAAGCCGAAGGTGAGGACCCAGCGCCGCCGGGCGCCGACGCCCAGGATGTTCTCGAAGGCCATCCACACGATCGAGGCCGCGATCGCCAGCTCGACCAGCGCCGGGAACCAGAGGGCGTCCGGCGCCAGGCCGAGCGCCGCCGCGATCAGCGTCACCGAGTGGGCGACCGTGAACGAGGTCACCACCAGGACCAGCTCGCGGAGGCGACGCAGCGGGATCACCAGGCAGCCGATGAACAGCAGGTGGTCGATGCCGCCGAGGATGTGGAAGAAGCCGAGCTCGACGAAGCGGGCGGCGGCCTGGTGCCAGCGCGGATCGAGACGGACCAGCCCGGGGTCGCCGTGCAGCTCGTAGGCCCGGGCGGCGCCGTCCGGCGGCAGGAAGGTGAGTGCGGTGCGCACCCGCAGTCCCAGACGCTCGAAGCGTGGCCGGATCGCCAGCGCGGCGTCCTCGGAGGGGATCGCGCCCTCGAACAGCGCGTCGAGCATCGCCTGCTGCCAGGGGATCTGGAGCGTCTCGGGCAGCGGCTCACCATGGAGATGGTCGAGGGCGCTCTCCCAAGAGGAGAAGGAGCGATCCGACGGCAGCGAAACGCGCACCGCGGCTAGGCCGAGGATCGGGAGCGGCTCGCCGTTCGCCTGCACCTCGAGGTTGTCGCCGATCCACAGTGACGCGGCGTCCGCCAGCACCTCGCTGCGGCGCGTCGCGGCGAGGTCGAGCATGCCCTGGCCGGTGACCGGGATGCCGACCTCCTGCATCGCCTCGACCGGCACCCGGACCGCGACCAGCAGGCGCTCGCCTTCGGGCCGCACCAGCACCTGCACAGTGACGTCGCCCGGGACCTCGTGCGCGCCGGCCGGCGGGCTCGCGAGGGCGCCGGCGAGCAGGATCGCGAGCGGCGCGAGGGCGAGCTCGGGGCGCTTCGAGAGCATCGAGCTGTGTCCGAGCATGCCCATCGCAGGTACCGCGGATGATAGCCGGATGGGCTCCGGCCTCGGCGCCACCGCTCGGGCCCCTGCCGCGGAGAGGCCTCGGCGCGGCAGGGCGCTATAATCCCGATCTCCACGATCAGCCTCGAGCAAGGGACCGGTCAGTGGGCTGTTCCGGTCAGCGGTGATCGTGCCCTCGCCCGGCGTTCCGGAGCGTCCCGGAGCGCCGGCCGGCGGGTCCGCCTTCGAAAGAGAGGAATGTGATGCCACGGAATCGTCTCTGCTTCCTGTGCCTCGCGCTGCTGCTGGTCGTGTCACTGGTCCCGCTGGTGACAGCGTGTAGCAGCGGCAGCGGCGCCGAGACGTCCGCCGAGGTCCCCGAGGGCGCCGTGATGGCGCCGAAGTTCGAGGTCGATCCGTTCTGGCCGAAGCCGCTTCCCAACCACTGGATCCTGGGCCCCGCGATCGGCGTCGCCGTCGACTCCCGCGACCACGTCTGGATCGTGCACCGCAACACGCCGTCGCTGTTCGGCGGTTTCAACGAGATCGGGGCTGCGCAGGATCCGCCGCTCAGCGAGTGCTGCATCCCGGCGCCGCCGGTGCTCGAGTTCGATCCCGACGGCAACCTGGTCGGACACTGGGGCGGCCCGAGCGAGACCGGCGAGTACGAGTGGCCGGAGTCCAACCACGGCATCGTCGTCGACCACATGGACAACGTCTGGATCGGCGGCAACGGCGGGCCCGACGCCCAGCTCCTCAAGTTCACGCGCGACGGGAAGTTCCTGATGCAGATCGGCAAGTCGGGGGCTCGCGCCACCGGCGAGACGCGCGGCGATCGGCCGGTCTTCGAGCGCGACAGCCATGCCAAGGACGGCTTCGGCCGGGTGGCCAAGATCTCGTTCGACGCCGAGGCCAACGAGATGTACGTGGCCGACGGCTACCTCAACCGCCGCGTGGCGGTGATCGATGCCGACACCGGCGAGTTCAAGCGCTACTGGGGCGCCTACGGCGAACCGCCGGACGACGAGGTCGAGACCGGCCGCTACAGCCCCGACGATCCGCCGGCCCAGGAATTCCGAACCCCCGTGCACTGCGCCGACCTCTCGAACGATGGGCTGGTCTACGTCTGCGACCGCCCCAGCGACCGCATCCAGGTCTTCCAGAAGGACGGCACCTTCGTGAAGGAGGCGTTCTTCGCCCCCAACACGCTGTCGCAGGGCTCGACCTGGGACGTTGCTTTCTCCAAGGACCCGGAGCAGAAGTACTTGTACGTGGCCGACGGGCAGAACATGAAAGTCTACGTCGTCGACCGCGAGTCGATGGAGGTGCTGACGTCGTTCGGCGACGGCGGCCGTCAGCCCGGGCTGTTCTTCGCCGTGCACAGCATCGCGACCGACTCGAAGGGCAACATCTACACCACCGAGACCTACGAGGGGAAGCGGCTCCAGAAGTTCGCCTACAGGGGACTCCAGCCGGTCACCGAGAAGGACCAGGGAGCCCCCTGGCCGGAGTAGGCGCAGGCTCCCGCTCCCGCGCTCCCGCCGAGGCGCTCGCTCGCGCGACGGCCGGCACGGAGACCGGCCGCCAACTCGACCCGACTTGACTAAGAGGCGGGCTTGACGGCGTCGATGCGGAACCGGCGCAGGTCGTTGGCCGAGGAGGAGAGTTCCTCTTCGCCCGCCGGCAGCTCGTTCTCCATCAGCATGAAGGCCAGCACGTCGGCCTTCTCCTGCGGGCTCATGCTCCTGGGATCTCCTTCGGGCATCGAGATGACCAGGCGCTCGAACAGGTCGCCCGCGCTCAGGCCGTTCCAGTCCCACAGGAAGTCGCTGCCGAGCAGCGGCGGGTTCATGTCGTCGCCGCCCAGTCCTTCGCCGTGACACTCGGCGCAGCCCTGGCTGTAGAGCGACTCCCCCCGCTCCGCCTGCTCGACGGTGTAGACGCCGTCCCAGATCGAACCCTGCTCCTCCTGCGTCGCGGCGGCCGCGGCGACCAGGGCGAGCGCCGAGGCGGCGATCAGGGGCAACGATGTGCGAGCTGTCATCGAACCGAACCTCCAGAGATGTCCCCGAGCCGGGGCTGCTATTCCTTCGCGTACTTCACGAGCCGGCGCGGCCCCACCTCGGCGCCGTAGACATTGCCGGCTGCGTCGGCGGCGACCCCCTCGGCGGCGCTGGTCCCCGAGTTGTCCTGATCGGGCTCGGGGTCCGGGATGAAGGAGTCGACGAAGCCGTCGCTGGCGCTGCCGATGCGGATCCCCCGCTTGAATCCCGGGTTTCGCCGGGCGTTCGACTCCGAGTCGGCGACGTAGAGGACGTCGTGCTCGTCGATGAAGACCCCGCTCGGACGACCGAACTGGTACCAGGTGGCGAGGTGCTCCCCCTCCTGGTCGAAGATCTGGATCCGGCTGTTGCCGCGATCGCCGACGAACAGCCGCCCCTGGGAGTCCATCGCCAGCGCGTGGGGGTCGCGAAACTCGCCCGCCTCGCTTCCGGTGGTTCCCCACTCCTCGACGAACGAGCCGTCGGCTGCGAGCTTGACGATCCGGTTGTTGCCGCCGGCGCCGTGCCCGTCGGCCACGAAGACGTGGCCGTCGGGAGCCACCAGGACGTCGCTCGGCTGGTTGAAGATGGTCTCCCCCAGGCCGCCGACGCCGGCAACGCCCAGGCTCATCAAGAGCTTGCCGTCGGGGTCGAACTTGTGGATCTGGTGCCCGCGTCCGTCGCCGCCGCGGGCGTCGGTCACCCACACGTTGCCGTCGCGGTCGACGTGGATGCCGTGAGGCCACAGGAAGAGCCCCTTGCCGAAGCTCTTCAGCACCTTGCCCTCGGGGGAGTAGAGGACGATGGGGTCGAGCTCGGGCCGGTCGGCGCACGAGTTGGCGCCGCAGCGCTCGGCGACCCAGAGGTTGCCGCTGCCGTCGCGAGCCGGAAAGATTGCGCTGGTCGATCCCCATTGGCGCCCGGGAGGATCCGCCGCCCACCCCTCGACGATCCGGTAGGGCTTCGGGGCGTGGTTCTGAGTGAAGGCGACGCCGGCCGTCGCCAGCGCCAGGACGCTCACCGCGAGGAGCCGGCGCGAGGCCCTCGCCGGAGAGAGGCCTCTCGATCGGTCCGCGGTCTGGGGGCTCGTTCGGATCATCGCGCACCTCGCTCGGCCGTGTGGCCGTCGTGGTCGAATCGGTGACACGAAGTATAGCTGCCACTTCGGAGACAGCAGGCTCCCGAGGCGAACCCTCGGCCGCCGGGTCGAGCCCCGGGTCGAGCCCCCGGGTCCAGCGTGGCGGCGCGCGGTCCTCCGGGGCGGGCGCGCGGGCGGCCGCTGTGCGAGGGGCGTTCTGGTGGCGAAATGTCATGAGATCCGCGCTCTCCAGTACACTGGGAGCGGATGGGCTGCGGCGGGTCAAATCTGTCGGCTCGCCGTCGCGCACTGAGTCGCGACAGCGCAAGGAGACTCGGCCATGAACTCGACCCCCCCTTCGAGCCCGCCCTGGACACGGACGAGGAGGCTGCGAATCCTCCTCGCTGCCCTGGCCGTGGCCGCCCTCGCCTTCTCGCCCGCGGCCGTCGCTGCCGAGACCGCGGCCGCCGGGACCGCGGCCGCCGAGACGGCGGCTGCCGAGACGGCGGCCGCCGACCAGGGAGAGGCGACCTTCCATCGGGACGTCGAGCCGATCCTCCAGCGCTCCTGCCAGAACTGCCATCGTCCGGGCGCGGGCGCTCCGATGTCGCTGGTGAGCTACTCCGACACTCGCCCGTGGGCACGTTCGATCGCCCGGCGGGTGGTCAACCGCGAGATGCCCCCCTGGCACCTCGACCCGACGGTCGGAATCACCGAGTACGTCGGCGACCCTTCGCTCAGCGATCAGGAGATCGCCACCATCGCCCGCTGGGTCGAGGCGGGAGCGCCGCAGGGCGACCCGGCCGCCGCGCCGCCCCCCGCGGAGTTCTCGCCGCTCGACTCCTGGAGCTTCGGTGAGCCCGACCTGGTGATCGAGAACGAGCCGATCACGCTCCCGGCGGAGTGCGAGGACCAGTACCCGAACCCGGTGGTCGAGACCGGCCTGACCGAGGATCGCTGGATCAAGTGGATCCAGTTCATGCCCGGCGACCGCCGGGTCGTGCACCACTCGATGCAGTACGCGATCCAGGAGGATCCCGGGCTGATCGACGAGGAGCTGACGCGGACCGCGCTCGGCTCCGGGCAGGGCGCCATGCTGGTCGAGTACGCGGTCGGCAACCAGGGCGACTACTACCCCGACGGCACCGGCCGCCTGCTCAAGGCGGGCTCGAAGATCCGCTTCAGCGGCCACTACCACTGCATCGGCGAGGAGGCCACCGACGTCTCGTCGATCGGCATCAAGTTCTACCCGAAGGGCCAGGAGCCGAACCGGCGCGTGATCTCGTTCATGCTGACCACCGGCGTTCCCGACTCCGAGCGGCTCAACGAGCTGAGCATCCCGCCCAATACCGTGGCGCGCCACGATCGCTACTTCCGCCTCGAGAAGCCGGCCCAGATCGTCACCTTCCAGCCCCACATGCACTACCTGGGCAAGGCGATGAAGCTCGAGATCATCCATCTCGACGGGCGCGTCGAGACGCTGACCCACGTCCCGAACTACGACTTCAACTGGCAGATCTCCTACAACTACGCGAACCCGCCGGTGTTCCCCGCCGGCTCCTACATCCACATCGTCTCGTGGCACGACAACACCGACGCCAACCGCTACAACCCGGATCCCTCCTCCTGGATCGGGTGGGGCAGCCGCACCGTGGACGAGATGGGCAACGGCTGGGTCGAGCTCGCCTACATGAGCGAGGAGGAGTACCAGGAGCACCTGGCGAAGGCCCGCGAGCAGGGCGGCGAGGAGACCGGAGGCGAGTAGCCGGCGTCCTGCGCCGGCCCGAGAACGACTCCGCCCGAGATGATGACGTTCCAGCTCTCGCGGGCGCCCCGGGGACGGGCGCGCCTCCTCCTGCTCGTTGCGCCCATCCTGGCTCTCGCGCTGTCTGCCGCCGGAATCGGCCAGCCCTATGGCCAGCCGGTCTATCCCGCCTACCAGGGTTACGTCCTCAATCCGGACGGCTCGATCACGATGGTGTTCCAGTACTTCAGCCACGGGCGCGATCCGGTCACCATCCCGGTCGGACCGAAGAACTCCTTCACCGGCACCGCCGACCGCAACCAGCCGACCAAGTTCCTGCCGGGGAACCACGAGTTCATCTGCGTCCTGGTGGTCGAGAACGCCGACGAGGCGCGAGCCCTGCGCTGGACCATCGCGTTTCCGAAGGAGCCGAGCGCGACCAGTCTCGATCCGCTCAACTCGGAGTACTTGCTCACCGAGCGCAGCCAGGAGGAAGCGCTCCGCGCCCTCGACCCGGAGAAGGCGCCCCGCGGCATCTGCCTCAACAAGCCGCCGCGCGTGAGCACGGACAGCCGCCGCCCGCCGTCGGTCGACGGCTCGGGTGAGCGCGAGATCCAAGAAGTGAAGGCCGAGCTCGGCAAGGAGCTCGCGCTCAGCGGATCGGTCGAGGACGAGGGCCTGCCGCGCGACGGCGAAGTGGTCGCGGCCTGGAGGAAGGTCTCGGGGCCCGGCGCCGTCGAGTTCGCCGACGCTTCCGCGCCGAAGACCACGGCGACCTTCGACACGCCCGGCACGTACGAGCTCGAGCTCCACGCGACCGACGGGGAGCTCGAGGCCGCCGACCGCATCCGGGTCGTGGTCTCGTAGCGGCTGGGGCATCGCCCGAGTATTCCGGATCCGGTTCTGCGGCTGTCCGCGGCGACGCGCCGCAGGCGCTGGGCTCGGCCCGCTTCGCAGGCTCAGCGCGCCTCACCGTCTCTCGCTTCGGCTACGCCTCAGCTCGGGTTGGAGCCGCGAGGAATTGCTAGCCGGAGATGTGCCAAGAAGCGCGCGGAGCGCGCGGGCACATCGGAGGCTAGCAGGCCGCCGCGGTGGCGACGCTCGTGCACCGGCTTTGTTCTTCGAGCACCCGGTCGAGCGCGTGCCGCAGATCGGCGACCAGATCCTTCGGATCCTCGATGCCGACCGAGAGGCGCAAGAGGGCGTCACCGATGCCGGCGGCGCGTCTCGCCTCGGGTTCCATCGCCGCGTGGGTCATCGTCGCCGGGTGGGCGACCAGGCTCTCGACGCCGCCGAGCGACTCGGCGAGCGTGAACAGCCGCAGCCCTTCGACGAACCGCTCCACCGCTGCGAGCTCGTGCCGTGATCCTCGCTCGGAGGCGATCTCGAAGCTGACGATGGCGCCGAACCCGCGCTGCTGCGAACGCGCGACGGCGTGGCCCGGATGATCGGGGAGGCCGGGGTAGTGCACCTTCGACACCGCAGGATGGGCGACGAGGAGGTCGACGACCTCGGTGGTGTTCTCGAGATGCGCCCTCAGGCGGGCGCCGAGGGTGCGCAGCCCGCGCAACGTCAGGTAGCTGTCGAACGGCGCGCCCGTGATGCCTAGACAGTTCGCCCACCAGCCGATCTGCTCGTGCAGCTCAGGCTCCGCGGCGATCACCGCGCCGCCGACGACGTCGCTGTGACCGTTGAGGTACTTGGTCGTCGAGTGCACGACCAGGTCCGCGCCGAGCTCGAGCGGGCGCTGCAGGGCGGGCGACAAGAAGGTGTTGTCGACCGCCACCAGCGTGTCGTGCTCGTGCGCCAGCGCCGCGACGGCCCTGACGTCGGTGATCCGCAGCAGCGGGTTCGAGGGCGTCTCGATCCACACCATCCGCGGACGTCGCGCGAGCGCCGCATCGCGGGCTGCGAAATCGGTGAGGTCGACCAGCTCGAGACGAAACGCCCCTCGACGAGCCAGCGAGGTCAGCAGCCGGTGAGTGCCGCCGTAGCAGTCGAAGGGCGCTACCAGCAGATCTCCGGGCTCGAGCAGCTGCAGCGCGAGGTGGACGGCCGCCATCCCCGAGGACGTGACGATGCCGCCGGCGCCGCCTTCGGCGGCGGCCAGCGCCTCGCCGAGGAGGTCGCGCGTCGGATTGCCCGAGCGGGTGTAATCGTAGCGACGCTTCTCGCCGAGGCCGGCAAACGTGAAGTTCGAGGACAGGTGCAGGGGCGGCATCACCGCGCCGTGCTGGAGGTCGGCGCCGATGCCGGCGCGGGCGGCGAGCGTGGCGGGGCCGAACGCTGAGGAGCCCTGCGCTGCGGAGCCGTGCGCCGCGGCGGTGGGAGTCGCGCGGGAGGTCGTCGGCCGGCTCATCGCGCCGCCTCCCGGCAGATCAGCTCGGTCGCCGTGCAGTGATCGGTTCCCAGATCGATCAGCGATCGGTGGAGCAGGCGACCGACGAGCTCGACCTCCTTGAGGAAGGCGTCGTGTCCGTAGATGGAGTCGATCTCGACCAGGCGGCACGGCCCGGCGAGCCGGCGGGCGAGGCTGGTGAGCTGGGACGGCGGCACGAGCTGATCGGAGCGCACCGCCAGCAGGGTCGCCGGAGTCTCGATCGATCCCGCGTCGACGCGATGGAGGTCGAGCGACTCGGAGAGACAGAGGAACGCGTGCGGGTCGAAGCCGCGGGCAAAGCGCTCGCCGCACGCCCGCAGGTAGCTCTCCACCGGGAAGCGCGGCGTCGCGGCGTCATCGTCCCAGCTCGGAGGCTGGTCGAACCGCTGCTCGAGCTCGGCGGGCGAGCGATAGGTGACCATGGCCAGGGCTCGCGCCAGCGCCAGGGCTTCTTCGCTCGCTCCCCGCTCGAGCCCGAGGCGCGCGATGCCGCGCTGCACCGAGCGCAGGGCGGTGGCCTGCGGATGGCTGCGGTCGGCGGCGCTGATCGCGATCAACCGTCCCAGGCGCCGCGGGTGTCGCGCCGCGAAGGAGAGAGCGACCATGCCGCCGTACGAGGCGCCGACGAAGGCGGCCAGGCGATCGATCTCGAGGTGATCGAGGAGGTGGGCCAACGCGTCGGCCTGATCCTCCGTGGTCACCGTCGGGAACGCTCGTCCCGGGCGGCTCCGCGGCCCGGACGAGCCGCCGTTGCCGCCGAGGTAGTCGAACGAGAGGACGCGCAGCCGCCGCGTGTCGATCGCGGCGCCCGGCCCCACCACCTTGGGCCACCAGCCCGGGGCGGTGTTGCTACAGGTCGCGGTGACGTGGCGGTGCGCCGAGATGCCGCCCAGCACCGCGACCACCGGTGCGTCCTCCGGACCGCAGAGCTCGTAGGCCAGCTCGGCCTGCTCGAGGCATCCGCCCCGAGCGAGCAGAGTGGCCGAGGGCAGGGGGCAGAGGCCGGCGCTGGCCGAAGGTAGCCAGGTCGGAGACTCCGTGGGATGGCTCGCGACGCAGCGCGAGGAAGCGGGCGGAAGTGTTCCCGTGCGGAACGGGCCGGAACGGGGTGTCGCCGCTGAGAGAGCCTGAAGAGCGTTCATCGTTGTCCTCCGGAGGTTCTCTCATCGGAAACTCTACGGAGGACCGTGAAGCTGGGTCGCCACGTCCTAAGGCCGGCGCCGTTTCGTGGCAACTCATCTCTCGGCGAGCTCAAGCGATCGGCCGGTGACCGCTCGCTTCGCTCCCGCAGGAGTTGGCACCTTCGCGGAGTGGTTGGCTCCGCGGGTTGCCCCGGCGTCAACGGGCCTATTCCCTCAGCCGGTCTCGATGAGCAGCGGTCAGGATAGGTCGATCGATCGACGCCTGTCAAGTGCCGT
>DATKBT010000011.1:0-7878 GCA_035546295.1 Thermoanaerobaculia bacterium | reverse complement strand
CGCCCGCGTCGAGGATCCCGAAAGCGCGCTCCGCTGGCATGCCTCGTCACCGCCGGCGCAGCGCGGGTTCTGCTCCCGCTGCGGCAGCCCGATGTTCTTCCGCTCGACCCGCTGGCCGGGCGAGCTCCACATCGCGCTCGCCCACTTCGACGGCCCGATCGACCGCGCGCCGCAGAGCCACGTCTACTGGGACCGCCACGTCGACTGGTTCCTGTTCGAGGACGGACTGGAGAAGAAGCCGGGCTAGCCTCCGATGTGCCCGCGCGCTTCTAGCACATCTCCGGCTAGCAATTCCTCGCGGCTCCACTCCGAGCTGAGGCGAAGCCGAAGCGAGAAGCAGTGAGGTGCGCCGAGCCTGCGAAGCGCGCCGAGACCAGTCGCCTGGGCGACGCCGACCGCCTCGACGAACCCGCGCGCTTCGGCGCGTACCCCCACGCCGCGTCATCGTGTTCACCGAGTACGGCGACACCAAGCGCTATGTCCTCCATGGTGCTGCGAACGGCGATCCGCGGCACCGACCGCGAGGACGAGCGGATCCTCCAGTTCTAGGGCTCTCCTCAACCCCAGAACCACTCCTCGAACGCCGTCACGCTCACCCGGCGCGCTCGACTCCGCGCGGTGGCCGGGAACCAGGCGAGCTCGCGTCCGGCGCCGTCCGGGGCTCGCGCCGAACGGGACCGGATGCCCCGCAGGCCCCGCTCCTTCGCCCGGCGGCCGATCTCCTGACAGGGCGCGTGACCGACCAGCGCTCCCCCATCGTCGAGTGGATAGGTCGCGGGCAGACCGACCTCGGCGACGCCGCGTCGCGTGTGAACGTCGGCGACCTGCTGGTCGCGTGGCAACTTCGCGCCGACCAGCACGGCGCCGGTGTCGTCGCGCAGGTCTTCGGGCTCGTACGGCCAGGAGGCGATGAACAGGCGGAGGTTCAAGCGGGCCGTGACCAGGTCCTCGTTGAGGTAGAGCGTCGGGAAGCTTTCGGCCGGGTTCCACCGCCCGCCCCGGCGCGCGGCATGGCTCGGGTCGAGCGGATCGCGCCAGGCCGGATCGGCGATGCGCAGCCAGACGTGACCGTCCGGGAACCGCTCGCTGCGCACGGCTCGACTGCTCAGCCGAGGACCGAAGCGAAGTCGAACATGGCCCGGCAGACCTCGAGCACCCGGCGCGTGCGCCCCTCGCCGACGAGTTCGAGGAGGGACAGGTCGTTCGCCGCCGGGAACTGGCGGCGCACGACGGCTGGGACGCGATCACGCTTCACGTAGCGCACGAGGAGATCGGTGGCGGCCGCGAGGTCGGCGAGGCTCTCCAGACGCTCGCTCGGCACTCCGCGCTCGAGCCATTTGCTCACCGCCTGGCGCGACACGCCGAACAGCCGAGCCGCCTCGGACTGACTGAGCCCCCAAACCGTCAGCAGGCGCTCGAGCTCCCGGCCTGCGCGCCGACGGTCGAGCTCCTCGGAGAACTCGTCGAGCCAAGCCGGCCGATCGCCCCGGGCCGCGACCAGGACCTCGGCGAGCTTCTGGGGGCTGAGCGTGGTGAGATCGCCGGTCGTCATCGGGAGAGTCCTCTCCAGGGAAGTCTTCCAGACCTCTGCAACCTTATGGCAACCGCAACCTGATGTCAATCGAACCCACCCCGGTGAAGCTCTCGCCGGTCTGCGCGGCGAATCGCCGGGCCGGCTGGTCGTTCTCTGGGTCCACGCGCTCAGGCCAACCGCGGCGCCGGAAGGCGGTCGCCCGAGGGGAGAAGAGGACGCCAGACCGACACCGGCGGTGCGAGTGCCCGAAGCCCCGTCAAGACCTGGATCGTGCCAGACCAACCCGACGCCGGAGATGGAGCGGGCGAGGCGAGCCCGGATGCCGGCGGCGCGTGAGCTCAGGGGTGCAAAGCCGCCAGCCCTGGGGCGCCGCTCCGGAACCGCGCGGCTTCGAGGTCGCCGCACGAGCGCGATCCTCTTCCGGTCGTTCGGGTGGACGACGTAGGAAGGATTCGAGGGAATGGCTCCCCGGAAGCCCGCGCCGCCGGCCGGGCCGCATGGAGGCCTCGATCCCACAACCCGTCCGAAACAAGGAGGAGCCCGATGAGGAGGAACAGACTCTCAACCGCGTTCGCGCTGGCGTCGGTCATGGCCTTCTGGGCCGTTGAAGCCCCGTCCGCCGCCGCCCAGGAGGTCCAGCTCGAACAGGCCCAGCGGCACCGTTTCTTGCGTGTGGAAGTGGCCGAGAACGGCACTCTCTTCGTGCCGGACACCGAGCCGGTCGTCGACGGCCTGCCCGCCTACGGGGGCGAGTTCATCACCACCGGGTACCTGTATCCGGCCGGCACGCTGACCTGCAGCGTGGTCGATCCCGAGACCGGCGCGCTCGGCTGCAACGGCGTGAACGAGGACGGCTCTCCAGAGTTCCCGGACAAAGTGATCGGGACCTGGACCTGCCGGGGCTGGCACGTGGGCGACGGCGCTCTCACCGAATCCGGAGCGTGGGTGGCCACCAGCCAGATCTTCAGCTTCACCCCCGAGATCGCGCAGGAGTACGGCCAGCGCACGATCACCACCGACGGCTTCGAGAGCCCGGAGCCCGTGGAGGTGCGGCGCGCGGTCACCGGCGGCACCGGGATCTTCGGCGGGGTGTCCGGCGAGCAACTCCAGACCTTCCTGGGCTGGAACCCCAGCGTCGGCGTCTCACTCGAGGTGAGGTTCCGGCTGCGCTGGAGCTGATCGGCGCGCGCGCCCGGAGCCGCGACTGCGACTCGCGGCTACGTCGCCTCGGGCGGCGGCTCCGGAGGGCGCATCGCCAGCGCGAGCCAGGCCTTCGCGCGTGCCCACTCGTTGCGGACGGTGCGGGAGGAGACGTCGAGCATGGCGGCGACCTCCTCCTCGGTGAGGCCGGCGAAGAACCTGCACTGCACGATGAAGGCCTGGCGGCTGCTGTGCTCGGCCAGCCGCCGCAGGGCGCGGTCGACGTCGAGCACCCGATCGACGTCGATGCCGCGCAGGGAGAGGGTCTCGTCTAGCTGGAGGTCCTCGCCGCCGCCGCCCCGCTTTAGGCGGTGGGTGCGCCGCGCGTAGTCGACGAGCACCTGATGCATCGCGCGCGCCGCCACTGCGAGGAAGTGCTCACGGCTCCGGACCTCGAGGTCCGATTGGCGCTCGAACTTGAAGTAGGTTTCGTGGACGAGGGAGGTGGTGTCCATGAGCTGGCCGGGGCGCAGCCGGCGGAGCTGGCTCCGGGCCACCCTCTTGAGCTCGGCGTAGACCGCGTCGAACAGGCGGTCGGGGAGGCCGTCCCGCCACTCGGCCGCGAACGGGAGCCAGTCGTCGTCCGTTCCGTTCATGCTGTCTGGCCTTCGGGCGGGTGTCTGCTGTGAGCCGGCGGCGTTTCGCGGGCTCGACTCCTGACTCGGCGGTCGGTCGGCTCAGCCACCCGCGACTCCGGACCTCGATCCGGCGGCCCGGAGACCCTCCAGGTAGCGCGTCGCGACCGCCGGGTCGGCGGCGGCCAGACCTCGCCCGCCGCCTGCGAGCGAGGACCCCGGATCGAGGGCGGTCGCCTCCGCGAGCGCGGTCCCGGCCTCGTCGAGCCGGCCGAGCAGAGCGAGGCTCGCGGCCCGCGTGCGGTGGGCCCAGGCGAAGGTGGGGTCCAGCTCGAGCGCCCGGAACGCCCAGGCCAACGACTGGTCGTAGCGCTGGGCGGCGAAGTGGGCGAGGGCGACGCCGTGGAGGATGATGTGGAGCGCCGGATCCTGCGGGCTCAGGCGAATCGCCCGCTCCAGGTATACGATCGCCTCCTCGGCTTCGCCGCCCAGCGCCATCCCCTCCCCGGCGCAACTAAGCACCAGCGCGGACATGGGGTTGAGCTCGATCGACCGGTGGAAGGCCGCGATCATCTCCTGGCGACGCCCGCGCAGGGCGAGGGCGTGACCGAGGGCGTGGTGGGCCACGGCGCTCTCGCGGTCGAGGGAGACCGCGCGCCGGGCGGCCTCCTCCAGCACATCCATCGCCTGCCCTTCGGAGTCCGCCCAGCCCAGGGCGAGGTCCACGTAATGGGTCAGTGCGAGCCCCGCGTGGGCCTCGCCGAAGCCTGGAGCGAGCTCGAGGGCCTTGGAGAACGCTTCCCGGGCGAGCTCCGTGTCGCGCTGGGTGAGCCGGTTCCAGTGCCACCAGCCGCGCTGGCTCCAATCCCAGGCGCGCAGATCGGCGGGATCCGCCCGCGCCGCACGGATCTGGTCGGCCTCCTCGAGCCGGGGGTGGAGCGCGCCGACGATGGTCTCGCCGATCTCGTCCTGCAGGGCCAGTAGGTCGGCGTACGGCCGGTCGAACCGGTCGCTCCACAGCACGCTCCCGGTCTCGCTGTCGACCAGCCGGGCTGCGATGCGGACCCGGCCGTCCGCGCGGCGCACCGAGCCTTGAACGAGATAGCGCGCTCCGAGTCGTCGTCCGACCGCGCGGAGGTCCGAGGAGCGGCTGTCGTAGGCAAAGCTCGAGAAGTGGGAGATCACCGGGAACATCCGCCAGGAGGAGAGTCGGTCGACGAGATCCTCGCTGACGCCGTCAGAGAAGTAGCGATCCTCGGGGTCGGAGCCCAGGTTCTCGAGGGGGAGAACGGCGATCGCCGGCCGCTCCGCCGGATCCGAAGCGGTCACCGGCGGGGCCGCGGGCGCGGCCGAGACCGCCTCGGAAACGCGATCGCGGAGCCCCCAGAGGAGGCCGCCCGCCGTGGCGACGGCGGCGACGGCGGCGACGATCCGGAGGAGCGGCCGCCGTCGCGCCGCAGGAGGCGGGGCCGCCGGGCCCGCCTCCGGAGACCCCGCAAGCTCGGCGGCGATCGCCGCGAGCTCCGACGCCAGCTCCTCGGTGCTCTCGAAGCGCTTCGCCGGATCCTTCTCGAGGCAACGCCCGACCAGTCGCGTGAGCCGAAGAGGCAGGGCCGGGGAGAGCTCGTTGGGAGGAGGGATCTCGTCGCTCACGATCGCGGCGAGGGTCTCCACCGCGCTGGGCCGCGCGAACGGTCTGATCCCGGTGGAGAGCTCGTAGAGGATGGTGCCGAGCGAGAACTGGTCCGAGCGCGAGTCCAGGGGTCGCCCGGCGGCCTGCTCGGGCGACATGTAGGCGACGGTTCCCAGGATGGCCCCGGTGGCGGTCACCGGCCGGGCGACGGTCTTGGCGACGGTCTCGGCCTCGAGCGGTGCGAGAGACTTGGCGAGACCGAAGTCCACGATCTTGGCAAGGCCGTCGTCGCTGATCATGATGTTGCCAGGCTTCAGGTCGCGGTGCAGGATGCCCCGGGCGTGGGCGGCGGCCAGGCCGCGAGCGACCTGAGCCGCAAGGTCGACTGCCTGGTCCAGGGGGAGCGGCCCCTCGGCGACGTGCTCCGCGAGGCTGCGACCTTCGATCAGCTCCATCGCGATGTAGGCCGCGCCCTGGTCGCTTCCGATGTCGTAGACGGTCACGACGTTGGGGTGATTGAGCGACGAGGCGCTACGCGCCTCGGTCTGGAGCCGCTCGACCTGGGAACGCCCGACGTCGCTCTCCGAGACGACCTTGAGGGCGACGTCACGACCCAGGCGCGCGTCATGGGCCCGAAAGACGCGCGCCGCGCCGCCGCGTCCCAGGAGGGAGTCGAGACGGTACGGCCCGAGCGATGCGGCGGGGGCGCGCTGGCACGCGGCGCTCTCGTCGGCGGCCCGGTCGAGGAAGCTGTTGTCGTCGCTCGCCTCGAGCAGCCGTTCGACCGCTAGGCGCAACTCGGCGTCGCCCCGACAGGCTTCGGCCAGAAACGAGCTCCGCTCGCTCGCGGGCTGGTCGAGGGCACGTCTAAGGAGGTCGTCGACCTCCTGGAATCGATGGTAGGGATCCTCCATCGATCGTCGCCGTCCTTTCGCTTTGACCTGAGGGGATAGTCTGGCACGCCGATCGCCGGGGCGCAAACGCGGCACCGGCGTCATTGGCGCCCGTCGCCCGCGCGCGTCGCGGCGGGACGCGGCGGGACGCGGCTTGGCGGGCACGTCAAACGGTTGGCATCCGCGTGCATCTCAAAGCCTCGCGCCTAGCGGACTTAAAGAGCTATTCCCAACAAGTGAACATGAACAAGTAAAGAATCAACCTGATGTCGCTTGTCAAGATCTCCGCGCTTCGTCTTCCTGGCCCTCGAAGACTGGGAGGACGGGCAGCTCAGCGAAGGACAGGTTGCGAAACTGCTCAGGATCGATCTCATCGCGGTCCGACAGATCGTCGACCGGTACTCCTTCTCCGGCGACACCTCGAGGCTCGTACAGCCGCTGGCCGGCACGCGGACATCCCGGCCGTAATCCTCCGCCGTCACTTGGTCCACGCCGACGACCCGTCTTTGCGGGTCCGCCCGTGGGCCTCGTGCAGTCAGTACACGTCGATGTAGCCTTCACAGGCTTTCCTGGCGCACGCCGAGCAGGAGTTCGGCCGCTACGGAAGAACCGCCACCCGGGGGGCAAATCTCCGATCGAAAGGGCGCTTTGGACCCTTCCGTGGGGCGAGGGCCGTACGGCTCAGCTGAGACCAAGAGCCTCTACAATCTGCGACGAGACTGATTCCGCCGAGCTCACACGACAGGAATTCCCGAGCTCCACCACGAGCTCCGAAGCCTTGCCGTGTTGCACGCGGACCCGCGTGCTCGCCGACCCTGCGGCCCTCGGCTCGAGCGACCTCCGCGATGGAGCCATCCGCCCTCACCACCCTTCTCGAAGTCCTCACCAAGGATCGTCTCGTCGATCTCGGCCGCCGGTTCGAGGTCGCGGTGCGCTCCTCCGACACCAAGGCCCAGCAGATCGCGTCGCTCCAGCGGGCCCCCTCGCTCGAAGCCGGATCGCTGATCCCCACCCTCGGTCGCGACGAGCTGCGCGCCGCCTGCCGCCGTCTCGGCCTCGCCGATTCCGGCCGCTCGCGCGCCGAGCTCGCCAACCGGCTGCTCGGCGCCTTGGGCGACGAGGTCGCCGAGCCGTTCACGCCGGTCTTCGTCGATCAGGCCGACCGGCCGTACTCCCCGCGGCCCGGCGACGTCGTCCTGGTCCGCCACCGCCAGTACCTGGTCGAAGACGCCGTGCCGTCCGCCCTGCCGCGCCAGCAGACCCTGGTGCGGCTCACCTGTCTTGACGACGACGCGCAGGGGCGCGCGCTCGAGGTGCTTTGGGAGCTCGAGCTGGGCGCGCGGGTGCTCGCCACCGAGACCAGTCGCCTGGGCGACGCCGACCGTCTCGACGAGCCCGCGCGCTTCGGCGCCTACCTCCACGCGCTGCGCTGGAACAGCGTCACCGCCACCGATCCGCACCTCTTCCAGTCGCCGTTTCGCGCCGGCATCCAGCTCATCGACCATCAGCTCGTGCCGCTCAAGAAGGCGCTCGAGCTGCCGCGCGCCAACCTGTTCATCGCCGACGACGTCGGGCTCGGCAAGACGATCGAGGCGGGCCTGGTGCTGCAGGAGCTGGTGCTGCGCCAGCGCGTCGACTTCGTGCTCATCGTCTGCCCGTCCGCGATCTGTCTCCAGTGGCGCGACGAGATGGCCAAGCGCTTCGGCCTCCAGTTCGAGATCTACAACCGCGCCTTCGTCGCCGCGCGCCGCCGCGAGCGCGGGTTCGCGGTCAACCCGTGGGCCACCCACAACCGCTTCATCGTCTCGCACGCGCTGATCCGCCGCCCCGAGTATCGCGACCCGTTGCTCCAGGTCCTGGGACTCGAGACTTGGGGGGAGCGCGCGCGCAAGAGCCTGCTCATCCTCGACGAGGCGCACGTCGCGGCGCCCGCCTCCGCCAGCAAGTACGCGATCGACTCGCGCATCACGCGCACCATCCGCGATATCGCACACCGCTTCGAGAACCGCCTGTTCCTGTCCGCCACCCCCCACAACGGCCACT
>DATKBT010000010.1:0-2469 GCA_035546295.1 Thermoanaerobaculia bacterium | reverse complement strand
CTAGTAGGACTTTGTTACTCCCGTCGATGGAAGAGCGTGAGCTGGTCGAGCTCGACTGGCTGGTTGCAGGTTCGGCAGCGGCCGGCCCAGCAGCACAGGACGGGCTGCAGGAGCAGCACCGCCTGCGGCAGTGTCAGGCCGGCCGCCGGGCTTTCGGGCGCAGGCGTTCCTCCGTGAGGAAGGCGTGTGCGCAGGTGACGAGCGCGCAGTGGTGATGGAAGCCGAGGTAGCTTCGGCCTTCGTAGTGATCGAGCCCGAGCTCGCCTTTGAGCTGGCGGTAGTCGAGCTCGATCGTCCAGCGCAGGCGCGCGAGGCGGGCGAGCCGCTCAAGGGGTTCGTGCTCGGCGAGGTTGGAGAGCCAGTAGTCGCTCGGCGCCTCGGCGTCGTCGGGCCATTCGATGATCAGCCACTCCCAGCGCGGCGGCTGGTGGCGGTTCCTGACCGGGTTGGTGGCGACGACGCGAACGAACGCGAACCGGCCCTGGACGTCCTCTCCCGCCGGTGTCGTCCGGCAGGGCAGCGTCTGCCACGCTCCTGCCGGCAGCCGCTTGGCGAGCGCGCGCACCGACTCCGGTCTGCGGTCGGGGCGGGCAACCGTGCGTGGTCGTCCGATCGGGCCGTCGCGCTCGGGCACCGCGAAGCTCGTCTCCGGCCCATAGACGCTCGTCTCCGCCCGCACGGCGAGGACGTACTCGAGCTCGAGTTGTGCGAGCCGGCTGCGGAAAGCCGTGTCGTCGCCGTAGGCCGAGTCGCCGAGGATCGGCGCAGCCGGCAGCTCGAAGCCCGCCGCCCGCTCGCAGAGATCGCCGGCGAGCTGCGGCTTCGTCCGGAAGCAGACCCCGTCCGGGATCTTCGCCTTCGCTCGCCGCTGCGGGTCGTCGCACCACTCCTCCGGTAGATAGAGCTGCCAGCCGAGCGGCAGCGTCCCCCGCTCACCGACCGCGTGCACGCTGACCGCGATCTGGCAGTTGCCGATCTTGCCGAGCGTGCCCGAGTACTGGCGCTTCACCCCCGGCGAATGCTTGCCATCCTTGACGATCCCGGTGTCGTCGACCACCCAGGCGACGACACCGATCTGCGGCGCCACCCGCTCCGCGCAGGCGCGAATCAACGGCTCCGGCTCCCAGGGCGAGTCAGCCAGAAACTGCTGCACCGACTCGTACCGGGCCGGCGTCTCCTCCAGCCGAAACAACGTCGGCTGCAGACTCTTGCGGCCGCCCTGCTCGACCAGCCCACGCACATACAAAACCGCGTTCTCGCGCTGGCGCACGTGCGGCAACGGCCGCACCACCTCGCCGACAAACGCGAGCAGACGCCCCCGCGCCGCGCCCGCCGACACCTCCACCATCGCAGCTTCCATCCGGCTCCTCCTCAAACGATGACCGCTAACGCGGACACCGTTCGCGGCGCGAGCCGAGGTCCCTTCAACGAGCTAACAAAGTCCTACTGATGGGAAATGACAGGTTGCTTCAGGCGGCGGCCTCCAGGGTGACGTGGTGTCCCAGTCGTTCGAGTTGGGCGACGAGGCGGCGGGTGGCGCGTTCGGGGTCGCGGCGGGTGAAGTAGTCGCCGCCGGCTTCGCGGTAGAGCTCGCCGGTTGAGAGCATGTGCCAGCAGCCGGTGATGATCGAGTGTTTGACCGCTCCGAGCGCGCGCCCGTGGCCGCGGCGGGGTTGGAGCCGTTGGTACTGCGCGGCGAGGTAGACGTCGTTGGTGCGGGTGGCGGCCATCGCCGCTTCGGTCAGAGCGTTGTCGAGCCACTTCGAGCCGTGGCGGGTCGTGCCGGAGCGGCGTTTGCCGGCGGAGCGGTCGTTGCCGGGGCATTGGCCGGCCCAACTGGCGAGATGTCGCGAGCTCGGGAAGCGGCTCATGTCGGTGCCGATCTCGGCGACGATCACCTCGGCGGTGCGCCGCTGCACGCCGGGGATCGTGCACAAGAGCTCAACCGCGCCGGCGAAAGGGGCGAGCTGCTCCTCGATCGCCTCGGAGAGCAGCTCGATCTGCTCGTCGAGGAAGTCGAGGTGGGCGAGGATCGCCGAGACGATCAGCGCGTGCTGGGCGTCGAAGCGACCGACCAGAGCCTCCCTGAGCGCCGGAATCTTCGCGCGCAGCCTCCCTCTCGCGAGCTCGGCCAGCACCTCGGCGTCGGTCGTGCCGGCAACAAGCGCGTCGAGCATCGCCCGCCCGGAGGCGCCGAGGATGTCGGAGGCGACGCAGTCGAGCTTGATGCCGGTGTCCTCGAGCAGCTTGTGCAGCCGGTTGGCCTCGCGCTGACGCTCACCGATCTGCGCCTTGCGATAGCGGGTCAAGTTGCGCAGCGCCCGGATCGGCTTCGGCGGCACGAAGCTGCGCCGTAACAGTCCCGCCTCGAGCAGCTGGCAGAGCCAGGCGGCATCCGAGACGTCGGTCTTGCGGCCCGGCACCTGCTTGACGTGGCGGGCGTTGACAAGCAGACAGTCGAACTCGTCC
>DATKBT010000009.1:0-4581 GCA_035546295.1 Thermoanaerobaculia bacterium | reverse complement strand
CCCCGGGCAGGTCGAGATCTCAGAAATCGAAGTGCAGCCCGAAGTGTCCTTGCCCTCCACCGTGGCCGTAGTGGCCGGGGAAGAACGCGTCGCCGCAGTACGCGTGCAGCGGGTACGCCAGGTAGCCGTCGACGTAGACCGGGAAGGCGTACACCCGGTGGTGGTGACGGTGCGGTGCGTAGAAGACGCTGCCTCGGAAGTACGGCCGGTAGTCGTGGTAGTGATGGCGGTGGATGCGGCGAGGCACCACGAACCGGCGGTGATCGTAGTGGCGCCCGCCGTAGGAGCGGCGGTAGCGGTAGTCCCGATCTCGGCGGTAGTGCCGGTCGTCGCGCCCGGGAGGCCGGTGGTAGCGGCCACGATGGTCGTGACGGTAGCCTCGGGAGCGATCGCGGTAGTGGCGGTCGCGATCGCCGCGCCGCTCATGACCGCCGCGGTAGTGATCCCGCCGGTGGTCGCGGTCGTCGCCCCGGCTGTAGCGGCCGCGGTCGCGCCGGCGGTCGTCGTCATCGTCGTCGGCGAACACCGCGCCGCCGCCGAAGGCCACGAGCAGGGCGACCGCGGTCGCGAGCACCAGGTGCAGGGTTCGGTGAGAACTCCTCTCCGGGGTGCCTAGGGTCATTCGTGCGACCTCCTTCGTGGTCGCGACGGTGCAAACCCCTGACCATCGTTACGAGAACGGAGGATCCTCCTCGGACGAGGCTCGCGGCCGCCCCGGACCCTGGTCCGGCGCCGGGAGCGGCCTGGAGAGAGGATGACCGTGTCCCCCGAGCAGGACATGCCGAATGCACGCGGGGAGCTCTCCATCCTGCCGGGGCCTGCTCCGTGGCCCGAATTGGGTTGGCTGGTCGCCCGGGCACGCCACTCGTCAATCGTCGGAACCGGGGCGCCGCGACGCGGCGGGCGGCGAGTCGCCAGCGGTAGGACGCGGCTCCTCGCCGCGGACCTCCGCGCGGGTGAGAGCCAGGAGCCGGGCTGCTGTCGTCGCCGTGACGGCGTCGACCCCCGCCTCGTCGCGGATGCGCTCGAGCTCGCTGCGAACGACCGGCGGCTCCACCGTCGCCTCGCCTGGGATTCGCGAGAGCTCGGAGGCGAGGACCGCGAGGCGCAGCTCGGGCCGCGCTGCCCCCCAACCGTCGGCGAGATCGCCCGCGACGATCGCCCGGCTGGCGGCCGGCGGCGTCGATCGCTCCGTCGTGCGATCGTGCCGGAGACGAACGGCGCCGAGGCTCCCGCCCGCGGGGAGATCGCGAAGCAGCTCGACTTCGAGGAGAGCTCCGACGCGGTACCTCTGGGAGGAGGACCCGCGCGCGTCGCGGCCGACCTCGAACGGAGGGAGCGCGTGCGCATGGCTCGCGAGCAGCCGGTACCGGCTAGCCACCGCGGGATCGAGCTCGACTTCGATGGCGCTCGCTAGCCCGTCCGCGCCGGCGAGGCGGTGGTCGCCCTGCGCGGCGACGACCGCGCAGAGGAGAAGGACGACGCGTCCTTCGACGAGCGCCGGCGCTCCCTCGACCTCGATCGCCTCGACCTCGAGCGGCAGGTCTCGCATCGCTTCGTCGAGGAGCTCCTCGATCGCCACGCTTCCGGTGTCGCGGGAGGGCTCCTCGACGCGGTCGAGCAGCGCCGTGAGCGACCCGGGGCGGCTCGTCACGGCGAGCGTGGAGATCGGATGCGAAGCGGCGTCGATGAAGCCGCCATCCTGCGGGGCCGCGTCGCTCGGACCGCGCGCCGCGCCACTGTTCGGCGCCGGCGCAGCGTCCGCGGCCGCTGCGCGACGACTCGGTGCCGGCGCCGCTTCACTCTTGCGCACGACTTCGACGTCCTGGAGGCGCAGCCGCTCCATTTCGCCGCGAAGCTGGTCTCGCTTTCGCTGGAGCTCGTGTCGCGCGTGCGCCATCCAGGTGACGAAACCGGACTCACTCACGTGCGGATCGTTCGCCCGCTCGCTGGACGCGGGGGCTCGGGGGTCGCCGCGGGTGGCGTCCCGTTCAGGAGACGCCCCTCGACCGACGGTCGCGAGCCGGTCGACCTCCGGGGACGGGGACTCCGGTTCCGCCGGTGCGGGCGCGAGGCGCGCCTGCGATTCGAACGCTTCCTCGACCGCCGCTCTTGGCATCACCTCTCCGCCGCGCTCCTCGAACAGGCGGACGGCGAGCCAGCCGGCGCCGACCGTGACCAGGACGGAAGCGGCGATCGCCCAGACGGCGTGCCCGCGCGGGCGAGCGGCGCTGGCGGCGCGGCGAGACCTCGGCTCGGAGCCCTCGTGTCGTGGATCGCCCTCGCGCCGTGAACCGAAGAGATCCTCCGGAATCCCTGCCTCGAGCTTGCGGCCGAGGTCTTCGGGCGGCGCGGGCGCCGGCGCGCGCAGCGCGCGCATCAAACCCCGCTTCGTGATCCGCATCACGACGGCTCCTCGCGCATCCTGGTGCGCAGCCGGGCGATCGCCCGGCGCAGCCGCTTGCGGATCGCCATCGTGGTCAGCCCCTCCTGGCGCGCGATCTCGCGTAACGGCACCTCGCCCCAGAAGTGCGCGGTGATCGCGAAGCGCAGCTCCTCGGGGAGCGCCAGCACCTCCCGGCGCAGACGCAGCGAGTCGAGGCGCAGCAGTGGATCGTCTCCGAGGGGCTGCCCGCGCTCGACGCTCTCGACCGCGACATCGTCGAACGGAACGAAGCGCTGCGGCCTGCGAACGTGGTTGAGGAACGTGGTGTAGGCGATCCGGTAGAGCCAGGTCGAGAAGCGCGACCGGCCGTCGAACTGCGCGAGCTCGCGCCAGGCGCGGGAGTAGGTCTCCTGGGTGAGGTCGGCCGCCGCGTCGGCGTCGCCGCAGAGGCGGTAGAGCGACTTGTAGATGAGTGGGTAGGTCAGCTCCACCAGGGTCTCCGCCGCTTCGCGATTGCCGCACCGCAGATCGGCCAGGAGCTCCGCTTCGCCCCGCCCCCCACCGCCCCGCCGCGGCGCGGCGGGGTGCATGGACGAGGGAGCCTCCAGCGGGGCCATCGGTGGTTTAGACACCACGACGAGCCCACGATAAACCAAGAGGCGGGAGAGAGCCTCCGCTGGGGCTGCTCTCGGACCGGTGGGGTGTGAGGCGGTTCTCTGGAGGGCTGGGAGCTGCGGGCGTCGAGGCGGGGCGGGGGCGCTCCCGCTATCTCTCGATCTCGAGATCGGTCGCGAACCGCTCCTCCTCCCGCTTGGCGATCAGCACCGTGTGGTGGATCGGAAGCAGAATGCGGTGGAGGGAGCCCCCGAAGCGGCAGTTCAGCTCGTAGAAGCCGTCGCCGATCTGGAGCAGGGTGCCTTCCTCTCCCTTCATGCCGATGACCGTGTTGTGGATGAGCACCTCTACCGGAACGTCCATCAACCCCCCTCCAGGATCCCCTGGGCCCGATAGTCCTTGAGCTTGCGCTGCAGCGTCCGCAGGCCGATCCCCAGGATGCGCGCCGCCTCGGCCCGACGACCGTTGGTGCGCTCGAGGGTCTCGAGGATCGCCTGGCGCTCGATCTCCGCCATGGTCCGTGGCGTCCCGAACGGCACCTGGACCGGGGCGCCGGTCTTGGCGGTGGCGGCGACGTCGCGGAACTGCTGCGGTAGGTCCTCGACCTCGATGTCACCGCCCCGATGGAAGATGACGATCGACTCCAGGACGTTGCGCAGCTCGCGCACGTTGCCGGGCCAGGAGTGCCGGGAGAGGGCGTCGAGCGCCTGCGGCGACAGCCGGATCTCGGGCCTGCCGTGCTCCTCGGAGAACATTTGCAGGAAGTGCTCGGCGAGGACCGGGAGGTCGCTCGGCCGCTGGCGCAGCGGCGGGATCTCGAGCGTCACCACCTTGAGACGGTAGTAGAGGTCTTCGCGGAAGCGCCCCTCCGCCACCTCGCGCTCGAGATCGCGATTGGTGGCAGCGATCAGGCGGAAGTCGACGTCGATCAGATCGCCGCCGCCGACCCGCATGATGCGGCGCTCCTCGAGCACGCGCAGCAGCTTCACCTGGAGCTCGGGGTAGAGCTCGCTGATCTCGTCGAGGAAGAGCGTGCCGCGGTGGGCCAGCTCGAACTTTCCGATCTTGCGGGTGACGGCGCCGGTGAAGGAGCCGCGCTCGTGGCCGAACAGCTCGCTCTCCAGGATGTCGGAAGGGATGGCGCCGCAGTTGAGCGCCAGGAAGCGCTCGGACCGCCGTGGGCTGGCCTGGTGCAGGGCGTTCGCCACCAGCTCCTTGCCGGTGCCGCTCTCGCCGACCACGAGGACCGTCGAGCGCGTGGGAGCCACCACCTTCATCTGCTCGAACAGGCGTTCCATCGGGCCGGACTTGCCGATGATGGCCTCGAACCCGTAGCGCTTGTCGAGCAGCCGGCGCAGCTCCGTGACCTCGTCCTTGAGGCGCCGGTTCTCGAGAATGTTGGTCGCGCGCCGGCGCAGCTCGTAGAGGTCGACCGGCTTGGTCATGTAGTCGTCGGCGCCGATGCGCATCGCCTCGACCGCCGAGTCGATCGACCCGAAGCCGGTGACGAGCATGACGCCCAGGTCGATCCCGCGCTCGCGCACGGCATTGAGGAACCTCAGACCGTCCATGCCCGGCAT
>DATKBT010000008.1:0-4499 GCA_035546295.1 Thermoanaerobaculia bacterium | reverse complement strand
GGCCCTGATGTTGAGCCAGGAGTACCACGGCGCCGCTCGCTCCCTCGAGCGCGCGGTGGAGAGCGTCCCCGACAGCCTGGCGCTCGAGCATGCGCTGGCGCGTCTGCTCGCGACCTGTCCCGCGGCCGAGGTGCGAGACGGCGCCCGGGCGCTCGAGATCGCGGAGCGGGTGGTGGCCGCGGAGCTCACCCTCGATCACGCCGAGACGGTGGCGATGGCCCTGGCCGAGCTGGGCCGATTCGACGAGGCGGTGCGCTGGCAGGAGCGGGTGCTCGTTCACGAGCAGCGCCTGCAGACGACGCCCTCGCCTCAACGCCGCTCCCGGCTCGAGCTCTACCGGGCCCGCCGGCCGGTGCGGGCTCCGTGGTTCGATGGCTGAGCCTGACGGCCCTCGGCCGCCCACCGCCCGGGTTCGGTGGCGCCGCCTCGGGCCGGCGGCAGCGTGGGTGTTGCTGGGCTCGCTCCTGCACGCGGCCGGGGCGGCCGGCGAGATTTGCTTTCGCGAGGTCTCTACCGAGTGGGGGCTCGACTTTCGCCATCGTCATGGTGGCCGCGGCGACTTCTTCATGATCGAGACCATGGGTGCCGGTATCGCGATCCTCGACTACAGCGGACTCGAGGCGGGTCGAGCCGGCGGTGTAGGGGTTAGCCCGGACTATGCATGAACCGCTCGGCGATAGGTGCGGGAGTCGGGTCAGCTCGTGGAGGTAGGTGTTTCGGAGCGGGTAAGGCCGATCTTGACACGAGGGGTTCCGGCCGTCGCTCGGCAAGGCCCGCGGTGTGGGAAGAGGCCGGCTTTCAAAGCGCAGCTTGGCCTCGGCAGCTGGGGTTCGCCACTGCGCACCGCGTCTCGTTGGAGGGAGCGGTGGATTCAGGTCAGGACTGCGCCGCAACTTCGCGCTAGCCGCATCCATTGAGCGGCCCAGGCGTGCGATGCGGCGAAGTGCAGCACCACCCGACGCGCGGAGCTCTCTACACGCGCAGCGATCTTGAGCAGGCGCAAGCGCATCGTGGCGACGGTCGGACGCTTCTCTTGCGTGCCACGCGCCAGGCGGATCCGCATCTGCTGGAAGAGCACGAAGGCGCCGGCAGTCAGCAGAACGCGCAGTTGGTTGGCCAGGAAGCGCGTACAACTCGTGCGATCGATCTCGAGGTCGATCTTGAGCTCCTTGATCCGGTTCTCGGAGTCGCCCCGGTCACGGTAGAGCTGGTAGAGGTTGGCAGGCGAGTGCCGGAGGTTGGTCACGACAAAGCGCGCGTTGTCGCGCGGCGAGCGATCCTCGAGCCGTACGACTTCCGCCTTCATGACCACCCGGCGCTGCTTCTTGCCCCACGACCTCGCTGCGTAGCGGGTCTCGCCGAGCTCGGTCTCGGTCTGTCCGCTCTGCTTGGTGGCGCGGCGCACTCGCTTCATGAGGGGCTCGATCCTGCGGGAAAGCACGGAGTTCCTGCCGATCGCGACGATGTACTCGATGCGCTCCTGCTCGAGGAAGTCGAGCATCTCCGGCCCCGCAAACCCACCGTCGAGGCGGATGCGCAAGCGAGCACGCGGGAACGCCTGCCGCAGCCGGGGCAGCAGGCGGCGCAGCATCGGGATCGCACCCTCGCTGGCCGCTGCCCGGCCGCTCCTCAGCATCGCGGCAACCAGCTGTTGCTCGGGCTCATCGTCGAAGGTGACGAAGGCCAACAACGGCAGATAGCACCATGCCTCGTAGTGCCCGTTGAACAACGCGAGCTGCTGCTGACCGTGCGTCGGATCCTCCGTTGGATCCAAGTCGATCGTGATCCGCTTGACACGGCGCGCAGGCAACCGCTTGCGGTTCTGCTCGATGACCACGTCCATCAGCTCCGACGCCATCCGGTACAGATCCCGCGGACCCGCCGCATTCTCAAACCGGCTCAGCGTCGACTGGTCCGCCAGTCCCGCACCGTCGAGCGGATCGCGCTCGAGCAGGAGCTTGTGAATCGGATCGTGGCGCAGCGCACTCGCGTCGTTGCAGTCCGCGTAGCCACATGCCACGCCGAACACCCGCTGCCGCAACAGGTCCACGAGCCCGTGCACCACTTTGCCGGGCTGACGCCCATCGCGCAGAGCACCTGCCAATCGCTCCGTCAAGCGCAGTCCCCGGTCCAACGCTGCCAGCAGCACCGCGCCGCCATCCACGCTTGTCCCTGGCTCGTCGAACTGGGCTTGAACCGGCCGCTCAAAGAGCTCTGGAAAAACAACACCCTGTGTGCCAGCATTCGTCATCGGCAAGGCTCCCTGGATCGTCAGAAGTCGTTCTTGGTAAAGCGAATTCTGCGTCCACGGAGCCTTCCGTGTCTATGGAATCACCCAACTTCGTGCATAGTCCGGGTTAGGCCTCGGTGGTCACGTCGAGGCCGCGCTCGAGGAGACCCACCAGGCGCTCGATCTCCCCGACGTGGCGGATCGCGTCGAGCCCCGACGCGGGGTCCATCACGCGACCGCCGGCGAGAACCAGATCGAGCTCCTGCCCGAGGGCAGGGAAGACGGCGACGCAGGAGAGGAGGAGGGCGATGAGCACGGCGGCGTGCCCGCGAACGAGCCCCGCGGCGGACAATGCTTGCGACATGCGGCGAGAATAGCGCGCCGCGCCTGCTCGGGTCGCGTCGCGGGCGCCGACAGCGCGCGCCGCCGGCGTTCGGGAGTGGGGGCAGCTTGCCTGCGCCCCGCGCGGGTCGAGACGAGCAGCGCGCCTACGCCGAGCGCTCGAGCGGGGTGATCCTCGCGGCGTTGATACCATCCCGGGCCGTGGCGTCGCCGCGAGTCCGGCTCTTTCTCACCCGACACGGACAGGTCGCGTCGAACCGCGACCTACGCTACGTCGGGTCGCGCGACGAGACCCTGACCGATCTCGGCCGGAGCCAGGCCGACGCCCTCGCCGCGCTCCTCGGCCAGCTCCCGATCGAGCTCGTCCTGTCGAGCCCGCTGCGCCGGGCGCTCGCCACTGCGGAGGCGATCGCGAAGGCGGCGAATCTCGAGGTGCGGGTGGACGATCGCTTGCGCGAGCAGTCCTACGGCAGTTGGGAGGGGCTGTCGCGCGACGAGGTGCGCGCGCGCTCCGCGGAGGAGCGCGCTCTGCTCGAAGCCTGGGAGCGCTCGGCCGAGATCGCTCCTCCCGGCGGCGAGTCCCTGCGGTCGGTGCAGTGTCGCGCGCTCGACCTGATCGAGGAGCTGCGCTCCGGCGCGCCCGCCACCGGTATGCGCTGGGTCGTCCTCGTCAGCCACGTCGGTCCGATCAAGTCGCTCCTCGCCTCGGCTCTCGATCTGTCGCTCGATCGCGGCGGACGCCGCGTCTTCCTCGATCCGGGGACGGTGAGCGTCGTCGACTGGGGCGACCCGCCGATCCTGCGTCTGTGCAACTCGCACGCGCACGCGGGATGGACCAGCGCGCGCTGGATGGAGACGGCCGCCTCCGAGCTGGGCCGCGTCTAGGGCTACCGGATCTCGACCCTGCCGCGAACGTCGGCGTAGTCGACGTCGCCCGAGCCGGCGTCGTCGATGCGGAGATCGCCGCCGATCGCCGTCACCTCGATGTTGCCGGAGCCGTCGTCGAGGATCGTGACGTCGCCCGCGACGTCGTGGATCTCGATGCCGCCCGAGCCGTCCGACACGACGGTCACGGATGCGGCGCCGCGGACCACGATGTCGCCCGAGCCGTCTTCGATGCGGAAGGCCCCGCCGATGTCGTAGGCCTCGACGTCGCCCGAGCGATCGGTCACCGCGACGTCACCCGCGATGTGCTCGAGCAGGACGTCGCCCGACGCGTCGTCGAGCTTCACCGCCGCGACTCCCGCGATCTCGACGTCTCCGCTGGTGTCTCTCACCATCAACTCGACGTTCGGCGGCACCGTGATCGAGATGTCGAGGCGACCGCTTCGCCGGCGTGCGGCGCGCGGGATCACCGCTTCGATCAGGATGCGGTCACCGTCGACGCGAGCGGTGAGATCGATCGACCCGAGGTCGCGACGGCGGCGCGCGCAGGCGACGCCCTCGGCTCTCACCTCGCCCGAGCCCGGTTGCCCGGCGATCGAGAGTGAGCCCGCGAGCGCGCGCACCTCGACCCGGCGCAGACCCGGCGCCGCCGGCAGCACGGCCTCGCGGGACTCGCGGTGCCGGCACTCGAGCCCCTCGACGACGATGCAGCCCGAAGCGAGCAGCAGGATGGGAGCCGCGAGAATCGCTCGCACACCGTGCATGGTCTGGAACCCTACGCGGGTCACCTGTAAGGGTACGTGATCCGGCGGCGGCGGTTTCGCACGTGCGCCGCTCGCGACCGATCCGGCGCGGTGCCGGGCACTCGAGACGCGAAGCCGGCCTCCTTGCACGGCCGTCCGCCGGTCTGGTAGAAACGACAACCCGCGCCCGCCGCCGGGGTGGTCCAACTCCGGCTGCCCGACCCCATCACCATGCCCAAGCCCAGCGGTTCCGAGCTGATGGAGAGGATCGTCGCGCTCGCGAAGCGGCGGGGCTTCGT
>DATKBT010000007.1:0-20751 GCA_035546295.1 Thermoanaerobaculia bacterium | reverse complement strand
CGTCGCCGACCGCAGCTCCCATGCCGTAGCCCCGGTCGTCCGCTCCGGCGGCGACTGCGACCTCGACGAAGGAGCCGTCCTGCTCCTGGCGGAAGAGCTCGTTGCCGATGCGGCTCCGCCCGCCCCCCGGCGTGAAAGCGTTCCCTCCCTGAACGAAGTAGAGATCGAGGTCGTCGTCGCCATCGTAGTCGAAGACGGCCAGGCCGCCGCCCATGATCGCCGGCATCGGATAGCTCCCCTCCGAGCCGCTCGAGTGGACGAAGTCGACGCCGAGCTCGTCGGTCACGTCCTCGAAGGGGATCTCGCCCACGGCGGCATCCGAGCGCGCAGCGTCGCGCTCGCCCGGTGGCCGGCTTCGCTCGCCGCCCGGATCCTGGGCCTTCTCGTCCCCGTCACAGGCCACGATCCCGAAGAGGACGATCGAGACCAACGCCAACCTCCCCGTCGCTGCCGCGGCCCTGAGGCATCGACCACCTCCCCCGCGCTGTGCCAGCTCAGGCGGAGGGCAAAGGCTGGGGTAGGGGACAGACACGATCTCGAGGACCGCCCGCGAAACGAGCGGGCGAGCGTGACGATTCTACGGTTCGTCGAGCGGGGCCCGCACCAAAACAAAACGAGGGGGCCGAAGCCCCCTCGTCTCGGTCACGGATCTTCTCGACTCTGACCTCGTCCAGTCTGCCCTGGTCCGGTCTGCCTGAATCCCGCGCTCGCGCGGGGCCGACCGAACGCAAGAGGCTGAAATCCCACGGGCGAAAGCCCGTGGGACTGGAAGCCTCCTAGAACTGGATCCGGAACGAAGCCCTCACCTGACGTGGCCGCTGGAAGTCGCGCCGGATCGCGCGCGCCTCCCCTCGGCTCGTGGTGAGGCGTTGCCGCTGCTCGTTGGTGACGTTGACCACCTCGGTGCGGAACTCACCGCGCACCCTGCCTCCCAGTGGGAAGCCCCAGGCGCCGCTGAGGTTGAGCGTGTACTCGTCCTCGTTGCGCCAGCCACGCCGCCCCGACTCGTCGATCGGGATCGTCACACCACCGTCGGCCGCGGTGTTGCCGTCGAGCGCGAATGTCGAGACGCCCTCGCTGCGCGCCCAGGGGAGACCGCTCTGGAACGTGAGGTGACCGCCCAGGGTCAGGTCGTGGTTGCCGCCGACCCTCCAGGTCTTGAACCCGAACGAGTTGAGGATGATCGGCCGATCCGTGACGTCGTTCGGGCCGGACCGGTTGATCAGCGACGCCGGAACGCCGATGAACTGCCCCCACGCCTCCTGGCAGTCGACGGGGAGCGTGCGGGTCTCCTGGTTGCTCTGGCAGTCCTCGATGTTGGACTGCGTCAGGACGGTGTGGAGATGCTCGCCGTAGCTGGCGTTGGTGTTGTTCCACCAGGCGCCGGCGCCGGTGGTGTCGGTCTCCGACCACGAGATGTTGTTGTAGAACGCCCAGCCGTTGGCGAAGCGCCGGTTGACCTGGACCTGGAGCGCCTGGTACTCGTTGAACCCGTCACGCCACTGGCTGAGGATGTCCTCGGTCATCAGCGGCCGGTAGGTGCCGTTGGGCTCGAAGCAACCGATCCCGGTGGGCTGGCCCGTCGTAATGCTGAGCGGGCAGGGCGTGCCGAAGTCGATGCGCGCCTGCTCGATCCGCCGGAGGATGTCCGGGTAGTCGCTGTAATTTGCGGTCAGGAAGAACTGCGAGCCGACGTGATCCAGCTGCGCTGTCTGCCCGATCATGTCGTCGAGCTCCCAGTCGATGTACTTGACGTCGAGCGCCCAGTTGCGGGTCATCTGCCACTCCATCCCGAGGATGATCTCCTCCTTGTAGTAGGGCTCGATGTTGGAGTCGAAGATCCCCAGGTCGACCACCTCCCAGTAGCGGCCGGGGCGGATGTCGGCGAGGATGTAGTTCATCCCGACGCCCTGCGAGCAGCCGCGCAGCGCCGGCACGAACCGCTCGAAGATGAACCAGAACTGCGCGTCGAACTGATCGCAGAACAGGAGCTGGCGCTCGCCCTCGTAGCCGTTCCAGTTGTCCTGGAGGCTGCCGCCGAACCCGGAGCCCGCCACCCACGCCTGGTTGAGCATTGCGTGGTAGGTGCCGGCGTTGAGGCTGAACAACAGCTTGCCGTCACCCTTGACGTCGTAGGTCATGCTGATCCGCGGGTCGACGTAGCTGGCGTCGATGACCTTGCGATCGGTGTCGTTGTACGCGGTCTGCATGTCGTAGCGCAATCCGAGGTTGAAGGTCCAGTGGTCACCGATGGTGAACCGGTCACGAATGTAGGCCGCGTAGTTCTCGGTCTCGGCGTCGCCGGTGCCCCGGTCGGCTTGCAGGAAGTCGGCGTTGTAGTCGACGAAGGCGCAGAAGCGGCCGCGGCCCAGCGTCGTGATGCCCCCGGGGACGAAGGCGCCCAGGAAGGGCCAGAAGGCGGAGACGGAGCGGAGGAACCCGCAGGTGTTCTCGCCGAACAGTGTGCCGTCGAAGCCGTTGGCGAAGGCGGGGTTGGTGAACCCGAACTCGCCGGCGCCGGCGTAGCCGAAGCGGTTGTAGGCGTCGAAGTTCCAGCCGGTGTGGGTGCCGGTGCGGCTCTGCTCGCCCGACCACTCGGTGTTCTGATAGTCGACGCCGTACTTGAGCTCGTGGTTGTTGCCCACGAACTGGGTCAGGCTGGCGTTGGCCTGGTCGCGCGGGAACTCGTTGTCGCCGAAGCCGTCCGAGAGCAGCCAGCCGTTGTGCCAGGCGCCGTCGTTGTTGCCGTCGAGGTAGACGTCGTAGTTGTTGCCGGGCAGGTGCCGCCCCTGCGGCGAGCCGAAGAAGTCGTCGCCCGGGAAGCGCAGCGGGCCGTCACCCTGGGCGGCGCGGAAGACGTCGGGGCCGCCCCGGTCCTGCTGCTTCTGAGCGAGACACGTAGCGACGTTGGACGAGAAGCAGGCGAGCTCCTTGTTCTCGGTCGAGGTCTGGGTGGCGAGCTTGGTCTCCAGGAAGAGGCTGCTCGAGATCGACCAGTTCCAGTTGCCGGTGACGAGCTCGCTGTCGTTGACGTGCGGCGTCGGCACCCAGTAGTCGAAGGTCTCCGGGTTGAAGTAAACACGCTGCGCGGGCGTGTCCATCCAGGAGGCGGTGAGCTGATGGTTGACCACGGGCTGGAAGTTCAGCTTGGCGATGCGGGACTCGGTCGTGAGGCTGGTGTCGACGAAGTCGTCGCCGATCGTCTTCTCGATGTAGTTGTCGTCGAAGTCGTTCCAGCTCACGAAGAACCAGGCCTTGTCGCGCTTGATCGGCCCTCCGAGCGACGCCTCGAAGCCGGTGCTCGTTCCCTCTTCCTCGATCGGCGTCCGCTGGAAGAAGTCGGGAGACCGCGGGAAGTCCGCGCGGTTCAGGAGCGCGGGCTGGTTCTTGTAGTCGCCGCCCCACTTGATCTCCTGGCGCTGAACCAGGGCGTCGAAGCTGAAGCGGTTGGTCCCCGACTTGACGATGACGTTGGTCGAGGAGCCGATGGCGCGGCCGTACTCCGCCGAGGAGCCGCCGCCCTCCATCGAGACCTCGCTGACCGCCGTGGTCGGCAGGAACACGCGGCTGCCGCCGAACTTGGCGAAGGTGGTGTCGACGCCGTCGACGAACACCTGCTGGTCGGCGAAGTGGGTGCCGTTGACCGACGGCCGCGTCTGCTGGATGTCGTCGTTCTGCGAGTCGCTGGCGACGCCCGGCAGGGTGTTGATGAGACCGTAGTAGGTGCGGGTCGTGCCGGCGGTCTGCTCGCCGATCTCGGCCTGCACGGTGGCGCCCGCCGTGACGTTGAACTTGTCGACCATCGGCGCCTCGGAGGTGACCGTGATCTCCTCGCTGGTGCCCAGCCGGAGAGAGATGTGGGCCTCGGAGCGGCCACCGGCGGTGGCGGTGACGTTAGTCTCGGCCGGCTGGAAGCCGTCCATCTCGGCCTTGACCGTGTAGTCACCGGGGACCAGCAGCTGGAACCGGTAGGCCCCGGTGCCGTCCGTCACCGTGTTCTGACTGCCACGAGGTCCGCCGAGCGTGACGACCACGCCAGGGAGCGGGTTCCCGTCGGCGTCGCTGACAACGCCCTCGATGATGCCTGTTTCAGGTCCGTCGGCCATCGCGGGCACGCACAGCAAGAGTGCCGCGATACAGGCCACGAGAACTCGCTTCATGGCGTTTCTCCTCCTCCGTGACATGGAGTAAAGACTCATGGGTCGATCCTGGTGCAGCACGCTAGCGAAGGCCGGAGCAAAGTGTCAACGAATCGGCCAAATCTCAACTGGCCGGTCGGTCAATCAATATTTTGGAACCTGCCGACAGTTCTTTAGTGAACATCCCGATCGCGAGATGACGCCGCGACCCGCCCCGGTGGACGGGGCTGGCCCCTCGCGGGGGTGGCCGGCGGCCCTCTCGACGCCCTCGACCACCGGTTCTACGAGAGACCAGCCGCTCCGACCGCCGCGGAGCTGACCGAGTCGGAGCGGTCTCACCCCGAAGCACCGTTGGCGGCCGGTTCCGGCTTCCCTGCTCTGGGGCCGCCGGCCGGCTTTGGAGGCTGGCCTCGAGACCGGGACCCCTGGTATCTTCGCGGATCGACGTGGCTGTGGCAGCATGCTCCTGCGCCATGGCTCCCGCAGTCTCACTTCGGTCGTCGTGGCGGCCAACCTCCTGGCCGCGACCTCATCGTGCTCACGCAGTCCACACGTGCTGATGCAGTCCTCACGCCACGTCCCGGCCCGCCGCGTTGCAGCTGCCCCCGCGCAGCCTCCGTCGCTCGCTCTCGATTCCCTCTGATTTCGTGAGGACGCCCATCATGATGACGCCCGAGGCGATGACGTCCCCTCCATCTCCGCGAGGCCGCCCTCGCCGGAGGGGAGCCCCCCCGTCGATCCGCCTGCTGCTCGCTGGAGGTCTGCTCGCCGCCACCTGGACCGGCGCCCAGGAACCGGAGCCGACGCCGACCGAAGGGGCCGCGGCCGGAGGCGGGGTCGAAGCGACGACGGCGCGGCCCGCCGAGGCCGTGAACACGAACGAGACCGGCGCGACGCCGCCCGGCGCGACGCCGGGCGGCGAAGACGACCCGCGGGCTGAGGAGGAGAGCCTAGGCGCCGTCGCGAGCGGAGGGCTGCGCGTGTTCGTCGACCCGGTCACGGGCGCGATCCGCTCCGAGCCGAGCCCGGAGCAGGTGCGAGCGCTCGAGGCGCTCGAGCGTCAGAGGCTGGCCCGCCCCGCCACCACCGGCGAGCGCGAGCCGGTGCGTCTCTTCGCCATCCCGGGAGGCGTCGGCGCCGACCTCCCCGAACGGCTCCTGAGCGCCACCGTCCTGCGCGTTCGACCCGACGGCAGCTTCGAGACGTCGTGCGTCGACCACTCGGCAGCCTCCGATCACGACCACCCCATCGCGGGCTCCGACGAGCAGCCGCCGCCCGGCCGCGACAAGGGCGAGGAGATCCGCTGATGCGGCGCACAGTCATCGCCGCCGCGGGTCTGCTCGTGGTGACCGCACCCTTCGTCGGCGCCGCGCTCGCAGGCGAGGTCATCGGCACCATCACGGTCGATCCCAGCCGCCCGGCGGGGTCCGACGGCGCTGGACGCCTCCTGCTCTACTCGCCGTCGCCGGTCGAGCCGGGCTCTTCGATCTCCCACTGGGACACTTCAGCCAGCCCCGATCTGCTGATGGAGCCCAACATCAGCTCCGGCCTGACGCCCGGGGACGTCGACCTCACGCGACAGGCGATGCGCGATCTCGGCTGGGCCACGGCCGGCGGCGCGACGATCGAGCTCAACGTCACCGACGGCGCGAACGAGGGCTTCAACGACCCGGCGCTCGGCTCGGAGCGACTGAGCGCGATGCGCCGAGCGGCGGATGTCTGGGAGAACGTGCTCTCGAGCCAGGTCGACATCGTGGTCGACATCGCCTTCTCTTCGCTGAGCTGCTCGCAGACCGGCGGAGCGACCCTGGCCCAGGCCGGAGCCCGCCAGGCCTTCAAGTTCGGCGGATCTCCGTTTCCCGACACCTGGTACCAGAGCGCGCTCGCCGAAGCGATCACGGGCCAGAACCTGTCCGGAGGCGTCAACGAGATCATCGCCACGTTCAACTCCCAGATCGACGAGAACTGCCTCGGCACGGACAGCAGCTTCTACTACGGCCAGGGTCCGGCGCCCGCGGGGCAGATCAGCTTCCAGAGCGTCGCCCTCCACGAGATGGGGCACGGGCTCGGATTCGCCAACCTGGTCGACGAGAGCACCGGCCAGAAGTTCCAGGGCTCTGCCGACGTCTACTCCTGGTTCACGCGCGACGCCGTGTTCCGGCGGAGCTGGGCCGAGCTCACCGCCGACCAGATCCGCGTGTCGGCGACCCGGACCGGCCAGGTAGCGTGGACGGGTCAGGAGGTCAACCGCTCGCTGTCGTCACGGCTCGACCCGAGTCCGGTGCTCGACTTCTCCGGCCCGGACGGCAACGGATCGTTCCTGGTCAGCACGGCCGCCTTCGGTCCGCCGGTGTCCGCGGCCCTGGTCGCCGCGCCCCTGGTCGAGGCGACGGCCGGCGGCGCTCAGGGCTCGCTCCTGTGCGGTCCGGTGGCCAACGCCAACGAGGTGCGCGGCGCGATCGCCGTCGTCGATCGTGGCGAGTGCCTGTTCGTCGAGAAGGTCGGCAGCGCTCAGACCGCCGGCGCCGTCGGGGTGGTGGTGGTCAACAACGTGCCGGGCCGGATCACCATGGGGGGCGACGACGACGCCGGGATCACCATCCCGGCCGTGATGGTGTCGCCGGAGGATGGCGCCCTGCTGCGCGCCGCGCTCGACGCCGAGGATCCGGGTGGCGGGGGCGGCGGAGGTGGCGGGGGCGGCGGGGGCGGCGGGGGCGGAGACGACGATCCGGAGACGGAGGATCCGAGCGAGTGCGTGGCCGACGAGCAGACGCTGTGTCTGAACCAGGACCGTTTCCGGGTGGAGATCGAGTTTCTCACCACCAACGGACAGGGGGGTCGCGCCGCCGCCGAGCCGCTCACCGAAGACACCGGCTACTTCACGTTCTTCGACCCCGACAACGTCGAGGTGGTGGTCAAGGTGCTCGACGCCTGCTCGTTCTCCGATCGCTTCTGGGTCTTCGCGGGCGGCCTGACCGACGTCGCGGTCGAGCTCGAGGTGGTCGACACCGACACCGGGATCGTCCGGCGCTACACCAATCCGCTCGGAGCCCCGTTCCAGCCGATCCAGGACACGTCGGCGTTCGCCACCTGCCCCTGATCCCTCCGCCTGGCTCCCGACGGGCGCGGAGTCCGCGCGCTATCCTGCGAAGACTCAGGTGGAGGGCCGAGGAGGAGTGAAAGGCACGGGGGAAGATCGCGCGGCTCTCGCCAAGGGCGAGGGCCGCGGCGCCCGCCCAGCCTCGCCGGCGAGGAGTCGCGCTCGGGACTGGCGCCGCCGACGGCGCCCGACCGCCGCCATCCGGGCCGTGGTCGTCGTCCTCCAACTCGTCTCCTTCCTCGTTCTCTGGGGCTGCGGCGGCGAGGACATCGCGATCCACGACGTCCAGGGGCGCGGCGCGGAGTCGTCCCGAGTCGGCCAGGAGGTCACGGTCGAGGGGGTCGTCACGGCCGTGCTCGACGAGGGCTTCTTCCTCCAGAGCCTGCGGGCGGACTGGAGTCGCGCGAGCTCGGAGGGGCTGTTCGTCTCGACCGCGGGCCGGAATCCCGATCCCGGCGACGTGGTCCGCGTGAACGGGACGGTCGCAGAGTACCGTCGCAGCGAGCGCGAGCTGAGCGTCACCACGCTCGAGGCCGCGGACGCAGAGAATTCCTTCGAGCTGCTGGAGCGACGAGCGCTGCCCGAACCGGTCCCGCTGCGCGCGCTTCCCACCGAGCTTCCGCGAGCGCTCGAGACCTGGGAGGCGCTCGAGGGCATGCTGGTCGAGATCTCGGGCGCCCAGGTCGTCGGCCCCACCGACCGTTTCGGCGAGGCGGTCCTGCTGCTCGACGGCAACGCGACGCGCGACCTGCCGCGGACGCCTCGCGGCGGTCTCGCCCTCGTGGCCCCCGTCGCCGACGCCCCCTTCCCCTTCCGCGTGGTCATCGACGACGCGTTGGCGCCGCTCCCTCCGATGAGCGTCGGCGCGCGGCTCGAAGAGCCGATCATGGGAGTCGTCGACTACCGCTTCGGGACTTACCGGTTGCTTCCCTTCGCCACCCCGGTGGTGGCGGCAGCCGCCGATCGCGCGCTCCCCACGACTCCCGAAGCGCCCTCCAGCACGCTCTCGCTCGCCACCTTCAACCTCGAGAACCTCGACCTGGGCGACGAGCCGGCGCGCTTCCGGCGACTGGCCGAGGTGGTGGTCGGCGCGCTCGGCTCACCCGACCTGGTCGGCCTGCAGGAGATCCAGGACGACAGCGGCGCGCGCGACGACGGAACGGTTTCGAGCGACGGCGCTCACCGCCGGCTGATCGCGGCGATCGCGGCGCTCGACGGTCCCTCGTACCTCTTTCGCGAAGTGCGGCCGCTCGACAATCGGGACGGGGGCGCCCCGGGCGCCAACATCCGGACCAGCCTCCTGGTGCGCAAGGATCGGGGGATCGTTCCGGTCGACCGCCCCGGCGAGGACCCGGCTCGTGCGACCGCCGTGGCCTTCCTCGACAAAGCCGGCCGTCCGGCGGTCTCGCCCAGCCCGGGGCGGCTCGGCCTCGACGACCCGGCGTTCCGCGACACCCGCAAGCCCTTGGTCGTCCAGCTCGAGATCGACGGCGAGCCGCTGTTCGTGATCGTCTGTCACCTCAGCTCGAAGCGGGGGGACGACCTGCCGTTCGGGGCGGTCCAGCCGCCGCGCCGCGCCAGCGAGCGGCAACGGATCGACCAGGCGCGGTCGATCGCCCGCTTCGTGTCGGACCTGATGACGCTCGACCCCGCCGTCAGGGTCGTCGTGCTCGGCGATCTCAACGACTTTCACTTCTCGAAACCGCTCGTCGAGCTGGAGGCCGGCGGCCTCACCAACGCCCTCCTCGCGCTCCCCCCTGAGCAGCGCTACACCTACGTGCACCAGGGAGTCTCCCAGGCGCTCGATCACGTCCTGCTCAGTCCTTCCCTGCTCGCGGCGGGGACGCCGGAGGTGATCATTCCCCGCGTAGGCTCGGAGCAGCCGGCCGCTCGCCGCGTCTCCGATCACGACCCGCTGCTGGTGCGCATCCCGCGCCCGGGGCGGCGAGCGCCGGGCCTCGACGGCATCGAGACTTCGAGCCCGAGCGCCGGAGGGGCGCCATCGGGAGCACAGATCGCCGATCCACAACGGAGCCCGCGATGACCACCGCCAAGCCCTCGGCTCGAGACCTGGACTCCGCCCTGCTGCCCTTCGCTCCGCTGCTCTACGTCGCCTGGGCCGACGGCGAGCTCACCGACGTCGAGATCGCCAGCATCCGCTCGCGAATCGAGGGCGCGGAGTGGCTCGACGACGAGAGCCGGCAGCGGCTCGGCGGTTGGCTCGACCCCGAAACGCCGCCGAGCGCCGCAGCGTTGACCTCGCTGCTCACGCACATCCGTCGCGCCGCCGAGGACCTCTCCCCGCACGAGCGCCGCTCGCTGGCCGATCTCGGAGTCGAGCTGTCGCGCGCTCGCGACACCGGAATCGACTGGCAGAGCCCGCAGGCGCGACGCGCCCTGGACGACATCGAGAACGCGCTCGCCGGCCCAGCGACCGAGATCTCGCGCGAGCTGTCGCTCGAAATCTCGCGCGAGATCCTGCTGCCGATCCGTCCCGAGCCCGAGCCCGAGCCCGCGGCTCCCACCGCCTCCTTCGACCTCCAGGAAATGCGACGGCTGCTCGCCGGGCACGACCCCGAGGTGCGCGCCCGGGTCTTTCGGATCCTCGAGCGCGACGGCTTCGACTACCGCTACGGGCTGCCCAAGGAGGAGCACCGCGAGGTGGTGCTCGACTGGTGCCGGCAGCTCGCCGCCGCGGGAATCGGCGCCTCCTCCTACCCGGGCGCGCTCGGCGGTCGCGACGACATGGGCCGCTTCGTCTCCGCCTTCGAAGCGCTCGCCTTCTTCGACCAGAGCCTGGTCGTCAAGTTCGGCGTGCAGTTCGGGCTGTTCGGGGGCAGCGTGCTGTTCCTGGGAACCGAGCAGCATCATCAGCGCTACCTGCGCGAAATCGGCACGCTCGAGCTCCCCGGCGCGTTCGCGATGACCGAGGCCGGGCACGGCTCGAACGTGCGCGACATCGAGACCACCGCCGTCTACGACGCGCGGAGCGACGAGTTCGTCATCGACACGCCGTCGGAGAGCGCGCGCAAGGAGTACATCGGCAATGCCGCCGACCACGGCCGGATGGCCACCGTCTTCGCCCAGCTGCGCATCGGCGACGACGAGTTCGGCGTCCACGCCTTCCTCGTTCCCATCCGCGGCGAGGACGGCGCGCCGGCGCCGGGAGTGCGGATCGAGGACTGCGGCGAGAAGGTCGGGCTCAACGGCGTCGACAACGGCCGCCTCTGGTTCGAGCGGGTGCGGGTCCCGCGCACCGCGCTGCTCGACCGCTACGGACAGGTCTCGGCGTCCGGCGAGTACTCGAGCCCGATCCGCAATCCCTCGGCGCGCTTCTTCACCATGCTGGGTACGCTGGTCGGCGGCCGCGTCGCGGTCTCCGCCGCCTCGCTCTCGGCGGCCAAGGCCGGGCTCGCGATCGCCATCCGCTACGCCGAGCACAGGCGCCAGTTCGGCCCCGCGGGCGAAGCGGAGACACTGCTGCTCGACTACCCCAGCCATCAGATCCGCCTGCTCCCTCGCCTCGCCCGCGCCTACGCCACCGAGTTCGCCGTCCACCACTTGCTCGAGCGCTTTCTGGCGCGCAGCGAGGAGGACCACATCGAGGTCGAGCACTTGGCGGCCGGGATCAAGGCGTTCAGCTCGTGGGGCTGCGCCGACACGCTCCAGGCCTGTCGCGAGGCGTGCGGCGGCGCGGGCTACCTCGCCGTCAATCGCCTCGGCTCGCTCCGTGCCGACACCGACGTCTACACCACCTTCGAGGGGGACAACGTCGTGCTGCTCCAGCTCCTCGCCAAGGGGCTGCTCACCGAGTTCCGCCAGGAGTTCGGTGAGAACCGCCTGGCCGGACTCGCCCGACACCTCGGCCGCAGAGCCGCGATCGCGATCACCGAGCTCAACCCGATCACCACCCGGATCGCCGACCGCGACCACCTGCTCGACCAGGACTTCCAGCGCTCGGCGCTGCGCTATCGCGCGGACCGTCTCCTGCTCACGGTGGCGCAGCGGCTGCGCAGCCGGATCGCGGGCGGCATGGACTCGCACCAGGCCTTCCTCGAGTGCCAGGACCACTTGCTCGCGCTTGCGCTCGCGCACGTCGAGCGCGAGGTGCTCGATGCCACCTGTCGAGGCGTCGCCGCCGCACCCGAGAGGCTGCGACCGGTGCTCGACCGCCTCCGGAGCCTGTTCGCGCTCGACGCTCTGGTCCGCGATCGCGGCTGGTTCCTCGAGCACGGCTACGTCGAGTCGGCGAAGTCGAAGGCGATCCAGCGGCTGGTCCACGAGCTGTGCGCAGAGCTGCGCCCCGACGCGGTCGCCCTGGTCGACGCCTTCGGCATCCCGGACTCCGTCCTCGCGGCGCCGATCGCCTTCGGCAGCTTGCCGGGATAGTCGCGGAACGCGGCTCCCTCCGAGCCGTCGTCTGGGACGTCGTCTGGGCCCTCGCCGCGCCCTCCGCGAACGCGCGGAGGACGCCGTACGGCGGGGTCGACCCCTCGGCGGCACCAGGCGGCGCGTCGCGAGCCCTCACGGTACGATCGGTGCGGGAGGACCGAGCCACTGCCAGCCGACCACCGCTCGTCCGCAGCCGCCCAACGTCCGCTCCGGGTCGCCGTCACCGGCGCCTCGGGGCTGATCGGTGGCTGCCTCTGCAAGCTGCTGACGGAGCATGGGCACGAGACGCTCCGGCTGGTGCGGAGGACGCCCGCACGGCCGGGCGAGGCGGAGTGGCGGCCCGAATCGGGGCTGCGGGCCGCTCCGGCGGTCGAGGGTCTCGACGCCCTGGTGCATCTCGCCGGCGAGAGCATCGCCTCGGGGCGCTGGAGTGCGGCACGAAAGCGCGCGATCCGCGACAGCCGTGTCGAGGGCACGTCGGCCCTGGTGCGGTCCTTCGCGGATCTGCGGGCGCCGCCGCGCGTCTTCGTCGGAACCTCGGCGACCGGCTACTACGGTGACCGCGGCGACGCGAGGCTCGACGAGAGGGCCGGCCCCGGCGGAGGCTTCCTCGCCGAGGTCTGCGTCGCCTGGGAGGCGGCGGCGAGAGGCGCCGAGCGGGTCTGTGAGCGGGTCGTCGTCACGCGCCTGGGCGTCGTGCTCAGCCGCGAAGGCGGTGCGCTCGAGCGCATGCTGCTGCCGTTTCGGCTCGGCCTGGGAGGTCCGCTCGGCTCCGGCGAGCAGTTCATGCCCTGGATCGCGATCGACGACGTCGCGCGTGCGCTGCTTCGGACGGTGACCGCAGCCGCGCTGGCCGGACCCGTGAACCTGGTCGCCCCCGAGGAGGCCACCAACCGCGAATTCACGCGCGCCCTGGGCCGGGCGCTGCGCCGTCCCGTCGTCCTGCGAGTGCCCGCGCTCGCGCTGCGCCTGGCGCTCGGCCGAGAGATGGCTGACGAGCTCCTGCTCACCAGCGCCCGAGTCGTCCCGAGCCGGTTGGTCGAGAGCGGCTTCGAGTTCGAGCACCCCCGCCTCCAAGGCGCGCTGCGCACGCTGCTCCAGCAGCCTCCTGAACGCGTGAACGGCTGATCGGCTGATCGGCCCCGTCGCCATCGGGCAGCAGTCCCTCCTGATGCCGCGCGAGGAGCGCGAGGCGCTATGGTGCGGACTCCGCTTGCGGCGCGTGCGCGCCCAACGACTGGAAAGGAGACCCACGATGAGAGCTCGGCTGCTGGCGACCACCCTCGTCTTCGTCACCATCGGACTGCTCGCCGCCGCGAGCGCCCCCGCCGACGATCGCGCCTACGAGCTGCGCGTCTACATTGCCGCCGATGGCAAGCTGGACGCGCTTCACGAGCGCTTCCGGGAGCACACGCTCGACCTGTTCGAGAAGCACGGCATGACGGTGGTCGCCTTCTGGACGCCCACCGACGCCGAGCGCGCCTCGACCACGCTGATCTACGTCCTCTCCTACCCGGACGCCGAAGCGCGCGCCAAGTCCTGGAAGGCCTTCGCCGAGGATCCCGAATGGCGAAGGGTCTACCAGGAGTCCCACAAGGACGGTCCCCTCGTCGAGAAGGTCGAGTCGACGATGATGACCCCCACCGACTACTCGCCGATGCGATAGGAGCCCGCGGTTAGAGCTCCGCGGGCTGTCTCCAGAGTGTCGCGCCGCTCGAGCTGCCGCGCGCGCCGCGCGAACCACGGTCAGCGGGCGCAGAGACCCGCCGCCTCGGGTTCCCCACGGCTGTTCTCCGGCGACCCGCCGCAGGTGCTGGCTCGCCCGCCTCATCGGCTCGCCGGAGAGGTGCGGCTCAGCGCATCGGAGGCTAACCCGAGAAGCCGATCCAGCGACCTCCCCAGGCCACCGTTCCCCAGAGCACGATCGAGACCAGGCCGGCCAGCTTGGGCCAGATCGGACCGACTCGATCGCCGGCCTTGGCGATGCGGCTGCCGATGGTGAAGCTGAACAGGATCGCCAGGATGAGGGCGCCGATCTTGATCCAGAACGGCTGGCTGTAGAAGCACTTCACGGCCTCGGAGAGGAACAGCAGGACGCCGGTGACGACCATCGCCGCCAGCGCGCCGCGCCGCCAGTGACGGGCGCCGTACCAGAGGTCCGAGGTGGAGTGCTTGCGCAGGATCAGTCCGAGGAGTCGGAGGTCGACGATCAGGATCGTACCCCCGAGGAGCGCGAACCCCACCAGGTGAAAGGCCTCGATCACCGGAAACAGCCAGAGCGACTGGCGGACGATCTGGCCGACGAGGGTGAACTCGCACCACTCGAAGAACGGGTACCAGCTCTCGATCATGGCAGCTCTACCGTGGGGTCGCAGCTCGTGAGCCAGTTGATGATCGCAGGCTGTGGCTGCCGATCACAGTCGAACCAGTTGTAGGCGATCATCCGGCCGCAGATGATGATGCCCGCCCACAGGGCCAGCGAGGCGACCGCTGCCCGGCGCGCGCTGCTGGGCGGCCGCCTCACCGTGTCCCACTCCGCGACGCGCTTCCAGATCCCCCGGTGGAAGACGAACACGTTGAGCCCGGCGACGATCAGCAGGACGACCTTGATGCGGAAGAAGATGTTCTGGTAGCTGCGCACCGGAATCGCGTAGAACAGCAAGAAGCCGGTCACCACCATCACGACGAAGCTGACGACCGTCCACGGCATGAGCTTGCGGTAGAACTCCGAAACCGGCACCTGGCCGAACGACACCCCCAGCAGCCGGATGTCCAGCAGGGCCGCAAATCCGACGAAGAACGCGAGCGTCCAGACGTGCGTCGACTCGATCAAGGGGTAGGCCCAAAGGGACTCGTGGAGCGCCGTGCTCCATGCGTGCGAGTCGAGCCATAAGATCAGATCCATCATGATTGACGCCTAAGATAACCGATCGTGCGGTTGGCCGCGGGTCGGTCGACGGGACCGGCCGGGAGGTCCGTCACGCTCAGCCGCCGACCCTGCGCAGACCCTGCCCGCCGCCCGATCGCGGCGCGCGAGTCGCGAGACCCGCCGCGCGAGACTCGTCCCGCGAGACCGTCGCGCGAGATCCTCGCCGTCGAGCTCGGTGAGCTCTCGCGGCGCTGCCGATTCTCGGGTCGGACCTCGTCGTCGCGCGGCACCACACGGGGCCGAGACGCGGACTCCAGTCGCCCGCAGGCGGTGAGGCCCCGGCCGTTCGGGACGGACCGGGGTCTCCCGTTCCTGAGCGGAATCCGGCTCCCCGCGCCTCAGCTGGTCGAACGAATCAGCGCTTGCCCGGAGGATTTCGCGGCCTGGGCGGCTCCGTGGCATCCCGGCCGTCGCGGGGCGCGCCGGTTCCGGAGGAGCCCATGAAGATCTTGCTGCCGTCCTCGAAGGTCACGTCGCGACCGTTGGCGCGGTTCGAACGGTCCTTCGACTGGTAGCCGTCCACGATGATGAAGGTGCCGGGAGTCAGGGAGTCCCTGTTGAGGCCACGGCGCAGCAGGGTGTTGGGCGTGCCGCCCTCGACCATCCAGACCTCCTTCTCGCCGTCCTCGGTGGTCACCTCCAGGTGGATCCAGGTGTGCGGATTCACCCACTCGACCTTGACCACTGGCCCCTTGAGCAGTAGGGGGCGATTGGGATCGAACTCGGCGCCGAACGCGTGGTGGGCAGCCACCGGAACGGCCGCCGCCAGCACGAGGCCGAGCAGCAGGAGCATCGTCGTCTTCTTCATGTTCTGTCTCCCCTCTGGGGGTTCGTTGTCGGTTCCTCTGTTGTCGGGTGTGACGTGGTCTTGGTGTTGGTGCTCTTGGAGCTGCGAGCCTGCGGTCCCGATCTGCTGCGGGCTCCCGCCGCCTTCGAACGACCTACTGTTCGCTCGCCGCCTTGCGCTTCGCGAGCGCCTCGGCCTCGAGCAGACGCGCGCCCCGCAGCACGTTGCCGAGCGCGTAGTTGCCCTCGTGGCAAGCATACTCGTAGACCTTCTCGTCGATCTCGGGCCACGGCATCTCGCCGCTGAACGGCGCGGTCCACACCGTCGGATCCTCGATCGTGAACTTGTAACGCAACGTGTCGGCGTCGATGCGACTGATCCGCTCGGTGACCTTCATGTCGCGCGAACCGCGCGAGAACGACGGCGTGTCGCGAAAGTGGACGGTCTCGATGACCAGCTCGTCGCCCTCCCAGCGAGCGATCGAGTCGCCCAACCACTTCCGGATCTCGGGCGGGTCGTGCTGATCGGCGATGCGGATGATGCGCGCGTCGTGGACCATCTCGGCGAGGATCATCACGTGGTCCTCGGTCTGCACGATCCTCTTCATGTTGTTGTAGAAGTAGTTCGGCAGGGTCGGCGGACCGGCGGTCGCGCCGAAACCGAGCAGGCAGCGCTCGTTGTTGCCCCGGATCTCGGGATCGTCGTAGGGGCCATTCTCCTGGTCGATCCACCAGGCCTCGCCGTCGTTGCCGCGACGGAACGACCGGAAGCGTGCCCGCTGCTCGGTCTGCGCCTCCTCGGTCATCGGTGGATACTGCCCGTTGGGCGGATCCACCAGGATCGAGGTCCGGTACTTGCCGTCGAGCATGAAGGCGTCGTCGCCCCGAGCGATCCAGAACGAGTTGTAGCCGCCGACGTTGCCGGCCGCGCCGGAGGACCCGTCGCCTCCCTCCGGGGGGGCCTCGCGATCGGGATCGCTCGCCCGATCTCCGGCAGCGACCGCGGCCGCCTGCCGCTCGGCGATCTCGCGCGCCTCCTCCTCGGTCAGCGCGAGACGCTCGCCGTACTCGGCCGGACGCGCCAACGGCGTCAGGGTCGCGATGTCGTAGGTCCCGGAGAGGTCGGGACGGCCATTCGCCATCCGCGGGATCTGGTCGGAACCCGCTCCCGTTCGAGCCGCCGCCGGCATCGCGAGCGTCAACAGCGCCAGAGCCGGCAGGAGACTCGGGGACCGAGCAGCGCCGGAGGATCGCGTCATCTCATCGCTCCGACGGGTCGGTCGGAGCCAGGCGCGGCAGCGGATTGCGGCGCCACTCGCCGTACATGAGCTCCTCGACGAATTCGACGCACTTGAAGTCCATCAGCCGCGCGTCCGGCTCCATCCGCCGATACAGCGGCATGCGGATCGTCCAGGGCTCGGTGAACACCTCGGGATCCTCGATCGTCGCTTCGTACTGGATGTGGTTCTCGGTGATCATGTCGTAGCGCTCGGTGACTTTCAATTTGTCACTGTGCCAGTTCCCGGAGCGGTCGAACCAGCTCTGGTCGAGCAGACCGGTCACCTCGACGACCAGCGTGTCGCCGTCCCACTTGCCGTACGACTGCCCCATCCAAGAGTCGACGGGGGCCGGACCGGGATCCTCCATGTAGATCTCGCGCACCGCGCCCGCGTACTCGTAGGCGATGAAGGTCGAGTGGTCGTTCTGGAAGATCTGGAAGGGGAACGGCATGTAGGTGGCGCGCGGCACGCCCGGGAGATAGCACTTGATCTCGGGATCGCGCGTCAGCCAGTTGGCCTGGTTCTCCTTCTTCTTCTCGAGCGCCTCGGGCTTGTAGGGGATCTTGCCGCCGACCACCACTCCCATTCCGCCCGGCACGGCGCCGACCGCCCCGAGAGCCAGCACCTCGGCCGCCGGCAGCGGACCATGCGGCCCCTCGCGCAACTGCATGGCGTGGCGAGCCATGTGGGGCTCGAGGTCGTAGTTGGCGGTGTTGAGCGCCTGCCAGATCCCGTTGAGATCGGGCTTGCCGCCGGGAAGACGCGGTGGCTCGAAGCCTTCGGACTGAGCAGCGAGCGGCACGGCGATGGCGAGGATGACCAGGCCGATGGCCGCGGGTCGGTGCAACGACTTCATAGCGAACTCTCCCTTCTGCGGGTACGACTCTCTCGGGCGACGAACTGTTCCACTTGAATTTCAGCGGGTCAAGGCCGGGGCCGTGCTAGGGTCCCGAGAAAAGAGTTTCGATCGCCGAAAGCAATGTCTGAGGACTCGGGATGCGCTGGCCGGAAACGATGTTTCGGAGAAATCGCCTCGTTCAGCCGGCGGCGTGCCTGGCGATCCTCGCTTGCCAGTCGCCGGCCTCCGAGGAGGCGGCGAGCGACGGCTACTTCCGTCCGGTCGTCGGCGAGCAGGCCCTGATGCTGACCCTGGTCGACCCGGCCGCCGACATCGTGTGGGACTCCGTCAAGACGATCATGACGGCGGACGGGGTCGAGGAGATCCAGCCGGACACCGACGAGGAGTGGGATCTGGTCCGCAACGCGGCGGTGACCGTGGCCGAGTCGGGAAACCTCCTGATGATGGGGCGCCGCATGCGCGACGAGGGGGACTGGGTCGCCTGGTCGCGCGACCTGGTGGACGCCGGCGCGCAGGCGATGCGGGCGACCGAGGCGCGAGACCCGCAGGCGCTGTTCGACGCCGGCGGCGAGATCTACCGCGCTTGCGCCGGCTGCCACGCCCAGTACGTCCAGGATCCCTCGCTGCTCGACGCGAGCCAGCGCCCCAGCGAGTAGCGTGGCCGCTCCGCGGTGAGGTCCCGAGCGACCGGCCGGCAGCGAGATGCTCCGGGAAGGGAGCGGAAGCGAGCGAACGGAGCCGCGCGCTGGCTGGTCGCCATCCACCGCTGGCTGGGCATCGTCTGCGGTGCTCTGGTGGTGGCCTGGTTCCTCTCGGGCTTCGTGATGCTCTGGCATGGGATGCCGGCACTCGAGCCGGGCGAGAGGCTGGAGCGGCTGCCGGTGCTCGACCTCGAGCAGGCGAGGGTCGAGCCGGCCGATGCCGCCCAGCGCGCGAACGTCGAGGCTCACGAGCTGAGGATCGCCACCCTGCTCTCGCGCGGGCGCACGCGCCCCGTCTACCGCTTCGGATCGAGCCGCGGCGTCGTCACCGTTCTCGCCGACGACGGCTCGATCTTCCGGGGCATGGGGCGCGCCGACGCGGCCGAGGTCGCCAGCCGCCATCTCGGAGGTGCAGCGGTCGACATCGGCTCGCACCGGCGGCTCGAGGAGCCCGATCAGTGGACGCTGCAGTCGCGCCGGCTCCTCCCCATGCACCGCTTCGAGCTCCGCGACGAGACCGACCGCGTCGTCTACGTCTCCGACCGCACCGGCGAGGTGGTGCTGGTGACCGATCGCAGCAGCCGGCGGTGGGGCTGGCTCGGTCCGGTCGTGCATTGGGTCTACTTCACGCCGTTGCGGCGGCACTCCGCGCTCTGGCTGCAGGCCATGATCTGGGCCTCGGCCGCAGGCGTCGTGCTGACCTCCACCGGGCTCGCCTGGGGGATCTGGGTCCTCGTGCGTCGACGGCGGCTGCCCCATGCCGGCTGGCTGCGCTGGCACCACCTGGCGGGCCTGCTCTTCGGCCTGGCGTCCGTCGCGTGGGTGCTGAGCGGGCTGCTCTCGCTCGATCCCTGGGACTGGCATCCGGGTACGGCTCCGACCGGCGAGGAGCACCGAGCGGTGCGCGGTGGGGCCGACCTCGATCTCGAGGCAGTGACCCTGGAGCGGCTTCGAGCCGCCCGCAACGCCATGGCCGATGTCGAAGCGCCGCGCGAGCTCGAGGTCGGCCGGTTCGGGGGCGAGACCTTTGTCGTCGTGCGCAGCCCCGCGGTCGATGGCCAGAGGCACGCCGCGTGGCTCGCCGAGCCGACCCGCACGCCGGCGCCGCTCCGAGAGCGCGACGAGCTGGTCGCCGCCGCTCGTCGGGCTCTGCCTGCCCACCAGCCGGTGGCGGCCGACCGGCTCGAGCACGGCGACGCCTACTACTACCAGCGGCCCTACCGCGGCGCCGCCCGCAGGCCCCTGCCGGTGCTGCGCGTCCGCTTCGACGACCCGGCAGCGACCGCGCTCTACCTCGACCCGCTGACCGGCTCCCTGCTCCACCGCGAGCAACGCCTGACCCGGCTCAACCGGTGGCTGTACCACGGACTGCACAGCTGGGACCATCCGGCGCTGCTCGTCCGCCCCGGCCTGCGTCTCGGGCTCATGCTGGCGTTCCTGGCAGGCGGGCTGGCGACGGCGACGAGCGCCTTCGTGCCGGGATGGCGGCGGCTGCGCGCCTCGATCCTCGGGAGGCGCCGACGCGGGACGGACGGCCGATGACAGACTCCCTGCACGCGACACTTCGACGTCGGAGCGGTTCGATGAGCAGATCCCAGAGCGAGCGCGGCGCCACCGCGACGGTGGCGAGGAAGCCTCCGCTCACCACGAGCAGCACACTCGCGGCGCCCCCGTGCCGCCTGACGATCGTCGTCCTGACACTGGTCGGCCTGGCGGTGGCGGCGTGCGAGCCGCAACCGGCCGAGCCAGCCGCCCCCGAGCTGCCGGCGCCGGCTCCGCTGAGCGCGGTGGCCTCGGTGCGGCAGATCATGGACGCGATGGTGATCCCGTCCTCCGCCGCGATCTGGGACGTCGCCCGCGAGGCGCCGGCGGACGACGAGGCCTGGAGCCGCCTCGCCCACCTGGCGGTCCAGCTCGCTGAGTCCGGCAACCTGCTGCTGATCGGCGAGCGCGCGATCGACGACGAGGTCTGGCGGCAGACCGCCATCCTCCTGCGCGACGGCGGCGCCCAGGCTCTGGCCGCGATCGAGGCGCGGAACGTCGAGGGCGTGGTCGAGGCGGGGAACGCCCTGATCGACTCCTGCGAGATCTGCCACGAGCGTCACCTCGCGCGCTAGCCTCCGAATGTGCTGAATAGCACATTCGAGGCTAGCTGTTTTCTCCCCCCCAGCCCCCCAGGGGGAGCCTCGCAAGGCGCCCGACTCCAAAGGAGTCGGGCGCCGCTCCGGGCATCGAACGAAGCGAGCACGCTCGAGCGGGACCGACTCCACATCCACGCTCGACCGGGATGCGTCCGACGCTCGCGGGTAGCGCCGAGCGGTGGATGAGCGTCGCGGGCGTCGTCCTACCATCGTCCGCATGCCGCACCCGGGACGAGCGCGCGCCGCGCCGGTCGCCGACCAGGGTTCCGCTCCCGCCGCGCGACGCTACCCCGCCGTGCTTGCCGACGCCCGGTGGAGCTCGCGGGTGTGGGTGAAGAAGCCGGTGACCTGGAGGGTCACCGTCACCGGCTGGTCGCTGTCGTTGCGCCAGTACCAGCCGTGGAAGCCGGAGTAGGGCGCCGTG
>DATKBT010000006.1:0-12800 GCA_035546295.1 Thermoanaerobaculia bacterium | reverse complement strand
GATGTTGATGTTGTAGCGCTTCTGGGCCATCGCCAGGACGCCGATGATGAGGCTGTTGACGAGCCTGTTGGGCTTGAGCAGGAACCGAGCCTGAAAGGTCTTGATGGTGATCTCGGTCAGGTGATCGGGTTGGATCTGGCGAGGGCCTCGAGGCACAGCGGTCTCTCCGACGGCAGGTGGGCAGAGGTCGGCCGAGCCCGGCGCATCCGGGATCGGGGGGCTGCCCGTCTGAGAAGAGAGACGCAAGACGTCTGCAGACTCGCTCTCCTGATGATCGAGTTCTCGAGTCATCGGGTCGGCCGAAGCCGAGTCCGAGTCCGAGTCCTTTGACCATCTCTCTGGACCATCTCTCTGGGGACGATCCTCGCCACCACACGACGACTGCGCTCCTCCACTTGCCCGCCCCCCGTCGACACCGTCGAGAGCTCGGCCTCTCCGACCTCACGTTCCACGGGCCTCGAGAATGGAATACCCTAGCCCTCCTCCGCCCCAGGGACCGGTTGTTGCTGTCGTTCAACGGCGCGTACACCGATGCCCACCTGACCCAGGACACCGATCCGGTGGTCGGCGGCGAGGATGGCGACCCACTCTCGTGGGTGCCCGAATGGAGCTTCGGGCTCAACGGCGACTACGCCTGGCCGTTGCGAGGCGAGCTGGTCGCCCACGTCGGCGGCAGCGTCGGCTACACCGGTGACCGCCCTGCCGACTTCGGCGACCGCGAGGCCGCCGGTAACCTCCGCGATTTCGACAGCATGGTCACCGTCGGCCTCAACGCCGGCGTCGACTTCGGCGCATGGTCCCTCGAGGTCTACGGCCGCAACCTGACCGACGAGGACGGAGTCACCTCCGTCGACGCCGGCGGCTTCCTGCCCAACGGCGCCCTTGCTCTCGCCGTCATCCGGCCGAGATCGATCGGCGTGGCGGTTGCAACGAGGTTCTGAGGGGCGCGCTGCCAGGCTTGCATCGCTTCCCTCTTCCTCCAGGCTATTGACGCCCTGTCGCCGGACTTCACACACCAAGGATGCCGCGCCGCCCGGAGCCGTCGCGGCCCAGGGCGGCGCCGAGGCGGCTCACTCGAACCGCTGGCCGACCGTGGTGGAGCAGCCCGAGCGGTAGAGCTCTCCCTGCGTGTCGTAGAAACGCGAAGTGCCCTCGGCGTTGAACTCGTCCTCGTCGAGCATCGTGATGACCTGTTCGATCACCTCCCAGCCGGCGAGGAAGCCCGGCAGGGGAGGCTGCGGCGCGGTCTCGAAGCGGATCAGTGTGATCGTGCGCTGCCTGAAGGTCCCGGGACCCAGCTTTGCCCAGACTCCGTGCCCCTCCGAGCGTTGATTGGGCGCAAAGGCCAGAGAGCCCACCGAAATGCTGACGGTGCCGCTGGCCCTCCGGGAGCGACCGTCGGGGGCAGCGCCCTCATGGTAGGTGTGGAGAGTCTGGAACGGCAGCCCGAGCGGCGCGCCCGTCTCGCAGTGACGAACGGTCACCGTGACCCCCCAGACGCCTTCGATCCTCGGGGTGGAGGCGAGCGCCTGGCTGTTCGACCCTTCTGCCATGACGGGTGCCGCGACCGCCAGCGCGAGCAGCGCGACCGCCGCGCCGCCCGCCGCAGAGAGACCCTGCCGCGCCGAAACCGTGGTTCGCGTCTTCATCTCCGACTCCTTTCGATCTGTGCGAGCGGCTCCAGTGCCTCCCGCGCGTGAGCGGTCGTCGCGACCGATAGCGCAGACTGCTGCCCGTTCCGGTGCTCCGCCCTTACCCAAGACGCGCAATCCGGCGGCGAAAGATCGGCCGCCACGCGCATGAGATTCGCTTGCGGCGGGCCACCGTCGCGAGGGGCGATCAGCCGTGGGGCGATGGCGACGGCCGACCGAGGACCACCAAAGGCTCGCTACAGGGCGGCGCGTGGTACCCATTCCGATCCCCTCGAGGGCCGGCGGCGGTACTCAGGGTCTCCGGCAGAGTGCCGGAGGGAGTGCCGCCACGCGAGGATCTAAAATGATCTAGAATCGAAGCAAATGTCACCGGAATCCAGGCCTCCCGACGCGAGCGGGAGCCCCGCCTCCCGCGGCGAGATCACAGGCCTCCTCGACGCCTGGTCGGCGGGCGACCGCTCCGCGCTCGACCGACTCGTTCCCTTGGTCGAGCAGGAGATCCACCGGCAGGCGCGCCGTCATCTGCGGCGCGAGCGGGACGGCCACACCTTGCAGACGGCGGCTCTCGTGAACGAGGTCTACCTGCGGCTCGTCGACCAGCAGCAGACGAATTGGCACAACCGCGCACAGTTCTTCGCTCTCTCGGCGCGGTTCATGCGGCGGATCCTGATCGACCACGCTCGAAAGCGAGCCTCCTCGAAGCGTGGTGGCGGATTTACGCTCGTTTCCCTCGACGAGTCCTGCGTCTTCCTCGAGGGACGCGCCGCCGAGCTGGTGGCGCTCGACGACGCGCTCAAGCTTCTCGCCGAGGTCGACGAGCGAAAGAGCCGGATCGTCGAGCTGCGCTTCTTCGCGGGTCTCACCATCGAAGAAGCGGCGGCCGTGATCGGGGTGCATCCCGACACGGTCAACCGCGACTGGGCGGGCGCCAAGGCATTCCTGCGGCGTGAGCTCGGAGATTCGCGATAGCACCATGGACCGCGAGCGGTGGCGACGGATCGACGAGATCTTCGCGGAGGCCCTTCAGCAGCCAGATGTGGAGCGCGCGCGCTTCATCGACCAGGCCTGCGGCGCCGACTCATGGCTGCACAGCGAGGTGGAGTCTCTGCTGGCCCACCATCGCAACGATGACTTTCTCGAGACGCCGGCGGCGGCGTGGGCGATGGCAGGATCCGCCGGGACCGAGCCGGCGACTCCGGTGGGAGAGCGACTGGGCCGATTCGAGGTGCTCGAGAAGCTCGGCGCCGGCGGCATGGGGGAGATCTACCTGGCGCACGATCCAAAGCTCGAGCGCCGCGTCGCGCTCAAGCTCCTGCCCGCTCACTTCGCGGCCGACCCGGAGAGGGTCCGGCGGTTTCGTCGCGAGGCCCTCACGCTCTCGGCCCTGAACCATCCGAACATCCTGACCGTCTACGAGGTCGTCGAGGTCGGCGGGCAAGAGCTCCTGGTGAGCGAGCTGATCCAGGGGGTCACGTTACGCGAGGTGCTGCGACGGGGACCGCCGCCGGTGGCGACCGCCCTCGACGTGGCGGCGCAGGTCGCGCGGGCTCTTGAGGCCGCCCACCGGGTCGGCATCGTGCACCGCGACGTCAACCCGGGCAACGTCATGATCCGCGCCGACGGCCTCGTCAAGCTGCTCGACTTCGGCATCGCGAAGGCGGCTCGAGGAGGCGAGGCGGCCGAAGGCGGGCACGGGTCTCCAGCCGTTCGGACGCAGACCGGGATGATCCTCGGCACCGTCGCCTACCTGAGCCCGGAGCAGGCGCGCGGCGATGCGACAGGGAATCGAGCCGACATCTGGGCTCTCGGCTGTGTGCTCTACGAGATGCTGACCGCTCGGCAAGCCTTCCCGGGCGCCACGGAGAGCGACGTGCTCGCCGCCATCCTCACCCGGGATCCCGACTGGGGGGAGCTGCCCGCCCACACGCCGTACCTCGTCCGCCGCCTGGTGCGGCGTTGCCTCGAGAAGAACCCGAACCGGCGAGTCCACGACGTGACCGACGTCCGCCTCGAGATCGAAGAGGCGGCCGCCGATCCGCTCGCGGCTCCGGCGAGGGAACCGCGCGCTCGCCCCTGGATGCCGTGGGCAGCCACCGGCCTGGCGATCCCGTTGGCGGTCGCCCTGGGAGTGACGGCCCCGTGGAAGTCCCCCTCGGCCCCGACTCCCGCTTTGAGGTTCGAGCTGCCCCACCCCACCGGAGGGAGCTTCCACACGTCGGTGGAGGCGGCGACGCTGGCCTTGTCGCCCGACGGCTCGCGGCTCGGATTCATCACGCCGGATCCGCTGGGTGCGGCGACCACCATTTGGATCCGGCCTCTCGCCGAGCTCGAGGCGCACGGGGTCCTGGGAACCGAGGAAGCCATATCCCTGTTCTGGTCCCCGGACGGCGGAAGCCTCGGCTTCGTGGCCGACGGCAAGCTCAAGCGCATGCCGGCGGACGGCGGGGTCCCCGTCGTCGTCTGCTCCGTGGAGCCGGGCAGCGGGGTCAGCGGCACGTGGGGTCGCGACCAGATTCTCTTCGCGTCGATCCAGGGGGACGCCATCTATCGGGTTGCCGCCAGCGGTGGGACCCCGGCGCCAGCTCTCCGGCCCGATCCCGGCCGAGACGAGGTTCGCGTGCTCTGGCCGTGGTTCCTCCCCGACGGCGAGAGGTTTCTCTACCTGGCCCTGCACTCCGATGGGACGTCCGAGCTGCGGCTGGCGGGGCCACGAGGACTCTCGCGGTCCGTGGCGCCGCTCTCCTCCCGCTTCGAGCTCGTCGACCCGGGCTTCCTGGTGTTCGTGCGCGACGAGGCGTTGATCGCGCAGCGCTTCGATCCGAGGCGTGTCGCGCTAGTGGGCTCTCCTCTGTCGCTGGCGCCGGCGGTTCGCTGGTTGGGCGCGACCGGCGCCGCGGCGTTCGCGACCGCCCGGAGCGGGACGGTGGCGCTCGCGACGCGGAGCGACCTGGTGCGGATCACGCGGCTCGATGGCGCCGGCCGCCCGACCGGCGGCATCGGGGACGCGTTCAGGGGGCTCTCCGTGTCTCTGAGCCCCGACGGCCGGCGCGCCCTGGTCGACCGGCTGCGCGCCGGCCTCGCCTCCTACGACATCTGGGTGGTCGATCTCGACCGCGGTGTGGCGACCCGCGTGACCGACCAGCCGGGGACGGAACACCACCCGCGATGGCTGTCGGACGGAACCGCGATCCTCTACTCGGCCACGAAGGGCGGTTCTCCCAACCTCGTGCGCCGGGACCTGGCCTCGGACAGCGAGACGAAGCCGGTGCCGTCGGGGCCACACCAGATCGCGGTCGGGTTGACGCCGGACCGGCGCCTTTTCTACCGCCAAAAAACGCCGGACGGCTTCGAGCTCTTGGCGATACCCGTCGAGAGCGGAGGAGCCCCCGCAGGCAAGCCCGTACAGGTGCTGCGTCCCGACATCGAGGACGCCGCTCTCTCGCCGGACGGACGGCTGTTGGCCTTCGTCCGAGGCGAGGACGGCCGCCCGCAGCTCTTCCTCCGCCAGGTCGATGGGGGCGAGGCCATCCGCGTCTCGCGGAGTGGGGCCGAAACGGCCAGTTTCGGAACGAACGGCGAGACGATCTACTTCACGACCTCCGACGGTTGGCTGGCGGCCGTGCCCGTGACCGCGGCACCGGTGCTCCAGGTCGGCGCCCCGGAGCGACGTTTCGAGCTCCCACCGCTGGGGTGGGAGGACTTCGAGGTCTTGCCCGACGGAGGTTTTCTTGCCCTCGTGCGCGCGACCGACGGAACCAAGGCGCCGCTCACCGTCATCACGGGCTGGAACCAATAGCTCGGGGTGAACGCGCCTGGGCTCGGCGGGCGGCTCGTCGAGCTCGAGAACCGCTGGGATCCCGAGAACCAATGTGTACCGCCTGTTCATTGCCGGCTTCATCGCGGCGAGCCAGCAGTTCCGCGAGGGTGATCGGTCGGTGGTGTTCCCAGAGGGTCCTTCCCGCCGAGCCTGTGTTACCAGCCGTACCCGAGAGCGCGACCGCCGGGGTGACGGTCGACGGTTGGTCGAGACATCCGGGTGACCCTCGGCTGCGTCATGGCGCAGCGACGGTCGAGGTGTATCTCTAGAAGCACTCCTCGGTCGCCTCGCCACCTCGCAGCGGGCCCAAGGCCCGAAATGCCCTGCGGCGGCCCTCCTCGAGATCTTCGGCCTCGCCCAAGCGCCCTCGCCCAAGCGCCCTCGCCCAAGCGCCTGGCACCTCGCCCCTAAGCGACCGCGACGCCGCCGGCAACCTCCGCGACTTCGACAGCATCGTGACGGTCGGTCTCAACGCGGGCGTCGACTTCGGCGTGGGGTCCCTCGAGGTCTGGCCGCAACCTGACCGACGAGGACGGAGTCACCTCCGTCGACACCGGCGGCTTCCTGCCCAACGGTGCCCTTGCACTCGCCGTCATCCGGCCGAGATCGCTCGGCGTGGCGGTTGCCACGAGGTTCTGAGGGGCGGTCGCCATGGCGCGAGGGCTCACCTCGCGCTCGGGAGGAACAGTAGGGCTAGCGACCGGAGCAGGAGCCAGCGCGGCCGCGTGAGCACGGTCATGCGCGCGCAATGCCTTGGCTGCTTCACGAGCGCGGAAGCCCAACGCGCCCGACACCGTGTACGCGGGCACTGGGGAGCCTCCAGCTCGCCGGATCGCGCGAGCGCGCGGACAAATAGGGGGTCAAAGGCCTCGTTGAAAGGCGCGGAAAATAGGGGGTCAAAGGCCTCGTTGAAAGGCGCTGGTCATGCCCGCGACGGGCCTCTACGAGGCGCCCCGTCGCGAGAGACTGCTCGCTTCGATGGGCTTGGTGGCGGTCCCCGGTGTGGCTTCGAATCGTTCACGATGCAGTCGCGGCGCCATGCTCCATGGCTCCCGCACCCCGGAAGCGAGGTTGACTGGCTGGCAGATGCTTGGTCGAGCTGGCGTGTGGGCGGATTGCGACCGCTACGCGGAGCTGGCCGGTGGGCTTCGCAAGGGACCGAGCCCCACCGGCGGGAGGAAAGCGCCCTGCGGGAACATGTCGAGCGCCCGTCGGGCTCCCTCCTTCAACAGCGCCGACGCCTCGAGGTAGGCGTTCACGAAGTCCCGTCTTCGCTGATGGAAGCGTTTGCGCTCTTTGCGAGACGCAGCGTGGCAGACGGGCTTGGGCGAGCTCTTTGTCTTGTCGGGTCGATAGTCCGCAGGGACGGCGATCCTGACGATCTTCGGAGCGGCGAGACGCTGCTCTTCGTACTCGTCGAGGATGTCGCCGATCATGTCGGCGATCGCCTTGCGATACGCCTCGTCGGAGAGGTGCTTCCAGGCCGGGATCTTGGAGAGGGTGAGAACCATGGGCTCGGTGTGCTCGGCGAGGCGGGGTCGCTTACCTCTGCGGGCGCCCTTGCGCTCTGACCGCCGCTCTGACCGCCGCCGGGCTTCGTAGAAGGCGGAGCGATCGATCCACTCTCCCTCGAGCTTCATGTCGCCGCTGAGAAGGGCCTTGGCGCAGTGGACGCCGGGCCAGTCCTGGGGCCGCCGGCACAATTTTTCCTTCACGCCGTGGCTCAAGAGGTAGCGGAGCCTTCCAGCCTGAGCGGCGGGCTCGTGGGTGACGACGACGTCGGAGTAGCGGCGTCTGAAGATTCCGCCGGTCCACCTGCGCAGCCGTCCCACCTCCCTCGAGATGTTCGAGGAGATGTACTGGCAGAAGCGCATGGCCTCCTCCTCGGATCGAGGAACGATCAAGAGATGGAGGTGGTTACAGAGCACGACGACGCCGCAAATGTCGATCTTGTAGCGCTCCTGGGCCATCGCCAGGACGCCGACGATGAGGCGGTTGATGAGCCTGTTGGGCTTGAGCAGGAACCGAGCCTGAAAGGTCTTGATGGTGATCTCGGTCAGGTGATCGGGTTGGATCTAGCGAGGTCCTCGAGGCACGGCGGTCTCTCCGACAGCAGGTGGGCAGAGGTCGGCCGAGCCCGGCGCATCCAGGTCGAGGTCGTGGGACTGCCCGTCTGAGAAGAGAGACGCAAACCGTCGACACATACGCTCGAGTTTTGATCAGACGTTAGGAAACCCCGAGAGCCGGGCAATCGGACCGCCGCTTTGCTCAGCTCCCACGGCTCCGAATCCTGTGATCGGTTATGCTTCGAGTCCCGCTCCGAATCCTTTGACCGTGGCCTTGGGCAGGCCCGTGGCCGCCTCGGGCCTGGCACCACGGGCAGCGGTTCGTCGACGGGTCGCGGGACCCGTCCGTTGTCGAGGACGGTTCGAACGAAGAGGAGGACGAACGATGATCAACGCGTTGATCGATCGAGTGGGAGTTGCGGGTGTATCTCTATTGACCGTGGCGCTGGCGCTCGGCTGTGCCCCGCCGGCCGAGCCGGAGCCGGAGGCGCCGCCCCGGGACCTGGTCGCCGAGGCGCGCGCCGGGATCGACGCCGGGAACGAGCGGCTGTCGGCGGCGCTCGCCGCCGGGGACGCCCAGGCCGCCGCGGCGGCGTACACCGCCGACGGGTGGCTGCTGCCGCCCAACGCCGAGCCGGTGAAGGGTCGCGAGGCGATCGCCGAGTTCTGGGGCGAGCTGATCGCGTCGGGGGTCGGCGGTGCCAAGCTCGAGACGATCGAGGTGCAGGCCGGGGACGGCTGGGCGTGGGAGGTGGGCAGGGTCGAGATCCTCGGCGCCGAGCGCGAGGTGCTCGACGTCGGAAGCTACGCGGTCGGCTGGGCGGTCGAGGACGGCGTCTGGAAGCTGCGTCGCGATATCTGGAACAGCGATCGGCCGGCCGCCGCGGAGCCCGCCAACGGCTGAGCTGCGCCGCCGGCGGCGGCGTCAGCGCGGCCTCTGGACCACCCGCTGGTCGCCGTACCGGCGGGTGACCCCCTGGGCGTCGAGCACTCGAGGAGCGGGATCGCCCACTTGCGCGTGAGCCCGAAGCGGTCCTTGAACTCGCCGACACCGAACCGGTCCCAGCCGGTCTCGAGCAGCTCCCGGCGGAGCCGGTCGAGGGCGGCGGCGATGAACAGGCCGTTGGGGAGGCGCACCCGGGAATAGGAATAGGGGGAATACGGGGGGAATAGGGGGTCAAAGGCTTCGTTGAAAGACGCTGGTTATGCCCGCGACGGGCCTCCACGAGGCGCCCCGTCGGCGAGAGACTGCTCGCTTCGATGGGCTTGGTGGCGGTCCCCGGTGTGGCTTCGAGGCGTTCACGATGTAGTCGCGGTGCCGTGCTCCATGGTTTCGGCACCCCGGAAGCGAGGTTGACTGGCTGGCAGATGCTTGGTTGAGCTGGCGTGTCGGCGGATCGCGACCGCGTATCGCGTTCGAAGGTCCGCCAGCGATCCCGAGCCGCTGACGCCGTCGAAGTCGCGCCAGGTCACCTCGACGGAAGCGCTCCTGCTGCAGGCCCTCGGTGGTGGTGCACAACTCATCAAAGATGAGTACAATCCCTCGACCGACCCCGAGGCGTCGGCCGACGGGCGGTCTCGGTCGAGGAGGATGGATCACGAGTGCGCCGGCTCGGGAGTCGGCCGGCGGGCCGGGAGGTCAAGATGGGTCGCAACGCCTTGGGAGAGCTCGAGCACCTGGTCCTGCTCGCCACCGTCCGGCTCGGTGAGGGCGCCTACGGCGCCGCCGTGATCGAGGAGATCGAGGAGCAGAGCGGGCGCGAGCTGTCGCACGCCGCCACCTACATCGCCCTGCAACGGCTGGAGCGCAAGGGCCTCTTGACCGGGCGCGACGACCGGTCGGCCGAGGGACGCGGCGGTCGACCGCGGCGCTACTTCAAGGTCACCGAGGCCGGTCTCGAGCGGCTGCGCGAGTCGGCGAAGGCGCTGTTCGGGATGTGGCGCGGGGTCGACCCGGCGCTGCGCGGCGAGGTGGACGGGTGATCGCCCGCGGTGACGGGGACGGCGTCCGCCCGCCGCGGCTGGCCGCGCGGATCGTGCGGGCCACTCTGCCCGCACGCGACGCCGGGAGCTTGCTCGCCGATCTCGACGAGCGCTTCGAGCGGATGGTGGCGCGCCGCGGCGCGTCGGCCGCGCGCCGCTGGTACTGGCGTCAGGCCGCCGGCTTCGCCCTGCGGGTGCCGGTCGCGCGGGCGCTCGGGGCGTTCGGGCGCGACCGCCTCCGGGCGGCTCCCCGCACCACCTCGAACGGGTCGCTCCGAGGAGTGGTGGGCGTCGTCGTCCGGGACCTCTCCTACGCCGCTCGCGAGCTGCGATCGCGACCGAGGTTCACGCTACCGGCGGTGGCCATCCTCGCGATCGCGATCGCCGCCAACTCGGCGGTGCTCAGCGTCGTCGACACCGTCCTGATGCGCGACCTCCCGTATCCCGATCCGGAGTCGATGGTGATGCTGTGGGACGTGCGGCCGCCCGAGTCCGACCACCCGGGCGAGTTCCCGGTCTCCTTCCGGCACTATCTGGAGTGGAAGGAGCGCGACGACCTGTTCGCCGGGATCCTGGCGATGGAGACGCTGCAGCCGGTGGTGGCTGACGGACACGCGATCCGTACCCACGGCATGATGGTGTCGGGCGGCGCCTTCGAGCTCCTGGGCGTCGCGCCGGCCCTGGGGCGGCCGCTGCTCCCCGACGACGACCTGCCCGGCGCCGAGCCGGTGGCGATGATCAGCGACCGGCTGTGGCGCGCCGCCTTCGACGCCGATCCCGGCATCGTCGGCCGGGCGATCACCATCGACCGCGCGCCGGTCACCGTGGTCGGCGTCCTGCCCCCCGGCTTCTGGTACTTCGACCCGTTCATGTACCAGCGCTCGGTCGGCGGGCGCGAGACCGCGCAGCCCGACGTGTGGCGGCCGCTCGCCACCCGCGACTGGACCGACCCGGGCTGGTTCGACTACGGCGCGCTGCGGGTGATGGCGCGTCTCCAGCCCGGGGTCAGCGTCGCGTCGGCACGCGCCGCGCTCGAGACGATGCGCGCGGAGTCGCCGCTCGAAGGCGACCAGCGACGCCTGGGTGTCGCGGTGGTGCCGCTGGTCGACGAGGTGCTCGGCGAGATGCGATCGCATCTGCTGCTGCTGCAGGGCGCGGTGGCCCTGCTGGTGGCGATCGCCTGCGTCAACGTCACCAGCCTGCTGCTGGCGAAGGCGAGCGCACGCCGGGGTGAGCTCGCAGTGCGCGCGGCGCTCGGCGCGGGGCGCGCCTCCCTGGTGCGGTTGGCGATCGCGGAGAGCGCCCTGCTCGGCCTCTGCGGTGGCGGCGTCGGTCTGATCGCCGCCTACGGGCTCGGCGACCTGGTTCTGCGGATCGCGCCCCGCGAGCTGCCGCTCGCCCATCGGGTCGGAATCGACCTCCGGGTGGCGACCCTGACCCTGGGGGTCGCGCTGCTCGCGGGCGTGCTCGCCGGCCTCCTGCCGGCGTTGAGCTTCGACCTTCGCTCGATGACGCGGGCGCTGCGCGCCGGCGCCCGCGGCGTCGCCGGCAGCGTCTCGGGGTCGCGCGTCCGCTTCGTGCTGATCGCAGTGGAGGTGGCGCTGACGCTGGTGCTGCTGATCGGCGCCGTGGTCCTGCTGCGCAGCTTCCTCGGAGCGTGGCGCACCGACCCCGGGTTCGAACCGCGCTCGGCGTTGACCTTCCAATCGGTGCTGTCGACCCCCGAGGGCGAGGCGCCCGACCACCGTTTCCACACCCTGCTGCTCGACGAGCTGCGCGCGCTGCCCGGCGTCGAGTCGGCGGGCGCGACCACCCACCTGCCGTTCAGCCGCTGGGGATTCACGCGGCGGGTGATCGCCGGCGACACCGGGATCGGAGCGGCGGAGGCGCCGCGGGTCGAGGCGCGCTGGATCACCGAGGGCTACCTCGACGCGATGGGCATGCGGCTGCTGGCCGGGCGCGACTTCGAGCGGCGCGACGACGCCGGTGCCGAACCGGTGGCGCTGATCAACGCCGCGTTCGCCGAGGGCTTCTTCCCGGAGGCGCCCGATCTCCGCTCCCTGCTCGGCGAGAGCATCGGGATCGTCGCCTTCGGCACGCCGGCCGAGGTGCTGCCCCACCGGGTGGTGGGCGTGGTCGACAACGTCAAGCACTACCGCCTGTTCGAGAGCGACCGTCCGATCGTCTACACGCCCCTCCGACAGGACCCCAAGGTCTTCGCCCGGTTCGTGGTGCGCTGCGTCGGCGATCCGCCGGCGTTGGTCGATGCGGTGCGCGGCGCCGCCGCCACCGTCGACCCGCACCAGCCCTTGAACGAGATGTACCCGCTTCGCACGTTGGTCGCCCAGTCGCTCGCCGAGGAGCGGTTCTATACCCAGCTCCTCCTCGCGTTCGGAGTGGTCGCGTTCGGGCTGGCGGCGTTGGGGGTCTACGGTTCGGTCGCCTACGGCGCGCGGCTCAAGCTGCGCGAGATCGGCGTTCGGATCGCCTTCGGCGCCCGACCCGGCTCGATCCGTCGCCTGGTCGTCGGTCAGGGGTTGGGGCCGGTGGCGGTGGGGATCGTCGCCGGCTGCGCCGGTGCGGCGCTCCTGGTGCGGGGCCTCGAGGGACTGCTCCACGGCATCTCCCCGATCGATCTCCCCAGCTTCGGCGGGGGCGCTGTGCTCTTCCTGCTGGTCGCCGCAGCGGCGGCGCTGGTCCCGGCGCAGCGCGCCGCCGCCTCCGACCCGATCGAGGTGCTGCGCTCCGAGTAGAGAGGACGACGCTCTAATCGGCGGAGAGCGTCTCGACCGTGGAACGTCATGTCGGAGATCGCCTTGCAATACGCCTCGTCGGAGAGGTGCTTCCAGGCCGGGATCCGGGGGACAGATCGAGGTGCTGCGCTCCGAGTAGAGAGAGGACGACGCTCTAATCGGCGGAGAGCGTCTCGACCGTGGAACGTCATGTCGGAGATCGCCTTGCAATACGCCTCGTCGGAGAGGTGCTTCCAGGCCGGGATCTTGGGGACATAAGGGGTCAAAGGCCTCGTTGGAAGACGCTAGCCGATGGCACCGCCAGCCTCTACGAGGCGCCTGGTCGTCGAGAAACTGGTCGTTTCGGAAGGCCTATGGCGGTCCCAGCAAGGCTTCGAAGGCTCCATGGCGGGCGCGCGGAGCCGAGTCTCCATAGCTCCCGCTCCCCGAAAGCGGGGCGACTGTCAGGGCTTCGTTGAGCTGGAGTTGTCGGCGGATCGCGACCGCTACGCGAAGCTGGCCGGTGGGCTTCGCAAGGGACCGAGTCCCA
>DATKBT010000005.1:0-11464 GCA_035546295.1 Thermoanaerobaculia bacterium | reverse complement strand
CGGCTCCAACCCGAGCTGAGGCTCGGCCGAAGCGAGCGAAGGTGAGGTGCGCCGAGCCTGCGAGGCGGGCCGAGCCCAGCGCCTTCGGCGCGTCGCCGGGGAACAGCCGAAGAACCGGGTGCTGAATACCGAGACACGCTCACTAGCCTCCGATGTGCTGAGTCGCACACATCTCCGGCTCGCTGATGTCTCCCCGGATCTCGAAGAGTCGGACAGGCTCCTGGCTAGGTCGGTGGTCTGCTGGGCTGGACGCTCGGCGGGCGCTCCTCGAGCACTGCGGCGAGCCAGGCTTTGGCGCGGGTCCAGTCGTTGCGCACCGTGCGCGAGGTCACGCCATGGAGCTCGGCGATCTCCTCGGGGGAGAGGCCGACGAAGAACCGGTACTCCACGGTGCGCGCCAGCCGGGGACCGTAGGCAGCCAGCCTGGTGAGAGCCTCGTCGATGGCGAGGATCTCCTCCCAGTCGAGAGCGCTCGGGATCTTCGCCTCGTCGAGCTCCAGGTGCTGCGCTCCCGCCCCGCGCTTGGCGCGCCCCAGGCGGCGCGCGTGGTCGACCAGGATCTGCCGCATGGCGCGTGCGCAGACCGCGTAAAAGTGGGAGCGGTCCTCGAGGCGCACCCGCGACTGGTCGACGAACTTGAGGTAGGCCTCGTGCACGAGCTCGGTGGTGTCGAGGGCACCCGCCGGCCGGAGCCGTCGCAGCTGCGCGCGAGCGACCCGTTTGAGCTCTTGGTAGACGAGGTCGAAGAGCCGGTCGAAGGCGCCATCCTCACCGGCGCTCACCGCCAGGAGCACGCTCGTGATCTGCTCGCGAGACGACAAACGGCGTCCTCCGTCAACCGGCTGCCAACCGCTCGCCTCGCGGGCTCGCGTTCGACCGCCGAGGCGTAGAATGTCAGGGAGTCTAGCGAAGGGTCCGCGATGAGCATGCGCGACCAGCCGTTCCAACGCTTCCACGACGTCGACCCGCTCCTCGAGCGGGCCCTCGAGCTGCCTCTCGGCGCTCGCGCCGCCTACCTCGAGCGGACCTGCGGGCGCGATCCCGAGCTGCGGCTGCAGGTGGAGCGGCTGCTCCAGGCGAGTGAGTCCGGGGACCTGCGCGCCGCGCTCGATCGCAGCCTGGCGGAGCAGCTCGGGTCGCAGCTCGCCACTGCGCTCGTCGGCGAGGGGGAGGGAGGCCTGGCCCCCGGTCACCGTCTGGGCCACTACCGCGTCGTGGAGCAGATCGGTGCCGGCGGGATGGGGGAGGTCTACCGGGCTCGGGATCTACGACTCGGACGCGAGGTGGCGATCAAGCTGCTGCCCTCGGAGCTCGCCTCGGACCCCGAACGTCTCAGGCGGCTCGAGCGCGAGGCGCGCATGCTGGCGGCGCTCAACCACCCCAACATCGCAGCCGTCTACGGGCTCGAGGACGACAACGACCGCCGTTTCATCGTGCTCGAGCTGGTGCCGGGCCCGACGCTCGCCGAGCTGCTGCGCGCCGCACCCCTGCCGGCGGATCAGGCGCTCGAGGCGGCTCTCCAGATCGCCGACGCTCTCGCCGCGGCGCATCGGGCGGGGGTGATCCACCGCGACCTGAAGCCGGCCAACGTGAAGCGCACTCCCGAAGGGCGCATCAAGCTGCTCGACTTCGGCCTGGCCAAGGCGGCGCCGGGCGCCGAGTCGGAGGTGGACCTGCTCGACACTCTTGCCGATCCGACCACCGCGGTGGGGCGCATCCTGGGCACCGGCCCCTACATGAGCCCGGAGCAGTGGCGTGGCAAGCCGGTGGACTCGCGCTCCGACCTCTGGGCATTCGGTTGCGTGGTCTACGAGATGCTCACCGGGCGGCTGGCCTTCGGCGGCGAGACCCACACCGACGTCTGTGCCGCGGTTCTCACCGGCGAGCCCGACTGGGGGGCCCTCCCCGGCCGGCTGCCGCCGGCGCTCGAGCCCCTGCTGCGGGGTTGCCTGCAACAGGACCCCGAGCTGAGGCTGCACGACGCCGGCGCCGCACGGCTCGAGATCGAACAGATGCTCGGCGTCGGCCGCCCCGGCGATACCGTCGGGGGAGATCGCAGCGTGCGGGTGGCGGGCCGAGGCCGGCGGTGGGCGGTGCTGGTGGCCGCTGCCGCCGCGCTCGCGGTGGTCGCTCTCACCTGGCTGCTCGCCGGTCCGTTCGGTGCGGCACCGGGTGGAGGTGACCGGTCCGCTCGCTCGTCGGCGGGGGAAGCGGACATCACGCGCACGATGATCGCGGTGCTCCCGTTCGAGAACCTGGGCGACCCCGCCGACGGGTACTTCACCGACGGCATCGCCGAGGAGATTCGCAGTCAGCTCGCGCGGCTCGAGGGTCTCGGAGTGATTTCTCGCTCGAGCACCGCGCAGTACCGGAAGGGGCGACCCCCGATGGGTCGGATCGGCGAGGAGCTCGGAGTCGAGTACGTGCTCGACGGCACCGTCCGTTGGCAGCCCTCGCCCGACGGACCGAGCCGCGTGCGGGTGACACCCCAGCTGGTGCGCGTGGCGGAGGACACGCAGGTGTGGACCGAGAGCTACGACGCCACCGTCGCGGACATCTTTCGAGTGCAGTCCGACGTGGCTCGGCGGGTGGTCGAGAGCCTGGGTATCGCCGGGGTCGGCGACACGTTCGTGCCCGAGCGACCGCCCACCGAGAACCTGGAGGCCTGGCAGACCTATCTGCGCGCGAACGACTACCTGCATCGCGGGTTGGACCTGCAGAGCGAGCACGAGCTGCGCATCGCGGTGGAGATGTACGAGCAGGTCGTCTCCCTCGATCCGCGATTCGCGCTCGCCCACGCACGGCTCGGCGAAGCGCACGCACGTCTCTACTCCTGGTCCTTCGACCGCGGCGAGGACCGCCTCCGGGGGGCTCGCGAAGCGGCGGCAACCGCGCTCGAGCTGCAGCCCGGAGAGACCGAGGCCCACTTCGTGCAGGGGCTGGTCCACCTCGCCGAGAACGACTTCGGACGTGCTGTCGACGAGCTCCAGACGGTGCTGCGCGCGCGGCCGAGCCACGCCGCCGCACACGACGCGTTGAGCCACGCGCAGAGCGATCTCGGCGATTGGAAGTCGGCGGCCCGGAGTGCCGAGCGGGCTGTCGAGCTGATGCCGTCGTCGCCGTGGATCGCCTGCTGGGCCGGCGGAACGCACACCGGAGCTGGTCAGTACCAGGATTCGATTCGCCTCCACGAGCGCGCGATCCGGCTCGCTCCCGATCGCACCTGCCACTACTACTGCGAGGTGGAGGTGTTGCTGATGATGGACGGCGAGACGGCTGGGGCCAGGCGGTTTCTCGAGGCGATTCCGCGGATGGTCGATCTCGAGATGCCGCCCCCGGTCGCCTACTACTGGGTGATGGTCGAGATGATGGACGGCCGCTACGAGCAGGCGCTCGCGCGGCTCGACTCGAACCCGGCGCCGGCCTACGGGTCGCCTTGGTACTTCTTGCCCAAGGCGCAGCTCCGTGCACAGATCCGAGGGCTGCTGGGCGAGCCCGACCTGGCGCGCGAGAGCTACGAGGAGGCGCTCGCGCTGGCGCTCGCCCGGCTCGAGCGGACCCCGCGCGACCCGCGCGTTCACGGCGCGCTGGGGATTGCATACGCAGGGCTGGGGCGACGCGCGGATGCGTTGCGCGAAGGGGAGCTCGGCCTCCGGCTCATCGGCGACAGCCGGGGTGACCCGTACAACTTCCGGCTCAAGGATCTTGCCCAGATCCACGTGCTGCTCGGCGAGAACGAGCGGGCGCTCGACCAGCTCGCACGGCTGGTGGCGACGTCGGGATTCTTCACCCCGGCCTACCTCGCTCTCGATCCCACCTTCGCGCCGCTGCGAGACGAGCCACGCTTCCGTGCCCTGGCCGGGCCCACCGGCGCGCTGCGCTCGCGCGACGGCGTCGGCGCGGCCGGCGGATCCTGACCCGAACGCCGCCGGTCGCGCCCGCTCCCTCCTACCGGCCGTTCGGCCTCAACACGAAGGAGGTGTTGAAGCCGCCGCTGCCGTTGAAGTCGACGTAGACCTGCGTCGCGCTGCCGCCGGCCGTGCGGTAGCGCCCCGTCCCGCCAACAATGGCCCGGTCGAAGGGCACCAGGAAGTCGGCCAGCTCGAGACCATCGGTGACCAGGGTCTTGGCGCCGGGGCGTTCGGGATCGAGGTCGAAGACCTGGGTGGTGGCGACCACCGGTCCGGTCAGCGCGTCGCCGTCCTGCAGGTGCCACCCGCGGCAGTACCACGTGCCGAGGACCTGGTCAGGGAACTCCGGGCTGCCGTCGGCGTTGGTGCCGCTGCTCGAGCCATGGGCGGCGAAGGTGCCTGCGGGGTAGATCCAGCCGCGGACGATGAAGGGGGTGCCGTTGGCCGGGAACCCGTTCTCGTTGGTCGCTCCCTCGAAGAAGAAGGTCGGGCCGCTCATCGCGACGTCGAAGCGGAGGGCGCCGCCGCCAGCCTCCTCGGCGACGCGGACGCGGGGCGTCTCACCGGCGCTGGCGGCGGCGACCAAGAGCAGGATCGTGGCGACCGACGCTGCGGTTGCCGCCCAGCCACCCCGCGTGGGGACGGTGCGTGGCGGACGGGCTGCGGACGGTCTCGGAACAGGGTGTCGGTCGGTCATCTCGCGAGCTCCTCAGGTTTGACGGGCCGAGCAGCTTGGCCGGTCGTTGTCGACCGGCTCGCCGGCCCGTCGGTTCACCCTGGACTCCTACGTCGTCCGGGTCGGAGAACGGAAGACCGAGGAGTCCACGGGAGCTCCGAGCCCGGCTGCCTGCTGGTGGGGGGCCTGGTCTGCGCGTGCCCGGAGAGGAGCGCCACGGGACTGCCGTTGCCGATCGGCCGACTGTCGATCGGCCGACTGTCGATCGGCCGCCTGTCGATCAACCGAACTGTCGATCGGCCGACCCGCCGTACGGCGCCGGTTCAGCCGATGGCGTCTAGCATCTCGCGGACCGCCGCGCTCATGCCGACCAGCACGGCGCGCGAAACGATCGAGTGGCCGATGTTGAGCTCCTCGATGTTCGCGTGCGCCGCCACCGGCCCGACGTTGGCGGTGGTCAGCCCGTGCCCGGCGTAGATCGCGAGGCGGGCGGCCGCTCCGGCGGCGGCGATCTGGCTGATCTTGTCGAGCTCGCGCCGGGCGTCGTCGCCCGAGGCCTTGGTGTAGCGGTCGGTGTTGATCTCGAAGGCGGCGACGTTGTCGAGCGTGGCGAGCGCGTCGAGCTGCTCCTGCTCGGGGTCGAGGAAGATCGAGACGGCGATGCCGCCCTGGACCAGGCTGGTGGTGATCCGTTGGATGCGCCGCGCCTGGGTCCGCAGGTCGAGACCACCCTCGGTGGTGACCTCGTCGGGCCGCTCGGGGACCAGGGTGACCTGGTGGGGGCGGACGCGGAGGGCGAGCCGGAGCATCTCCTCGGTGCCGACCATCTCGAGGTTGAGCTTGCCGCGCACCGAGTCGCGCAATCGCTCGACGTCGTGATCCTGGATGTGCCGGCGATCCTCGCGCAGGTGCACGGTGATCCCCGCGGCTCCGGCCTCCTCGGCGAGCGTCGCCGCGGCGACCGGGTCTGGGTAGTCGGCGTGACGCGCCTGGCGCAGGGTGGCGACGTGGTCGACGTTGACGCTGAGCGCGGCGCGCCCCGAGGGTCGGGTTTCGCCGCTTCCGGCGCTCTCGTTCTCGTTCACTCTCGAGCTCCCAACCCGATCTCGCGCTCGAGCACCGCGGCGAGCTCCTCGCTCCACGCCGTCACCGAGCCGGGATCGGGGCCTTCGATCATGATGCGCGCCAGCGGCTCGGTTCCGCTGTAGCGCAGGAGCAGGCGCCCGTCGGCGCCCAGCTTGAGCTCGATGTCGCGCACCGCTCGCTGCAGGGGCGCGATCGACTCGAGCGGCGGCTTGTCGCGCACCCGGACGTTGCGCAGGACCTGGGGGAAGCGCTCGAAGCCGGCGAGCAGATCCGAGATCGGCCGCCCCGCGCGCACCGCGAGGCGCGCGACGCCCAGCGCGGTGAGCAGGCCGTCGCCGGTGGTGGAGAGGCCGAGGTGCACGACGTGCCCGGAGGACTCGCCACCGAGCACCAGTCCGTCGCGACGCAGGGCGTCGACGACCTCGCGATCGCCGACATCGCAGCGCCGGACCGCGATGCCGCAGCGGTCGAGCGCGCGGTCGAGGCCGAGGTTGCTCATGGTGGTGGCGACCACCGCGGGGGGCGTCAGCCGGCCTCGCCGGTGCAGATCGCAGGCCCACAGGAAGAGGATCTCGTCGCCGTCGCGCACGCCGCCGCGGTCGTCGATCATCACCACCCGGTCGGCGTCGCCGTCGAAGGCGAACCCGATGTCGCAACCCGTCTCGACGACCTGCCGGGCGAGCTCTTCGGGCGCGGTGGAGCCGCAGGCCAGGTTCACGTTGGTGCCGTCCGGGCGATCGCCGAGGCTCACCGGAACCTCGGCGCCGAGTGAGCGGAAGAGGTCGACGGCGAGCGACGCGGCGGCGCCGTTGCCGGAGTCGAGGCCGATGCGCAGCCCGGCGAAGGGCCGCTCTCCGTTGCCCTCGCGCGCCGCGGCGGCGAGCGCCGCGGCGTAGAGCCGGGCCGGCTCGCGGTCGAGCTCGAGCGAGATCTCGTCGAGCGCCGGCACCACCGCGGTCGCGATGCGCGCCTCGAGCTGGCGCTCGGTCTCGACCGCCAGCTTGAAGCCGTCGGCGCCGAGGACCTTGATGCCGTTGTCGGGGTGGGGGTTGTGGCTCGCGGAGATGACGATGCCGGCGGCGGCGCCCAGCTCGCGCACCAGGAACGCGACGCCGGGCGTCGGCAGCACCCCGAGCCAGTGCGGACGCGCGCCGGCCGCGGCCAGCGCGGCCGCCACCCACTCGGCGATCGGCACGGTGCTGTCGCGGGTGTCGCCGCCGAGCACGACCCGCGCCTCCCCGGATGTCCGCTCGACCGCGCCGCGACCCACCTCCCAGGCCACCCGCTGGACGGTCTCGCGGTCGAGCGGGGGACGGCCGAAGGCGCCTCGGATGCCGTCGGTGCCGAACAGGCGGCGGCTGGCGCTCACGACCCCGACTCGACCGAGCGCTGTCCGGGGGTGGTCAGCGGCACCTCGACGGTGACCACCGTCACCCCCACCACCCGGGTGTCGGCGTCGTCGACGGTGACCCGCGCGGTGGTGGTGAAGGTGAGCCCGTGGCGGGTCAGGTCGATCGGCTCGGTGCGGGCGCGGTCGATCTTCTCCACCCTCTGGCGGGGGCCGACGATGTTGACCGTGGCGGGGACCACCAGGATGCGGTCGCGCTGGACCAGCGCGCCGGCGGCCGGCTCGCCGGTGAGCTCCGGGATCACCGGCACCTCCTTGGTGATCCGCTCGTCGATCAGCAGGGTGAGGCTCTCGGGGGTGATGCCGGTGACCTGGAGGCCTTCGGGCAGGGTGACGTTGGCCGCGCCGAGCGAAACCACGTTGGGGCCGTTCACGTTGAGGCTGTCGGGAAACGGGACCTCGACGTCGATGTCGCCCGGCCGCAGGTTGCGCACCTTCTCCTCGGGACCGCGCACCCTGACCTGGGCGATCTGGCCGGGGTTGAGGATCATGTAGCCCTCGCGCACCTCGTAGGAGAGCTGCGCCTGCATCTCGCGCTCGATCCGGGGCTCGGTGCGCCGCTCGAGGTCGGGCAGGTACGAGGCGAAGAACCAGGCGACGGTCGCCGCGGTCAGCGCCAGCAGCCGCAGCGGCCAGAGGGGAAGTCTGCCCTTCGCCATCGTCGCTAGGCCTTGGCGGGCGCGGCCTCGACCTCGTGCGCGCCGTTGTCGCCGCCCAGGTGACGCTCGAGCAGCTCGCGCAGACCCTCGCCGTCGAGCCGTTCGTTGAGCTGCCCGGCGATCGCCACCGAGATCGCGCCGCGCTCCTCCGAGACCACCACGGCGAGGGCGTCGGTTTCCTCGGTGATGCCGAGCGCGGCGCGGTGCCGGGTGCCCGAGCGGACCGACAGCCCGGGGTTGCTGGAGAGCGGGAGGAAGCAGGAGGCGGCGGCGATGCGGTTGTCCTGGACGATCACCGCGCCGTCGTGCAGCGGGGTGCTGGGGTTGAAGATGGTGAGCAGGAGGTCGAAGGAGAGCGCCGCGTCGAGCACGATCCCGTTCTCGATGTATTCGCGCAGGCCCTGCTGCCGCTCGACGACGATCAGCGCGCCGATCTTCTTGGCCGCCAGCGAGGTCGCGGCGTGGACGATCTCCTGGACCCCCGACTGGCGCTCGGCGGCCAGGCGGTTGAGCGGGTTCTTGCCGAAGGCGGTGAGCGCGCGCCGGATCTCGTTCTGAAACAGGATGATCACCGCGAAGGGGAGGATGATGAAGAAGGCGTTGAGCACCGCCTCCAGCGTTTCGAGCTCGAAGGTGCGGGCGAGGAAGGCGACACCGACCAGCATCAGGATGCCGATCAGCACCTGGACGGCGCGGGTGCCGCGGATGAGCAGGAGGAGGTTGTAGACGATCAGCGCGACCGCCAGGATGTCGATGACGTCGCGCAGGCCGACGGACTGGAAGAAGTCGCTCAGACTCAACCCTCTACAACCTCTCGACCCGCTCGCCCGCCGGTTGGTTCGTGGTCTCGTCGATGCGGCATCCGGGCTCGACCACCGCGGTCTACCGCGAGCCCTTGCTGCCCTGGAGCCCCTTGCGGGCCGGGAGCTCGGTGTCGGTCGCGCGGTGGGTGTTGCGCTGGGCCGCGACGACCTCGGGCGAGGCCTCGTCGTCCTCGACCTCGTCCTGGTCGCGGCCGCGGACCGCCTTCTCAGCGGCCTCGCGGGCCCGGCGCCCGACCGTCTCCGAGGCCGAGACGCGCTCCTCCTCGGGCTCCTCCTCGGTCGCCGGCACCGGCTCGGGCACCGCCGGCTTGGGCATGACGATCGGATGCCGCTTGGGGCGCAGGTCCTGGCCGGTCAGCTTCTCGATCACGTCGTAGACGTGCTTGCCGTCGAGCGACTCGTGCTCGAGGAGGTCCTGAGCGACCTGCTCGAGCACGTCGCGGTGCTCGGTGAGGATCTGGGTCGCCGTCTCGTGACCCTCGGTGACGATCCGGGAAACCTGCTGGTCGATCTTGATCGCGGTGTCGGGGCTGAAGTCGGCGCGCTGTGCGAAGTCCCGTCCGAGGAAGATCGGTTCGCTCTTCTCGCCGAACGAGAGCGGTCCCAGCTCGGACATGCCCCACTCGCACACCATCTGTCGCGCAAGGTCGGTGGCGCGCTCGATGTCGTTGCCCGCTCCGGTGGTGATGTCTTCCTGGGTGAGCTCCTCGGCGACCCGGCCGCCCATCAGGATGGCGATCTGCGCGAGGACGTAGGTCTTCTTGTAGGTGTACTTGTCCTCGGTGGGCAGCTGCATGGTGAGGCCGAGTGCACGCCCGCGCGGGATGATCGTGATCTTGTGGAGGGGATCGGCGCGCGGCAAGAAGGCGGCGACCACGGCGTGGCCGGCCTCGTGGTACGCGGTGATCTTCTTCTCCTCCTCGGTGAGCACCATCGACTTGCGCTCGGCGCCCATCAGGACCTTGTCCTTGGCGTACTCGAAGGACGCCATGTCGACCGACTTCTGGTTGCGTCGCGCGGCGATCAGCGCCGCCTCGTTGACCAGGTTGGCGAGATCGGCGCCCGCGAAGCCGGGCGTCCCCCGCGCGATCACCTCGAGGTCGACGTCGTCGTCCAACGGCACGGTGCGGGAATGGACCTGCAAGATGCCCAGGCGACCGGCGATGTCGGGTCGGTCGACCACCACCCGACGGTCGAAGCGGCCGGGGCGCAGCAGCGCCGGGTCGAGCACGTCCGGCCGGTTGGTGGCGGCGATCAGGATCACGCCCTCGTTGGTCTCGAAGCCGTCCATCTCGACCAGCAGCTGGTTGAGTGTCTGCTCGCGCTCGTCGTGACCGCCACCCAGGCCGGCGCCGCGGTGGCGTCCGACCGCGTCGATCTCGTCGATGAAGATGATGCAGGGCGCGTTCTTCTTGCCCTGCTCGAAGAGATCGCGGACCCGGCTGGCGCCGACGCCGACGAACATCTCGACGAAGTCCGAGCCGGAGATCGAGAAGAAGGGCACGTTGGCTTCGCCGGCGATGGCCCGCGCGAGCAACGTCTTGCCGGTGCCCGGGGGGCCCATCAGCAGCACGCCCTTGGGGATCTTGCCGCCCAGCTTCTGGAAGCGCTGCGGGTCCTTGAGGTAGTCGACGATCTCGGAGAGCTCCTCCTTCGCCTCCTCGACACCGGCGACGTCCTTGAAGGTGACCTTCTTGCCGCTGGTGGACAGCAGCTTCGCCTTGCTCTTGCCGAACGAGAGGGCGCGGTTGCCCCCCGTCTGCATCTGGCGCATGAAGAAAATCCACAGCCCGATGATCAGCAGGATCGGTCCCCAGCTGAACAGCATGGTCAGCAGCGGGCTGTCGCGCTGCGGCTCGGCGTAGATCTCCACCCGCTTCTGGCGCAGCAGGTCGACCAGCCCGTCCCACTGCGGGAGCTGGGTGACGAACTCGTCGTTGCGGTCGGGTGAGATGCCCGGCTTGAACTCGCCGGTGAGGCGGTCGCCGCGGATGGTGACCTGCGAGACCTTCTCCTGCTGGACCAGGGTCAGGAACTCGCTGAAGGAGATGTCCTTGCCCGCGGTACGCCCCTGCTGGAGGAAGTTGATCAGCAGGATGACCATCACGAAGACGATGGCCCAGAGCAGCAGGGTCCTGAGGGTGGAGCTCAACGAATTGCCTCGGTGGTGCGAGCGAACGGGCGGACCCCGCGACGGGGCGTCGCCCTCCTCCGGGGACAACGTCGGCCCCGCAGGTGCGATTCCAGAGAGGGAGGCCGGTGCCCGCTCGGGTCGTCGCCGCCGCTCATCGGATCAGCTCCGCCCGCCAGACGGAGCCATCCCGAGACGGCGGCGACGGGATGCGGCAGGGCTCCGCGAGGGCGACACCCGGAGCCCACAGGACGCGCTCGGCGTCGCACAGCAGCGGGAGTCGGTCGCGCTCGCGGCGAGGAATCGATCGGTCGCTCAACAAGTGGTCGAGAAGCCTGGAGTCGCGCTCGCCGAACGGGACGATGCGATCCTCCGGATGCCGGTTGCGTACGGTCAGCCGGTGCCCGTCGGGGACGGCCAGGCGAAGACCGGTCATGTCGCGTTGGCACCGGAACATCCAGGGGGAGACCTCGGCGCGGTCCAGGCGGAGGGTGAGGGATAGCTCGGGGACGCGAACCGTCCCCGGAATCTCGAAAGTATACGAGAAAAGCGTAGGTACCTCCGGTTGCGAGCGGAGGCGGAGACGGCCGTCGCGCGCCTCCAGCGCGCGACCGGGACCCCAGTCGCAGCGCGCCCGGGGTCCCCCGCCGAGCTGGCGCAGGAGCTCGTCGACCACCCGACGGCCGGGCGGGTAGGGCTCGCCGCAGCGCTCGGCGAGCAGCGCTACACCCCAGCGGCGCAGCGGGTCCGGGAGCTCCAGCAGGCTCCG
>DATKBT010000004.1:0-3284 GCA_035546295.1 Thermoanaerobaculia bacterium | reverse complement strand
TGTCGACCTCGTAGCCGGCTTCCACCAGGGCGTCGCTCTGGCGTCGGACGCGGGGATCGCCGGGGAAGACCGCGTGCACGACCATCGCCACGCGCCGGCCGCTCATCGCCGCTTCACCTCGTCCCAGAGCCGGTCCTTCTCCTCCAGCGTGAGGGCGTCCAGGTCGACGCCGCGCCGCTCCGCCAGCGCCTCGACCTGCCGGTAGCGCGCGACCCAGCGATGGTTGGCGGACCGCAGCGCCTCCTCGGGATCGAGCTTCATCCAGCGTGCCAGGTTCACGAGCGCGAACAGCGTATCGCCCAGCTCGTGGAGGCGCTCATCGTCGGTGGCTGCTCCGCGCAGCTCCTCGAGCTCCTCTGCCACCTTCTCCCACACCCCCTCGATCGCCTCCCAGTCCCAGCCCAGCGTCGAGGCCCGTTCCTGGATCTCGCGACTGGCGGCCAGCGCGGGCAGGGCCCGGGCCACGCCGCCGAACGCCCCCTCCTGTCCCTTGCCGCGCTCCGCGCGCTCGCCCGCCTTGATCGCCTCCCAGTTCGTGAGCACCTGCTGCTCGCCATCGACCTCGACGCCGCCGAAGACGTGCGGGTGGCGACGCACGATCTTCGCCGCGATCGACCGATGGACGTCGGTAAGGTCGAACTCCCCCGCCTCGGCCGCGAACTGCGCGTGCAGGATCACCTGGAGCAGCAAGTCGCCGAGCTCCTCGGCAAGGTCCGCGGGAGTGCCGTGCTCGATGGCGTCGACCGTCTCGTACGCCTCCTCGAGCAGGTACGGCCGCAGCGTCAGGTGGGTCTGCTTCCGATCCCACGGGCACCCGTCCGGGGCCCGCAGCCGGGCGCTGATGGCGGCCATGCCGTGCGGGCTGGCGAGGTTGTCGACGGGGTCGAGCGCGGGGACCAGCCAGTCGGATGCCGCCAGCCTCGCATCGTCGAGCGCGTCGAGCCGGCGGGACGCACCGCCGGGCAGCTCGACGAGTTCGTGGGAATCGGGATAGAGGGCGCGCAGGACGTCGACCGCTCCCCGTCGCGCGTGACGCCCGGGAAGGACCGCCGCGGCCCCGCGCGAGCGGCCCAAGACGAGCAGCGGGGCAGATGGGTCGAACGGCATGGCCGCCAGCCGATCGGTTGCGACGACCTGGAGCCCATCCGCCGGGTCGATGCCGGCGGCAGCCGCGAGCGCGTCGACGGATCGCGGCGCCGCGGCGCTCATCGGGTCAGCCCGCTGCGGTGGTCGAGGCGAACTGCGGGTCGACCCAGGTCCGGATCGGTGCGCGGACCTCCTCGTCCAGCCAGCGCTCGAACCCGTTCCGGCGGATCCGGGTGAGCCGCTCGTCCTCGATCTCGCGCTCCTCGCTGGTCTCGAGCAGCTGGTAGATGACGATGCCCGACTCCCCGGCGTCGACCGGCTCGCTGATCTCGCCCACCTCGCTCAGCGCGAAGACGGCATCCTCGAGCATGCGCTCCAGCTGGTAGGGCGCGACCCAGCCCAGCTCGCCGCCCTCCCGGGCGGTGTCGTGGTTCTCGCTCACCTGTTCGGCGACCCGGGCGAAGCTGTCCGGATCGGCGCGCAGGTCCTCGACGAGCTCCGCCGCCTGGTCCTGCGGTGTCTCGCGCTCGCCGGTCTTCTGGATGACGTGGTAGCCGAAGTCGGTGCGCACCGGGTCGCTGATCTCGCCGACCTCGAGATCGGCCAGCGCGGCGGCGAACTCGGCGACGTACGGCGAGCTGGCGGGGTCGTACCAGCCGAGATCGCCGCCGCGGGCTCCCGAGCCCGTGTCGTCGCTATGCTCCTCGGCGATGGCGAACCAGTCGGCGTCGTCGGCGCTCACCTTGTCCTGGACCTCGCGCGCCTCCCCGAGCGCCGCTTCCCACTGCTCATCGGTCGCCTCGGCCTGGTCCTGGGCGTCAGGATCCGGCTGCACCAGCACGTGCCGCGCCCGCTCCTGCAAAACGACGACGCCGGCCACCGGGGCGATGACGATCTCGGCGACGCGGCGCTGCGGAGCCGGGGAGGTCGCCACCTCCTCCTCGAAGTGGGCGCGATAGCCGTCGACGAGCAGCTCCTCGCGGAGGTAGGCGCGGTAGTGGGCGTCGCTCACGCCCTGGCGCTCGAGCAGCTCGTCCAGGCCCCCCTCGGTGCTGGCCTCCCGACGCGCGACCAGCTCGAGGACCGCATAGCCGCGGTCGACCTCGATCGGGCCGACCAGGTCGCCGGCCTCGGCATCGGCCAGGGCCTCGAAGTATTCGTCGTAGGCCGCGTCGCCCTCCTCGAACCAGCCGAGCTCGCCGCCCAACTGGGACGTGAAGTCGTCGCTCGCCTCGCCGGCCACGGTCGCGAAGTCGTCGCCTCCCTCGACCCGATCGAGCGCTCCCTGTGCCTCGTCGCGCGCGGCCGCCAGCTGTTCCTCGGTCGGCTCGTCGTCCGGTTCGGCGTCGTCGGGCAGCGCCTCGACGAGGATGAGACGGGCACGCACGCGCTCGGGCAGGCTGAACCGTTCGGCGAGCTCGGCGTCGACCTCGGCGTCCCCCACGCTCACGCCGAACTCGTCGGCCCGGGCCGAGAAAACCGCACCCTCGACCAGGGAGTCTGCCGCCGCGGTCGGGATGCTGTTCAGGCGCAGGCTGAGGCTGTCGATCTGCTGCTGGAGCAACTGGTCGCGCGGCCCGCCGAGCTGCGCGTTGAGCTCGGAGATCTCCGCCACCGCCTCGGCGGTGATGATCCGCTCGCGGACGTCGAGATCGCCGCGGGTGAAGGTCGCGTCGCCGACCGAGGCCACCGGCCGCAGGTGCGACTCCCACCAGCCGTTCCAGGCCGCCGCGCCGAAAATGCCCAGCGCCACGGCGATGGCGATGGCGAAGCCGATGACGGTGAGCTGCTGCGTGCGCAGCTCGTCCTGCCACCGCGGGCGGTGCTTTCGGTCGAGGACCGGTCGGGATCGGATCGTCATCTGCTCATGGTCATGCGGCGGCTCGGCATGCGGCCACAGCAGGCCGTGCGACGAGGCGAGGCGCCATGCTAGCCGATGGGGTCACGCGCCGCACGCCGCCGATGGTCATCCGCGCCGGGCCAGGGCGTCGCGGATGGCGTGGAGGCGCAGGCGCACGACGAGGAGCATCGCCTCGCGCGCGATCCCGCCGCTCATTTTCGAGGCGCCCCGCGTCCGCTCGCGGAAGACGATCGGTACCTGGACGATCCGCGCGCCGCGACGGTGCGCCCACCAGGTCGTCTCGATCTGGAAGCCGTAGCCGGAGACGCTGATCTCCCGCAGCCGGATGGCGTCGAGC
>DATKBT010000003.1:0-36755 GCA_035546295.1 Thermoanaerobaculia bacterium | reverse complement strand
GGTCGCCGAGCACGGCTCGCTCGCAGCGCCGCGGGTGGAAGAGCTGGGAGAGCTCGCCCTGATCCCGGGCGCGGTCGATCCCCACGTCCACGTCGACGAGCCGGGACGCACCGACTGGGAGGGCTTCGCGTGCGCGACCCGCGCGGCGGCGACCGGCGGCATCACCACGATCGCCGACATGCCGCTCAACTCGACGCCAGTGACCACGACGGTCGAAGCGCTCGAGGCGAAGCGCGGCGCCGCCAGGGGGCAGTGCGTGATCGACGTCGCCTTCCACGGCGGCCTGGTGCCCGCCAACGCCCGCGACACCGAGCGGTTCGAGGCGCTGCTGCGCTCCGGCATCGTCGGGGTCAAGGCGTTCCTCTGTGACTCCGGCCTCTCCGAGTTCCCGCCGGTCTCGAACCAAGACCTGGCGGCCGCGATGCCGATCGTGGCCGTGGCCGGGCTGCCGCTGCTCGTGCACGCCGAGCGCGAGCTCGCTGCGGAACGTCCGGCGCGCCTGCCGTCGCCGCGTTATGCCGACTACCTCTCGAGCCGGCCGGCGGCGATGGAGCGGGCCGCGATCGACGAGCTGATCGGGCTGGTGCGCGCGACCGGCTGCCGCGTCCACGTCGTCCATCTCGCCGCGGCCGAGACAGTTGCGGCCCTGCGTGCCGCCCGCGACGAGGGCCTGCCGATCACGGTCGAGACCTGCCCGCACTACCTGACCTTCTGCGCCGAGGACGTCGCCGACGGCGACACCCTCCTCCAGTGCGCGCCGCCGATCCGCGAGGCCGCGAACCGCGAGGGGCTCTGGCGCGCGATCGAGGACGGCACGATCGACCTGGTCGCCTCCGACCACTCCCCCTGTCCGCCCGAGCTCAAGGCGACGCCGGGGCGGCCGGGCCGCTTCGGCGAGGCCTGGGGGGGCATCTCGTCGCTCCAGCTCGCGGTGGCTGCGACCTGGACCGGCCTGCGGGCGCGCGGACACGGGCTCGAGCGGCTGGTCGAGCTGACCGCGGCGCGGCCGGCGGCGCTGCTCGGACTCGAGCGCAAGGGGCGCATCGCGCCCGGAGCCGACGCCGACCTGGTGGCGTTCGACGCGGAGGCGCAGCAGGTCGTCGACGCCCGACGCCTGCACCACCGCCACCCCTCGACGCCCTACCATGGCGGGCGCCTGTTCGGCGTGGCGCGGCGGACCTGGCTTCGCGGTGAGCTGGTGCAGGCGGAGGGCGAGATCTTGGGGGAACCCTCGGGTCGACTGCTGGCGCGGGAGGGCGCCCGGTGACCGGGAACGTCGCCTTGCGGCGTCTGCTCGCGCGCTGCTGCGCCGCGCGCCGCTGGATCGACGCGATGGCCAGCTCGGCCCCCTGGGCCGGCGCCCAGGATCTGCTCGCCGCCAGCGAGTCTGCGTTCGGGCACCTCGAGCGCGGAGACTGGCTCGAGGCGTTCGCGGGCCACCCGCGCATCGGCGACCTCGAAGCCCTGCGGTCGCACTTCGCACCGGCGAAGCGCGCCGGGAGGCCGGCGGCGCAGCCTTCGACCGAGGCAGACTCCGGCGGCGAGGACGGGAGCGCCGAGCGTGGCGCGATCGAGCTCGCCGGGCGCGAGCAGGCGGCGACGGCGAGTGCCCCAGAGGCCGTGCTGCGCGCGCTCGCCGAGGGCAATGCCAGATACGATGCGCGCTTCGGCCATCTCTTCGTCGTCTTCGCCAGCGGCAAGAGCGCGGAGCAGATGCTCGAGCTGCTCGAGCAGCGGCTGGGGAACGAGCCCGAGCAGGAGCTGCGGATCGCGGCGGAGGAGCAGCGCAAGATCACGCGCAGGAGGCTCTCGGAGCTCGCCGAGGAGATCCTGGCGGCCGCCGGTGCGAACGGCGGCGAGGAGGCATCGTGAGCGCGATCACCACCCACGTCCTCGACACCACCCGCGGGCTGCCGGCCGCCGGTGTGTTCGTGCTCCTCCAGCGCCGCGACGGCAGCGAGCTGCTCGAGGTGGGGCGCGGGCGCACCGACCAGGACGGACGGCTCGGCGACCTGGCCGCCGACGTGCTGCTGCCGGGCGTCTACCGCCTGGTCTTCGGGGTCGAGGACTACTTCTCGAATCGAGAGATCGTGCCCTTCTTCCCGGAGATCATCGTCGAGTTCCACTTCGACGACGCGCACGGTCACGTCCACGTGCCGCTGCTGCTGAGCCCCTTCGGCTACAGCACCTATCGGGGGAGCTGAGGTTGTCGGCGGCCGATCCTACGCGTCTGTCGAGCCGCGAGCTGGAGACGCTCGCCGAGGAATGGGTCGAGCTCGCCCAGCCGCGGCTGGGTGCGGCGGTGATCGGCGTGAGCGACGAGTTCTTCGCTCCGGCCGAGCGGCTCCTCAGCCCGCACCCCCCGGAGCTGCGCCCCGGGATCTACGACGATCACGGCAAGTGGATGGACGGCTGGGAGTCGAGGCGCCGGCGCGACGGCGGCCACGACTGGTGCGTGGTGCGGCTCGGCCTGGAAGGGGTGGTGCGAGCCGTCGACTTGGACACCACGCACTTCACCGGCAACTACCCGCCGGCGGCCTCGATCGAGGGCTGCCGGTGGCGGGGTGAAGGGGATCCGGGCGACGCCGCGGGCTGGCTCGAGCTGCTGCCGAACGTCGCGCTGTGCGGCGACGCCCACAACGCCTTCGCCGTCGAGAGCAGCGACTCCGTCACCCACTTGCGACTGCACATCTATCCGGACGGCGGCGTGGCGCGGCTGCGCGTGTGGGGAGAGGTGCGACCGCGCCTCGAGCAGGGCGACGAGGCGCGCGGACGCGTCCTCGACCTGGTGGCGATCGAGAACGGCGGGCGCGCGATCGCCTGCAACGACCGCCACTACGGATCGCCCGCCAACCTGCTGCTGCCGGGACGCGGCGTCGACATGGGCGATGGCTGGGAGACCCGCCGGCGACGGGAGCCCGGGTTCGACTGGGCGATCCTGAGGCTCGGGCGAGCCGGCGTGCTCGAGCGCCTGGAGATCGACACCGCCCACTTCCGCGGCAACTACCCCGATCGGATCTCGGTGCGCGCAGCTCTGGCCGGAGCGCTCCCCCGGGAGGCCGCGATCGCCGACAGCCAGGGCTGGGCGACGCTGCTCGAGCCCCGGGCGCTCGAGCCCGACCACGTCCACGTCTTCGACCGGCTCGCGACCCTCGGTCCAGTCGACCATCTGCGCATCGAGATCCACCCCGACGGCGGGCTCAGCCGGGTTCGCGCCTTCGGACGGCCGGCGGAGCGCGGAGAAGGCTCTTGACCCGACGCCCCGAGGCGGAGAGGCCCCCGACCGACCCGGCCGACGCGCTCGAGCTGGTTGCCGAGCCGCTCGCCGCCGAGGCCTTCGCCCCCTTCGGCGAGGTCATCGAGGCCCAGGCCGCAGAGCCCGCCGGTCGTCCCACCGAGGGGCGCCTCCGACACGACGGCTCGGACGACGACGGCGCCGGCTGCGGCTCGACCGGCGCCTATCCGATCAACGACGGAACCGCCCGTCGCCGGGACCACGTGGCCCGGGTCGACGTCGCGGAGAAGGGGGGCGGTCTACGGGTGAGCGTGGCGCGAGCGGCCCCGCGCCGGCTTCCGCTGCTGGTCGAGAGGCTCGAGCGCCACCCGCTCGGTTCCCAGGCGTTCGTGCCGATGACGGGATCGCGCTTCCTGGTGGTGGTCGCGCCCGCGGCGCGGCAGGGCGCCGGAGAGGGAGCTCTTCGCGCCGCCGGCGTGCGCGCCTTCGTCGCCGGGCGCGGACAGGGGATCAACTACCGGCGGGGGGTCTGGCATCACCCCCTCAGCGCGCTCGATCACGAGACCGACTTCCTGGTGCTGGACCGGGACGGGCCCGAAGAGAACTTCGAGGAGATCGTGCTCGATCGTCCGGTGCGGGTGCTCGTTTCCTGAGAGTCGGTCCGTCCGGGAGCCCGGCGCGCCAAAGAACCGCCGTGCGCGCTCTGCTACTGTCGCGAGTGCTCGGCCATCGTGCTCCGGCGGCGTGAACGCCGCTCCTCACGCAACCCCGGCGTCGCGGCAGGCGATCGCCGACTCGCCCCGAAACCACTCCCGGATGAGCTCGTACGGCAGGACACGATCGAAGGCGCGGCGCAACCTGCGCATCGCGGCCGGCGCGGCGATCGCAGCGCTCGTGATCCTGGTGGCGCTGGCGATCTTCCGGGTCGGCCACGAGCCGGCCGTGAGCATCGAGCCCGGGATGCCCGGCCTCGGTGCGGCGACCCCGATCGCGATCGTGATCGAGGAGGACCAGCGCGGCGTCGGCGAGGTGCAAGCCGAGCTCGTCCAGGGCGATCTGGTCGTGCCGATCGGCGCGGTCGAGCACCCGCAGAGGCCGTTCTGGGCGCTGTGGGGGCCTCGGACCCCGAGCGCGCGCATCGAAGCGGTGGTCGGCCGCGACAGCGTCGAGGGGCTCGAGGAGGGCAACGCCACGATCCGCGTCACCGCCGAGCGCGCCGGCACCTGGCTGCGCCGGCCTGAGCCCGTGGTGGCCGAGGCCGAGCTGCCGGTGCGCTTCCGGCCGCCGGCGATCGCCGTGCTCTCCGCCTTCATCTACGCCGCCCAGGGGGGGAGCGAGGCGGTGGTGTACCGGGTCGGCGAGCACGCGGCCATCCACGGCGTACGCGCCGGCGACGCCTGGTTCCCGGGCTCGCCGCTTCCGGGCGGCGCGCCGGACGAGCGCTTCGTGCTGTTCGGGATCCCTTACGACCTCGAGGACTTCGCGAAGATCCGGCTGGTGGTCGCCGACGACCTCGGAAACGAGGCCGCGATCCCGTTCCTCGACCGGTTCACGCCGAAGCCCTACCGCCGCTCCACGATCTCGCTGAGCGACGAGTTCCTGCAGAAGGTGGTGCCGGGGATCGTCGCGCAGACCCCGGGGATCGAGGAGGGGGACACGCTGCTCGAGACCTATCTCTGGATCAACGGCGAGCTGCGGCAGCGCAACTCGGCGCACCTCCTCGAGCTGGGGGGGCGCAGCGCCGAGGAGCTGTTCATCCGCCGCCCCTTCGTCCAGCAGCCGAACAGCCAGGTCATGGACCAGTTCGCGGCGGCGCGCACCTATCGATACGGCGGCGAGACGGTCGACCAGCAGGTCCACCTCGGCTACGACCTGGCCTCGACGCGCCGCGCTCCGGTCGCGGCCGCCAACCGTGGCCGGGTCCTGCTCGCCGAGTACTTCGGCATCTACGGCAACACCGTGGTGCTCGACCACGGCTACGGGCTGATGTCGCTCTACGCGCACCTCTCTTCGATCGACGTCGAGCCGCAGCAGATGGTCGAGCTCGGCCAGTCCCTCGGTCGCACCGGCGAGACCGGGCTCGCCGGCGGCGATCACCTGCACTTCACGGTCCTCGTGCGCGGCGTCCCCGTGAACCCCGACGAGTGGCTCGACGGGGCCTGGATCCGCAACCGGATCGCGGCCAAGCTGGGGCCTGCCTTCCCGTTCGAGGAGTAGAGCTCGTCGGGGCAGCCGTCCCGGCTCGGCGGAGCGATCCGTCGCCGGGAGCTGTCTCGCGGTGTTCGCCCGCCGGCACGCAGCCACCTCAGGCGCGTGGAACGGGAGTCGGACCCATGGGCTCGAGGTGCTCGGGGAGTGCACCGCCGATTTCGCTGGGGGATGAGGCGCCCGCGCGACCACCTCGGGCCTCACCCGGCGCCCGTCGAACTGCCACGGGAGCAGCCGAGATCGGCCAGGAGCCGGCACCTGGTTTGCATGTTTAAGATTGGCTCATGTCTCCGAAGAGCGGTGTCGACTCCAAGAACCCGTCCCCACCGCGATCGCGCGCGAAGAGACGCGCGGGTCGCGGTGCTACCGCGCGTGCAGCTTCTACGGCCCTTCCGGCGGCTTCGCAAGAGGGTCGCCGTCGTGTCGTCATCGAGGGCCTGACGCCCGAGATCGACGGCGGCCGGTTCCCGATCAAGCGGACGATCGGTGAAAAAGTAACGGTCGATGCCGACGTCTTTGCCGATGGCCACGACGAGGTCGTCGCCGATCTGCTGGTTCGCGGACCTTCGGACCGGCGCTGGCGTCGAGTGGCGATGTCGGCCCTGGGCAACGACCGGTGGCGGGCTTCGTTCGAGGTCGAGGCGGCCGGCTGGCACCGCTACACGGTCGAAGGCTGGACCGACCCCTACGGAACCTGGCGTCACGATCTCGAGAAGCGGATCGACGCCGGGCAGGACGTCGAGGTGGAGCTGGCGGTGGGCGCTGGGATGCTGCGCGCGGCGGCCGATCGCACCAAGCGACTGGCCCGGTCACTGCGCGCGCACGCCGAGAAGCTCGAGGAGGGGTCGCACGAGGAGCGGCTGAGCGCGGCCCTCGACCCCGGCGTCGCGGAGCGGATGCGCGACCTCCCCGAGTCCTGGCGAGTGAGCCGGTACCCGCAGGAGCTCTTCGTGCAAGTCGACCGCGAGCGTGCCCGCTTCGGCGCCTGGTACGAGATGTTTCCGCGCTCGGCGAGCGAGGACCCGGATCGCCACGGCACCTTCGACGACGTCATCGCGCGCCTGCCCTACATCAAGAGCCTCGGCTTCGACGTCCTTTACCTGGCGCCGATCCACCCGATCGGCCGTGCGTTCCGCAAGGGCCCCAACAACGTGCCGGACGCCGATCCCGACCACGTCGGCAGCCCATGGGCGATCGGCTCCGAGGAGGGGGGCCACGAGGCGATCCACCCGGAGTTGGGCTCGGTGGAGGACTTCGAGCGCCTGGTGCCGGCCGCGAACGGCGAGGGCATCGAGATTGCGCTCGACTACGCGCTCCAGTGCTCGCCCGACCACCCCTGGGTGAAGGAGCATCCGGAGTGGTTCAGGCACTTGCCCGACGGCTCGATCCGCTACGCCGAGAATCCGCCCAAGAAGTACCAGGACATCTATCCCCTCGACTTCGAGACCGAGGATTGGCGCGCGCTGTGGCGAGCGTGCAACGACGTGCTGAGGGTGTGGATCGATCGCGGCGTTCGGATCTTCCGTGTCGACAACCCGCATACCAAGCCGTTCGCCTTCTGGGAGTGGCTGATCGCGGACGTCAAGGCGGACTACCCGGACGTGCTGTTCCTGGCGGAGGCGTTCACCCGCCCGCGTCGTCTCGAGCGGCTCGCCAAGCTGGGCTTCACCCAGTCCTACAACTACTTCCCCTGGCGCAACGAGAAGTTGGAGCTGGAGCAGTACCTCACCGAGCTCAGCACCCCGCCGGTCGTCGAGTACCTGCGCGCCAACCTCTGGCCCAACACGCCCGACATCCTGACCGCCAAGCTGCAGCACGCCTCGCAGCCGGCGTTCGCGCAGCGCTTCGTGCTCGCGGCGACCTTGGGGGCGAGCTACGGCATCTACGGACCGCCGTTCGAGCTGATGGAGAACGCTCCGCGCGGCGACGGCAGCGAGGAGTATCTCGACTCCGAGAAGTACCAGGTCCGGCACTGGAAGCTCGAGACCTCGGCCGGCGGCTCACCGCTGCGCCAGCTGATCGCCCAGGTCAACCGAATCCGCCACGAGAACCGCGCGCTGCAGTTCGATCGCGGGCTGCACTTCCACTCCGTCGACAGTCCTCAGCTCCTCTGCTACAGCAAGGTCTCGCCGGAGCGCGACAACGTCGTCCTGGTGGTCGTCAGCCTGGACGCCCACTGGACGCAGAGCGGCTTCACCGACCTGGCGCTCGGCGAGCTCGGCCTCGACGACGACGAGGTGTTCGAGGCGCACGACCTGCTCACGGATCACCGGTTCACCTGGCAGGGCGGGCGCAACTACGTCGAGCTCGATCCGTGGCGCGTGCCGGCCCACGTCTTCCGGCTGACCTCGTCGCGCCGGAGCGAGGACGCTCGTACCGAGCGCCGGAACGAGCAGCCGCACGAGCCGGCGCGGCCGCAACCGGAAACGCATCCGGAAGAGCCGTAGCACATCCGGAACGGCAGCACATTCGAAAGCGCTGCCCGCCCGAAAGAGCAACCCGTCCGAAAGAGCAGAGACCAGAACGACGATCGTAGGGGGCCTTGGTGAAGGAAGCGTGGGGGAACGACCCTCTCTGGTTCAAGGACGCCGTCATCTATCAACTCCACGTGCGGTCCTTCGCGGACAGCAACAGCGATGGGATCGGCGACTTCCGCGGGCTGCGGCGCCGGCTCGACTACCTCGAGGAGCTCGGCGTCACCGCGCTCTGGCTGCTGCCGTTCTACCCCTCGCCGCTGCGCGACGAGGGGTACGACATCGCCGACTACCGAAACGTCAACCCCGCTTATGGCACGCTGCGCGACTTCCGCAGCCTCCTGCGCGCCGCCCACGATCGCGGCATGCGCGTGATCACCGAGCTGGTGATCAATCACACCTCCGACCAGCACCCCTGGTTCCAGAAGGCGCGCAACTCGCCGCCCGGCAGCGCCGCACGCGACTTCTACGTCTGGAGCGACACCCCGGAGCGGTACCCGGACGCGCGCATCATCTTCAAGGACTTCGAGCGCTCCAACTGGACCTGGGATCCGGTCGCCGGCGCCTATTACTGGCACCGCTTCTACCACCACCAGCCCGACCTCAACTTCGAGTCGAAGGAGGTGCGACGGGGGGTGCTCGACGCCCTCGACTTCTGGCTCGAGATGGGCGTCGACGGAGTGCGGCTCGACGCCATCCCCTACCTCTACGAGCGGGAGGGCACCAACTGCGAGAACCTGCCCGAGACCCATCGCTTCCTCAAGGAGCTGCGCGCCCACGTGGATCGTCGATTCGAGGGGCGCATGCTGCTGGCGGAGGCGAATCAGTGGCCGGAGGACGCCGCCGCCTACTTCGGCGACGGCGACGAGTGCCACATGAACTTCCACTTCCCCGTGATGCCGCGCCTGTTCATGGCGCTGCGCATGGAGGACCGCTTCCCGATCGTCGACATCCTGCAGCAGACCCCCGAGATCCCCGAGTCCTGCCAGTGGGCGATGTTCCTGCGCAACCACGACGAGCTGACGCTCGAGATGGTCACCGACGAGGACCGCGACTACATGTACCGCGTCTACGCCGAGGATCCGCAGGCGCGCATCAACCTCGGCATCCGGCGCCGCCTGGCGCCGCTGCTGGGCAACGACCGCCGGCGCATCGAGCTGATGAACGCGCTGCTGTTCTCGTTGCCGGGGACGCCCATCATCTACTACGGCGACGAGATCGGGATGGGGGACAACATCTACCTGGGCGACCGCAACGGCGTGCGCACGCCGATGCAGTGGAGCCCCGGGCGCAACGCCGGCTTCTCGGACGTCAACCCGCAAAAGCTCTATCTGCCGACGATCATCGATCCCGAGTACCACTACGAGACGGTCAACGTCGAGGCGCGCCAGTCCAACCGCCACTCGCTCCTGTGGTGGATCCGGCGTCTCATCGCGCTGCGCCAGCGCACCGCGGTATTCGGGCGCGGGACGCTCGAGCTCCTGCACCCGGACAACCACCACGTCGTGGCCTTCGTGCGCCGGCATCAGGAGAATGCCGTGCTCGTGATCTGCAACCTGTCACGCTTCGCTCAGCACGTGACGCTCGAGGTGCGCGGCTACGAGGGCGCCGTGCCGATCGAGATGTTCGGACGCACCCCCTTCCCTCCGCTCGAGGGGGGTCGCCTCGAGATCACCCTCGGCCCGCACGGCTTCTTCTGGTTCGAGCTGGAGCGCGGCCGGATCGAGGAGAGCGAGGCGGCCGAGGAGCTGCCCGACCTCGGCGCCCTCCGGCGGCTCAGCGCCCTCGCCCGAGGGCGTGCGCGCGAGTCGATGGCGGTGGCGATCGGCCGCATCCTGCCGCAACAGCGCTGGTTCGCGAGCAAGGCCCGGACGGTGCGCGAGATGAACGTGCGCGACGTCGTGCCGCTCGATCGCAGCGGACCGCTCTTCGTGGTCGTCGAGGTCGAGTACACGGACGCCGAGGCCGAACGCTACGTCCTGTTCGTCGACGTCGCGCGCGCCCGCGACGACGAGGCGACCCTCCCCCCGTCGAGCCGGGCCGTCGCCTACGCCCGCCTGCGCCTCGAAGGCGAGCCGTTCGTTTTGGTCGACGCGCTGTCGCTGCCGGGGCCGTCACGAGAGGTGCTCAACTTCATCGAACGCCGCCGCCGCCGCACCGGCGATCTCGGCGTGCTGTCGGGCCAGCCCGCACGCAAGCTGGCGGACGCCTTCGCCGAGGCCGAGACGCTCGAGCCGCGGCTCGCGGGCGTCGAGCAGAGCAACACCACGGTGCTGTTCGGGCGCACCGCAGTGCTCAAGCTCTTCCGGCGACTGCAGCCGGGAGTGAACCCCGATCTCGAGGTGGTGCGCTTTCTTACCGAGAAGACCGACTTCGCCCACATCCCCCAGTACCTCGGCGCCATCGAGCTCAAGGACGAGGACAACGGCGGCGAGCCGGCGACCGTCGCGCTCCTCCAGGAGTTCGTCGAGAGCGAGGCCAACGCCTGGGAGTACACCCTTTCAGCGGTCGGATCCTTCCTCGAGCGGGTGATGGCGCGCGGCGCGCCGCCGGCGACCAGGACCGGTCAGCGCACCCTGTTGGAGGCCGCCGCCCGGCCGATCGCGATCGAGGCGCGCGAGACGATCGGGGCCTTCCTCGAGACCGCGCGGCGGCTGGGCGAGGTCACCGCCGACATGCACCTCGCGCTGGCGTCTCGGCGCGACGTCCCGGTGTTCGCCCCGGAGGGCTTCGGAGCGATGGAGCAGCGCTCCCTCTACCAGTCGCTGCGCGCCACCCTGGGACGGACGATGGCCTTGCTCGACCGGAGCATCGACACGCTCCCCGAGGACCTGGTGCCGGAGGCCGAGTCGCTGGTCGGACGCCGCGACCACGCTATGGCGCTGTTCTCGAGGGTGCTCGAGGATCGCGATCTGGGCAAGCGGGTGCGCGTCCACGGCGACTACCACCTCGGCCAGCTCCTGTTCACGGGCACCGACTTCTACGTCCTCGACTTCGAGGGGGAGCCGGCCCGACCGCTGACCGAGCGGCGGCTCAAACGCTCGCCGCTGCGCGACGTCGCCGGCATGCTGCGCTCCTTCGACTATGCGGTCGAGGCCGCCGAGCGACAGTTGATCGAGCGCGGCGTGGCCACCGAGGAGCATCGGGAGGACCTGCGCGCGTGGTGTCGTCTGTGGGTCGAGAGCTGCTCGGCCGCCTTCCTCTCCGCCTACGAGGAGCGGACCGCCGACCGCGGGATCCTGCCGAGCACCAGGGAGCGCAGGGACGTGTTGCTGCAGTCGCTGCTCCTGGAGAAGGCGTTCTACGAGCTCGGCTACGAGCTCAACAACCGTCCCGACTGGGTGGCGATCCCGCTGCGCGGTCTCGCCCAGCTCTTGAAGCGGGCGGAGCAGCGCGGATGACGGCGGCGCTCGCAGCGGAGCGAGAGGCGCTCGACGCGCTGGCCGCGCGCTATCGCGTGGAGCCGACCTACCTCGACGGGCTCGACGTCGAGCGGCACGTCTCCCCCGACTCGCTGGTCGCGATCCTGCGTGCCCTGGGCGCGCCGATCGAGCGCCCGGGGCAGGCCGAGGAGGCGTTGCGGGCGGTCGACTCCGACGTGCGGCCTCTGCTCGACGCCGTCTACGTGGCGTGGACGGAGGATCCTTCTCGGCCACGCCGGGGATTGCGGCTCGAGGTGACGCCCGAGCGCGCCGGGGAGGGAGCACTCTCCTGGACCGTCGAGCTCGAGTCGGGGGGCGCGATCGAGGGGCGCGGCGCGATCTCCAGGCCGGCCTCCGGCGCGGCCTTCCTGGAGATTCCCGACGAGATCCCGCCGGGCTATCACCGCGTCCACGCCGAGGGCGAGAGCGAGCGCGCCGAGGCTCTGCTGCTGTGCGCGCCGCGGCGCGCCTACGGTGTCGCGGCGGCGGCCGGCGGCGAGGGGTCCCGTGCGCGACCTAAGCACTGGGGGGTCTTCCTGCCGCTCCACGCGCTGCGCACGGAGCGCGACTGGGGTGCCGGCGACCTGGCCGACCTGGGTGCGCTGTGCTCCTGGGCCGGAGGTCTGGGCGCCTCGGCGGTCGGCACGCTGCCGCTGTTCGCGGTCGACGTCGAGCACCTGAAGGAGCCCAGCCCCTACTCGCCGCTGAGCCGGCTGTTCTGGAGCGAGCTCTGGCTGGCGGTCGACCGCCTGCCCGAGGCGCAGAGCCCCGAGCCCAGGCGTTTGCTCGAGCAGGAGGACTTCCGCGCCGAGATCGCCGAGCTGCGCGACGCCGGCGCCGTCGACTATCACCGCCTGGTCGTTCTCAAGCGCCGGGCGCTCGAGCTCCTGGCCGACGCCTTCTGGTCCGATACGACGGCCTCGAGGCACGCGGCCCTCGACGAGTACCGGGGGCGCCATCCCGAGGCGGAGAGCTTCGCCGCGTTCCGTGCCGTGGCCGACGGTCTCGGTGGCTCCTGGCACGAGTGGCCCGAGCGCATGCGCGCCGGCCAGCTCGACGGGGGCGACTACCTCGAGCGCAATCGCCGGTATCACCTCTACTGCCAGATGGCGCTCGACGAGCAGCTGCCAGAGATGCTGGCCGGCGGCGGACGCCGGGACGTCGGCCTCTACCTCGACCTGCCGGTGGGGTCGCACGCCGCCTCCTACGACGTCTGGAGGCACCGCCACCTGTTCGCCGGGGAGCTCGCGGTCGGCGCTCCCCCCGACGCCCTCTTTCGCGGGGGCCAGAACTGGGCCCTGCCGCCGCCTCATCCCGAAGCCCAGCGGCGGGAGGGCTACGAGTACTGGATCGCCGTCCTGCGCACCCTTTTCGCCCGCGCCTCGGTGATCCGGCTCGACCACGTGATGGGACTGCATCGGTTGTTCTGCGTTCCCGCCGGCGCCCGCGCGGTCGACGGCGCCTACGTCCGCTATCCGGCGCACGAGCTCTACGCCATCGTCAGCCTCGAGTCGCACCGGGCACGCGCCGAGGTGGTGGGGGAGGACCTGGGGACGGTGCCGGCCGAGGTCCGGGACTCGATGCGACGACACGGGCTGCACCGGCTGTGGGTGCTCCAGTACGAGCTGGGACAGGTCGAGGAGGCCGAGCCGGCCGCCTGCGGCGAGGTCCACGGCGACCCCGGCGCCGAGCTGCTCGCCACATCGCGACCCGAGCGCCGGGTGGTTCCCGAGCCGCCGGCCGAGGCGCTCGCCTGTCTCGACACCCACGACATGCCGCCCTTCGCCGCCTTTCTCGAGGGCAGCGATCTCGAGACCTGGCGACGGCTGGGGCTGATGGGGGACGAGGAGGCGGCTCGCGAACGCGAGCGCAGGGGACGGCTGCGCTCTGCCCTGGCAGGGCGAGCGTCGCGTCCAGCGCGCGACCATGCGCCGCCGGAGGTGGCGGTGCGCGAGGCACGGGCGGAGGAGGAGCAGGAGGAGGAGCAGGAGGAGGAGCAGGAGGAGCAGGAGGAGCTGCGCCGGGCGTTGCGCCGCACGCTGCACGGGCTCGCGGCGAGCCGCGCCTCCTGGCTGTCGATCAACCTGGAGGACCTCTGGCTCGAGACCGCTCCGCAGAACGTGCCGGGGACCGGCGAGGAGGAGGGCAACTGGCGTCGTCGCGCCCGACGGACGCTGGAGGACATGCGAGGCGACCCCTCGATCGAAGCATTGCTTCGGGAGGTCGACGCGCGACGCCGAGAGGAGACGCGATGAGCACGACGGTCGACGTGACGAGCAGGCCGATCCCGGAGGTGACCGATCAGGATCGGCACCTCTTCAACGAGGGTCGCCACCACCAGCTCTACCGCAAGCTCGGGTGCCATCTGGGCGTTCGCGAAGGCATCGCCGGCGCCGTCTTCAGGGTCTGGGCTCCGGACGCGCGCGAGGTCTCGGTGGTGGGTGACTGGAACGGCTGGCAGGAAGGCGAGCATCCGCTGCGGCCGATCGGCGAGACCGGCATCTGGGAGCGCTTCGTCGAGGAGGCCTCGCCGGGCCAGCGCTACAAGTACCTCATCGAGTCGCGGCACGGCGGCTACCGGGTCGAGAAGGCGGATCCCTTCGCCTTTTACACCGAGGCGCCCCCGCGCACCGCCTCGGTGATCTGGGACCTCGACTACGCCTGGGACGATCGACGGTGGATGGCTGAGCGCAGCGCCAGGAGCCGTCTCGACGCCCCGATGTCGATCTACGAGGTCCATCTCGGCTCGTGGCGCCGCGGCGGCGAGGCCGACCCGCCGACCTATCGCCGGCTGGCCGAGGAGCTGCCCGGCTACGTCCGCGACCTCGGCTTCACCCACGTCGAGCTGCTGCCGGTGATGGAGCATCCGTTCTACGGCTCGTGGGGCTACCAGACCACCGGCTACTTCGCACCCACCTCCCGCTACGGGACGCCGCAGGACTTCATGCACCTCGTCGACCGCTGCCACCAGGAGGGGATCGGCGTGATCCTCGACTGGGTTCCCTCGCACTTCCCGTCCGATCAGCACGGGCTCGGCTACTTCGACGGCACCCACCTCTACGAGCACGCCGACGCCCGTCTCGGCTACCACCCCGACTGGCACAGCCTGATCTTCAACTACGGCCGCAACGAGGTGCGCGCGTTCCTGATCTCGAGCGCCCGCTTCTGGCTCGACCACTACCACGTCGACGGCCTGCGCGTGGACGCGGTCGCCTCGATGCTCTACCTCGACTACTCCCGCAAGGAGGGGGAGTGGATCCCCAACGAGCATGGCGGTCGCGAGAACCTGCCCGCCATCCAGCTCCTGCGCGAGCTCAACGAGCGGATCTACGCGGACTTCCCCGGAGCGCAGACGATCGCCGAGGAGTCGACGGCGTGGCCGATGGTCTCGAAGCCCACCTACGTCGGCGGCCTGGGTTTCGGCTACAAGTGGGACATGGGCTGGATGCACGACACCCTCGAGTACCTGCGGCAGGACCCGGTCCATCGTCGTTTCCACCACAACCAGCTCACCTTCCGCGGGGTCTACGCGTTCCACGAGAACTTCGTGCTGTCGCTGTCGCACGACGAGGTGGTGCACGGCAAGGGCTCGCTGCCCGACAAGATGCCGGGCGACCAATGGCAGAAGCTCGCCAACCTGAGGCTCCTGCTCGCCTACCAGATCGCCTCTCCGGGCAAGAAGCTCCTGTTCATGGGGTGCGAGATCGCGCAGTGGCGCGAGTGGTCGCACGAGCGGTCGCTCGACTGGGACCTGCTCGAGCAGCCGCCGCATCGCGGGGTGCAGTCGCTGACGCGGGATCTGAACGCCGCCTACGCCCAGAACCCCGCTCTCCACGAGCTGGACTGCGATCCGGCCGGTTTCGAGTGGCTGGTGGCGAACGACGGCGAGAACTCGGTTCTCGGCTTCCTGCGCAAGGCGCGCAGCGAGGCGCCGCCGGTCGCCGCGATCTTCAACTTCACGCCGGTGGCGCGGGAGGCGTACCGCCTGGGGGTTCCGCACGTCGGCTGGTGGCACGAGATCCTCAACAGCGATGCGGAGTCGTACGGGGGCAGCGGCGTCGGCAACCTCGGAGGCGTCGAGGCCGATCCGCCGCGCTCGGGCCTCGGCCCCTCGTTGCGGTTGCGCCTGCCCCCGCTGGGGGCGCTGTTCCTGCGCTGGCAGCCGCCGGAGGCAGCCAGCACCGAGCCCGGGGGCGAGACCGAAGAGGGGGATGGGGACGCGGGAGCCCCGGCTTGAGCGACCCGCAGCTCCCGCCGCTGGTGCTCGGCGGGCGGCGGGTCGGCGCCGATCGCTGGCGGTTCGCGGTCTGGGCGCCCGAGGCGGAGCGGGTCGCGCTGGTGCTCGAAGCACCGGGCGCCTCGGCGCAGCCTCCGGGCAGCGCCGCGCTGCCGCAGAGCGGCGGGGAGCCCGGTGCCGCCGAGCACGAGATGAGCCCGATGGGCGGCTTGCTGCCCGAGCTCGTTCCGCCACTGGAGGGCGGCCCGGGGGTGCGCGACGCCGGCGCCGGCTACTGGGTGGTCGAGATCGACTGGCCGGCCGAGATCGACAGGGCGGCCGAGATCAGGGCGGCCGAGATCAGGGCGGCCGGAATCGACGCCGCCGCGACCGGCCGGAGCCGATCACGGCTCCCGCGCTATCGCTTCCGCCTCGACGGAGGGGAGCTGCTCGCGGATCCGGCCTCGCGCTCTCAACCGGACGACGTCTTCGGGCCGTCCCAGGTCTTCGTCCCCGAGCCGTCGAGGCGAAGCCGGGGCACCGGGCGCGCGCTCGAGGACTACGTGATCTACGAGCTGCACGTCGGCGCCTTCACCGAGGAGGGCACGCTCGACGCCGCGATCGACGAGCTCGACGAGCTGATGGCGTTGGGCGTCACCGCGGTCGAGCTGATGCCGCTCGCCGAGTTCCCGGGCGCCCGCAACTGGGGCTACGACGGGGTGTTCCCCTTTTCCGTGGAGAGCTCCTACGGAGGGCCCGCGGCGCTGGTGCGCTTCGTCGACGCCTGTCACGCGCGCGGCCTGAGCGTCGTCCTCGACGTCGTCTACAACCACCTCGGTCCGGAGGGCAACGTGCTCGGCCGCTTCGGTCCCTATTTCACCGACCGCTACCGCACGCCCTGGGGGGACGCGCTCAACTTCGATGGCGCCGGCAGCGACGGCGTGCGCCGTTACTTCGTCGAGAACGGCCTCTACTGGCTGTTCGAGCTCGGCGTCGACGCCCTGCGTCTGGACGCGGTGCACGCCATCGCGGACGAGTCGGAGCGTCCGTTCCTGGCCGAGCTCTCCGCCGCCGTCGATCACTGGAGCCGGGCTCTCGGCGAGCGGCGCCACCTGTTCGCCGAGAGCGCCCTCAACACCCGCGGCTTCCTGCGCTCGCGCGAGCAGGGGGGCTGCGGGTTCGACGGCCAGTGGTGTGACGATTTTCATCACGCCCTCCACGTCTCGCTGACCGGGGAGCAGGTCGGCTACTACGTCGATTTCGACGGGCTGCCCTCGCTGGCCGACGCGCTCCAGAACGGCTTCGTGTACCGCGGCCAGCACTCGACCTTCCGCGGGCGCCGTCACGGGGTGCCGAGCCGAGGGCTCGACGGCTCTCGCCTGGTGGTTTGCGCCCAGAACCACGACCAGGTCGGCAACCGCCCGCGGGGCGAGCGGCTGGCAGGGCTGGTGGAGCACGAGGACCTGAAGCTCTCGGCCGCGCTGCTGCTGCTGTCGCCCTTCGTGCCGCTGCTGTTCATGGGCGAGGAGGACGCCGATGAGAGCCCCTTCCTCTACTTCGTCGATCACCACGATCCCGAGCTGCTGCGGGCGGTGCGCGACGGACGATGCGAGGAGCATTCCGGCTTCTCGGCGGCCGGGGTCCCCGACCCCGGCGCGCTCGAGACCTACACGTCGTCGAAGCGGCGGCGTCCGGAGGAGGGGGACCGGCGGCGCCTGAGCCTGCGTGCCCTCTACGCCCGGCTGCTCGAGCTGCGCCGCTCGCACAGCGCGCTGGGGACCGGAGCGCTCGAGAGTGTGAAGGCGGGCACGGCTCGTCGCCTCCTGGTCCTCGAGCGGCGATCTCCTGCCCGCTCTGCACGCGACTCTCCTGGGAGAGCTTCGGGCGGCCGCGTGGTCGGGATCTTCTCGTTCGAGCGCGGCCCCTCGACCCTCGATCTCGAGGGTCGCGACGGCCCCGCGAAGAGCGCCGGGGGCTCTCTCCCCGACATCGACGCCGCGGGACTCGAGCTGCTGCTCGACTCGAGCGCCGCCGAGTGGGGCGGGCCGGGCTCGCGTGCTCCCACACGGCTCGCGGCCGCTGGCGCTCTCGAGATTCCCGGCCCCGGATTCCTCCTCTACGGCACCCCCTCCCGATGAACGTCGATGCCCCTGCGGCCACGGCCGCGAACGAGCCCCCGCAATGATCCGACACCTTTGCATCCACGGCCACTTCTACCAGCCGCCTCGAGAGAGCCCCTGGCTCGAGACGGTCGAGGTGCAGGATTCCGCCAGCCCCTACCACGACTGGAACGAGCGGGTCACCGCCGAGTGCTACGCGCCGAACGCCTGCGCCCGGATCCTGGAGGAGGGCCGCATCGCGCGCATCGTCAGCAACTACTCGAAGATCAGCTTCAACTTCGGTCCCACCCTGCTGAGCTGGATGGAGCGGGCGGATCCCGACGTCTACCGCGCCATCCTGCAAGCGGATCGCATCAGCGCCGAGCGCTTCTCGGGGCACGGCAGCGCGCTGGCGCAGGCGCACAGCCATCTGATCCTGCCCCTCGCCAGCCGCCGCGACAAGCGCACGCAGATCACCTGGGGGCGCCGCGACTTCGAGCACCGTTTCGGCCGCGCTCCGGAGGGGATGTGGCTGCCCGAGACCGCTGTCGACGTCGAGACGCTCGAGCTGCTGGCGGAGCAGGGCATCCGCTTCACGATCCTGGCGCCGAACCAGGCCAAGCGCGTTCGTCGCCTCGATGCGCGCAGGCGCGAGGCCTGGAAGGACGTCCGAGATCAGAGCGTCGACCCCACCATGCCCTACCTGTGCAGGCTGCCGTCGGGCGGGGAGATCGCGCTCTTCTTCTACGACGGGTCGATCTCGCGGGCGGTCGCCTTCGAGAACCTGCTCGGCGACGGCTACACCTTCGCCGAGCGCCTGATGACGGGCTATCACGATCATCGCGACGGCGCTCAGCTGATGCACATCGCGACCGACGGCGAGACCTACGGCCACCACCACCGCTACGGCGAGATGGCCCTGGCCTGGGCGCTCGACCACCTCGACGAGCGAGACGACATCCACCTCACCAACTACGGCGAGTTCCTCGAAGGTCACCCTCCGACCCACGAGGTGGAGATCGCCGAAGACACCTCCTGGAGCTGCATCCACGGAGTCGAGCGCTGGCGGGCCGACTGCGGCTGCCACACCGGCGGCGGCCCGGGCTGGCACCAGCGCTGGCGCGCGCCGCTGCGCGCCGCGCTCGACTGGCTGCGAGACCGCCTGGCGGAGGAGTTCGAGCGCTCGGGCGTGCCGTTGTTCTCGGACCCCTGGGCCGCGCGTGAGGAGTACATCGAGGTCCTCCTGGACCGCCGCCGCGAGAACGTCGACGCTTGGTTGAGCCGGCACGCGCGCACGCAGGTCGACGACGTCGACGACGGCGCGCGCCAGCGCATGCTCACCTTGCTCGAGATGCAGCGCCATGCGATGTACATGACCACCAGCTGTGGCTGGTTCTTCAACGAGATCTCGGGGATCGAGACGGTCCAGGTGCTGCGCTACGCCGCCCGCGCCCTGCAGCTCGCCGAGCAGCTCGCGCCGGACCGCTCTCTCGAGGAGGACTTCGTCGCCCGTCTGGCCGAGGCCGAGAGCAACGTGCCCCGCTTCCGAGACGGCCGAGGCGTGTGGGAGCAGGCGGTGCTGCCCTTCCGGCTCGTCCTCCGGCAGATCGCCGCCCACTATGCGGTGGGCTCGTTGTTCGAGCAGCGCGAGGAGCAGGATCAGCTCTTCTGCTACAGCGTGCGGGACGAGAACGCCGGGGTGTGGCGCACCGGCCGCGCGGCGCTGGCGCTGGGCGTGGCCGACATCTGCTCCGAGCTCACTGGAGAGCGGGCGACCTACAGCTACGGGGTCCTCCACTTCGGCGACCACAACATCACCGGCGGCGTCCGCGAGTTCCGCGGCACCGAGGCGTTCGCGGAGCTCGCGACGTCGGTCGGCGCGGCCTTCGACCGCGTCGACTTCACCGAGGTCGTGCGCCAGTTCGACCACTACTTCGAGGAGCTCAGCTTCTCACTCCGCTCCCTGTTCGCCGACGAGCAACGGCGGGTCGTCGGCGAGCTGCTCGACGCCACCCTGGCGGACATCCGCGACCAGTACCGTCGCATCTACGAGCTCCACGCCCCGCTGATGCGCTTCCTCGCCCACCTCGGGATCACGATTCCGGAGCCCTTCAAGGTGGCGGCACAGACCTTCGTCGAGCACGACCTCGAGGCGCGGTTGGCCGAGCGGGAGACCGATCGAGAGGAGGTCCTCGCCCTCTTCGCGCAGGCCCGGGACCTCGGGCTCGAGCTCGACCAGGAGGTCCTCGATCTGGTGGTGGAGCGGGCGCTGCTCCGCCTGGCCGAGGAGCTGGCCGAGCAGCCGGCCGAGCTCGAGCGCCTGCAGCGGTTGTGTGCGGGGGTCGACCTCGTCGGCGAGCTGCCGCTCTCGCCGGATCTGTGGGAGACCGCGAACCTCTATTACGAGCTCGCCCTGGGCAGCTATGCGCACATGCGAGAGCTTGCCGACGGCGACGACGACGCGAAGAGATGGGTGGAGAGCTTCGAGAAGCTGGGGGACGACCTGGGCTTCCGGATGCCGCTCGTCGCCCTCGAGCCCGCGGGAGCCGGTGCTGAGTAGTCGGGAGGCCTGGCTGCGCGAGGGGCGCGCGACCTACCGCGTCCAGCTTCGGGACGGCGTCACGCTCGACGACGCGGCGACCTGGTGCGCCGACCTCGCCGCGCTCGGGATCACTGACCTCTACCTGTCGCCGATCCAGCGGGCGCGCTCCGGCAGCGCGCACGGCTACGACGTGGTGGATCCCGCGGTGGTCGACGAGGCGATCGGCGGCGTCGAGGCGCTTCGACGGCTGAGCCGGGAAGCGCGGACGCACGGCTTGCGTCTGCTGCTCGACGTGGTGCCGAACCACATGGCGGCCTCGGCCGGGAACCGGTGGTGGTGGGACGTCCTGCGCTGGGGGCGCCGCTCGAGGTTCGCGTGCCACTTCGACATCGACTGGCGGCGCGGACCCGGCGAGCGGATCGTCCTGCCGCGTCTCGGCGAGCCCTTCGAACGCGCGCTCGAGCATCTCGACCTCGTCGTCGGCGAGGACGGTCTGGTCCTCGAGTCGCACGGCGAGCCGCTCGCCCCGCTGCGCCCGGCGAGCTGGAAGATCCTGCTCGGCTCCTCGAGCCCGTCTCCGACGTCGTCTGCGGAGCCCACCCGGGATGCGCCCGAGGATCCCTGGCTCGCGCGTCTCGACGCCGATCCCCCGAGCGACGAGCCAGAGCTCCGGCTGGTCGCCCTCTACCGCGAAGGCGGCGCCTTCGGACGCCGCGTCGATCGGGCTCTTTCGATGCTCCGCGGCAGGGCAGAGGACGAGGACGCGCAGGACGAGGCCCGGCTCGACCTGTGGCGACGCCTGCTCATGCCCCAGCATTGGAGCCTCGAGCTCTGGCGCAGTGGCCTCGAGCACATCAACTACCGCCGCTTCTTCGACATCGCCGACCTGGTGGCGCTGCGCGCCGATCGCGAGGAGGTGTTTCGCGACGAGCACGCGCTGGTGCTCGATCTGTGCGCGGACGGCACGTTCGCCGGGCTGCGCATCGACCACGTCGACGGCCTGCTCGACCCCGAGGGCTACCTCGAGCGTCTCGGCGAGGCGCTCGAGGGGTTCGAGGCCGACCCCTACGTCCTGGTGGAGAAGATCCTGGCGTCCGACGAAGAGCTGCCCGAGAGTTGGCGCTGCTCGGGGACCACCGGCTACGAGCTCGCCAACGCGATCACGGCGGTGCTGACGCCGCCCGACGGGTTCACGGCCCTGTGCCGGGGATGGCGGCGGTTCGTGGGCTCCGAGCCCGAGCCTGAGCGGGCGCTGCGGGCGGGCAAGCGGGAGGTGCTGCGGTCGCTCTTCGTCGCCGAGGTGGAGGCGTTGCTCGACGAGATCGTCGCGCTGCCTCGAGGAGGATCGCCCGAGCTCGATCGTGACGCCTGGCGCGTCGCCCTGTGCGAGATCACGGCGGCCCTCGACGTCTACCGCACCTATCTCCCGCCGGGCTCGCAGGACGCCCCGCCCCGACATCGGCCCGAGGATCTCGAGCGCCTGGAATCGGCGTCGCGGCGCGCGCGCGAGAGCCTCGAGCGTGGCGAGGTGGTGATGGAGGGTCCGCAACGCCAGCGCGCCGTCCAGGCGCTCGACGAGCTCGACCGACTGCTCCGGCTCGATCTCCCGCGCCTCGATCCAGCGCAGCCCGATCGCGAGGGGGTCCGAGCCGCTGACGAAAACGAGCTCCTGCGTCGCGCCGAGGTGGTGCAGCGCTGGCAGCAGCTCACCGGTCCGGCGATGGCCAAGGGTCTCGAGGACACGCTGCTCTATCGGCTGCCGGTCCTGGGCGCGCTGTGCGAGGTGGGCGGCGAGCCGGCGGGTGTCGCTCCGCTGGGCGATCGCGAGGCCTTCCATTGCTTCCAGCGCCAGCGCGCCGGCGGGCGTCCCGGCTCGCTCTCGGCGACTTCCACGCACGACACCAAGCGCAGCGAGGACCTGCGCGCTCGTCTTCTCGTCCTCGCCGAGCTGGGCGACGAGTGGGTGGCCATCGCCGAGCGCTGGAGCGAGCGCCACGGCGGCAAGAAGCGGCAGGTCGAGGGCCGGCCCGCACCCTCTCCCGCCGAGGAGTGGCTCCTCTACCAGAGCCTGGTCGGCATCTGGCCGGCGCGGCGACGAGACGACGACCTCGAGCTCCTGAAGCAACGCCTCGGGGCCTACGCCGTGAAGGCTGCCCGCGAGGCGAAGGAGAACACCTCCTGGCTCGATCCCGACGCCGGCTGGGAGGCGGCGCTCGAGAGCTTCGTCGAGGCGGTCCTGGCCGATGCCGAGCAGCAGCGTGAGCTCGACACCCTGATCGAACGCGTGGGACCGCTCGGCGCCTGGACCGCCCTCTCACAACTCGTGCTCAAGCTCGGCGTTCCCGGCATCTGCGACGTCTACCAGGGGTGCGAGCTGTGGAGCCTGGCGCTGGTCGATCCCGACAATCGCCGGCCGGTCGACCCGGCCGGTCGCAGCCGGCTGCTCGACGAGCTCGAGCGACGCGCCTCGGCGGACGGCGCGGACCTGCTCGACGAGCTGGTGGCGGACTGGCCGAGCGGGGCGATCAAGCTGTGGGTCACCCAGCGAGGCCTGCTCGCGCGCCGTCGCCACGCCGCCCTGTCAGCCGCCGCCGACTACCTGCCGCTCGAGGCCGCGGGTGCACGGAGCGAGAACGTGTGCGCCTTTGCCCGACGCGCCGGGTCCTCCTGGGTGGTGGTGGTGGCCTCCCGTTGGATCGCGGGGCTCGCCGGCGACGGCAGGGCGCCGATCGGCGACGAGATCTGGGCCGACACCATGCTGGGGCTTCCCGACGGCGCGCCGCGGTCCTGGAAGGACGTCCTCGCCTGCGATGCGGCGATGACGGCCGAGGGCCGTGATCTGCCGCTCGCGACGATCCTGCAGCGTCTCCCGGTGGCTCTGCTGGTGTCGGCGGAGTCGTGCCGGTGACGATGCGACGCTGATCCGGCGTTCCAGCGTCACCGCACCCGGCGGAACCAGAGCGACCCGAAGTGGGTGTCGTGGTCCTCGACCTCGACCGGCCGGTAGCCGGGCGTGCTCGCGCGCAGGAAGGCCTCGTCGTGGTGGCGCAGCAGGGGAGCCGAGTGGACGATCTCGAAGTCGCGGTTGAAGGCGAGGAACGCCTGCACCAGCATCGCCTCGGTCCAGTACCAGCCCCACTTCCGGCGCGCCACGTACTGCTCCGCGGGGTGCGGCACGTTGTAAGGGAAGTGCATGTCGTGGGCATGAACCAGGACGCCGGGGCGCAGCCGGGGGACGACCTCGAGGTAGAGGTGCGGCACGTCGCCGTCGATCTTCACCACGTGGGTCGAGTCGATGAACAGGACGTCGCCGGCGTCGAGCGACTCGAAGGTCTCGAGCGGCGCCTCCTGCACCGGCTGGCGGAGGATTTCGAGGCCCGCGATCGAGCGCACGCGCTCGGAGGCGTAGGGGTCGACTGCCAGGGCCGTTCCCGGGCTGCCCTCCCGGGCGTTGCGATCGAGCGCGCGCGATGCGTACCAGGTCGACAGCCCGGAGCCGACTTCGACGAAGCGTCGGGGCTGCTGGTGGCGCAGCATCAGGTAGAGCGTCATCGCGTCGAGCTCGGTGAAGCCGGGGCCGTAGCCCATCGCCTTGCACTCGGCGTAGCCCGGCAGCTCGCTCCACTCGGCGCCGAAGCGCGTCACGAGCTCCGAGTGCAGGACGCGCATCGCGCCGAGGTCGTAGCCGACGCCGACCAGCTCGCTCGGCCGATCCCAGCGCGCGCGGTGTCGCAGCAGGTCGGCGCGCACCGGCAGCGGCGAGTAGTAGTCGCGGGTGAGCGCGACGTTGAGGCCGCAGCGCGCGAGGCCGTTCTGGGCGAGCCGGAGCACGGCGCGGTAGGCCCGCCGCGGGGGGCTCATCTGAGACTCATCTGAGACTCATCTGGGGTTCATCCGCCGGCCGGGGCCGACGCTGCGACGAAGCGGAGGTCGGCGCCGAGCAGCCCGCGTGAGATCAGGTCCTCGAGGTGCTTGAGCCGAATGTAGTCGGGCGCCTCCATGTCGCGGCGCTCGAGCCCCGCGGCCAGGTAGGCGCGGTGGAGGTCCTGCGCCGCGCGCTCCGCGTCCCACTGCGGCTGCCAGTCCGGGAACGTCGTCTCGAGCTTCGAGAAGTCGACGCGGTAGCTGCGTTTGTCGGGGCCCGCGCCCTCGGCGATCTCGAGTCGCGCTCCGGGCACCGTCGCCTCGACGATCTCGCCCAGCTCGCGGATGCGGTAGTTGTGGGCGCTGCGCCCGACGTTGAAGGCCTGGTCGTGGACCAGCTCGCGCGGGGCGCGAAGCATCGCGGCGAAGGCGCGCGAGATGTCCTCGACGTGGACGATCGGCCGCCAGGGGGTGCCGTCGGAGAGCAGCAGCACCCGGCCGGTGGTCACCGCCCACCCCACCAGGTTGTTGAGCACCAGATCGAGTCGCAGCCGGCGCGAGAGCCCGTAGGCGGTGGCGTTGCGCAGATAGGTCGGGCTGAACCCGTCGTCGGCGAGCGCCGCGAGCGCCCGCTCCAGGCGGACCTTCTCGACAGCATAGGGGGTCACCGGGTTGAACGGCGCGTCCTCGCCGAGCAATGCATCGTCGCCGGCGGCGCCATAGCTGCTGCACGAGGACGAGAACAGGAAGCGTTCGACGCCGGCGGTCCTGGCGATCTCGGCGAGGCGCAGCGACGCCTCGTAGTTGATGGCGGTGGTGAGCGTCGGGTCGAGGTTGCCGAGCGGGTCGTTCGAGAGCGCGGCGAGGTGGACGACGGCCTCGAAGCCGTCGAGGTCGCCCGGCGCCAGGTCTCGCAGGTCGAGCCGGCGCGCTTCGATCTCGGCGAGCTCGGGCGCCCCGGGCAGGGCGCAGCGCGAGAACAGTCCGCTGTCGAGGCCATGGACCTCGTGCCCCTCGGCGAGCAGGAGCGGGACCAGGACGACGCCGATGTAGCCGTCGTGGCCGGTGACCAGGACCTTCATGGATTCTCGGAGGGCGCCTGCGCACGGTCGCTGCCGGCGAGGCGATCAACGGACTGCGGCGCGAGAGCCTAGCAGCTGCCAGCAGGAGCTCCCACGGGCTGCTAGCGTCGATCCATGCAGACCTGCTTCTGGCGCGCGTCGGCCTTCGCCTTCGCCTACGGCGCGACGGTCTATGGGCTTCCGGTCGCCCTGCTCCACGTGCTCCACAACCGGCTCGGATCGCTGGTCGACGCCCTGCTGCTGGCGCTCGTCTGCGCGTTGCTGTACGGCCTGATGGCGATGACGCCGACGGCGTTGGCGGCCGGCGCGCTGAGCCTGCGTCGTTGGCTGCGCGGCCGGCGGCCCCCCCGGGAGCGCCTCGAGAAGGACTGGGGGCTGCGCCTCGGGCTCGTCGGGTTCACGGTGCTCTTCTGGGAGGCGGCTCTGCTGTACGGCCTGACTTACGAGCAGACCCTGCTGGTTCGGCCGCGGGGCTTCGTCGGAATGGCCCTCTATCTCGCCGTCGCCGCGGTGCTGATCGCGATCGCGGCCTCCGGAATCGCGCTCCGGGTCGAGAGCTTCTTCAGCCGCGCCCGGCCCCGAGCGGTCGTGGCGGCTCTCGTCGCGCTGCCGCTGGCCCTGCTGGGCGCTCAGGTGGCGGCGGCGCTCACGGTGGCGTCCCCGCCGACAGCGGTGCCGGTGTCTGCAGCGCAGGACGACGCATCGGAGGCGGACGCAGGCGTGGCCGACGCACCGGAGGCCGACGCAGTAGTGGCAGAAGCAGCGGTGACCGAGCTCGGCGGTCCGGCGCAGAGCCGTGGTCCGTCGGAAGTCGGCGCTTCGGGGGCGGGCGGTTCCGTCGTCCTGGTCGGCTTCGACGGCCTCGATCCCGAGGTCGTCGACCGGCTGGTCGCAGAAGGGGAGCTTCCGACCTTCGCGGCGCTGCGCGAAGACGGGGTTTGGGGCGCGATGGAGACGCTCCACGACTCCAATTCGGCCGTGATCTGGGCCTCGATCTACACGGGCAAGCCCCCACTCGAGCACGGCATCCTCGACTTCTACCGCATCCGGCTGCCGGGGCTCGACGCCGGGATCTTCCCGGTCCACCGGACCTTCTTCAAGGAGCTGGTCGGAATGCTCGAGCCGATCGGCCTCGCTTCGCGCGTGGCGGTGGGGCGCGCCGACCTGCGCGAGGTGCCGATCTGGGAGATCGCCGATCACTACGGGCTCGCGATCGGGGTCGCCGACGGCTATCTCTACTCCTATCCGGCGCTCGAGCCCCAGACGCCGGGTTCGTGGTTCCTCTCCTACGCCCTCGACGCCTACGCCGGCTTGCTGCGCGATCGTCAGGCGGAGCCCGCCGATGCGCCGCTGTTCGTCCAGCCGATCGAGCTCCTGCGCGACCCGTTCGGTGGCGGCCGCTTGCCCAGCGAGGAGGATTGCGAGTGGCAGGCGCGCGCGACCCTGCAGCTGCTCGAGCGGCGTCCCCTGCCGAGGCTCCTCAACTTCTACTGCCACCAGCCCGACACCGTGCAGCACGAGAGCTGGACCCGGTTCGAGCCCTGGCGCTACCCGCCCTGGCGCCGGCCGCAGGGCTCGGACGACGAGCTCCTCGCAACCGATGGCGACGCCGGCGATCCGATCACCCGGCGCCATCGCCGGCTCGACGCCTTCCTGGGCGACTTGCGCGAGCGCCTCGGTCCCGACGTCGCGGTCCTGGTGCTGTCGGACCACGGCCACTCGCCGACCATCGTCCACAAGCTCGACACCCAGCATCGCCACGGTCCGCCCGGCGCGTTCGCGGCCTTCGGCGGACCCTTCCGCCGCGGCCTCGATCGGGCCGCCGAGGCGGCCGTCTTAGCGGGCGCGGAGACGGCGGGGGAGGCGGGAGCGCCACCGCTTCCCCACGTCTTCGACGTGATGCCGACGGTGCTCCACTTGCTGGGGCTTCCGGTGGCCGAGGACATGCCGGGTCGCGTCCTCGCCGAGCTGCTCGCACCGGACGCCGGGCGCCATGTGCGCACCCTGCCGACCTACCAGGGGCTCTGGCAGCCCAGGATCCGCGACGTCGGCCGGGATCGGCGTCTCAACGAGCTCGAGATCGAGAAGCTGCGCAAGCTCGGGTATGTTCTATGACGCCCATGATCACCGCCCCCTCCGTAGCGGCCGGGCTCCGTCCCGTCCAACGCTCGCGCCGACGGGTCACAGGCGACGAGCAGCGTCAGGCTCCGGAGATCCATCGACGATGAGCACACCGTCCGATCGCGGCGCCGAGCCTGCCGCGCCCGCCGACGTCCCGGTGGTGATCCTGTGCGGGGGGAAGGGCACCCGTCTGCGCGAGGAGACCGGCTACCGGCCGAAGCCGATGGTCGAGATCGGGAGCTACCCGATCCTCTGGCACATCATGAAGCTTTACCGCCACCACGGGATGCGCCGGTTCATCCTCTGCCTCGGGCACCTGAGCTGGGAGATCAAGCGCTACTTCCTCCACTACAAGGAGATGCACCAGGACCTGACGCTCGCTCTCGACGGCTCGCAGCCGGCGACCTTCGGCTCGCGCAGCGAGGGCGACGGCGACATCGGCACCGAGGACTGGCTGGTGACCCTCGCCGAGACCGGCGAGGAGACCGGCACCGGAGGCCGCCTCAAGCTGGTCGAGCGCTACGTCGACCACCAGACCTTCTGCTTCACCTACGGCGACGCCGTGGGCAGAGTCGACATCGCCCGGCTGCTCGCGTTCCATCGCGAGCAGGGGCGCCTGGCGACGGTGACCGGGGTGCACCCGACCTCGCGCTACGGTGAGATGCGGGTCGACGGACCGCGGGTGATCGAGTTCAACGAGAAGCCGACCGCCGAGGGGGTGGTGAGCGGGGGCTTCTTCGTCTTCGAGCGCGAGGTGTTCGCCTACCTGAGCGACGACCTGGCGCTGTTCTTCGAACACGAGCCGATGCGCCGGCTGGCCCGCGAGGGGCAGCTCTCGGTCTATCTGCACGAGGACTTCTGGCATCCGATGGACACCTACCGCGACTACCTCCACCTCAACGAGATCTGGCGCAGCGGCTCTGCCCCCTGGAAGGTCTGGTGACCGGGTGGCGAGCGCCGAGGTGAGGCCCGCGCGTCCCGCCGACACGTCCTCGACCGCGCCCCCCTGCCTCTCCTGCGGCGCCCCGCTGGGCGCGGTGGTCGCGGACCTGGGGATGTCCCCGCTCGCCAACTCCTACGTCGAACCGGCGGCAATCGACCTGCCCGAGACCTTCTACCCGCTGTGCGCGCGGCTCTGCGAGTCCTGCTTCCTGGTCCAGCTGCCGGCTGCCGCGAGCTCGGAGGCGATCTTCTCGGAGTACGCCTACTTCTCCTCGTACTCCGACTCCTGGCTCCGCCACGCCCGCGACTACGTGGCGATGGCAGTCGAACGCTTCGGGCTCGGCCGCGACTCGCTGGTCGTCGAGGTCGCCTCCAACGACGGCTACCTGCTGCAGTACGCGCGCGACCGCGGCATCCCGGTGCTCGGCATCGAGCCGGCCCGCAACGTCGCCGAGCACGCCGAGGCGCGCGGCGTGCCGACCCTCAACCGCTTCCTGACCGAACAGCTCGCGCGCGCGGTGGTGGCCGGGAGCGAGCGCCCCGACTGGGGCTCGGCCGGTCCACTGCTCGGCCGGCCCGCCGACCTGGTGATCGCCAACAACGTCTTCGCCCACACGCCGCAGCTCAACGACTTCACCGCCGGGCTCGCCGCCCTGCTCGCGCCCCAGGGGGTGCTGACGATCGAGGTCCAGCACCTGCTGCGCCTACTCGAGCAGGTCCAGTTCGACACCATCTACCACGAGCACTTCACCTACTATTCGCTGCACGCGGCCCAGCGGGTGCTCGCCGCGCACGGGCTCGAGCTGTTCGACGTCGAAGAGCTCTCCACCCACGGCGGGTCGCTGCGCGTGATCTGTCGCCGGGCGGACGCCGCGCCCGACGAGCGCCTGACGCCCACCGGCCGGGTCGAGGAGGTGCTGGCGGCCGAACGCGCCGCGGGTCTGCTCGAGGCGGAGACCTATTCCCGCTTCCAGGAGCGGGTGCAGGCGACCAAGCGGGGGCTGCTGCGCTTCCTGATCGAGGAGCACGAGCAGGGGCGCACCGTGGTCGGCTACGGTGCGCCGGCGAAGGGCAACACGCTGCTCAACTACTGCGGGATCGGCACCGACCTGCTGGAGTACACGGTCGACCGTTCCCCCCACAAGCAGGGGAGGTTCCTCCCGGGCTCGCGGATCCCGATCCACCCGCCCGAGCGTCTGCGCGAGACCCGGCCCGATCACGTGCTGATCCTGCCCTGGAACCTCGAGCGCGAGATCGTCGATCAGTGCTCGGAGATCCGGGATTGGGGAGGCCGCTTCGTCGTCGCGATCCCGGAGGTGCGGGTCTGGTGAGGGCCGACCGATGATCTTCCGCGAGACGCCGCTCGCCGGCGCGTGGGTGCTCGAGCTCGAGCGCCATGCCGACGAGCGCGGCTTCTTCGCTCGCACCTTCTGCCGCCGTGAGCTCGCCGAGCACGGCCTCGACGTCGAGGTGGCGCAGTGCAACCTCTCGGCGAGCCGCCGGCGGGGGACCCTGCGCGGGCTCCACTTCCAGCGCTCTCCGCACGAGGAGGCGAAGCTGGTTCGCTGCTCGCGCGGATCGCTGTTCGATGCGATCGTCGACCTGCGGGTCGGATCGCCGACCTTCGCGCGCTGGTTCGGCGTGGTGCTGAGCGCACGGGAGGGCAACCAGCTCTACGTGCCGAGGGGCTTCGCCCACGGCCTGCTCACCCTCGAGGACGACACCGAGGTCTGCTACCAGATGTCGGCCGCCTACGCTCCCGACCACCAGGCCGGGTACCGCTGGGACGACCCGGCGTTCGGAATCGACTGGCCCGCGCCGGTGCGCGTGATCTCGGAGCGCGACCGCAACCTGCCGACCCTGGCGGAGCGACCGGTGGAGACTCTGGGCGGGGAGGGCTCCGGGTGAGCGTGCGCGAGCTGCTCGCCGCGCTCGACGTCTCGGCGGCGGGCGCCGACCTCCACGCGCTGATGGCGCGCGCGCAGCCTCTTCCACGGTCGCTGACCGGAAACGGGGTGCGCGCGACCCTGCGGCTGCTCGCGGAGCGCATCCCGCTCGAGCTCCACGAGGTGCCGACGGGGTCGCAGGTCCTCGACTGGACGGTGCCGCGCGAGTGGAACGTTCGCGAGGCGTGGGTGAGGGGGCCGGACGGCGAGCGCGTCGTCGACCTCGCCGAGCATCCGCTCCACCTCCTCGGCTACAGCGTCCCGATGCACGCGACGATGGGCCGCGCCGAGCTCGACGAGCACCTCCACTCGCTCCCCGAGCGCCCCGCGCTGATCCCCTACCGCACGTCCTACTACGCCGAGAGTTGGGGCTTCTGCCTGCCCCACGCGCGGCGCCTCGAGCTCGCCAAGGGGGAGTACGAGGTGCTGGTCGACGCCACGCTCGAGGAGGGCGCGCTCACCTGGGGCGAGGCCTTCCTGCCGGGAGCCTCTGAACAGGAGGTCCTGGTCTCCACCCACGTCTGCCACCCCTTTATGGCCAACGACAACCTGTCGGGGATCGCGGTCGTCGCCACGCTCGCCGAGCGGCTCGCCACGCTCGACCGCAGCCAGCGGCGCTACGGCTGGCGCTTCCTGTTCGTTCCCGGCACGATCGGCGCGATCGCGTGGCTGGCTCGCAACGAGGGCGCGGTGTCGCGAATCGCCCACGGGCTGGTCGCCGCCAATCTCGGCGACCCCGGCGGCTTCCACTACAAGCGCAGCCGGCGCGGCGGGGCGCCGATCGACCGGCTGGTCGAGGTGGCGCTGCGCGACCTCGCGGAGCCGCTGGAGGTCGAGGACTTCGTTCCCTTCGGCTACGACGAGCGTCAGTACTGCTCGCCGGGCTTCGACCTGCCGGTCGGGTCCCTGACCCGCACCCCGTGGGGGCGCTACCCCGAGTACCACACCTCGGCGGACGATCTCTCGTTCGTGCAGCCGGAGGCGCTGGGCGGCTCGCTGCGCGCCTACCTGGCGGTGGCGGCCGCGATCGAGGGCAATCGCCGTTATCTCAACCTGTCGCCGAAAGGGGAGCCGCAGCTCGGGCGCCGCGGCCTCTACCGCTCGCTGGGGGGCGACGAGGCCGGACGAGAGCGCGAGCTGGCCCTGCTCTGGGTGCTCAACCAGAGCGACGGCGACAAGGACCTGCTCGACGTCGCCGAGCGCTCGGGGGTGGCGCTCGAGCGGCTCGAAGAGGCGGCGGCGGCGCTGGTCGAGGCGAGCTTGTTGCGCGCGGTGCCGGGCCCGGATCGCTGAACCGAGCCGGCGCCTCAGCCGACCGTCGATGCCGCGCGGTATGATCGTCGATCTCTTTCATCCATCCGGCTGTCTCCGGAGGTTCTCCCGTGCCCGATCCGCTCTCTTCGATGGAGGCGTGCGCCGTCGTTCCGCCGTGCTCGCGACGGCCGCGAAGAGAGCGTCGAGGATGCCGATCGCTGGCGCTGGCGCTCGCCGGGCTCACCTGGGGCGCGAGCGTTCGCGCCGACGCTGTGGTCGTCGTCCCGGACGACACCGCCGACCTGCGCACCGCGGTGCAGCGGGTCGACGACGGCGGCGTCGTGCTGCTGCGCCCGGGCACCTACCAGCCTCCGGCCAATGGCTGGGACCTGCGGGCTGCGGACAAGGCGTTCACGATCCGCGCGTCGACTCCCGGCACCGCGGTGCTCGACGGCGCCGGCGTGGGCTCGCTGATCCGACTGCGCGGCTCGAGCTCGGGACGCGGCGAGCTCGTGGCCTTCGAGGGAATCGCCTTCGTCAACGGCTTCTCGGAGACCGAAGGCCGCGCCGGCGCAGTCACCGTGGCCGGGCGCGACGTCACGTTCCGGCGGTGCACGTTCCGTGACAACGCCACCGACACGCCGACCTCGGGCGGCGCCGGCATCCGGATCAGCGAGGGCGGCCGGGTGGTGGTCGAGGATTCGGTCTTCGCCGGCAACCGCACGCCGAACCGGGGAGCCGCGATCTCGGCGCTGTTCTCCGAGCTCGTCGTCGTGCGCTCGACCTTCACCGACAACCGCACCAACGTCGGGATCCACTCCCCCCGCGCCGTCGGCGGCGCGATCTACCTGCTCGACGGCGACCTGCTGGTGCAGCGCTCTCGCTTCGAGCGCAACCAGGCGGGCTGGTCGGGAGGGTCGATCTACGTGTTCGGGATCTGGGACGACGGAGTCGAGGGCCCGGTGGCCTTCGCCCGCATCGAGGACTCGACCTTCCTCGACAACGTCTCGAAGCCCGAGGGCTGCTGCCTGCCGCCGGGCCCGTCGCAGGGAGGCGGGATCCACGTCGAGGACCAGGCTCGGGTCGAGGTCGTGCGCTCGCGGTTCGAGCGCAACTCGGGCAACTGGGGGGGCGCGATCAGCGACTATCGGGCGGAGCTCGACGTCCGCGATTCGATCTTTCGCGGCAATCGCGCTCAGCTCGACGGCGACTTCTCGGCGGCCGGCGGCGCCGTGATCGTGGTCTCCTCGGACATTCTCAACGCCACCGTCGACTTCGGCGCCGTCAACCGTCCGCCGGCGAGCCTGGTCGCGATCGGGAACCTCTTCCAGGGCGCCTTCGGCTCGGTCGGCGCCACGGCATCGCAGGGCGGGTGCCTGGCGGCGCTCGGCGACACCAACCGGCAGCTCGGAGAGGGCGGGCTGCCGCAGGACGCCGACTTCGCGCGCAACCGCGCTCGCGCCGAGATCGAATCGTCGGTGTTCCTCGACTGCCGGGTCGAGCCAGACGCGGTCGGCAACCAGGTGTTCGGCGGCGCGCTCTACTCGAACCTGGCCGACGTCGAGGTCACGGGGTCGATGTTCCTGGGCTCGCGCGCGGAGGAGGGGCGGGGAGGCGCCATGATCCTGATCGAGTCGTCGAAGGTCGACGTGCGCGAGAGCGTCTTCGCCGACTCCTACGCGCGAGAGCTCGGAGGGGCCATCCACTCGGCGGGGTCGCAGCTCGACGTCCGGGACTCGACCTTCCTGCGCAACGACGTCGCGGGCAGCTCGTCCGAGGTCCCCTTTCAGCAGTCGGGATCCGCGCTCCTCGTCCAGCCCGCCCTCCCGCGCGGAGCGGACGCCACCGGCACGATCGCCGACAACCTGTTCGCGGGCAATCCGGGCGTCGTGGTCTTCGAGGGCGACAACGGAGCAGAGGCCCGCAACCTGACGACCTACGGCCGCAACCGCTTCGTCGCCGGAGTCAACCAGAAGGTCTTCCTCAACCCTCTCGCCACCTTCGCCGGCTCGAACGTCGCCGAGCTCAACGCCCTGGTCGTCAATCGCGGCGACGGCAGCTCGACGCGAAAGTCGTTCGCCCCCAACCAGGTCGTCGCCTCGGCGGCGCCTTTCGGCCGCCTGGTGGCGGCGCCGGCGACGGTGTTCGAGGACGACGGCCCCGCCGGCACGCGTCCGGCGAGCGTGGCGTTTGCCTGGGAGGGAGATTCGGCCCGGCTCGGGGCCGCGGCCCTCGACCAGCGATCGGGCGCGGTCGACGTCACCGATGACGGCTCGCTGGCGCTGGTGGTCGACGGCTTCTTCGAAGACGTCGTCGAGGACGCCGTCGAGATCGGACGGGTGGTGGCCTCCGACTGCCCTCGAGAGACGTGCCTCAACGCCGACCGTTTCGCCGTCGAGGTCGACTGGAGGGACTTCGAAGGTCGCACCGGGACCGCCCGGCCGGTGTCGCTGGCCACCGAGTCCGAGGACTCCGGCGTGCTCTGGTTCTTCGCCCCCGAGAACTGGGAGCTGCTGATCAAGGTGCTCGACGCCTGCGGCGTCAACGACCGGTTCTGGGTGTTCTCGGCCGCCACCACCAACGTCGAATACACGCTGCGCGTCACGGATCTCGTGACCGGCGAGCTCCGGACCTACTCGAACCCCCTCGGGCAGCGCTCGGCGGCGATCACCGACACCGACGCCTTCGCCTGTGGCGGCGGCGCGTCGAACGGCTCGGCGACGGCTGACCTCGCCATCGTCGGCGCCGCTGCGCCGCCGCCGCGGGTCGTCTGGGATGGCGAGGCGAAGCCGCTGCGCAGCGTGCGTCAGGCCGAAGGGGCGGGATCCTGCGTCGCCTCCGAGACCACGCTGTGCCTAGCGAGCCGCTTCGCGGTGCGCGTCGACTGGCGCAGCTTCACGGGCGAGACCGGGAGCGCCCGCGTGGTGCCGGCGGGTGGCAGCGACTCGGGGCTGCTCTGGTTCTTCGATGCCGAGAACTGGGAGCTCCTGGTCAAGGTGCTCGACGCCTGTGCGCTCAACGGCAGCTACTGGGTGCTGTCGGCGGCCACCACCAACCTGGAGTACCGTCTCACCGTCACCGACACCGCAACCGGGCGGATGGTCGAGTACGAGAATGTGCTCGGCGAGCGCTCGCCGGCGACCGTCGACATCGAGGCGTTCCCGACGTGCGGGTGAGAGCCGATTCACCGGCGCCGCAGGCAAGATGGCGCTCGGTCGTTCCATGGAGCATGACGATGACGATCGATCCCCTGTTTCTTCGTTCGCCCGGCCGCGGCCGATTCGCCGCAGTGTCCCCGTTGGCAATCCTCGTCTCGCTCCTGTCGGCGTCGCTCCTCTCCGCGGCTCCCGCCGGCGCCGTCGACGCGGTGCTCGGTCTCGTACCGGTGGTCGCGTTCGTCGAGGAGGGCGGGACTCTCGAGCTCGACGTGGTCATCGAGCTGCCCCAGGAGTGCCGTTCGGTCGACGTCGTCGTGGGCCTCGAGCTGCGTCTCGTGCCGACGGTGCTCGACACCGCGCCCGAGGACTTCGAATCGCTGCTGATCGACGGGCGGCCGTTCGCCGGGTTCCCGGCGCGCTTCGTCATCCGCAGAGAGGGCCTGCAAGGGCTCGTCGCGCGGCGGATCGAGCTGCGGACCGCCGACGACGGGCTGGTGGAGGCGTTGGAGGACGCGTTCATCGAGGTGCGAGTGGACCCTGCGGTTCGCGGCTCTCTGTTCTGTCAGCTCCAGGACGGATCGCGCATCGACCTCGACCTGGTGGCCGGGGAGACGCGACGCTCGGTGGCCATCGAGGACAACGACTCGACCCGCAGCGGGCGTACCCTGGTCGGCGCCGACAACGCTCCGCGCCACCCCCTGGTGCGGCGCGGGGTCACGGGGCTGCGCGTCGTGGTGTTCGAGGGGATCGGCACCGAGCAGGGCTCCGCGGTCACGGGCGATCTCGACGACCGGATGCTCGCCGGCGTCGGCGGGCCGCTCGCCGGACTGTTCGCGAGGCTCTTCGATCGCCGGGGCGCGCCGGTGGCGCCGACCCGGAAGCTGTCGGCGCTCGACCCCGGCGCGTCCGGCTTCCGGCCGGCGGTCGCGCCCCTGCCCGACGGCGGCTTCTATGTCGTCTTCGTCGAGTCGGCACAGCTCGGCGAGCGGATCTCGGGGCTGAGGGTGCACCCGGATGGGAGCCTGGGTGTCGCCACCGTGATCCTCCCCTTCAACCTCGACCCCGTCGCCCACGTCAAGGTGGCCGCCGACCGGCTGGGGCGGATCGTGGTGACGGTGCAGCCCGCCGATGGTCTGCGTGACGCTCGCCTGCTGGTGATCGACGTCGACGGCCGGCTAATCTTCTCCAGGGTCTTCTCCCTGCCGAGTGGTGCGCAGCTCGCCAGAACGCCGCTGGGCGATACCGTCGTGGTGTTCTCGCCGGAGGCCGGCGGCATCCTCGCCCGCGTGCTGGCTCGCGACGGCAGCCTCGGCCCTCTGGTCGTGGTCGATGGCGATGGCAGCGCGACGCTGCCCGTGGTCGCCGCCAGCTCCCGAGGGTTCGTCGTGGTGTGGACCCGCGGAGCCGCCAACACTCTGTGGACGCGCCTGCTCGAGCGCGACGGGACGCCGGGGGGTCCGGCCTTCCGGGTCGGCGAGAGCCCCATTCGAGACGGCGCCAGCCCGTCGGTCGCGACCAACAGCGTAGGGGACTTCGTGGTGGCGTGGGAGAGCGACGCGCTGGCGGCCGCCACCAGAAGCGGCGCCGGAGAGAGGCTGGGGGCGGCGAGCGGCGGAGGCGCCAGCATCGTCTCGCGCGGCTGGACGCCCGACGGGGTCGCGGCGACCGAGGAGGAGGTCGTCGTCGAGAGCGAGCAGGGGTCCGATCCTGCCAACCCCGACGTCTCGCTCGACGACGACGATCAGGTGACCGTGGTGTTCGAGCGCCTGGGCCCGGGCGGCGAGCCGGAAGAGGTCGCCGAGATCGAGCTCGACCAGCCGATCGCGCCCGGCGTCTGCTCCGGCGATCCGCAGGCGCTGTGCATCACCGATCAGCGCTTCGAGATCCGCGCGAGCTGGGACGACGGCCAATCTGCCGGGGGAGCCGCCACCGCCGCCCCGCTGACCGGCGACACCGGGTCGTTCTGGTTCTTCGACGCCGACAACGTCGAGCTGGTGGTCAAGGTGCTCGACGCCTGCGCGTTCGCGGGAACCGAGTGGGTGTTCGCCGCCGGCTTGACCGACGTCGCGGTCGAGCTGACGGTGACCGACGTCGTGACCGGCGTCACCCGGACGTACTTCAACGCCCCGGGACCGTTCGCTCCGATCCAGGACACCTCGGCGTTCGAGTGCAGCGAGGGGGATCCGCCCCCG
>DATKBT010000002.1:0-45503 GCA_035546295.1 Thermoanaerobaculia bacterium | reverse complement strand
GGGGAAGTCGTGCAGCGCGGCCGCAAGCTCGGCGAGGTCGGATCCACCGGCCGCTCCACCGGGCCGCATCTGCACTTCGAGGTGCGCTATCGCGGCGCGGCGCAGAACCCCATGAAGTTCCTGGTGTCGAAGTCCCGGTCGGCCGCGGCACGGACCAAGTAGTCCCGGTTTCAAAGTAAAATCAGCGGTTTTCCAGGCGCCTGGCTTGGCGGCCTTGCCCGGCGCGCGTCCATTTCATGATCACCAACGTCCTCACCAAGATTTTCGGCAGCCGGAACGACCGGCTGCTCAAGCAGTATTCGGGCGCCGTCGCGCAGATCAACGCGCTCGAGCCGGGGCTCGCCAAGCTGAGCGATCCCGAGCTGCGCGGCAAGACCGAGGAGCTGAAGAAGCGCCACGCCGAGGGCGCCACGCTCGACGAGCTGCTGCCCGAAGCGTTCGCGGTGGTTCGCGAAGCGGCCAAGCGCACCCTGCGCATGCGCCACTTCGACGTGCAGCTGCTGGGCGGCATGGTGCTGCACTACGGCAAGATCGCCGAGATGAAGACCGGCGAGGGCAAGACCCTGGTCGCGACGCTCCCGGTCTACCTCAACGCGCTCGCCGGCAACGGCGTGCACGTGGTGACCGTCAACGACTACCTCGCCCGCCGCGACGCCGAGTGGATGGGGGAGGTCTACCGCTTCCTGGGCCTCTCCGTCGGCGTCATCCAGCACGGCCTCACCGACCCGCAGCGGCAGGAGTCGTACCGCTCCGACATCTCGTACGGCACCAACAACGAGATGGGCTTCGACTACCTGCGCGACAACATGAAGTTCCGGCTCGAGTCGATGGTCCAGCGCGGCCACCACTACGCGATCGTCGACGAGGTCGACTCGATCCTGGTCGACGAGGCGAGGACGCCGCTGATCATCTCGGGACCGTCCGAAGAGTCGACCGACAAGTACTACTCGATCGACCGCATCATCCCGCGGCTCGAGCGTGGCGAGGAGATCAAGGAGGGGGACCACAAGTACACGACCGGCGACTTCCTGATCGACGAGAAGGCCCACACCGTGGCGCTCACCGACGACGGCGTCGCCAAGGTCGAAAAGCTGCTCGGGCTCAAGAACCTGTACGACATCGAGAACATGACCTTTCTCCATGGCGTCAACCAGGGGCTGCGGGCGCATCACCTGTACAAGCGCGACGTCGAGTACCTGATCAAGGACGGCCAGGTGGTCATCGTCGACGAGTTCACGGGGCGCATGATGCCGGGTCGCCGGTGGTCCGACGGGCTCCATCAGGCGGTCGAGGCCAAGGAGGGGGTGAAGATCGAGCGCGAGAACCAGACTCTCGCGACGATCACCTTCCAGAACTACTTCCGGATGTACGACAAGCTGGCGGGCATGACCGGCACCGCCGACACCGAGGCGTCCGAGTTCAGCCAGATCTACAACCTCGACGTGGTGGTCGTCCCGACCAACATGCCCATGATCCGGGACGACCGGCCCGACCTGGTCTACCGCACCGCCCCCGAGAAGTGGGACGCCCTGGTCGAGGAGATCCGCGAGTGTCACGAGCACGGTCAGCCGGCGCTGGTCGGCACCGTTTCGATCGAGAAGAGCGAGACGCTCTCCAAGATGCTCAAGCGCCAGCGCGTGCCCCACGTCGTCCTCAACGCCAAGTACCACGAGCGTGAGGCCCACATCGTCGCCCAGGCCGGGCGCAAGGGCGCGGTGACCATCGCCACCAACATGGCCGGTCGCGGCACCGACATCGTGCTCGGCGGCAGCCCCGAGCACCTGGCCCGCTCCGAGGCCGATCCCGAGGCGGAGTCGGAGAAGTACCAGGAGGCGCTGGCCCGCTACGAGATCTCGTGCAAGACCGAGCGTCAGGAGGTGCTGGATGCCGGCGGCCTGCACATCCTGGGCACCGAGCGGCACGAGTCGCGCCGGATCGACAACCAGCTCCGCGGCCGCTCCGGCCGTCAGGGAGACCCCGGCTCGTCGCGCTTCTACCTGTCGCTCGAGGACGACCTCATGCGCCTGTTCGGCTCCGAGCGGGTGATGGGGCTGATGCAGCGTCTCGGGATGGAGGAGGGCGTGCCGATCGAGGCCGGGATGGTCAGCCGCGCGATCGAGCGCGCTCAGAAGCAGGTCGAGGGCCGCAACTTCGAGATCCGCAAGCACCTGCTCGAGTACGACGACGTGATGAACAAGCAGCGGGAGGCGATCTACCAGCTGCGCAGGGACATCCTCGAAGGACGCGAGGGGCGCGACTACGTGCTCAAGATCGCCGACGACGTCGTCGACTATCAGGTCGAGACCCACTGCCCCGAGAAGGCCGACCCCCGTGATTGGAACCTCGACGAGATCGCGGTCGACATGCGCGCCTACTTCGACCTCGACGTGCACCACCTCGGCGAGGACCTGAACGACCTCGGCATCGACGAGCTGCGCGACCTGATGCGCAAGGCGGTGCACGACCGCTACCAGGAGCAGGTCGACAAGAACGGCGGCGACGCCTTCGAGTCGGTGCAGAAGCACGTCCTGCTCTCGACCGTCGACGCCGCCTGGAAGGACCACCTGCTCGCCCTCGATCACCTGAAGGAAGGGATCGGGCTTCGCGGGTACGGCCAGCGCGACCCGAAGAACGAGTACAAGCGCGAGAGCTACGAGCTGTTCGCGGCGATGAAGGAGCGGATCGAGGACACCATCCTCAAGACCCTCTACCGCATCGAGCCGGTGACCCAGGAGCAGCTCGAGGAGCTGCGGCGTCGCCGCCAGCGGCTGGCGCCGGCCCAGGCCGCGGCGCAGCCGACCGGCGCCCCGCGCGCCTTCGACGTCCAGGCTCCCGGCCAGCAGCCGCCGCCGGGGGTGCGACCGAGCAAGCCGCAGACCGTGGTCCACGACCAGAAGAAGGTCGGACGCAACGAACCCTGCCCGTGCGGCTCGGGCAAGAAGTACAAGAAGTGCCATGGCCGAGCACCAGCCCCCGTCGCGTAGCCCTTTCACCGAGCTCGAGGCGCCCGCGGACGGCGGCGTCCAGGTGCTCGAGCACCCCTCCACCGGAGCCGCGCGCTCCGCGCGCGCCCTGCCCCAGGTCGCGCTCACCTTCGACGACGTCCTGCTGCGACCAGGTCTCTCCGAAGTCCACCCCAACGACGTCGATCTGCGCACGCGGCTCACCCGCGACATCGAGCTCAACATCCCCTTGATCTCGGCGGCGATGGACACCGTGACCGAGTCGGGGCTGGCGATCGCGATCGCCCAGGAGGGCGGCGTCGGCGTGATCCACAAGAACCTGACGATCGAGCGTCAGGCGCGCGAAGTCGACAAGGTCAAGCGCTCGGAAGCCGGCATGATCGTCGACCCGATCACCATGCGGCCCGACCAGCGGATCCGCGAGGCGCTCGAGCTGATGGCCGCCTACAAGATCTCGGGCGTCCCGGTGACCGACGAGGAGGGGCACCTGGTCGGCATCCTGACCAACCGCGACCTGCGCTTCGAGACCAACCTCGACCGCCAGATCCGCGACCTGATGACCCACGAGGACCTGGTCACGGTGCCGGTCGGGACCACCCTCGAGCAGGCCAAGGCCGAACTGCACCGCCACCGGATCGAGAAGCTGCTGGTGACCGACGACGGGGGCAACCTCAAGGGGTTGATCACGGTCAAGGACATCCAGAAGATGCAGCAGTATCCCAACGCCTGCAAGGACGAGCTGGGACGACTGCGGGTGGCGGCAGCGGTGGGCGCCTCGGGAGATTTCCTGGAGCGGGCCGAGGCGCTGATCGCCTCCAAGGTCGATCTGCTGGTGCTCGACTCCTCCCACGCCCACAGCCGCGGCGTGCTCGACGCGATCGCGCGCCTGCGCGGCGCCTTCCCCAACGTCCCGCTGATGGCGGGCAACGTGGCGACCGCCGAGGGCGCGCGCGCGCTGATCGAGCGCGGCGTCGACGCGATCAAGATCGGCATCGGTCCGGGGAGCATCTGCACCACGCGCGTGGTCACCGGCGCCGGGGTCCCCCAGGTCACCGCGATCGTGGAGTGCGCCGAGGAGGCGGCCCGCCACGGCGTGCCGGTGGTCGCCGACGGCGGCATCCGCTTCTCGGGAGACCTGACCAAGGCGATCGTCGCAGGCGCCCACTCGGTGATGATCGGCTCGTTGCTCGCCGGCACCGAGGAAAGCCCCGGGGAGACGATCCTCTACCAGGGCCGCACCTACAAGGCCTACCGCGGGATGGGGTCGCTGTCGGCGATGGCGGCGGGCAGCGCCGACCGCTACTTCCAGGAGCGCGAGGCGCCGCTCTCGAAGATGGTTCCCGAGGGCATCGAGGGCATGGTCCCCTACAAGGGCAGCCTCCACAAGATGGTCACGCAGCTCACCGGCGGCCTGCGCCAGGGCATGGGCCTCGCCGGCTGCGCCTCGATCGAGGAGCTGCGCACCAAGGCCCAGATGATGCGGGTCACGCCCGCGGGCCAGAAAGAGAGCCACGCCCACGACGTGGTGATCACGAAGGAAGCCCCCAACTACTGGGTGGAAAGGTGAGGAGTGCGCCGCAGGCGCAACCGATCCTTTCCACCCGATGAAGCTGATCGCGGCTGTCGCTGAAAAGCGACAGCTGCGCGGCAACTACTGGGTCGAACGATGACCAATGCGCCGCAGGCGCATGGTCATCGGCTCGACCCAATGAAGCTGATCGGCACGAGCGCCGCCAGGCGATCGTGCCGCGGCCACTCCTGGGTCGAACGATGACGAGTGCGCCGGCACCGGGGGAGGGGGCGGCGCGCACCGTCATCGGCTCCACCCGATGAAGCTGAGCGCGGATGCTGCCGACAGGCGGCGACCGCGCCGGAGCCGCCCCTGCGCCTTCGAGCCCCTACAGGTTCCGCTCGATGAAGTCCTGCAGCTTCGGCTTGGGCAGAGCCCCCATCGTGCGGTCGGCGACCTCGCCGGACTTGAACAGGATGAAGGTCGGGATGCTCTGGACGTGGTAGTTGAAGGCCACGTCCTGCGCCGAGTCGACGTCGAGCTTCGCGATCTTCACCTTGTCGCCGAGCTCGTCGGCGAGCTGCTCGAGAACCGGCGCCACCTGCCGACAGGGGCCACACCACGTCGCCCAGAAGTCGACCAGGACCGGAACGTTCGAGCCCAGCACCTGCTCCTGGAAGTTCGAGCTGTCGACGTGGACGATGGATTCGGACATGCAGTGCTACTCCTGTCTGGGATCTGTCGATTGGGGCGAGACGCTCAGGGGCGCCCGCCGGTCACGAGAACGGATTCTGCCGGGCAAACCTTCCCCGCGGCCCTCGTGGCTTACCGCAACTCCTCTTCATCACACCACGTGCTTCCCGGGGTTCCTCCCGACGCTCCTCCGATGCTTCCCATGCCTCTCGCTCACCGCGCCTCCCCCACCCCCGACCCGATCTCCTCGCGCGCACGCAGCGCCGAGAAGAACTCCCGGGTCTCCTCGACGTCCCGGCCGATCTGGGCCGAGAGATCCATCATCGAGGGAAACATCTTCTCGTCGCGCAGCCGCTTCCAGAACTGGAGCTCGACCGTCTCGCCGTAGACGTCGGACCGGAAGTCGAGGATGTGACTCTCCACGACACGCTCGTAGTTCTCGTAGACGGTGGGCCGGGTGCCGATGTTGGTGACCGAGTCGAAGGTGGCCGGAAAGCTCGGGAAGAACACCCGGCTGGCGTAGACCCCGTCGATCGCGATGAGCAGATGATCGCACGAGAGGTTGATCGTCGGCCAGCCCAGCCGCTTGCCCATGCGGTCGCCGCGCGCCACGATGCCCGTGATCGAGTACGGACGGCCCAGCAGCTCGCGCGCCTCGGCCACGTGACCGAGCCGCACCAACTCGCGGATGCGCGTGCTCGAGATCCGATCCCGGCCGGCGCGCACCTCGTCGACCGCGAACGTTGCGAAGCCGAAGCTCTCGCCCATCTGCTGGAGCAGAGTGACGTCCCCTTCGCGCCGATGTCCGAACGAGAAGGCGGCGCCGACGTAGATCTCGCGGGCGCCCAGCTTCTCGTGCAGGAAGTCGCGTACGAAGCTGCGCGCCGGGGTCTGCGCGAACTCGTGGGTGAACCGCACGATCAGCACGTAGTCGATGCCCACCTCGTCGAGCAGCGCCTCCTTCTGCGCCAGCGTCACGATGCGCGGAGGCGCGGACTCCGGTCGCAGCACCTCGAGGGGGTGCGGATCGAAAGTCACCACGACGGAGTGGCAACCGGTCTCGCGCGCCCGCTCCACCACCCGGCGCAGCACCTCGCGCTGGCCGAGGTGGATGCCGTCGTAGTTGCCGATCGTCACGATCGTGCCGTGCGGGAGATCGGCGGCACGCAGCGCATCCTGGACGACCTGCATCAGAGGCTCCGGACGACCGCATCCTCGCGCTCCCGGAGCGCCCCGGCGCGCTCGCTGGCGCCCGGCTGGACGACCTCCTCGCCCCGCCGTCCGCGAAGCGCCAGGATGCGTCCGACCAGGTCGTCGGCGTAGGCCTCGGTGATCTCGACCTCGGCGAAGGAGCCAGCGGGCGGGAGCCCCCCCCCCTCGACCAGCACGTCGTTGATCAGCACCCGGCCGTCGACCTCCGGAGCCATGCCCTGGTGCCGGGCCTGGAGCAGGTGCTCGCTCTCTTCGCACGCCCCCTCGATCAGCATCGGCAGGACCGAGCCGACCAGCCGGCGCCGGCGCTCGAGCGCGATCGACTCCTGGCGCGCGAGCAGCTCCCTGCGCCGAGCGATCGCCGCCCGACGGGGGGGGCGCGCGGCGAGCTCGGCCGAGGGCGTCCCCGGCTCGGGCGAGTAGACGAAGGCGCCGAGGTGGTCGAAGCGCGCCCGCTCGACGAACTCGAGGAGGTGCTCGAAGTGCTCTTTTTGCTCGCCGGGGAAGCCGACGATGAAGGTGGTGCGCAGGAAGACGTCGGGCACGGCCTCTCGCGCGCGTTCGAGCAGCCGCAGGTAGGTCGATGCGCGGCCCCCCCGCCGCATCGCGCGCAGCAGGTCGGGGTGGGAGTGCTGGAGCGGCATGTCCAGATAGGAGGCGAGGCGCGGCTCGCTGCCCATCAGCTCGAAGAGCTCGGGATCGAGGGTCGTCGGATAGGCGTAGAGAAAACGGATCCAAGGAACCGCCGTCGCCTCCAGCAGCGCCTCGACCAGGCGCAGCAGGCCGTGTCGCCCGTAGCCGAGGTCTTCGCCGTAGCGCGTCGTGTCCTGCGCCAGCAGGCACAGCTCGACCAGACCCTGGCTCTCGAGCGCCCGGGCCTCGGCGACCAGCGACTCGATCGTGCGGCTGCGAAAACGCCCCCGCCACTTCGGGATCGCGCAGAAGGTGCAGGGGTTGTTGCAGCCCTCGGCGACCTTGAGGTAGGCGTAGCCGCGGGTGGTCAGGAGCCGTGGCGCGGTGTGATCGAACACCCGATGCGAGGCCTGTTGCGAGGGCGCCCCCAGGCTCGTCAGGGGGACCAGCGAGGGAGTGATGGCCGGACCCCCGGACGCGTCGAGCAGCTCGGGCACCTCCAGCAGGTCGTCGAGCCCGACGAAGCCGTCGATCTCGGGGATCTCCTGCTGGAGCTCGGCGCGGTATCGGTTGACCATGCAGCCGGCGACCAGAAGACGGTCGAGACCGGCGCCCTTGCGCGCGGCCACCTCGAGGATGGTGTCGATCGACTCCTGCTTCGCCTCGTCGATGAAGCCGCAGGTGTTGACGATCACCGTCGACGCCTGCTCGACGTCGTCGACCAGCTCGAAGCCGCGCTCGCGCAGGCGGCCGAGCATGATCTCGCTGTCGACGAGGTTCTTGGGGCAGCCGAGGCTGATCAGGCCGACGCGGCCTTTCGAGGCTCCCATGGCGCCCGCGATGGTAGCAGCCGCCAGGCTGGTGCCGAGCGTCCGAGCGACCGTGAACCTCGCGCCGCGGGACCACACCGGCGCCTCCGCAGCTCCCCTTCTGCGCGATTGGCCTGCCTTGGCGGACCAGCGATCCTCGTCGATTCGCCGGTCCGCCGTCGTGGTAACTTCTCCCGGCCGTTCTGCGAGCCCCGACGCCCGGCGTCCCACCCTCCTCGAGCCCTCTCCTCACTCGTCGATGTGAGCCTTTCCCTGCCAGAGCGTCCCGAGGTGGAGCTCCCGTCCAGCGACTCCGTCCAGATCCCGCTGTTCCGCCTCGACGACCACGAGGGCCCGGCGGTGCTGGTCTGTCACGCGACCGGATTCCACGCGCGCACCTACGGTCCCACGGCCCGTGCCTTCGAGCGCCTCCAGGCCTGGGCGCCCGACCTGCGCGGTCACGGCGACGCCAGCTCGCCGTCGACCGGTCGCTACGAATGGGACGGCTTCGCCGACGACGTGGCCACGGCCGTCGACTGGCTGGACCGCCCGCTCTTCGGCTTCGGCCATTCGATGGGAGGCGCGGCCCTGCTGCTGGCCGAGAGCCGCCGACCCGGGAGCTTTCGCGCGCTCTACTGCTGGGAGCCCATCGTCTATCCGCCACGCTTCGACAGCGCCGAGAACTCCCCCCTGGTCGCGCGCTCCAGGCGACGCCGCGCGCGCTTCGACTCGCTGGAGGATGCGGTCGCCAACTTCGCCGCCAAGCCGCCGCTCGACGCGCTGCACGCCGACGCGCTGCGCGCCTACGTCGAGCACGGCTTCACCCGCGAGCAGGACGGCAGCCGCACGCTCAAGATGCCCGGTCCGGAGGAGGCGGAGGTGTACCGGATGAGCCTCCGTCACGAGACCTTCTCGCGACTGTCGGAGGTGCGCTGCCCGGTGATCGTCGCGCGCGGAAGGCGCGATAGCGGCGGCGCCGCCGAGGTCGCCGGCGAGGTCGTGGAGGCGCTGCCGCACGGACGGCTGGAGCGCTGGGACGAGCTGGGGCACTTCGGTCCCCTCGAGGATCCGGCGCGCGTCGGCGCGGCGATCGAAGGGGCGCTGCTGGCGGCGACCGGAGCTGTAGAATGACCGCCCGATGCCCACCGTCGCAGCGCTCATCATCGGCAACGAGATCCTGACCGGCAAGGTCCAGGAGACCAACGTCGCGCTGCTCGCGCGGGAGCTCTTCGCGCGCGGCGTCGACTTGCGGCGGGTGGTGGTCTGCCGCGACGACGTGCGGGTCATCGCCGAGGACGTCAACGATCTGCGGCGCCGCCACGACTGGGTGGTCACCAGCGGCGGCGTCGGCCCGACCCACGACGACGTCACGCTGGCGGCGGTCGCGCGGGCGTTCGGTCGGGAGCTGGTCCGCTCGCGCGAGCTCGAGGAGATGATCCGCCGGCTGGTCGGCGATCGCCTCGAGGAGGGGCACCTGCGGATGTCGGTGGTGCCCGACGGAGCGGAGCTGGTCACCTGTCCCGGCGTCACCTGGCCGGTCGTCCTGGTCGACAACGTCTTCGTGATGCCGGGCCTCCCCAAGGTGTTCCGCATCGAGCTCCCGGCGGTCTCCGAGCGCATCGGCGCGTCGACGCCCTTCGTCAGCCGCGCGATCTTCACCCTGTGCCGCGAGACCGAGATCGCGCCGCTCCTCGACCGCATCGTGGCCGAGCACACCACGGTCGAGATCGGCTCCTATCCGGTGACCGACGAGGACTACCGGGTGCGGCTCACCTTCGACGGCATCGATCCGGAGGCCATCGACCGCGCGGTCGAGGCGTTGCTCGCCGTGTTGCCGACCGAGAAGATCGTCCAGCGGTAACGCGGGAGCGACGGAACGGTGGACAACGCCGGTCGCGCCCGTGCGTAGGCGGGGCGTCCGAGAGGAGTCTCCGCCGCCTCGTCGGCCGGCACGGAGCCCGGCCGCTGCACACTGCCGAGAGAGGAACCCTACCTTCCGCTGAACTGCGGGCTCCGCTTCTCGCGGATCGCGCGGATGCCCTCGAGGGCGTCGTGGGTCCGGAAGGTCGCCGCCTGCTGATCGGCCTCGAGCGCGAGCGCGGCGTCGATGTCGCGGTCGAAGGTCCCACGGAGGGTCTGCTTGACCAGACGCACCGCGACCGGCGCACAGCTCGCGATCTGACCCGCCAGCTCGTCGACGACCTGGTCGAAATCGTCGCCCGCCGAGCGCGACGCGATGCCCCACGAGACCGCCTCGGCGGCATCGAGGAGCCGGCCCGAATAGAGCAGCTCGGCGGCGCGCGCCGGGCCGATCAGGCGCGGCAGGTTCCAGGTCGCGGCCATGCCGGGGTGGATGCCGACCTTGACGAACGTCATGCCGACCTTCGCCTTCTCGTGGATGATCCGCAGGTCGCAGCCCAGCGCGAAGCAGAGCCCGGCGCCGATCGCGTGTCCGTTGATCGCCGCGATCGAGGGGACTCGCAGGTCGCGCACCGACAGGAACAGCGAGTAGAAGGTCCGGCCGCCGCCGAGACCCGGCCCGCGCGCCCTGCCCTCGGTGGCCGCCGCCGCCTCCTCCTCGAGCGACTGCAGGTCACCGCCGCCGCTGAAGGCCTTGCCGGCTCCGCGCACCACGACGACCCGGGCGGCGTCGTCGCGGTTGATGGCGTCGACCGCGGCGCGGATCTCGCGACCCATCTCGGTCGACATCGCGTTGCGCGCGTCGGGGCGGTCGAGCGTCAGCCGCGCGATCGGGCCGTCCTGCTCGAGGACGATGTGCTCATAGGTGGCTTGCTCGCTCACGCGCCCCTCCATGGTCTGCCGCTCGGCGACGAGAGGCCGCCAGACTAGCAGCCCGACTGCCGGCGGCAGAGGCCGCCGGGAAGCGCAGGCGGGCGCACGCTGTTAGCATGGAGCATCGAGGAGAAGAGAACGATGGTCACCCTCACCGAGCTCGCCAAGAAGAACGTCCAGATGGCCATGGAGGACGAGGATCGCGAGGACCTCGCGCTGCGCATCGCCATCGTCGGGCGCCAGGGCGGCAGCTTCCAGTACAAGATGGACTTGGTCGGCCAGGACGAGCGCGAGGAGGGCGACACGGTCGTCGACGTCGGAGAGTTCGACGTCTACGTCGACGCGCAGAGCGCTCCGCACCTGCAGGGGGTGACGGTCGACTTCGTCCAGCGGCTCTCCGAGGCCGGTTTCAAGTTCGACAACCCCAACTCGCCCTGGAGCGATCCGAAGGCCGCTGAGGTCGCGGAAGTCATCGACCGCCAGATCAACCCGGCGATCGCCTCCCACGGCGGTTTCGTGACCCTGATCGACGTCCGCGGCGACACCGCCTACATCTCGATGGGCGGCGGCTGCCAGGGCTGCGGCATGGCCGACGTGACGCTCAAGCAGGGGATCGAGACGATGATCCTGGAGGCGGTGCCCGAGATCACGGCGGTGCGCGACACCACCGACCACGCCGCCGGCGAGAATCCCTTCTACGCCTAGCGGGCTCGTGGTGTTCACCAATCCCCAACGAGCAGCGAGGTCGCGGCGCGGTCATACCACGAGCCCGCTAGCCGACCACTCGTGCGCCGCAAGCCCGCAAGCGGGTGCGGCTGGGTCGACCAGGCCACAGCCGTTTTCTCTGGGCGAGCGCAGCGGCTTGATCGAACTTTGACCGCCGACCTAGCCTCTGAATGTGCTGGTTAGCACATTCGCGGCTAGGCATTGCTCTCCCCCCCAACCCCCAGCCTCGCAGGCGCTGCGCGCCGCTCGGGGCCATCGAGGAGCCCGAGTGCGCTCGACCGCCATTCGGCGGGACCAGAAGGCATGAGTCCGATGCTCCGAGAGACCCACGAGAGATCTCGGGCGAGACGGAGGGTGGCTCCCTCAACTCACCCCAGCGCCGGGAAGCGCCGCGGGTCCCCCTCGCGCATCAGCTCGTAGACCGCCTCGACGATGTCCTCGCGCTGGGGCTTCGAGAAGTAGTCGCCGTCCGATCCGTAAGGAGGCCGGTGCTCGGCCGCGGTGAGGGTTCGCGGCTGTGCGTCGAGCCACTCGTAGCCGCGCTGCCTCTCGAGCACCTCGCGCAGCATGAAGGCGCTCGCTCCCCCCGGCACGTCCTCGTCGAGGAACAGGATGCGGTTGGTTCGCCGCAGCGATTCGACGATGACCCCCTCGCGGTCGAAGGGGAGCAGCGTCTGGACGTCGATCACCTCGGCTTCGATCCCCAGCTCGGTGAGGTCGGCGGCCGCGTCGAGCGCGATCGGGCAAAGCGCTCCGTAGGTCACGATCGTCGCGTCGCGCCCGGCACGCAGGACCTCGGGGACGCCGAGCGGGACCGTGAGCTGGTCGATGTTCGAGGGGAGCGGCTCCTTGCGCCGGTAGCCGTTGAGCACCTCGACGATCATGCCGGTGTCGTCGGAGCGCAGCAGCGTGTTGTAGAAGCCGGCGGCGCGGGTGGCGTCGCGCGGAACGCAGACGTAGATCCCGCGACAGAGGTGGAGGATCCCGCCCATCGGCGAGCCCGAATGCCAGATTCCCTCCAGCCGATGCCCGCGGGTGCGGATGATCACAGGCGCCTTCTGTCCGCCGCGCGTGCGCCAGCGCAGCGTGGCGAGGTCGTCGGACATGATCTGAAGGGCGTAGAGCACGTAGTCGAGATACTGGATCTCGGCGATCGGTCGTAGACCGCGCAGCGCCAGCCCGATCGCCTGGCCGAGGATCGTGGCCTCGCGAATGCCGGTGTCGGAGACCCGCAGCTCGCCGTACTTCTGCTGGAGATGCGCCAGCCCCTGGTTGACGTCGCCGAGCTGCCCGACGTCCTCCCCCATCGCGATCACCCTCGGGTCGCGGGCGAAGGCGGCGTCGAAGCAGGCGTTGAGGATCTCGAAGCCGTTGAGCTCCACCGGGTCGGCGCCGTACACGGGCTCGATCCTGGACACGCGCAGGGCCGACTCCTCCCCCTCGCTGTAGAGATCGGAGCCGTAGCGTCGGGCGCTCTGCTCGAGCAGCTCGCGGCGCCAGGCGGCGAGGCGACCCCGGGCCGGGACGCGCGCGCCCCGGCTCGCCACCAGCGCCCGATGCGACGCGATCGCCAGGTCCCGGCGCAGCGCGCTGCCGCGGCGCTCCAGCGCCTCGGCGACCGCCGCCACCTCGGGGGCGCCGGCCGCGACCTCGCGCAGCAGCCCCAGCAGCTCGGCCTTCTCGCGGGCGATCGGATCGCGGTAGGCCTCGAGCGCCCGATCGCGCGCCTGGCGCACGAGGATCTTCTCCTCCTCGTCGATCGCGTCGAGCTGGTCGGAGGAGGCGATCCCCTCCTCGACCATCCAGTCGCGCATCTTGCGCAGGCAGTCGTAGTCGCGCTCCCAGGCCAGGCGCTCCGGCGACTTGTAGCGCTCGTGGCTGCCCGAGGTCGAGTGGCCGAGGGGCTGGGTGAGCTCGCAGACGTGGAGGATCACGGGGACGTGATCGCGCCGGCAGCTCGCCACAGCCCGCAGGTAGGTCTCGCACAGGCGCGGGTAATTCCAGCCCTCGATCGTGAACACGTCGTAGCCGGGACCGCCGGCGCGGCGCTGGAAGCCCTGGAGCACCTCCGAGACGTTGCCCTTGGTCATCTGGTAGCGGTTGGGGACCGAGATCCCGTAGCCGTCGTCCCAGATCGAGATCAGGGCCGGAACCTGCAGGACCCCGATGGCGTTCACGGCCTCCCAGAACACGCCTTCGGCGCAGGACGCGTTGCCGATCGTGCCGAACGCGACTTCGTTGCCCTCTTCCGAGAACCCCGGCACCGCCCGCGTCAGCCCCTCGATCTCGCGGTAGAGCTTCGAGGCGTACGCCAGCCCCACCAGCCGCGGCATCTGCGCCGCGGTCGGGGACAGGTCGGCTGAGCTGTTGTAGACCGAGATCTGATCGCGGAGCCTCCCCCGCTGGTCGAGCATGCGGGTGGCGAAATGGCCCGTCATCGCACGCCCCCCGAAGGCCGGCTCGGCCTCGAGATCGGCGTGCGCGTAGAGCTGGGCGAACATCTCCTCGACCTCGAGCAGGCCGAGCGCCAGCATGAAGGTCTGGTCGCGGTAATAGCCCGAGCGCACGTCGCCGCGCCGGAAGGCGTAGGCCATGGCGAGCTGGGCGACCTCCTTGCCGTCGCCGAAGATGCCGAACTTGGCGCGGCCGGTGAGCACCTCCTGGCGGCCGAGCACGCTCGCGTGGCGGCTGCGCACGCCGACCCGGTAGTCCCTGAGGACGGCGTCGCGGTTGAACTGCATCACGCCCTGCTCGAAGGGACTCGTCATCGTCATCGCATGGCCTGCCTGGTCGTGGTTTCTGGCGATCGTCGGCTGCCCGTCGAGGGAGCCCCGGTTTGCTGACGATCCATCGCCGGAGGCTTGGTCTCGCATGGTATCAGCGGCTTCCCAGCCTCTGACGAGCTCACCGGCACCTCTGAGGTTGGTGATGTCTTCCGGGTTCCAGGCGCCTCCGGCGCGGCGCCGGGAAACAGCCGGCGAACCGGATTCCGGATCGTCGAGCCCCCTCCAGCACCTCACGGGCAGCGTCGGAAGCAGGTAAGAGCAGTCCGCCCCCTCGTTGCCGTCCCGCGGATGCTTGTGAAACAATTCACAAGCGCGCTCAGGGGTGCTCGGCGTCGACCGCGCCGGTTGCGTGGATCGCAAGCGCTTCCCCTTCCGCCGGCTCCGCCGCGTCCGCAACGAACCGCGCCTCGACGGACGCGGCCGCGTCGCCGAAACACCGATCATCGCCAACCGCTCCCTCACGAGCCTCGTCGAGGACCGCCTTCCATGGGTCTGCACAAAGTCAAACGGGGTCTCGATCTGCCGATCGCAGGCGTTCCCGACCGGCAGATCGACGACGCGCCGAATCCGGGCAGCGTCGCCCTGGTCGCCGCCGACTATCCCGGCATGAAGCCGTCCATGAACGTCGTCGAAGGCGACTCGGTTCGGCTCGGCCAGCTACTCTTCGAGGACAAGAAGCAGCCGGGGGTGCGCTTCAGCGCCCCGGGCAGCGGCACCGTCACGGCCATCAACCGCGGCGCCAAGCGGGCGCTCCAATCCGTGGTGATCCGACTCGATCCGGGCGACGACGCCGGGGGCAGGGGCTCGGTGTCGTTCTCGAGCTTCAGGGGCGCGCATCCCGCCTCGATCTCACGCGACGACGTCTCCGCCCTGCTGCTCGAGTCCGGGATGTGGACGGCGATCCGCGCGCGTCCGTTCGGCCGCGTTGCCGCACCGGGGACCGTCCCCCGGTCGATCTTCGTCACCGCGACGGACACCCAGCCGCTGGCGCCCGACGTCGAGCTGTTCCTCGAGGGGCGTCGGTCCGACTTCGAGCGCGGCATGGCGGCCCTGGCGCAGCTCACCGACGGACCCGTCTTCCTGTGCAAGAGCCCGGGCACACGCATCGAGGCACCGGCGGGCGAGCGGTTCCGGACCGAGGAGTTCTCGGGTCCCCACCCGGCCGGCACCCCTGGGCTCCACATCCACCTGCTCGATCCGGTGAACCGCGAGCGCGTGGTCTGGTACCTCGGCCTCCAGGACGTGCTCTCGATCGGGCGTCTGTTCGAGACCGGCGTGCTCGACCTGGTGCGGATCGTGGCGTTGGGTGGTCCGTCGGTGGTCAACCCGCGCCACCTGCGCACCCGCATCGGCGCGTCGACCGACGCACTGACCGAGCGCGAGCTGGTGCCCACCGCCGCGCCGGTGCCCGATCCGTCCGCCCCGCAGTCGGGCGCGGTGAGCCAGCAGCCGCCGCACCGCGTGATCTCTGGATCGGTGCTCTCGGGACGTCGCGCGATGGGGTCGATCCACGGCTATCTCGGCCGCTACCACCAGCAGATCTCGGTGATCCCCGAAGACCGGAAACGCGAGTTCCTGGGCTGGATGGCGCCCGGAGCCGACCGCTTCTCGGCGACCAACCTGTTCCTCTCGAAGCTGATGCCGGGGAAGCGCTTCACCTTCGGCACCTCGACCTACGGCTCGCCGCGCGCGATCGTGCCCTTTGGGCTCTACGAGAAGGTGGTGCCGCTCGACCTCCAGCCGACCTTCCTGCTCAAGTCGCTCGTGGTTCAGGACGTCGAGCGCGCCGAGGAGCTCGGCTGCCTCGAGCTCGAGGAGGACGACCTCGCGTTGTGCACGTTCGTCGACCCGGGGAAGATCGAGTACGGCCCCTACCTGCGCCAGATCCTCACCCTGATCGAGAAGGAGGGCTGAGGCGATGCTGCGCAGGCTCCTGGACCGTCAGGGCAAGATGTTCGAGAAGGGTGGAAAGCTCGAGAAGCTCCACGCGCTCTACGAGGCGCCCGACACCTTCCTCTACACCCCCGGCAAGGTGACCCCCGGCGCGTCGCACGTGCGCGACGCCGTCGACCTCAAGCGGCTGATGGTCACCGTGGTGGTGGCGCTCATCCCGTGCGTGTACATGGCGATGTACAACACCGGCCTGCAGGCGCACCTCGCCGTCCAGGGGGGCGCGCTGCCGCTCGACACCTGGCAGACCGCCGCGATGCAGCGCCTCGGGCTGGCTCTCGATCCCGGCAACCTGTGGGCCAACATCGTCCACGGCGCCCTCTACTACCTGCCGGTGCTGATCGTCACCTTCGCGGTCGGCGGCATCGTCGAGGTCATCTTCGCCGTCATCCGCAAGCACGAGATCAACGAGGGCTTCCTGGTCACCGGCATGCTCTTCCCGCTGATCCTGCCGCCCACCATTCCGCTCTGGCAGGTCGCGATCGGCATCGTCTTCGGCGTGTTGATCGGCAAGGAGGTGTTCGGCGGCACTGGGATGAACATCCTGAACCCGGCGCTGACCGCACGCGTGTTCCTTTTCTTCGCGTATCCGGGGCGGATCTCGGGCGATCAGGTGTGGATCGCGGCCCAGACCGACCCCGACGCCTACAGCGGCGCCACGCTGCTCGGCGAGGCCGCGATCGGCGGCCAGCAGGCGGTCGTCGCCGACGCCACCTGGATGGACGCCTTCCTCGGCACCGTTGCCGGATCGATGGGCGAGACCTCGGCGCTCGCCTGCCTGATCGGCGCTGCGATCCTGCTGATCACGGGCGTCGGCTCGTGGCGGATCATGCTGTCGTGCACCATCGGCTCGATCGGCACCGCGATGCTGCTCAACGCCTTCGCCGAGGGCTCCACCAACGGAATGCTGGCCATCCCCTGGTGGTGGCACATGGTGCTCGGCGGCTGGGCCTTCGGCATGGTCTTCATGGCGACCGATCCGGTGAGCGCCGCTCAGTCGAACACCGGACGACTGATCTACGGGTTCCTGATCGGAGTGCTGGCGATCCTCATCCGCACCATCAACCCGGCCTTCCCCGAGGGGATGATGCTGGCCATCCTGTTCATGAACGTCTTCTCCTCGCTGATCGACCACTACGTCGTGAAGGCGAACATCAAGAGGAGGAGGGCTCGCCTTGCGACATAGCACGATCTACACGATCCTCTTCGCCACCCTGGTCTGCGTCGTCTGCGGCGTGATGGTCTCGGGCGCGGCGGTCAGCCTGAAGGAGAAGCAGCAGTTCAACGCCGAGCTCGACAAGCGCAAGCGCGTGCTCGAGGCGGTGGGCATCGCCCAGCCCGGCGAGGAGCTCACCGTCGAGGAGGTCGAGCAGGCGTTCGAGCGCATCGAAGCGGTGGTGATCGACCGCAAGACCGGGGAGCTGGTCCCCAGCATCGACCCCGCCACCTTCGATGCCCGCAAGGAGAGGGTCGATCCTGCGGCGAGCGAGCCGGCGCCGCAGAACCAGGCCGGGCTCACCCGCGTCGCCGACCACGCCGAGGTCTACCTCGTGCGCAACGACGCCGGCGAGGTCGAGATGCTGGTGCTGCCGATCGAAGGGGTCGGGCTGTGGGGGATGATGTACGGCTTCCTCGCGCTCGACTCCGACCTGCAGACGGTGCGCGGCATCACCTACTACGAGCACAAGGAGACCCCGGGACTCGGCGGCGAGGTCGACAACCCGCGCTGGAAGTCCTTCTGGCCGGGGCGCAAGATCTTCCAGGAGGGAGAGGTCGCGCTCTCGGTGATCAAGGGGCCGGCGCCGCCCCCCGAGGAGAACCCGTACGTCGTCGACGGGCTCTCGGGCGCCACCTTCACGGCGCGCGGAGTCACCTACATGATCCGGTTCTGGCTGGGCGAGAACGGCCTCGGACCCTTCCTCGAGCGGTTCCGGGCCCGGGAGATCACCTGATGGCTGTCAAGAAGACCGAAGCGGCGCTCGATCCGCTGTTCCAGAACAATCCGATCGCGCTCCAGGTGCTGGGCATCTGCTCGGCGCTGGCGGTCACCACCAAGCTCCAGACCGCGTTCGTCATGTGCCTGGCCGTGGTCGCCGTGCTGACCGTGTCCAACGTCACCATCAGCCTGCTGCGCGACAACATCCCCAACAGCATCCGGATCATCGTCCAGCTCGTGGTCATCGCCTCACTGGTGATCATGGTCGACCAGATCCTCAAGGCCTACCTGTTCGAGATCAGCAAGCAGCTCTCGGTGTTCGTCGGCCTGATCATCACCAACTGCATCATCATGGGGCGCGCCGAGGCCTTCGCCATGCAGAACGGGCCGGTGCTCAGCTTTTTCGACGGGCTGGGCAACGGGCTGGGCTACAGCGCGATTCTCATGGTCACCGCGTTCTTCCGCGAGCTGTTCGGCTCCGGAACGCTATTCGGGGTGACCGTGCTGCAGCTCGAGACCGAGGGGGGCTGGTACGAGCCCAACGGCCTCATGCTGCTCTCCCCCGCCGCGTTCTTCATCATCGCACTCCTGATCTGGCTCCTGCGCATCTGGAAGCCGGAGCAGGTCGAGCCGGAGGGTTAGCCAGTGGAGCACTACATCGACCTCGCGCTCAAGGCGATCTTCATCGAGAACATGGCGCTCACCTTCTTCCTCGGGATGTGCTCCTTCCTGGCCGTCTCGAAGCGGGTGGAGACCGCCGTCGGTCTCGGCATCGCCGTGATCTTCGTGCTGACCATCACCGTCCCCGCCAACAACCTGCTCCAGACCTGGCTCCTCGACGAGGGGGCGCTGGCCTGGCTCAGCGTCGACCTGGCGGAGTACGACCTGACCTTCCTCAATCTGCTGGTGTTCATCGGCACGATCGCGGCGATGGTCCAGCTCGTGGAGATGACCACCGACCGCTTCTTCCCCAAACTGCACGCCACGCTCGGCATCTTCCTGCCGCTGATCGCCGTCAACTGCGCGATCCTCGGCGGCTCGCTGTTCATGTTCGAGCGCGACTACACCTTCGCCGAGAGCGCGGTGTTCGGCTTCGGCGCCGGGGTCGGCTGGTTCCTGGCGATCGTCGCGCTCGCCGCGATCCGCGAGCGGATGCGCTACAGCAACGTGCCGCTGGGCCTGCGGGGCCTCGGCATGACCTTCGTCATCACTGGCCTGATGGCCTTCGGTTTCATGGCCTTCGGAGGAATCCAGCTCTAGATTTCATGCTGAATCGCATGAAATCTAGAGCCGATGTCTTCCCAGCTCCATGCGCCTTCGGCGCGTCGCTGGGGAACAGCCGTAGAACCGCATTCCGCGTTGGCAGAAGAAACGGAAACATGCTGAATCGCATCAAATCTAGAGCCGATGTCTTCCCGGCTCCAACCCGAGCTGAGGCGGAGCCGAAGCGAGCGAAGGTGAGGTGCGCCGAGCCTGCGAGGCGGACCAAGCCCTGCGCTTTCGGCGCGTCGCCGGGGAACAGCCGGAGAACCGCATTTCTTCGCCTCCGCAACGATCACGTCTCTCTCGAGGACCTCGATCCATGACCACCGTCGCTCTCGGCGTCACCATGTTCACCCTGGTGATCCTGTCGCTGGTCGCCATCCTGATGATGGCCAAGCGACGCCTGGTCGCCTCCGGCGAGGTGACCATCCTGATCAACGACGATCCCGACAAGGCGCTGCAGACCACGACCGGCGGCACCCTGCTCGGAACGCTGGCCGACAACAAGATCTTCATCCCGTCCGCCTGCGGCGGCCAGGGGACGTGCGGCGTGTGCAAGGTCAACGTGCTCGAGGGGGGCGGCGCCATGCTGCCCACCGAGACCGGCCACGTCTCGCGCGGCGAGGCCCGCGAGGGCTGCCGGCTGTCCTGCCAGGTCAAGGTCAAACAGGACATGAAGATCGAGCTCCCGCCCGAGGTCTTCGGCGTCCGCAAGTGGGTGTGCAAGGTGCGCTCGAACGAGAACGTCGCGACCTTCATCAAGGAGCTCATCCTCGACCTCCCCGAAGGTGATGAGGTGCCGTTCCGCGCCGGCGGCTACATCCAGATCGAGTGCCCACCCCACGAGGTCCACTACAAGGACTTCGACATTCCGGAGCGCTTCCGGGAGGACTGGGACAAGTACGACCAGTGGAAGTACGTCTCCAAGGTCGACGAGGAGGTCAGCCGCGCCTACTCGATGGCGAACTACCCGGACGAGAAGGGCATCATCATGCTCAACGTGCGCATCGCGAGCCCGCCGCCGCGCCAACCGGACGTGCCGCCCGGCAAGATGTCCTCCTACATCTTCTCGCTCGAGCCCGGCGACGAGGTGACGATCTCGGGACCCTACGGCGAGTTCTTCGCCAAGGACACCGACGCCGAGATGGTGTTCATCGGCGGCGGCGCCGGCATGGCGCCGATGCGCTCGCACATCTTCGATCAGTTCAAGCGCCTCCACACCGAGCGCAAGGTCTCCTTCTGGTACGGCGCCCGCTCGCTCCGCGAGGCGTTCTACGTCGAGGACTTCGACCGGATCGCGGCCGATCACGACAACTTCGAGTGGCATCTCGCCCTCTCGGAGCCGCTGCCCGAGGACAACTGGACCGGCATGGTCGGCTTCATCCACCAGGTGCTGCTCGACCACTACCTCAAGGACCACCCCGCGCCGGAGGACATCGAGTACTACATCTGCGGGCCGCCCCTGATGCTCCAGGCCTGCCAGAAGATGCTCGAGGACCTCGGTGTCGAGCCCGAAAACATCGCCTACGACGACTTCGGGTAGCGCCCGTCGCCGGCCAGCCCTGCTCGCCGGCGCCCTGGCGGCTCTGCTCGCGGGCTGCACCGCGCCCGGTCCCGTCGAGACCCTGCTCGAGGGACCGATCATGGGAACCTGGTACCGGGTCAAACTGATCACCGGGGAGCCGCTCGCGCCCAGCTCGCGAGCAGAGATCGAGGCGCTCGTTCTCGATCGGCTCTCCCAGGTCGATGGCGCGCTCTCGACCTACCGGCCCGACTCTCTGGTCTCGCGCTTCAACCGCTCCCCACCCGGCGAGGCCGTGCCCTTCGACTCGGAGAGCAGCCGCCTCATCACGCTCGCTCTCGCCGTCGCCGAGGCCACCGACGGCGCCTTCGATCCGACCGTGGGTCCGCTGGTCGACGCCTGGGGATTCGGACCCGACGGCCCTCGGGATCGGCCCGACGCTGAGCAGTTGGCGGCCCTGCGCAAGCGCGTCGGCTGGCGGTTGCTCCGTTTCCGGGATGGCGGTCTGTCGAAAGCCGCGCCCGGCGTCGCGATCGACCTCTCGGCGATCGCCAAGGGCTTTGCCGTCGATCTCGTGGCCGAGTCCCTGGCTGCCCGCGAGGATCTCCTCGGTGTGATGGTCGAAGTCGGCGGCGAGATTCGGGTCGCCGGGGTCAACCGCGAGCACCGGCCCTGGAGGTTGGCGATCGAGTCCCCCACCGCCGGGACCCGCGGCATCCAGCGCATCGTCGAGCTCACCGACCTCGCGATCGCGACCTCCGGGGACTACCGGAACTTCTGGGAGTCCGAAGGAAGGCGCTACTCCCACATCATCGATCCGGGAACCGGGGCCCCGGTCACCCACCGAGCCGCCTCGGTCTCGGTGATCGCCCCCGATTGCGCCGTCGCCGACGCCTACGCCACCGCGCTGCTGGTCATGGGCCCCGAGCGCGGGCTCGAATGGGCGCGCGAGCGGAATCTTCCGGTCCTCTTCCTCGTCTACAATGACGAGGGCGGCGCCGACGAGCTGGCGACGGCCGAGATGGCTCGGCACCTCGAGCTCGAGATCGACGAGCGCGGTCACCCGACCAGCCGCCCCGCCGCTCCCGCCGCCTGAGGCCAGGCCCGCCTGCGCACGACGATCGAAAAACCTGAGACCGACCCGACATGAGCCTCGCACTCCTCACCATCGGCGTCATCGCCCTCGTCGTCCTCGCGATGTCGGTCGGCGTGCTGTTCTCGGGCCGTTGTCTGCGCGGCTCCTGCGGCGGCCCCGAGATCCTGGGGCCGGACGGGGAGTCCCTGGCCTGCGCCACCTGCCCCCACCGCAAGATCGCGGAGCGCAGGCGGGCCGCCGCCCGTGGCGAGACCGAGGAGGCCAGCGAGGCCGCCTAGCAGCCCGTGGTGAAAGTCAGGATGCCCGGATTGCGGGCGCCGCGGGTCCAGATGCAAGGCGGGCCGACGTAGGCGATGCTGGGACATCGGCGAGGAGGCCCAACCTGAGGCTGAGCGCAGCGAAGCCGACGAAGAGGGCGGAGTGCCACTCGAGGCACTCTGACCTCAACGCAGCAGATGGGCCCGCGCCGCCGCTTGCCTGAGCCGCGAAGCGGCGACGCCGGTGAGGCGCGCCGAGCCTGCGAGGGGGGCCAAACCCAGCCGAAGGCCGACAAGGGCTTGCAGCGCAGCCGGCGGTGAGAAGCCGACGGAAAGACAGGCAAGGACCACCGATCGACGAATCGGCTTCTCGTCCGCTGGCGAAGCGGAAAGTGCTTGTCGTGCGGGCGTGCTGAGTTTCACCACGGGCTCCTAGGAGCCGGGCACCCAGACGCCGGCGCTCGCCTCCCCCGGCGGTCGTCTCTGAGCGAGGAGCTCCGACTCAGCCGGACCGCGTGGCGCGACGCTCCGAAGCGAGGGTCGCGTCGACGAACCGCGCCATCCGCTCGATCGCCTGCTGCCCCTCCTCGAGCAGCGGAGCGTAGAGCGGCCAGACGTGCAGCATGCGCTCCCACACCTCGAGCGTGACCTCGACTCCCGCGCGCTCGAGGGCCGCGGCCACCCGGGTGGAGTCGTCGAGCAGGACCTCGGCGCTCCCGACCAGGATCAGCAACGGGGGCAGGCCCGCAAGATCCGCGTGGAGCGGCGACGCGGCGGGCTGCCTCGGATCGGCGCCGTTCAGGTAGAGGGTCGCCATGCGCTTCAGGCCCGCGAGCGACACCAGCGGGTCCTCCGCTGCGTTGAGCTCGACCGAATCTCCGGTCGCCTCCAGGTCGGTCCACGGCGAGAGACAGACCCCCGCCGCAGCGGCCGGTCCCCCACGGTCCCGCAGGGCCACGAGTATGGCGAGGACGAGACCGCCGCCGGCCGAGTCCCCGGCGACCACCAGCGAACCGCCATCCGGCTGCGCCGCCAGGCGCGCCTCGACCACCGCCAGCGAGTCCTCGACCGCCGCCGGGTACGGGTGCTCGGGAGCGAGCCGATAGCCCACCGTCCACACCCGGCGGCCGGCGGCCAGCGCGAGGCGCGCCGCCAGCCCGCGGTGGGTGGCGGTCGAACCGGAGACGAAGCCGCCGCCGTGCAGGTAGACGATCTCGCCGGCTCCCGCGGCGCCGCGTGTCGGGGCGACCGCCTCGCAGGGCACTCCCGCAACCCGCCGCGCGCAGACCTGGACGCCTTCGGGCGGTCCGAGCAGCCGTCCGAGCTTCTCGAAGGAGGCGCGCACCGCCTCGATCGGCGCGCTGGGGTCGCGGGGACCTCCCGCGCTCAGGAAACGCACGAGGTTGACGAGCTGGGCCTTCGACATCGCGTCGCCAATCTATCGAGGAGTGGTGGAGGCGTTCGATCGGATCCGGGCCCCGCCGGGGTGCAGGGAGGCGATGCTCCCACCGAGATGACTCCGTCGCCAATCCTCGGGACGGGCTCCTCGGGAGAAGACCCCGGCCCTCGACTGGCTCGACCGTGAAGATTCGATAAAGATTGCGCAGCGCCTCCACACGGCCCCCGAACCATGACGATCGATTCACCGGCACCGGCGCCGCTCCGCCGGAACCGCCTCCTGCTCTGGATCGCCCTGATCGCGGTCCTCTACTCGTTCTTCGTCGGCCTCGAGATGATGGGCCTCTCCTTCAAGCTCTTCGGGCGAGGCTTCGCCGAGGGATTGATCGAGCGCACCGCCAACCCGTTCAGCGGTCTCTTGATCGGGATCCTGGCGACCACGCTGGTGCAGAGCTCGTCGACGACGACCTCGATGACGGTGGCCCTGGTGGCCGGCGGCGCGCTGACCATCGAGGGCGCCATCCCGATCATCATGGGCGCCAACATCGGCACCTCGGTGACCAACACGATCGTTTCGATGGGCCACGTCACCCGGAAGGAGGAGTTCCGCCGGGCGTTCGCGGGCGCGACCCTGCACGACTTCTTCAACTGGTTGACGGTTCTCGTCCTCTTGCCCCTCGAGATCGTCACCGGGTTCCTGCAGACGACGGCGCTGACGCTCGAGAAGGCGCTCGAGGGCGTCGGCGGCGACAAGCTCTTCAACCCGCTCAAGGCGGTGGTCGAGCCCGCCGCGGACCTCCTGTCGGCAGCGCTCGGGGAGTCCGGGGTGGCGACCCTGATCGCCGGGCTGCTCCTGCTCTTTCTCGCGCTTCGATACCTGGTCAAGATCCTCAGGGTGCTGCTCTCCTCCCAGGCCGAGGCGGTGCTCCACAAGACCCTGTTCCGGTCTCCGGCGGTGGCGATCCTCGCCGGAGCCGCAGTCACCGTCATGGTCCAGAGCAGCTCGATCACCACCTCGGTGATGGTGCCGCTGGTCGGCGCCGGCGTCATCTCGCTGGTCCAGTTGTTTCCGTTCACGATCGGCGCGAACATCGGCACGACGGTGACCGCGATGATCGCGGCTCTCGCCACCGGCAGCGCCGCGGCGATCACCATCGCGCTGACCCACCTCCTGTTCAACCTCTGTGGCATGGCCCTGATCTACTTCATCCCCCCGGTTCGACGGCTCCCCCTCTGGCTGGCGGCGCAGATGGGCGACCTCGCGGTGCGCAACCGCGTCCTCGCCATCCTGTACGTGGTGGCCGGCTTCTACCTCATTCCCCTCCTGCTCCTCTTCCTGTCCGGCGCCTTCGCCTCGGCGGGCGCACCGCCCACCCCTCCGGTCGGAGGTTGAGACGATGTTCGAGAACCTCTTCCGCTCCGACACGCCGTCGCCACTGCTCAAGGCCGCCTACGACGACGTCTCCGAGATGCTCCAGCACGCCGGCAACATGCTCGACCTCGCCTGTCGGCGGCTCCTCGACAACGAGCAGATCGACATCGATCTCGACCAGCTCGACGACGAGGTCGACCAGGGCGAGCGGTTGGTTCGACGCGCGGTGCTCCAGCATCTGGCGGTCCAGCCCCGACAGGACCTGGTGGCGAGCCTGGTGCTGGTCAGCATCGTGCAAGACGCTGAGCGGATCGGTGATTTCGCCCGCGGGCTCTCCGAGCTGGTGGCGCTCGCGCGCTCACCCCGAGAGGGTCCGTTCCGGGACCGTCTGCGCGCCGCGCACCAGCGCTTGCGGCCGCTGTTCGCCGAGACCGCAGCGGCGTTTCGTACCGATGACGTCCAAGGCGCAACCGCCGTGATCTCCGAGGCGGTCCAGCTCAAGGCGGAGATGGTGGGGCTGGTGGCCGACATCGCGGCCAGCGAGCTCTCGGCCGACATGGCCGTGGTGTACTCGGACGCCGCGCGCATCCTGCGCAGGGTCGGCTCGCACCTGAGCAACATCTGCTCCACCGTGAGCCAGCCCTACGACCGCATCCGCCACGGCGACGAGTCCGCGTGACCCGGTGACCCGACCCGACGCCAAGCCCCACCGGCCCTCCCTCCACGTGGTCGGCGCCGACGGCGAGCGGCAGCCCTTCCTGCGCGGCATGGTCACCCACGACCTGATGCAGCGCGGCGTCCCCTTCGCCGAGGCCTACGCGCTCGCCCGGGCGCTGCGCGACGAGCTCGGCGAGCGTGGCGAGATCACCAGCGCAGAGCTCGGCGACATCGTCGACCAGCGGCTCGAGGAGACCTATGGTCCGGACTACGCGCGTCCCGACGCGCCGCCGCGCCTCAAGGTCGCCTACGACGGACAGTCCCAGCCCTTCTCCCGCGGGCTCCTGGCCCAGAGCCTGTACGCCGCCGGGCTCGATCTCGACCGCGCCTATCGTCGCGTGCTCGACATCCAGCGCGCGCTGCTGGAGGAGGGTACGGACAGCATCGACAGCCGCGAGCTCGCCCGCCGCGTCGCCGAGATCCTCGACCGCGCCGAGGGGCGCGAGATCGGCGGACGCTACCGCCTGATCCGAAGCCTGCGCGAGCTCCCCCGGCCGCTGGTCGTGTTCCTGGGCGGCGCCAGCGGCACCGGCAAGTCGACGCTGTCGCTCGAGCTCGCCCCGCTGCTGCGCATCTACCGGATCAACTCGACCGACACCATCCGCCAGGTCATGCGCATGGCGTTCTCGCCGGCGATGCTGCCGGCGCTCCACCGATCGAGCTTCGAGCTCGGCGCCGAGGCGCACGGCGACGTGAACGAGCGAGCGGCCCTGATCTCGGCGTTCGACGAGCAGGCGACCCGAGTTTGCGTCGGGGTGCGCGCGGTCGTTGAACGCTCGATCGCCGAGAACACCAGCGTCCTGGTCGAGGGCGTGCACCTGCTGCCCCCCCTCGTCCCGTTCACCGACCTCTCGGGCGCCGCGTACCAACTCATGCTGATGGTCACCACGCTCGACGAAGAGGCGCACCGCAGCCATCTGCTGTCGAGGGCGGGGCTGGTCGGCCGGCGCGCCTCCCGCTACCTCGAGCACTTCCGGGCGATCCGCCACCAGCAGGACCTGCTGCTCGATCGAGCCGAGGAGCAGGAGATCCCCCTGCTCGACACCACCGAGCGCGAGCGCACGGCGCCGCGGGCGGCGAGGCTGATCACGGATCTGCTCGAGCAACGGCTGCCCTGGCTCGCCGCCCCCGAGAGCGCGCCGGTCGAGCTCCCGGCGAAGGGGCTCCTGCTGGTCGTCGACGGTCTCCCCGACCGTCCCCTCCGAGCGCTCGCCGGCCGCACCCCGCTCGAAGCGGCGACCACTCCGACCCTCGATCGGCTGGCGGCGGAGGGAAGGGTCGGGATCGCCGATCCGGTGGCGCCCAACGTCGTGCCCGACACCGCGTCGGGGAACCTGGCGCTGTTCGGTCAGCCGCCGCTCGCCATGAAGCGCGGACCGATCGAAGCGCTCGGGGCCGGCCTCGAGCTCTCTCCGGAGGCGATCGCGCTCCGCGGCAACTTCGCGACGCTCGACGAACGCGGCTTCGTCACCGATCGGCGCGCGGGCCGGATCCGCGCCGAATCCGCCGAGCTCGCCGAGGCGCTCGACCGGCTCGCGATCGCCGAGGAGCCCGACGTCACGATCCGCGTCCACGCCGGCACCGAGCACCGCGTCGCGATCGTCCTGGAGGGGGACCGCCTCTCCTCGGAGATCGAGGGGAGCGATCCCGGCGAGACCGCTCCACCGGCGCCGCCGCTGCCGCCCAAGGCGCGGGATCCATCGGATGCGCGCGCAGTCCGCACCGCCAGGATCCTGGCCGCCTTCGAGGCCGAGGCGCGCAAGATCCTGCGGCGCCATCCGCTCAACCTGCGCCGTATGCGCGAAGGACGCCCGCCCGCCAACTGCGTGCTCACCCGCGGCGCCGGGCGCGTCCACACCCTCGAGCCCCTCGCGGTCGGAGGCGCGAGCTTCCGGCTCGCCTGCGTCAGCGGCGACCGCACGGTTCTCGGGATCGCCCGCGCGCTCGGTGCGGAAACCCTGCACGACGACAGCATGACGGCCAACCTCGACACCGATCTCGACGCCAAGTTCGCGGCCGCCGCCGAGGCGCTCGAGCGCAGCGACCTGGTGGTGTTGCACGTGAAGGGCGCCGACATCGCCGCCCACGACCGGCGCCCCGACGACAAGCTCCGCTTCATCGAGAAGCTCGATCGCGCGCTGGGGCGCTTCCTGGAGGGACGCAGCGACCTGCGCGTCGCGGTCGCCTCGGACCACGCCACCCACTCCGACACCGGCGGGCACGGGCCGGAGCCGGTGCCGGTCCTGCTGTGGGGGCCCGGGATCCCGCGCGGCAGCGTCACCACGTTCTGCGAGCGGACCGCGGCGGCCGGCGAGCTGCACCGCTTCCCGCTCCAGCTCCTGGTCGAGCGGCTGTTCGAGCGATTCGCCCCGGCAGCGTCGTGAGTGGCCCGCCTCCGAATCTCCGCTTCTCGAGGGCTCGAGATCTCCGAGCCCGCCATCGCGAGCTGTTCGGCATCGGCGCGCCATCGCCCAAAGGGGGGATGACATTCGATCGAGTTTCAGAACGACTCGGACGCGCTCGTGAATCGGGAGGCTCGACGAACCCCTACCCTCGGCCGCGCTTCCAGCACATTCGAGGCGACCTGTAGCTGTTCTCTTCCCCCATGCCGCCCAGGGGGAGCCTCGCAGGGCGCCCGACTCGAAGGAAGTCGGCGCCGCTCGGGCATCGAAGTCGCCCTGTCGCGCCGCTTACGGGAGGTACGACGGCGCCAGCCTCTCGCGGACGCGGATCAGCAGGTCCCGCGTCTTTTCGATCCCCTCCATTTCCGACAGCTCGTCCCCCTCGTACTCGATTCCCACCCAGCCGCGGTAGCCGGCGTCGAGCACGATCCTCATGATCCGCTCGTAGTCGGTGCGCAGCTCCTCGCCGTCCGCACCGAAGACGTGGCTCTTGGCCGACACGGCCTTGGCATACGGCATCAGCTCCTCGACCCCCTGGTAGCGGTCGTACCAGGTCTCGGGCTCGCGAGTGAGCAGGAAGTTGCCGAAGTCGGGCAGGGTCCCCACCAGGGAGTGATCAACGAGCTCCATGACGCCGGCGAGCCACTGGCCGTTGCTCGACAGCTCTCCGTGGTTCTCCACCAAGACGTTGACGCCGAAGGGCTCCGCGCGCTCGCACAAGCGGCGCAGCCCGTCGGCGGCGAGCTTCTGCTGCTCTTCGAACTCCCCCCGGCTGCGCGCGTTGACGCGGATCGAGTGGCAGCCCAGGAACTGGGCGGCCTCGAGCCACTTGACGTGCCGCTCGATCGCATCCGCGCGCGCCGCTTCGTCGGGATCTCCCAGGTCCCCCTCGGCGTCACACATGATCAGCAGGCTCTGGACTCCCTCTCCCTCGGCCCGTCGCTTCATCTCCGCCAGGTAATCGCGGTCCTGCGCATGGCCGAAGAAGAACGTGTTGACGTACTCGATCCCGTCGATACCGAACGATCGAGCCGTAGCCGCGAGCTCGAGCGGATCGAGGCTGCCCTGGAGCACCGCGTCTGGGTCGTTGGCCAGCGCTTCGCCGAACGAGGACCAGCGTGCGGGCAGCTCGCCGAACATCGTTCGGTGCAGCGACCACTGGGCCAGCGAGATCCGGAACAGGGGCGCTGTGCCCTCGGTGGCCTCGGGCTCGCCGGCGGCGGCCGGCTCCTCGCCCGATCCTCCCGGCGCCTCGCCGCCGGCGGCGCAGGCGCCCCCGGCCAGCGCCGGGGCGGCTGCCGACAGCCGCAGGCCCGCGGCCGCGCCCGCCGACATCCTCAAGAACTCCCGTCGATTCGATGGCGGTGACATCGCTCTCTCCTTCCTCTTCTCCCGCGCTCGGCGGGGCCTTCGACTGGCGAACGTGCTCCCCGCGCTCCTCGTGATCCTCACTGACGGCGAAGGTAGGCGCGCAACGCCGCGCCCCGGACGGCCTCGCGCACCGCCTGCCCCTTGGCCAGCACCCTGAGGTCCTGGGTGCGCATCCCCTCGATCATTCGCAACGCGAGCGGGGTCGGCGTGTTCGGGTGCTTGACCAGCGCGACGCGGATCTCGTGGCTCTGCAGGTAGCGTTGCTCGCCCGCGATCCGCTGGAGAACCGGAGCCACCGTCTGGCTGTTCTTGGCCAGCTCGAGAATCTCCTTGGGCTCGATGTGCGGGTTGTTGAGCAGCGCCATCTGCACCTGTGGGGAGCTCTCGCGGAGCAGGATCTGGCGCTGGGTTCGGTTGGCCTTGGTCGCCAGCAGCGCGCGCTGCGACGGGTTGAGCGCCCTGATCTCGAACTGGACCGAGGTGCCGGTGGTCTCGGCGGCGTCGGCGGCAGGCTCCGCCTGCGGCTCCGGTTCCCCGTCGGCTGGCGGCGCGGTCTGGCTCGCAGAGAGCGCGACCGTCGGCTGGGTGTCCCAGCTGAGGACCTCGAGCATGATTCCGAAGCGGTCCGCGCCGCTGCGGAACACCTGCTGCACACGGGCGGGCACCACCCAGCGGGTGCCGTCGGACTGCAGCACCAGATCGATCTCGACGCCCTCGTCGAGTCGTTGCTCGAGACGCACGATCGACCGGCCGATCCGCGCGCGCTCCAGGAAGGCCTGCAGCTCCTGCGGATCGTCGAACCGGAGCTCCAGCAGCGAGCGCGCCAGGTCCAGGGTCTCGATCACCAGGCCAGAGACTAGCAGTCGCCCCATCGGATTCGCCGCCAGCCGGGCCTGGTCGGGCCTGCCGCCTGGGAGCCCGCACGCGGTAGCGACTACAATCCGGTTCCCGCCGCCGCCCTCCGCTCGCGCCTTCGGACTCGCATCGAGCCCGCGTTGAACTCAAGACCTCCGAGCCCCGAGTCACCGAGGGTGCTCGACGCCGCCCGCCGGCTGGCCGAGGGCCTGGACCTTCCTCGCCGGCTCGAGCCGTTCGATCCCCACCGCTGGAGCGGCGACGAGGCGACTCCCCAGCTCCAGCTCGACGACGTCTCGGGCATCCCGTTTCTCGAGGGCATCTCGGGGGTGAGCGAGTACCAGCACCGGGCCCGCCTGCGCGCCCGCGGCGGCGACCTGCTCGTGACCACCACTCCTCAGCGCCCCGGCGAGGAGGACTACTACCGCGATCGGCTCGACCTCGGAGCGACGACCGCGATCCTCGCCGAAGCGCGCGAGCGACCGCTCGAGCTCGCGGCCGCCTGCCGCCGCCGACCCGTGCTCGAGTCGCTGGCTCGACGCGCGGCGACCGACGGCGCCCTGGTGGTGCACCCGTTCATGGGCATCGAGGCGGTGTGGGAGCTCGCCGCGGCGCTGGCCCGCGAGTCGGGCGCGGTCATCGAGGTGCTGGCTTCGCCCCCTCCGGTGACCTGGATCGCCAACGACAAGGGCGTGTTCTGCGACCTGGTGACCGCGGTGCTCGGCGCCGACTGGGTGACGCCGGAGCGCCGGTCGAGGCAGCCGCGCGAGCTGGCGCGAGGCCTGCTCGAGCTCGCCGAGAGCGCACCGCGAGTGGCGCTCAAGCGGATGCGTTGCGCGTCGGCGATGGGAAACCGCGTGTTCGCGTCCGACGAGCTGCGGGCGGTAGCTTTCGAGGGGACCCTCGAGCGGGTCGAGCGCTTCCTCCAGGAGACCCGGTGGTCGGACTCGGAGGAGGTCCAGGCGGTGGCATGGGAGGACACCGATCTCTCGCCCTCGACCCAGTGGTGGATCCCGCCGCTCGGCACGGAGGCGTTGGATCCCATTTCCGGCCGAGCTGATGCCGCCCAGCTCCAAGCTCCTGCGGCGCGTCGCGCGGGTGCAGCCATGGAACCGGATCTCGCTGACCCGGACAGGCTCCTGGGGCTCGGGATGCCGCCGCTCGCAGGGGCGGACCGGCCGCGGCTCGACGGCATCTACGAGCAGATCCTGGTGGGGCCGGGGAAGGTCTTCGCCGGTAGTCACCCTTCAGCGCTGCCGGCGGCCGTCCATCGCGAGCTCGCGGAGAGCGGCGCCGCGATCGCCTCCGCCCTCCAACTGCTCGGCTACGTGGGTCGGTGCTCGTTCGACCACCTGGTCCTCGGCGACCCGACCGCCGATCACGTGCTCCGCTTCACCGAATGCAACGGCAGGTGGGGAGGAACCTCGACGCCCATGCACCTGGTCGATCGTCTTCTGGGTCGCCCGGCGGACCGCGACCCCGACGATCCCGCGCCCCGCCGCCGCCCCTACCAGGCGATGGACGTGGTCCACCCCTCGCTCGTCGGGCTGTCGTTTCGCGAAGTGCTGCGGCGTGCCGGAGATCGGGCGTTCGAGCGCAGCAGCGGCGAAGGAGATCTCCTGTTCTACAACGTGGGGCCGCTCGAGCGTCACGGCAAGCTCGACGTCGTCGCTCTGGGCAGCTCCCGCGAGGAGGCGGCCTCGCTGCTCACGGACGAGCTGCCGCGGATCCTCGGGTTGTAGGGCGGTCGGGACTCTCCAGCAGCCCGCTCTCGAGCTCGAATGGCTCCGGGGGGTCGGCCGCTACGAGCGAACCGCTGATTGGATCGTCGATCCTCTCCTCGCTCGACTGGGCGGCACCTCGGCGCCTGCCGGAGTCCGGGATCCGGAGTCCAGCCCGCCCCCCTGATAGCCTCCCGGTCCCAGTCAACCAGAAAGAGGTCGCTGGAGTGAGAACGAACCGACGAGATTTCCTGCGCCTCGCCAGCAGGCTGACGCTGTCCGGTCCTGCGCTCGCCTGGCTCGGCGCCTGTTCTCCGAGACCGCAGGCGGCTGCGGTCGCCGCCGGGAGCGAGCTCGCGGGCTTCGACGGAGTCGCCCTCGCCGAGCTCGTGAGGAAGGGTGAGGTCACCCCGCTCGAGCTGCTCGATGACGCCCTGCGGCGGATCGATGCCGTCAACCCGCAGATCGCGGCCGTCCTCCCCGACCTCTTCGACGTCGAGATCGCGCGCGTCCGGGCCGCGGGTCCGCGGGGGACTGGCCCTCTCTCCGGCGTGCCGGTCCTGCTCAAGAACCTGATCCCGTACAAGGACGCCCGCATCACCTCCGGCTCGCGCCTCGAAGCCCGCCGCATCGAGCAACTCGGGCGCCCCGTCGACGAGCAGAACCACGAGCTGGTCGACGCCATGCAGCGCACCGGCATGATCATCGCGGGCATCACCAACAGCCCCGAGTTCGGCCTGATCGACAGCACCGAGCCGGTCCTCCACGGTCCGACGAGAAACCCCTGGAGCCTCGAGCACACCACCGGCGGCTCGAGCGGGGGCTCGGCAGCGGCGGTCGCCGCCGGGGTGGTGCCCCTCGCTCACGCCAACGACGGCGGTGGCTCGATCCGGATCCCGGCCAGCCACTGCGGCCTGTTCGGCCTCAAGCCGACGCGCGCCCGCGAGGCCGGAAACGTGGCGGCCGGCGACGGCGCGATCCTGGCGATCTCGTCCAACCTGTGCGTCAGCCGCAGCGTACGGGACTCGGCGGCCTTCCTCGCCTCGGTCGAGCGCTCCGACAACCCGGAGCTCCCTCCGGTCGGCTTCGTGACCGGGCCGTCGAAGGAGCGCCGGCGGATCGCCGTCGTCCTCCATTCGCTGGAAGGCACCGCCCCCGAGCCGGAGGTCGAGACCGGAGCGTTGGCGGCGGCGCGGCTCTGCGAGGAGCTCGGCCATCGGGTCGAGACCGTCGAGCCCCCCTTCGACGGGCCGGCCTTCATCGACGCCTTCATCGGCTTCTGGGCCGGCGGCGCAGCGCAGATCGTCGACTCGGTTCCGGAGCTGCTGGGGCCGGAGGCGAGCCCAGAGAGCTACCTCGAGCCCTGGACGCTCGGGCTCGCCGAGCTCGCCAACAGCCGCGGGGTCGAACAGTGCGTGCTGACCGCGCTGCAGGTGTTCTCCGAGGTCGCGCGAGCCGTCGACGGTCTGTTCGAGAGCCACGATCTGCTGCTCTCTCCCACCCTGCGCACGCCGCCGTTCCGGATCGGCGACCACGATCCCACCGTCGACTTCGACACACTGCTGCCCCGCGTCATCGACGTGGTCGGCTACACGCCGATCCACAACGCCGTCGGCACGCCGGCGATGTCGATGCCCCTGCACTGGACCGAGAGCGGGCTGCCGGTGGGCGTCCAGATCGCGGCCGCGCGCGGCGGCGAGCGGACGCTCTTCGAACTCGCCTACGAGCTCGAGGAGGCTCGCCCGTGGAGGGATCGCCGGCCCCCCGTCTCGGCGACCTGAGACGCTTTCGGAGGCTTGGCCGTTACGGCTCCACGATCGGCTGGTCGAGGATCGACAGGAAGGTCCGGATCCCCTCGGTCCAGTTGCCGAGCCGCAGATTCTCGTTGGGGCTGTGTTGGTTGTTGTCGGCGTTGACCGTCGGAACGATGACGGCTGGAACGCCCAGCGTCACGACGAACGGTGCGATCGGGATCGAGCCGCCGCCCATCCGGATCCGGATCGGCGCCTCGCCGAACGCCCGCCTCAGGGCGCGCGACAGCCAGCGGCCGACCAGCGACTCGTACGGGGTCCGGAAGGCGCCGTAGGAGACCTCGGCGTCGAAGCGCGCGATCCTGTCGTGGCGTCGCCGCTCCTCGTCGGTCGGATCGCGGCCCGCGACCAGGTGGTACCCCTGCGCCCGCACCCATTCGCGAACGAGCTCGACCTGGCGTTCGCCGGGGGTCTCGGGCACCAGACGAAGATCGATCTCGGCGATCGCGCTCGCGGGGACCACGGTCCGCACCTCGTCGCCCACCCAGGCCGAGGACAGGCCGCGAACGTTGAGGGAGGGGTACTGGATCGCCTCCTGCAGGCTGGCTCCCACCGCATCCGCGCGGGCGATGCCGAGAGCCTCCCGGATCGCGGGCTCGTCGTCGGGGACGGCGCGCAGGATCTCGCGGGTCGCCCCGTCGAGCTCGACGCCGTCGTAGAACCCCGGGATGTGAACCCGGCCGTCGTCCCCCTTCATCGAAGCCAGCAGCCGGGCCAGCCGCTGCGCGGGATTCGGCACCCAGTTGCCGTAGTGGCCGGAGTGCTGGGGCACGCGCGGGCCGAAGACTTCGAGCGTGACGGTGGCGATTCCGCGCGCTCCGAAGGTGAGGGTCGGGCGATTCGAAGGGTGACGCGGGCCGTCGAGGATGACCAGCAGGTCGGCCGCCAGCGCCTCGCGATACCGCTCGACGGCTTCGGGGAGGTGGGGGCTGCCCAGCTCCTCCTCGAAGTCGAGCACCAGCGCCAGGTCGTAGCTCGGCTCCCGCTCGGCGTGCGCCAGGGCGTCGAGCGCGGCGAGCAGCATCGCGATCGGACCTTTGGCGTCCGAGGCCGAGCGGGCGAAGATTCGCCACTCCGGATTCCACACGCCGTCCAGGCTCGACCATGGGATCTCTCCCCACCCAAACCCAGACTCCGGATCGCCGATGGGCTGGGCGAGGGTCGGCTGGTGCGGCGGCGCGAGCACCCACCGCGCCGGATCGACCGGCTGGCCATCGACCTGGAGGTAGACGAGCACCCGGCGCTCCGGCTGGGCGACGCGCCGTTCGGCGAGGAGCAGCGGCGCGCCGGCGGTCTCGAGCTCGGCGACCTCGAAACCCCGCTTGGCGAAGGCGTCTGCGACCCAGACTCGGTTGCGGGCGAGCTGCTCGGGGAAGTGCGCATCGCTGGGGATCGCCAAGAACTCGCGGAGCATCGGCACGGCGCGGCGGGCCTCGGCGTCCGCCATCTGCTCGAGTTGACTGCGCGAGAGCCGTTGAGCGCCTCCGGCATCGGGCGAGCCGAGCGAGACGCACGCGAGCGCGACGAGGATCTGCAGGGTCGTCTTCCGTCCTCTGATCTGCATGCTCTCTCTCCGCCTCTTCGTCCAGGAGCGATCGGGCAGCCCAGGAGGCTGTCTGAAGACTCGATCTCCGCATCCTGCTACGAGGCCGCGACGACGACGCCGCGGCACTGGCCGAAGCCGATCGTCACGGCGCCTTCCCGCTCGCAGCGCCCGCGCAGCACGACCTCGTCGCCGTCCTCGAGCAGCCCGCGCGTCTCCCCGTCGGGGAGCTCGAGGGGCTCCTGCCCGCGTCGCGTGATCTCGAGCAGGCTGCCGAGAGTTCCGGGCTCGGGACCCGAGACAGTTCCGCTCGCCATCAGGTCGCCGGCGACCAGCGGACAGCCGTTGGAGGCGTGGTGGGCCAGCATCTGGCCGATCGTCCAGTACATGCCGGCGAAGCTCGCCCGGCTCAGCGGGAACGGATCGCCGCCTCCGGCCCGCGCCCTCTCGGTCGCCAGCGCCACCTCGACGGTGATGTCGATCCCGGCGCTCGCGCGCTCGGGCTCGGCGAGGTAGTCGAGCGGGCCAGGGTCTTCCGGCGCCCGCTCGAAGGCCGGGCAGCGAAAGGGCGCGAGCGCGTCGAGGGTCACCACCCAGGGGGAGAGCGAGGTCGCGAAGCTCTTGGCGAGGAAGGGACCGAGCGGCTGGTACTCCCACGCCTGCAGGTCGCGCGCCGACCAGTCGTTGACCAGGCAGAGCCCGAAGATCCGCTCCTCCGCCTGCTCGATCGGCACCCGCTCGCCGAGCGCATTGCCGGCGCCGCCGACGAAGAACCCGACCTCGAGCTCGTAGTCGAGCATTCGGCAGGGGCCGAAGCTCGGCTCGCCGGCATCCGCCGGTTTGCGCTGGCCGCTGGGCCGGCGCACCGGGGTCCCGCTCACCACCAGCGACGACGCACGCCCGTGATAGCCGATCGGCAGCCACTTGTAGTTGGGCAGCAGTGGGTTGTCGGGCCGGAACAGAGAACCGACGTTGGTCGCATGGTCGATCGAGGCGTAGAAGTCGGTGTAGTCGCCGACGCGAGCGGGCAGCTTCGTCTCGACCTGCGACGCCGGCAGCAGGCACTCGGCGACGCGCTCACGAGGCGGCCGGTCGCCGGCGGTCTCCGGGAGCCGAGCACCCTCGGCGGACAGCAGCTCGACCAGCCGCGAGCGCAGCGCCCGCCAGCGCCTCCGGTCGAGAGCCATCAGCGCGTTCAGCGAGTCTGCCGCCGCGGCCTCCCGCAGCTCCGGCTCGAGGCCGTCGAGAAGGCCGCGTTCGGCGACGCCCGTGAGATCGAGCACCCGGTCGCCGATCGCCGCGCCGATGCGGCTCTGCGACCGGCCGTGCTCGCTGAACACGCCGTAGGGCAGGTTCTGGATGGGAAAGTCGCAGCCCGCCCGGTTGGCGGACTCCACCCAGCTCCGGCGCGCTGGATCGTGGGTCCGATCGAGGCTCCTGCTGCTCAACGGCCCTCCCCTCACCTGCTCGACATCAGCCGCGAACCGCCGACACCCTGCGCAGCAGCTTCGAGCACCCTCAGCGCGGTCAAGTCGCCGACAGGCTCCTCGAACGAGCAGGAGCCGATCGAGCAGAAGAATGAGCGACGAGAGCGCTCGATCTCGTCGAGGGTCAGGCGCTGATCCCGCCACCCGACGGTTCGCGACCCCAGCTCGAACGCCTCGAAGCTCTCCTCGGCGAGGAGCTCCGGAACGTCCTCGTCGTCGATCCGCCCGGTGCTGAGCAGCATGGCGGCGAGCGCCACGTTCAGGAAACCGTGCGTCACCGTGCGCGGGCTGTCGTCCTCGTAGGTCACGCTCTGCGTCCCACGCAGCGCATGGTGCAGCCCCGCCGTGGCCTTGAACGGGAGCCCGCGATCCCGGCAGCCGCAGAGGAAACGCGCCACCGCCTCGACCGGCGGGAATGCGTCGACCGCCACGCCCCCCGTCCGCACCTTGGCGCAGGCCCCGGCGGTCGCCATCGCATCGAGCCGCGCGTCGAGCTCGGAGTCGATCGGGCTCTCGAAGAAGACCTGGACGTCGCTCGGGAGCCGGCGCGCCGTGCCGACGATGTCGGCCGGCGGCAGTGGCGCGACCTCGAGCGCGCCCAGCGTCAGCCGGCCGCGCCAGCGCTCGCGCGCCGCGCCGAGCCGCGCCACCGCATCCTCGTCGGCGGCGCCGAGGAGCACCGAAACCGGCCAGGTCGCGCCGTCGCCGGAGCGCTCGCGCTCGGCGATCAGCTCGTCGACCCGGTTCAGCGGGAGCACGAAGCTGCCGAGCATCCACTCGACCGGGCTGCGCCGGGCGCGATCGTAGGCGCCGCAGGCCTGCTCGATCGTGCAGGCGGCCGGGGGAAAGAGCCCGGCGTAGTCGAACAGGGAGCGCAGAGTCGCTCGCGCCGCGTCGGTCTGATGCAGTGCCAGGACCATGGGCCGACTCAGTGCGAGGCGGTGAGGAAGGAGCGCAGGTCGTCCTCGTTGACCAGCGGTTCGCCTGGGGCCACGCTGTCGAGCTTCCCCTCGAGCACCCACTCCTCGAGCCGGCCGACCTCCTCGAACAGGTGGTCGAAGTCCTCGATCACGAACAACAGGGGCTGGAGGTGGTGGATCTCGAAGTACTGGTTGACCACCCACTCGAGCTGGAAGGGGTAGCGCTGGACGTCGGGAGACGTGATCGAGGATTCGATCTCCTCGGCCGAGGACAGCAGTCCCGACCCGTAGACGCACAGCTCCGACGAAGCCTCCGCCCCGTCGGCGCCGTCGCCGGCCGGACGCCGCATCAGACCGAACTCGACCGTGAACCAGAAGAACCGGGCCATCGCCTTGATCACGCTCTCGACCGTCCTCAGCTGGCGCGCCTCGTCGTCGATCCGCTGCACCTGCCGGGCGGCGCTCGCGGCGACCTCGCCGAAGCGCACCAGGACGTCGGAGAAGCGCCGGTCGGTGTGCATCGGCACGTGGCCGGCGAGATCGTGGAAGATGTCGGGCTCCGGCAGGTAGTCGAGGCTCGAACCGTCGCGGATGGTGATCGTGGTCGGAAACTCGCGCCGGCGCAGACAGTCGAAGAACAGGTAGGTGGGGACGTAGCCGCTCACCGCCTTCGACTGGAAGCCCGAGAGCGGAGCCAGGAAAGCGTTGACGTCGTCGAGACGCGGGATGCTCCGCGGATCGAGCGCGAGGCGGTCGAGGCCACGCAGGAAGTGCGGATGGGCGAACCGGCGCCACTTGGGCTCGAGGGCATCGTAGAGCCGTCGCCAGGTCTCCTGGTTGGCCTCACTGTACTGCTCGTAGGGTTGGCTGATGAACAGCTGACCCCGATTCTTGGCGTCCTCGATGAAGGGAGCGCGGGTCGTGGTGAGATCGGCGACCTGGGTTGCTTGAGCCATTCTTGGTGCTCCTGGAGTCGAGGGTCTGGCGGTGGTCTTCGTGACGTGTCGGTGATGTGACGCGGACGGCTCAGGCGGTCGCCCAGCTCGTGGCGTAGGCGGCGTCCTCGAGCTCGCCGGCCTCCTCGGTGAGGCGGAGCGGGCGGAAGGTATCGATCATCACCGCCAGCTCCTCGGTCTTCTGCTTGCCGATCGAGCCCTCGTAGGTCCCGGGGTGGGGTCCATGCGGAATGCCGTTGGGATGGACCGTGATCGAGGCCCGCTCGATCCCCTTGCGCGACATGAAGTCGCCCTCCACGTAGTAGAGGACCTCGTCGGAGTCGACGTTCGAGTGGTTGTAGGGAGCCGGGATCGCATCCGGGTGGTAGTCGAAGAGCCGCGGAACGAACGAGCAGACGACGAAGCCCGGACCGTCGAAGGTCTGGTGCACGGGCGGCGGCTGGTGGACCCTCCCCGTGATCGGCTCGAAGTCCTCGATGTTGAAGGCGAACGGCCACAGGTGGCCGTCCCAGCCGACGACGTCGAGCGGGTGGTGCTGGTAGTGGTAGCGCGTGATCGAGCCTCGCGCCTTGACCCGCACCTCGAACTCCCCCTCCTCGTCGAAGGTCACCAGGGTCTCGGGGCCGCGAATGTCGCGCTCGCAGTAGGGGGAGTGCTCGAGGAACTGTCCGTACCGGTTCAAGTAGCGCTTGGGGGGCTCGACGTGGCCGTGGGCCTCGGCGACCAGGAAGCGCTGGTCGACCTCCGGGTCGGGCACGATGCGCCACAGGACGCCGGTGGGGATCACCAGGTAGTCGCCGGGCCGATAGTGGATCTGGCCGTACTGCGACTCGAACAGCCCAGTGCCGTCGTGCACGAAGATCATCTCGTCGCCGTGGGCGAAGCGGTACCAGTAGCCCATCGCCTCGGTCGGCCGCACCACCGAGATCACCACGTCGCTGTTGCCCATCAGCGCCACCCGGCCGTCGACGGCGTCGCCGCCGGCCTCGACCTGCGCCGTGCGCAGGTGACGGTGCCGCAGCGGGCCGCCGTCCTCGAAGTCCGGCAGCAGCGCGTCCTTCGTGCGGTAGGTCTCGATCTCGCGCACCCGGGTCGGCGGGCGGAGATGGTAGAGGATCGACTGGATTCCCGAGAAGCCGTGGATGCCCATCACCTCCTCGTGGTGGAGCGAGCCGTCCTCTTTGCGGAACTGGGTGTGGCGCTTGTGGGGCACTTCGCCGAGCTTCATGTAGTAGGTCATCTACGCCCTCGTTTCCTCTGCCGCGCTCAGGAGCCGCCCCGCTGGATGCGGACGGTCCGGCTCACAGGTTGCCACGGATCGCCTGCTCGCGCTCGATCGCCTCGAACAGCGACTTGAAGTTGCCGGGGCAACGGACGCTCGCGAGTCATCACAGGTTGCCACGGATCGCCTGCTCGCGCTCGATCGCCTCGAACAGCGACTTGAAGTTGCCCTCGCCGAAGCCCCGAGCGCCGTGGCGCTCGATCACCTCGTAGAAGACCGTGGGGCGGTCCTCCACCGGCTTGGTGAAGATCTGGAGCAGGTAACCGTCGTCGTCGCGATCGGCGAGGATGCCGAGCTCGGCGAGCCTGTCGAGCGGCTCGTCGATCTTGCCGACCCGTCCCTCGAGCTCCTCGTAGTACGTCGTCGGCACGGTCAGGAACTCGATGCCGTTCTCGCGCATCTGGGTGACGGTGCCGATGATGTCGTCGGTCGAGCAGGCGATGTGCTGGACGCCGGGCCCGTTGTAGTACTCGAGGTACTCCTCGATCTGGGACTTCCTGCGGCCGGCGGCCGGCTCGTTGATCGGGAACTTCACCTTGCCGGTGCCGTCCTGCATCACCTTCGACATCAGCGCCGAGTACTCGGTCGAGATCTGCTTGTCGTCGAAGTGCAGGAGCTGGCTGAAGCCGAGCGCACGAGCGAAGAAGTCCACCCACTCGTTCATGCGTCCGAGCTCGACGTTGCCCACCACGTGGTCGATGATGCGCAGCCCCACCCCGCCGCCGTTGAGCTCCGCCCGCCTGGTGAACCCTGGGGCGAAGGCGCCGCCGTACTCGCGGCGCTCGACGAACTTGAGCAGCGTGTCGCCGTAGGCGTGGACCGCCGAGAACCGGAAGACGCCCTCCTTGTCGTCCGACTCGGTCGGCTCGATCGCGCTCTTCGCCCCGCGCCTGGTGGTCTCCTCGAAGGCCCTCTTGGCATCGGGCACGGTCAGCGCGATCACGCCGACGCCGTCGCCGTGCTGCAACACGTGCCGCGCGACGCGGTGATCGGGATGGAGGGCGGCGGTGAGCACCAGCCGGATCTTCCCCTGCTGGAGGACGTGCGACGCCAGGTCACGCTCACCGGTCTCCAGGCCGCTGTAGGCGGTCGGCGTGAACCCGAAGCCGTGCTGGTAGAAGAGCGACGCCTGCTTGGCGTTGCCAACGTAGAACTCGAGGTGGTCGAAACCGATGATCGGGCAGAAGTCGTCCATCAGATGCTCCTGGGAATCCGCGGGTGGGTTCGTTTTCGCTGCGCCCGCGGGCTCAACCGTTCGCCTGACGGCGGCGTCCGAGCCGAGCGAAGGTCGGCGCCAGCGGTTGTGCCGCGATCAAGCGGCTGGCGTGACGCCGGACGAGCGGCAGGCGGTCGGCGCGGCGCTCGACCGGCCGGGTGCTGCGGCGGGTGTTGACGGGTTTGGGGCTCATGTGTCCGTTCCTCATCGGCCTCTCGGCCGCTGTCGTACCTTGTCGTGTGTGCCGCGAGGCTTTGTGCGCGCCCTCGAGGAGCGTTGGCTTCGTTCGGCAAGCCGATTCGTTCATCGGAGAAATCTCGCCAAGGTGGCGACCGCGCGTTCGATGTCGTCCGGCTCCAGCGTCGAGAAGCTGAGGCGCAGGGCGCCGCGGCCGCGGGTCGGGTCCTGGGTGAAGGCGGCGCCGGGGATGAAGGCGACCCCGGCCTCCTCCACGCACCGACGCAGCGCCGCCACCGTGTCGATCTCCTGGTCGATGTGCGAGTCGAGCTCGACCCACACGAACATGCCCCCGCCCGGCCGGGTCCAGCGGGCTCCGGACGGCAGGTGGCGGTCGAGCGCCTCGAGCAGAGCGTCACGGCGGCGCCGGTAGATGGCGCGCAGACGCGCGACGTGGTCGGGCAGGAAGCCGCTGTCGAGAAGGCGCGAGACCGCCCGCTGAGTCAGCGACGAGCTCTCGAGGTCGCCGGCCTCCTTGACCACCGACACCCGCGTCGCCAGCCGCGCGGGCACGATCATCCAACCCAGGCGCAATCCGGGAGCCAGGATCTTCGAGAACGAGCCGAGGTAGATCACCCACTCGTCGTCGAGCGCGCGCAGCGGCGGCGCGAACCCGTCGCCGTCGAGCCCGAGCAGGCCGTACGGGTCGTCCTCGACGATCGGCAGGCCGTGCTCGCGCGCCAGCGCCACCAGTCGGGATCGCCGGGCCGGCGCCAGGCTCACGCCGAGCGGGTTGTGACCGTCGGGGATCACGTAGAGCAAACTCGGGCGAACGCCCCGGTCCAGGGCCCCGGCCAGGGTCTCGACGTCCATTCCGTGCTCGAGGTGGGACGGGAGCGTGAGCACCTGAGGCTCGAAGAGCGCGGTCGCCTGGTGGATCCCGGTGTAGGCGAACTCCTCGTAGGCGACGCGGCCGCCGTGGCCGAGCAGGAGGCGCGTCGAGACGTCGATCCCCTGCTGGGCGCCGGTGGTGATCACCACCTGCTCGGTGGCGCAGTCGACACCGCGCCAGGCCATCAGCTCGACGATCTGCTCCTTCAGGCGCTCGTGGGCGGGCGAGTACTGCAGGGCGCGCGGGTTCTCGGCCAGGACCTCCGAGACCGCCCGAGCGTACTCGGCGCTCGGAAACGCCTCGGCGGCCGGAAGACCGCCGGCGAGCGAGAGGATGCCGGGCCTGGAGACCACGGTCACCATCTCTCGGAGCAGCGAGCGCTCGCGCCGGCGGATCCAGCCGGCGAGGCAGGCCTCGAGATCGGCCGGGTTCTCGGCGGCCCGGTTCTCGGCGACCGATTTCTCGACGACCTGCTCCCGAGCGGCCGGGGTCGGGCCGGCCGGGGTCGGGCCGACCGGGCTCGGTCCAGGCGTGCGGGCTCTCGGCAAGGTCACGGGGACTCCTGGAGATCAAACGGTGGGGGATGTCGGAAGCGGGCGCGATGAGCCGCTGGCATCGGCCGGCGCAGCGATACCCGTCGTAGCTCGAGGCAGAGCTGTTCGACGCTGAGACGCATCGCTCAAAGCTCGTGGTCCATTCGGGACGGGCGCCGGGGACTTCGTCGCGATCTCGAGATCATGGCCAGGCCGAGATCGCGCGCCTTGCCATCGACTCGCGATCATAGCAGAAAGGCTTCCGATTCCACCAATTCGGCTTTCGATTCCTTCGAATCGTGTCGCCGCAGCGTTGCAACGACACCAGCGGCACCTCTGCTACCATGCGCATCCGCCCATGAAGCTCGATCACAGGGATCGTGAGATCCTGCGCATCCTGCAGCAGGACGCGAGCCACACCGTGGCCGAGCTCGCGCGCCGTCTCGACATGTCACCGCCGGGGTTGCAGAAGCGGCTGCGCAAGCTCCAGGACGGCGGCGTGCTCCTGCGGCAGGTCGCGCTGGTCGACCGGGAGGCCGTCGACCTCGATCTCCTCTGCTTCGTGCAGGTGACGCTCGCCCACCACCAGCCGGACGCGGTCGACGGCTTTCGGCAGGCGATGCGCTCGATGCCCGAGGTGCTCGAGTGCCACATGCTGACCGGCGAGTTCGACTACCTGCTCAAGATCGTCGCCCGCAACCACCACGATCTCGAGTCCTTCCTGGTCGAGCGCCTGACCCCGGTCGTGGGGGTCGACAAGATCCGCACCTCGATCGTGCTCAACGAGATCAAGTCCTCGACCGCGCTGCCGATCGGCGACGGCGCCGAGCGGCCGCGCAAGGGGACCGCGCCGGCGGGCGGCCTGATCGCCAGAGGCTCTCTCGAGAAGGGTGGTCGGGAAGTGGCCGAGGAGAACCCATGAACGGAGCCGAGAGTCTGATCAGGACCGCCATCGAGAACGGGCTCGAGGTCTGCTTCGCCAACCCCGGCACCACCGAGATGCACCTGGTCGCCGCTCTCGACGAGGTGCCCGGCATGCGGGGCGTCCTGGCGCTCTTCGAGGGCGTCGTCACCGGCGCCGCCGACGGCTACGGCCGGATGGCCGACAAGCCGGCGATGACGCTGCTCCACCTCGGGCCGGGCTTCGCCAACGGCATCGCCAACCTCCACAACGCTCGGCGCGCGCAGACTCCCATCCTCAACCTGATCGGACACCACGCCACCTGGCAGCGCAACTACGATCCGCCGCTCAACACCGACGTCGAGATGCTGGCGGCGCCGGTGTCGGCCTGGCAGCGCACCTGCGCTTCGGCCGCCCATCTGTCGCGCGACGTCGCCGACGCCCTGGTCGCCTGCCGCCGTCACGCCGGCCGGATCGCGACCCTGGTGGTGCCGGCTGACGTCCAGTGGGACGAGGCGCCGGAGCGGATCGAGCACGCGGGATCCGGCGCCGGAGCCCACGTCGCCGACGACACCGTGGAGCGGATCGCGGGCCTCTTGCGCACAGGGGGCGAGGCCCCCACGATGCTGCTGCTCGGCGCTCGCGCTCTGCGCGAGAGCGGACTGCGAGCGGCGGCTCGGATCGCGCGGGCCACCGGCGCGCGCCTGGTCTGCGAGACCTTCCCCGCGCGTCTCGAGCGCGGCCCTGATCTGCCGGCGCTGGAGCGCCTCCCCTACTTCCCGGAGCAGGCGGTGTCGTTCCTGGACGGCATTCATCGTCTCGTGCTGGTCGGCGCCCGCGAGCCCGTCGCCTTCTTCGGCTATCGCGACGGCCCCAGCCGGCTGACCCCCGAGGCCGTCGAGCTCGAGGTCCTCGCCGGGCGCGACGAGAACGCCGAGCGGGCGCTCGGCGCCCTGGCCGACGCGCTCGAGGCGCCGGAGACCGGCTCGGCGCGGGAGCTCACGCCGGTGGCAGCTCCGCGCGGCGGGCTCGACCCCGCCGGTGTGGCGCAGGCCATCGTCGCCGCGATGCCCGAGAACGCCATCGTGGTCGACGAGGGGGTGACCGCGGCGGGAGCCTTCTATCCGGTGGCGCGCAACGCCCCGGCCCACACCTATCTGACCCTCACCGGGGGCGCCATCGGCTGGGGCATGCCCTGCGGAGTCGGCGCCGCGATCGCCTGCCCCGAGCGCAAGGTCGTCGTGCTCGAGGGCGACGGCAGCGGGCTCTACACCAACCAGGCGCTGTGGACCATGGCGCGCGAGGGCCTCGACGTGGTCACCGTCGTCTTCGCCAACGACGCTTATCGCATCCTCCAGATCGAGCTGCAGCGAGCCGGCGTCTCCCAGCCAGGCCCCCAGAGCCTGGCACTCACCGACCTCTCGCGTCCGGCCGTCGACTGGCACGCGCTGGGAAAGGCGTTCGGAGTCGAGACTCGGCCGGCGAAGACCGCCGAGGATCTCCACGCGGCGCTCGGCGGGGCGCTGGCGGCCGGCGGCCCACAGCTCGTCGTCGCCGAGGTGCGCTAGGTCGACTAGGCCAGCGGGAAGTTCTTGCCTGCCTGCGGCAGGCGGCGGTCATTGGCCTCGCGCAAGCGCGAGACCAAGGCTCACAAAACGGTCAAAGTTCGATCAAGCCGCTGCGCTCGCCCAGAGAAACGGCTATGGCCTGGTCGACCCAGCCGCGCCCGCTTGCGGGCTTGCGGCGCACGAGTGATCGGCTAGCGGGCTCGTGGTGGTCCACCCGTTGGCCTAGTCGACC
>DATKBT010000001.1:0-60166 GCA_035546295.1 Thermoanaerobaculia bacterium | reverse complement strand
GTCGCCGACCTCGCAAAGCGCATCGCCAAGTACATCGACCAGTACAACAGGCGCGCCAAGCCGATCAAGTGGAGGCACAACGATCCTGGCAAGCGCATCAAGCCGGTCACCACTAACCATTCAACCGTTACAGTCCACTAGCCTCCGATCTGCTGGGCGCGCTGCGCGCGCTATAGCAGATCTCCGGCTAGCGATTTCTCGCGGCTCCAAGCCGCCTCCGGCGCGTCGCCGCGGACAGCCGTAGAACCGAGCGACGGGTGCTGCGCACCCTGCGGTGACTCGAACCGGCTCCTCTAGCCACCGATTTGCTGGGCGGCCGGCCGGAAGTGCTTGCCTGCTTGCGGCAGGCGGCGGTCCAAAGTCGTGTCCTGGTGCCAGGACCCTAGAGACGGGCGATCGGTCTCGGCATCTTGCGCTTGAGCAGGCGCCGTCTGACGGTTTCTCCCAGCCGCTTGAGCAGGACTGGGAGGCGGGAGCGCTGGCCGCCGCCGGCGAGGTCGTCGACGCGCTCGACCAGCCCCCGCGCGCGTGCATCGGCCTCCTTGAGGCCGGCGCTGCTGCGCTCGCCCGGCTCCCTGGCGGCGTACTCCTCCCAGGTCTGGCGGTACTGTCCGAGCTGGGGGACGACGTCGCCGGTGGCGCCTTCGATCTTGGTGGCGACCAGGAAGGTCGCCGCCTGGGCTGCTCCGTAGCGGCCGTAGCTGAGTGGATCGAGCATTCCGGGGCGATACTGGTAGATGCGCCAGCGGTCGGAGTAGAGCCGGCCGCGATGCCAGTAGGCGAAGTACTCGCAGAGCAGGTGGCTGTCGATGCGCCAGCCGTTCGCCGAGTAGAAGTCGGAGAAGAAGGTCGGGCAGAGCATGTAGAAGCCGAGGTCCATGTGGTTGTTCGACGGGACCGCGCAGTGGATGACGCGCCCGCCCGGCGCCAGCAACTTCCAGAGGTTGCGGAGCACCTGGGGCAGATCGAAGATCTGGACGATCGTGCCGGTCTCGAACACCGCGTCGAATCGCCCCTCGAGCTCCGGCGGGACCTCGCCGTTGAGGTCGAAGACGTGCTCGGCGCCCTCCCAGTCGGCGATGTCGCAGGACTCGACCCGATCGAAGCCGAGCCGCTGGAAGAAGGTGCGGTCTCCCAGGCAGCCGGCCGCCGCGAGCCGGGGATCGTGGGAGAGCTCGGGCTCGTCGACCGGAGCCAGCCGGAAGTCGTCGAGGTGGGCCCAGTCCTCGAGCTCGGGTCCGGTGAAGTAGACGCTCGAGCGCCCGAGCTGCAGTAGCCTCCCCCCGAACGGCCGCTGCTTCGCCTCGCGCATCAACAGGCGCGCGCTGCCCCGCGCAACGCCCATCAGCGCGCCTCCGCCGGCGAGGCGGGCTCGCCGCGGCGGCCGGGCTCCGGCTCCTCGATCAGGTCGTCGAACCGCTCCGGGATCGGCTCGAGAGGAATCCGCATCCCCTCGCGGAAGCCCCGCAGCTTCTGGAACGCGGCGGCCTGGTTGCCGCGCGGCAGCTCGCGCAGGGCCGCGAACGGCACCGCGACCAGCAGCCAGAGCGTGGCGCGCAGCCGCTCGAGCCGCGTGCAGTGCTTGCGCAGGAAGATCGCAGCGCTGCGCGCGGTGTGGAAGGTGCGGGTCGGCTTGTAGACGCCGATCGAGTGGCTGATCCGGTGCCAGAGCCGGGCGCGGTGCGCGTACCAGCAGCGGTAGCCCAGCGCCTTAAGCCGCACGCAGAAGTCGGCGTCCTCGAGGCCGAGGTAGTAGCAGGGGTCCCAGTAGCCGGCGCGCTCGAAGGCTTCGCGCGGCACCAGCATCGCGCAGCCGTTGACGTACGGCACCACCTCGTCGCGGTCGTACTGCCCGCGGTCGAGCTCGCCGTCGCCGCGTTCGCGGGTCAGCGACTCGCGCAGGCGCAGGATCCCGCCGGTCGACCACAGCCGCTCGCGATCGCTCCAGTAGTACGACTTCGGGCCGACGCAGCCGACCCTCTCCTCGCGCTCGGCGACCGCCACCATCTCATCGAGCATCGAAGCGTCGACCTCGATGTCGTTGTTCATCAGCAGCACGTAGTCGGCGCCGCGCTCGAGCGCGTCCTGGATGCCGTGATCGAGCCCCCACGAGATTCCGCGGTTGGTTGTGACCCGGATCTGCCGGACCTCGGGGTACGCCGCGCGGATCGTTTCGTAGGATTCGTCGGTCGATCCGTTGTCGACGACCAGCAGGTCGAAGGGGGAGTAGTCGAGGCCGGCGAGCGAGGCGAGGGTGTCGAGGGTGACGTCGCGCCCGTTGTAGTTGAGCACCACGCCCGCTACGCTGGGCTTGGCGCCTGCGACTCTGGACCTTCGTGACATGCCGGAAGGATCGTCGGGTGCTCGGGCGGCGCTCGTGACGAGCGGGAAGGGCCGCTCCGGTTGCGCAGGATAGCCGAGTGTCCCGCCGGCCACGACGATCGACCAGGCATCGGAATGAACCAGGAAGGCAGCCAGGGCGAGGCGGGCCTCGCGGCGGTGCGCGACGAGCGGGTGCTGGTCACCGGCGCCAGCGGCTTCATCGGTCGCCATCTCTGTGCGCGCCTCGTCGCGGCGGGGGCGCGCGTATTCGCGGTGAACCGCGGCGGCGGCGCGAAAGAGGCGGACGATCCGCTCGCGCCGGCGCCCCGATGGCGCAGCGCCGACCTGAGCGACCGCGAGGAGGTGCGCGGGACGATGGCTTGGGCGCGACCGGATCGCGTGGTCCATCTGGCGAGCCTGGTCAAGGGATCGCGGGACCGGGAGCTGGTCTCCGCCATGTTTCGCGCCAACGTCGAGTCGACCCTCCACCTGCTCGAAGCCGCGACCGAGCTCGAATGCCGGCGATTCGTCCAGATCGGATCTCTCGAGGAACCCGAGCGCGGCGAGGTCGCGAGCTCGCCCTACGCGGCGTCCAAGGCCGCCGCCAGCCTCTATGCCCAGCTCTTCGCGCGGCTTTACGGGTTGCCGGTGGCGCTCGCGCGAGTGTTCATGGTCTACGGTCCCGGCCCGCAGGATCGCGCCAAGCTGGTCCCCTACGTCGTCGGCGAGCTGCTCGCGGGACGGCAGCCCAGGCTGTCGAGCGGAAGACGCCCGGTCGACTGGATCTACGTCGAGGACGTCGTCGACGGCCTGTGCCGGATGCTGGTCGAGCCGGGCGCCGTCGGCGAGCGTCTCGACCTCGGCTCCGGGGAGCTGGTCACGGTCCGCGAGGTCGTCGAACGGCTGGTCGGGCTCGTCGCTCCCGGGATCGAGCCGGAGCTCGGGGCACTCCCCGATCGCCCGAGCGAGGTCGTCCGGAAAGCCGACGTCGAGCGCACGGCCCAGCAGATCGGATGGCGCCCGCGGGTCGGGCTCGACGAGGGGCTGCGGCGCACCGTCGAGGGTCTGAGGTAGAGGAGCGTGTGCGAATTGCGTCTCCGCCACCAGGAAATTCAGAAGTCGTTTTCTATCAGTGGGCTCAGATAGCCAGACGACCCGGGCAGTCGTCCCAGAGCGCTGGATCCCGCGGCCGCCTGGGCGTCGAGCGCACCACGGAGTCCCCGGGCCAGCTCGGCCCCGGGGCCCTTGCCCCAGTAGTGGGCGAAGTAGAAGAAGGGCTAGGGCGGCGTCCATCGCCGCGTCCACCTCGTCGCGGAAAACTACGGTGTCGCCCATCAAGAGCGCCTCGCCGTCCGGCAGCGGCGTGAACGCGGCCCACGAGCCGAAGCCCGCGGCGGCGTCGAGCGGGAAGCCGTCAACCACCACCGAAACCTCCCGGCTCCAACGATGCGGACGACACCATTGGAGACCTCAGTGCCGGCGGCCTCGCCGATCACCGCCGGGTCGAGCGCTCCCCGGTTCTCGGAGGAGGGCTCCACCCCCGAGACCAACGCCGGGACCAGAACGTGGTAAAGGCTAGATGTCGATCTCGAAGGGCGACCGCAGGGCTCGCAGGACTCGAAGATCGAGCGGCACCGGTGCCTCGGTCGCTTCCCGGAAGAACCGGTGCGAGTGGGGCGAGAAGGGCGATTTCAAGCCATCACGAGGACTGGGTGCAGGCACCGCAAGCCTCGGTGAGTGACCGTGGAAGCATGCATCGTTTCATGGTCACCTCCACTGATGTGTTGATCGTCGAGATCCAGTGGTCTTCGCCATGATCAGACCCAGCTCGGCGGTGACCCTGGCCTGCCCGCGGTAGCCGATCAGGAGGTCTCGCACCTTGCTGCGCTCGTCGGCGAGACCAGATGGCTTGGCAGCTGCCGCATCGTGAAGGCTGCTTGGCCAACGCCGCCAGTATCCTCCACAGCCACCCCAGCGGCGACCCGTCCCCCAGCGCGGAGTACCTGGCATTCACCCGCCCCATGACCGAGGCCGGAGAGATCGTCGGGCGAGTCCTCGACCACATCGTGGTGGGCGAGGCGCCGGCGTTCGTGTCGCTGAAGCAGCGGGGCGGGTCGTAGCCGGCGCTGGTCACATCCCCGAGCGCGGTCCGTAGGAGACCGATCTTCTCCCAGGGTTCTCCTTTTGGGGGTCTCGCTCAACCGCGACACTCTTGCTGCGACGGTGCGTTTGTGCTATCGATACTATCCCAGCTGAATCATCGTCATGACCGAGCCCCTAACCGCCGCATGGCTCTTGCTCATCCATCAGGTCCCCCCGAAGCCGCACTACCTGCGGGTCAAGATCGGGCGCCGGCTCGGCCAAGTGGGGGCGGTCGCCGTCAAGAGCACGGTCTATGCCCTTCCCAATCGGCCGTCTTGCCGGGAGAACTTCGAGTGGATCGTCCGCGAGATCATGGATGAGGGAGGGGAGGCCCTTTTGTGCGAGACGACCCTGGTCGAAGGCTTGGACGATGCCGCGATGCGAGACCTGTTTCAGAGCGCTCGCAATGCCGATTTCGAAGCCGTGGCCGCCGAAGCCGAGGATGCTGTGGTCGAAGCCGAGGCGGACAAGGGGAGAGCAGCAGCTGCGCTCGGGCGCCTGGAGAGGAAGCTGGCGGGGATCCGGCGCCTGGACTTCTTCGACGCTCCCTCGCGAGCTACAGCCGAGGAGGCCTTGGGTCGCCTCAAGTCTCGGCTCCGCAAGAAGGGAGACCGAAGAAGGCAGGAGGCGGAGAAGGCCGGTTTTCGCGGCCGGATCTGGGTGACACGCCGCGATGTCGAGGAGGACCGTATCGCCAGCGCGTGGCTCATCAGGCGCTTCGTCGATCCCGCCGCCCGTTTCGAGTTCGTTTCGGAGGGCGAGGGCCATACCGAGGGAGAGTTGAGCTTCGACATGTTCGGGGGCGAGTTCACGCACCAAGGGGACCGGTGCACCTTCGAGGTGCTGGCCGAACGGTTCGCGCCCGAGGACGACGCGCTTTCCGCCCTCGCGGAGATCGTTCACGAGATCGACATCGGCGACGAGAAGTTCTCGCGGCCCGAGACGCCCGGAGTCGAGAGGATCATCCGCGGTCTGGTCGAGATCGCGACCGACGATGCCGATCGACTCTCGCGAGGCGGCTCGCTCTTTGACGCGCTCTATCGAGCTTTCGCCGGCACGGGAGGTGCGACAGATGCAGGGTGATCGAACGCCCAGACCGTCCCTCTCCCTCGCGGTGGTGCTCGCGATCTCGAGCGCCCTCGTAGGAGGCCTGGCGTTCGCGCAGGGCGGCCCCCCACTCGTGACCGAAGACCCTGGGACCCCGGGCGCCGGACGGTGGGAGATCAACATTGCCGGCGAGGGGGAGGAGCTCGACGGCGACCGGTGGATCGCAGCCCCGGTTCTGGACCTCAACTACGGCTTGGGAGATCGGATCCAGCTCAAGCTCGAAGTGCCGTGGGCGGTCAGCGACCCGCGGGTCGGGAGCACGCGGAGCGGGCTCGGGCTCTGGGAGCTCGGGGTCAAGTGGCGGTTTCTCGACCGGGGAGAGGAAGGGCTGCGGGTGTCCGTCTATCCGCAGGTCGAGCTCCCCGTCCCAGGCACCGACGAGACGCTGGTCGGCGACGGTTCGTCGCTTTCCCTGCCCGTTCAGGCCGCCCAGGTCTTCGGCAAGGTCGAGATGTCGGCCGAGGCCGGCTACCTCGTCGTAGAGGGCGAGGAGGACGGTTGGTTCGCAGGGGTGGCCGTCGGCCTGGCAGCTCGCCCGAAGCTGGAGCTGGTCGCAGAGATGTACGCCTCGTGGGTCGCGGGAGCCGGGCACGAGCTCACTGGATTCAACGCGGGGATTGCGTTCGATCTCGGCGACAGACTGGCTCTTCTGGCCTCCGCGGGGCGCGCCCTCACTGGAGAGGGTCCTGACCTGACGGCATATCTCGGGGTACAGATCTTGCGATGACCACCCTGGAGCACAGTAGGAAGCAACCCAGCGCCACGCCGTGCTTGACCGAACCGCTCTCGTACCGCGAAGCCTGCTCGGTGTGGTCTCGGGTCGCCGCCCTTTCGTTCGGTGGGCCAGGGCGCAGATCGCCGTCATGCTACGCATCCCGGTCGACGAGAAGCGGTGGATTTCCGCGGTGCTGGCGGTCGTCGTCGAGGCGCTGGTACGGATCGGACGCCGCGCCCTGTGTTCGCCGGCTCCGTGCTGGTAGCCGCGAGCGCTTTCGTGGCGATCTTCTCCTTCGACGTTGCGTTCCCGTGGATCGTAGTGGGCACTGGTCTCGTGGGGTGGTCGGTGGCCGATGGCGAGTGCCCGGTCTCACCACAACCACCGCGCGGTCTCTCGACGGCCGCGTGTAACGAGCGTTTCAGGGTATAGAGCAGAACGTTACGGGCGTACGAATCAGCCAGCCGTAAGGAGATCGACTATGAAGTGGTGCAGCAGGACCGCGCTCTTCTTGTTCCTCGTCCTGGGGGGAGGCGGACACGCCGTGTCGCAGGAGATCCCTGGTGAGTACCAGGCGGTGTTGGCGACGCTGGGGAAGACCGGCGACTTCGCGGACAACGTGTTGAAAGTGAACGTCCCGCGCACGGATCTGACCGTGACGATCGATGGCCGGCCGGCGCCGACGCCGTTCGGATTCGGCGGCTGGGTCGCGCTGGCGAAAGCGAGCGACGGGACGGAGGTCATGATGGGCGACCTCGTGCTCACCGAGGACGAGGTGAACCCGGTCATGTCGGCAATTCTCGACAACGGCCTGGACGTGACGGCGCTGCACAATCACTTCTTTTGGGAGCAGCCCCGGGTCTTCTACATGCACGTGCACGGGATGGGTTCGGCTGCCGACCTCGCGCGCCGCATCAAGCCGGCAATAGACCTCATCGATCAGGCTGCGAAGGGGGCCGCGCCCTCGACCGCGACGCCAGCGGGTGGGACGTTGAACTCCGCGCGGCTGGCGGAGATCATCGGCCATCCGGGCGCACAGAACGGGCCGGTGTTCAAGATCACGATCGGCCGTCCGGACGTCGACCTCCGCGAGCACGGCGCCCGCATGAACGCGCGGATGGGGCTCAACACGTGGGCCGCCTTCGCGGGCACGGATCAGGATGCCATGGTCGCGGGCGATGTCGCGATGCTCGCGCACGAAGTGACCCCGGTGCTGAAGGCCCTGCGCGCCAACGGCCTGGACATTGTCGCGATCCATCACCACATGACAGGTGTGGAGCCCGTGGTCATCTTCCTCCACTACTACGGCACTGGCCCGGCCGCGCGGCTCGCGCAGGGCGTCCGCGCTGCCGTCGACCTGCTCGGGACGAACGCCACCGGGCGATAACTGACAGGAACAGGAAGGAGACACCATGGAGCGACACATGACGGGCACGAGTCGGCATGTGACCGCAGGTGCCGGCCTCCTGCTGGCCGCGTTCGTGATGGCCGCGTGCGCCGACACGCAGGAGACACAAGAGGCCCAGGAGCCGGAGGAGACGCAGGTGCGGGTCGAGGCGTTCTCGGGCACCGGTGAGGCGGGGCTCGTGGACGGCGACGCACGCACGGGGCAACTGAACCGGCCGCACGGCCTGGCGCTCGATGCGGCGGGCAATGTGTACATCAGCGATCGGGGAAGCCATGCCATCCGCGTGGTGGCGCCCGACGGCTCGATCCGTACGCTGGCCGGAGGCACGGAAGGCGACGCCGACGGCACGGGTGCCGAGGCGGCCTTTCGCCAGCCGATTGCCGGGGTGGTCGATAGCGCCGGCATCGTCTACGTAGCCGATCGCGACAATCACACGATCCGGTCGATCGATCCGTCCGGTCAGGTCACCACGGTCGCTGGCACCGGGACGGCGGGGTTCGCCAACGGCCCGGCTGCTTCCGCGCAGTTCAACGAACCATACGGGCTGGCGCTCAGTCCAGACGGTGCCACGCTGTACGTCGCGGACTATCGCAATCACGCCATCCGTGCCATCGATCTCGGGAGCCGGGAGGTGACGACGATTGCCGGCAACGGGGAGGCGGGAATGGCCGACGGACGCGGCGACGCGGCACGGTTCAACCAGCCGTACAACGTCAAGGCTGACGCCACGGGCCGCCTGTTCGTGCCCGACCAGAACAACCACGCGATCCGGCGCGTCGATCTCGATGGCACGGTGATGACTCTGGCCGGCAACGGCGAGCCGGGCACGGCCGACGGCACGGGCGCCGCCGCGCGCTTCGACAATCCCACCGGCCTTGCCATTGGTGCCGACGGCACGGTCTACGTCGCGGACCGCAACAATCATCTTCTCCGTGCGGTGACGCCTGCCGGGCAGGTCAGCACCATCGCAGGCGACGGCACGGGCGGCTTCCGTGACGGCCCCGGGCCGCAGGCGCAGTTCAACCGCCCGCTCGATGTCGTCATGACCGCCGAGGGCGTGCTCGTGGTCAGCGAGGAAAGCAATCACCGGTTGCGGAAGGTGTGGTTGCGCTGAGCTCGCATCGAAAAACCTCGAGGCGCTGCACAGATCGACCGGGACTCTGGGGGTGCGCGATCACATGTCGAGCCGATGCCCGGCGACGATTCAGGCACCAAGGGGACCGGTGCACCTTCGAGGTGCTGGCCGAACGGTTCGCGCCCGAGGACGACGCGCTTTCCGCCCTCGCGGAGATTGTCCACGAGATCGACATCGGCGACGAGAAGTTCTCGCGGCCCGAGACGCCTGGAGTCGAGAGGCTCATCCGCGGTCTGGTCGAGATCGCGACCGACGATGCCGATCGACTCTCGCGAGGCAGCGCCCGAAGCTGGAGCTGGTCGCAGAGATGTACGCCTCGTGGGTCGCGGGAGCCGGGCATGAGCTCACTCGATTCAACGCGGGGATTGCGTTCGATCTCGGCGACAGACTGGCTCTTCTGGCCTCGGCGGGGCGCGCCTTCTCTGGAGAGGGTCCCGACCTGACGGCATATCTCGGGGTGCAGGTCTCACGATGAGTTCCTTGGAGCCCAACCGGAGCCTGCCCGGCGCCACGCCGCGCTCGACCGAAGAGATCTCGTACCGCGAAGCCTGCTCGGTGTGGGCTCGGGTCGCCGCCCTCTCGTTCGGTGGGCCGGCTGGGCAGATCGCCGTCATGCAACGCATCCTGGTCGACGAGAAGCGATGGGTCTCCGAAGAGCGTTTCCTCCACGCCCTCAACTACTGCATGCTGCTGCCGGGACCCGAGGCGCAGCAGCTCGCGACCTATGTCGGTTGGCTGCTGCACCGGACGCTCGGCGGCCTCACCGCCGGTCTTCTGTTCGTCCTTCCCGGCTTCCTGTCGATCCTGGTGCTCAGTGTCGTCTACGCCGAGCTCGGCGAGACACTGATCGTCGCCGCCCTCTTCTTCGGCCTGAAACCGGCTGTGCTGGCGGTCGTCGTCGAGGCGCTGGTTCGGATCGGACGCCGCGCCTTGCGGTCGCCGGCTCGCGTGCTGGTGGCCGCGAGCGCTTTCGTCGCGATCTTCTTCTTCGACGTTGCGTTCCCGTGGATCGTGGTGGGCGCTGGTCTCGTGGGGTGGGTCGGTGGCCGATGGCGACTGCCCGGCCTCACCACCACCACCACCCCGTCTCTCGACGGCCGCGACGACGAGGGCTCGTCGGATGGAGATCGAGCACGGCGGCCCTCGCTTCGGAGGGCCGCATCGGTGGCCGCCACCTGGCTCGTGATCTGGTGGGCCCCGATCCTGGTGTTGTGGGTCGTCGCAGGCGAAGGCGTCTACCTCCGGGAAGGCCTCTTCTTCAGCAAGGCCGCGATCGTGACCTTCGGAGGTGCCTACGCCGTGCTCGCCTACATCGCGCAGCGGGCGGTGGAGGACTTCGGCTGGCTCGCGCCGGGCGAGATGCTCGACGGCCTTGGCATGGCCGAGACGACGCCCGGGCCGCTCATCCAGGTGGTTCAGTTCGTCGGTTTCATGGGCGCCTATCGCAACCCGGGCAGCCTCGATCCGCTGGTCGCCGGGCTGCTGGGCTCGGTGGTGACGACCTGGGTCACCTTCGCCCCGTGCTTCTTGTGGATCTTCATCGGCGCTCCGTACATCGAGTGGCTGCGTGGGCGGAAGGCCCTCACCGACGCCCTGTCGGCCATCACCGCGGCGGTGGTCGGGGTCATCTTGAACCTGGCGGTCTGGTTCGCTCTCCACACGTTGTTCGGACAGGTGAACGACGTCGAGCTCGGCCTTCTTCGCCTGCATGCCCCCGATCTGGAGACGCTCGATCCTGGGGCGACGATGATCGCCGTGGGAGCCTTTGCCGCACTCTTCGGTCTGCGGTGGGGAATGATCAAGACATTGGGAGCCGGAGCAGTCGCCGGGCTTCTTTGGACGGTGGTCGTGCAACTCCTCCGGCAGGTTTGAAAGGGCTCGGAGATGAGAAGCGAAGACAAGAACCCGCACCTTGAATCTCGAAGGAGAGCTCATGAAGTTCATCGCAGGTGTTCTGGCGAGCATACTGGGCGCGACGGGCTCGGCCTCTCAGCCGACTCCGGAAGCCATCGGGCAACCCCAGACCGAACGATCCGTTCGCGCCTACGTCACGAACTTCGGAGGCGACGGCATCTCGGTGATCGATCCCTCCGCGCATCGCCTCGTGGCCGAGGTGGCGACGGGAGACAAGCCCCACGGCGTTGCGATCGCTCCCGACGGAACGGCTGTCTATGTGTCAAACGAAGGAAGCGGAACGCTTTCAGTCATCGATCCCCGATCCAACGAAGTCTTGTCGAACATCGACGTAGGCGACCGACCCAACCAGATTGCGACTTCGGCTGACGGGCGCCACGTCTTCGTAACGCTCAACGGCGCGGACGCGGTCTCCGTCGTGGACGTCGAGGATCGAAAGGTGGCTCGGGTCGTTCCCATCGGGCGTCGGCCCCACATCGCGCAGCGCAGCCCCGACGGCAACATCATCTACATCACTTGCGAGGGCGACATGAAGCTGGTCGCGCTCGACGCCGAATCCTGGGACGTACTGCACGAGATCCCGTTGTTCGGTTGGCCGCGCGTACTGGCTGTCACCGGTGACGGGGCGATGGCCTACCAAACGATGCGTTGGCTCAACGGCGTGCTGATCATCGACCTCCGACAACGAGCGGTCGTGGATCGAATCGCCTTCGATGCATCGGTGTTTGCCCCAGAGGGCAAGGACGCCCACGGCCCGGCGCTCACCCCGGACGGGAGAGAGCTCTGGTTGACGAGGCAGACCTCGAATGACGTGGCGGTGTTCGGACGAGCGATCGAAAGCTCCTCGAGCGTATTCCCGTGGGTCGCGATCCCAACTGGGTCGAGCTCACACCTGATGGCCGGATCGCGGTCGTCAGCAACACGGGCTCGAACGACGTCAGCCTGATCGATGTATCGAAGCGCGAGCTGGTCGCCACCGTGGATGTCGGCCGCTCACCCAAGCGACTTGCGGTCGGTGCCGTCGCGATTCGGCAGCAGGCCAGGCCTGATGGACAGTAGACCCCGTACTGGGAAACCAGCCCGAGAGCTCCCGAGTCGACGCCGACGCGACGACACACGACCGCTCGAACGGGCGCTGAAAAGGAGAAGGCCATGCCAAGAACACGTGCTGTGATCACTCGCTTCATTCAACTCGTCGCCATCCTCGCCGCCTGCCTCGGGGGCGCTTGTCAGCAAGGCGGATCGCAGGTTCAAGAGGGGTCCTCCGCGGTGGCGACGCCTCCTGTGGAAGCTTCCGCTACAAGCGACGGGAGCGCGAAGGAGTGGCAGAGGTGGGCCTTCGACGACGACCCGCTGGGAAGCCCTCCTCAGGGCTTCACACCCGTTCACTCGGGCCAAGGGGCGCAAGGGGAATGGCGGGTCGTCGAGGCTCTCGACGCCCCCTCCGGTCGACAGGCCGTCGCTCAGCTCGACGACGATCGCACCGGGAATCGCTTTCCGCTCCTTGTCCTCGACTCACTCGTCGGCCGCGACGTCGAGCTCGAAGTCGTGGGCAAGCCGATCTCGGGCCGCAAGGACCAGGCGATGGGCGTCATCTGGCGCTACCAGGACGCCGACAACTACTACGTGCTCCGTGCCAACGCGCTCGAGGACAACGTCGTGCTCTACAAGATGGAAGCCGGGAAGAGGAGCGACCTCGACCTCCTGGGCCGGGGTCGGACCTACGGGCTCGACGTCGAGGTCCCGCCGGAGAGCTGGAGCCGTCTCGGGGTGGTCGTTCGTGGGAATCTCTTCACAGCGTTCCTCGACGGACGGGAGCTGTTCCAGGTCGAGGACGACACCTTCACGGGTCCCGGGAAGGTCGGCCTCTGGACCAAGGCCGACAGTGTGACCTGGTTCGACGACTTCGCGGTCCGGATTCTGGATCCGGTCGAATCCGAACCGGAGCCGGGCGAATGAGGGCTGACAACCTACGAGCACGGGTGGCCTCGCTCCTGCCGGCCCTCCTGCTGGCGCTCCCGGCGGCATGCACGGGCCCGGAGGCTTCCGACAAGGTGGTCGTCTACACCTCGGTCGACCAGATCTTCTCCGAGCCCGTGCTGCGATCCTGCGAGGGCCGCTTCGGCCTCTCCGTGCGGGCCGTCTTCGACACCGAGGAGACCAAGAGCACGGGCGTGCTCAACCGCCTGATCGCCGAGGCCGACCACCCGCAGGCGGACGTCTTCTGGTCCGGCGATCCCGTGCGGCCCTTTCTCCTCGTGTCCCGGGGGTTGGTCGAGGCCTACCCATCGGCCGAGGCGAGCGCCATTCCGGACGCCTTCCGAGCCGCGGACGGCTCGTGGACCGGGCTGGCGGCTCGCGCCCGGGTGCTGCTCGTGAACACCGAGAGCATCCCCGCGGGCGAGCGGCCGACCTCGATTCGTGATCTAGCCGACCCGCGCTGGCGCGGTCAGGCGGCGATCGCCAACCCGCTCTTCGGCACGACCACCATGCACGTCGCCGCGCTCGCGTCGGCGTGGGGAGAGGACGAAGCGAGGCGCTTTCTCGACAGCCTGCGCGAAAACGAGGTCCGGATCGCGAGCTCGAACGGCGAGGTGAAGCGTCTCGTCGCCTCGGGGCAGGTAGCGTTCGGCCTGACCGATACAGACGATGCCTACGTCGCGCTCTCCGAGGGGCTCCCAGTCGAGGTCGTCTACCCCGATCAAGGGGGCCTGGGGACGCTCATCATGCCGACCTCGGTGGTGCTCATGGCGGGAGCTCCGAACCCGGCCGCCGGGCGGCGGATGGTCGACTGCCTGCTGTCGGCCGAGACCGAGCGACAGCTCGCAGCCTCGGCAGCTCACATGCCCCTGCGGGCCGACATCGACGTTCCGGAGACCGTGCAGCCCGTCTCCGGCCTTCGGCCGATGGCGGTCGACTACGCCGAAGTCGCCGAGAGCATGGAGCGGATCCAGCCGTGGCTGCGCGACTGGGTGGGGCTCTGAGCCCTTCGCCCGCGGAGGCCGATCGCCGTCTGCTGCTCGGGGCGGCGGCGCTGCGAGCGGTGGCGACGTCGCTGGTCGGCGTGCTGCTCGGCATCCACCTGGCTCAGGTCGGCCTCCGGACGAGCGAGATCGGAGTCGTGGCGGCTGCCGGGCTCGCTGGCAGCGCTCTCGCCGCCGTGATCGTCACCGTGGGCGCCGACCGCTTCGGGCGCCGCCGAACGCTGGTGGCGCTGTCGGCCGCGAGCGCGGTCGGAGGATCGGCCTTCCTCATGGCCTCCTCGGCGTGGCTCTGCGGCGTCGCCGCCTTCCTCGGCATGCTCAACGCCATGGGACGGGACCGGGGCGGGAGCTCGATCGTCGAGCAGGCACTGCTGCCGTCGACGACGACCGACGAGCGGCGGACGATGGCCTTCGCATGGTACAGCGCCCTCCAGGATGGAGGCCACGCCGTCGGCAGCCTGCTCGCCGGGCTGCCGACGTTGCTCCAGAGCGCGGGAGGGCTGGGGCCCCTCCCTTCCAGCCGCCTCACCCTGGCCCTCTTTCCGTCTCTCTCGCTCGTCGTGCTCGCTCTCTACCTTCGGGTTTCGCCAGCGGTCGAGATCGCCGAGACCAGCCGCAGGTCGCTCTCCCCGGGAGCTCGCACGATCCTCTGGAAGATCTCCAGCCTGTTCGCCATCGACGGGATCGGAGGCGGCCTCCTGGTGACGACGCTGCTCTCGTACTTCTTCTTCGAGCGCTTCGGAGCCTCGGCTCTCAGCATCGCGCTGCTCTTCTTCCTCGCCCGCCTCGCCAACCTGGTGTCCCACTTCGCGGCCGCGTGGCTCGCCCGCAGGATCGGCCTGGTCAACACGATGGTCTTCACCCACATCCCCTCGAGCTTAGTGCTCGTCCTGGTCGCCTTCGCGCCGACCTACGCCGTGGCCGCCACCCTCTTCTTGGTGCGGGCCGCGCTGGTCGAGATGGACGTTCCGACGCGGCAGTCCTACGTCATGGCGGTCGTGGCGCCGGAGGAGCGAACGACGGTGTCTGGGGTCACCAACCTGGTGCGCCTCGCGACCTGGGCGATCGGCCCCGTCCTTGCCGGGCTCGCCATGGAGCACGCGTCTCTCGCCGCGCCGCTCGTCCTCGGTGCCGGCGTCAAGATCCTCTACGACCTCCTGCTCTTCGCCGCCTTCCGCCGTCTTCGGCCTCCCGAGGAGCGCACGGCGTCTCGAGACGTGGCCGGGAGACCTGTGTGACGCGCGATGCGGGTTTCCTTGTCCCGTCGGCCAGCGCTTGGCTGCGGCGGCAGCAGCAGCGGCTCCTCGCCGGTGGACTGGCCCTCGTGGTCGCGATCCTGGTGGGAGCCCCGATCGCTGCCTTGCTGGCGGAGCTCGTCGTGTCGGAAGAAGGGAGCCTCGGCCTGCTCGGTCGCTCGGCGCTCTGGCTTCTGTTCGCGCGCACGGTCGCCAGCGCCCTGGCCGTCACCGCGATCGCGATCCTCGTCGGCGTTCCTCTCGGATTCGTCTTCGGCCGCAGCGACGTGCCCGGCCGGCGGGTGCTCTGGATGATCCACACGGTGCCTCTGTTCGTGCCACCCTTCCTGCTCGCGCTCGGATGGTCCTACCTGCTCGCACCCGGTGGCCGGCCGGCGGAGCTGCTGTTCAGCACCTTCGGGGTCGTGATGGTCCTCTCCGTGGCTCTCGCTCCCGTCGTCACGGCGCTCACGGCGGTTGCCTTGGCGGGGATCGAGCAGTCGCTCGAGGAGTCGGCTCGAGTGGTCGCTCCACCGCTTCGGGCCGTCCGCGGCATTCTGCTGCCGGCCGCGCGGCCGGCGGTGGCTCTCGGCGGCCTGATCGTCTTCGCATTGGCCGCCTCGGAGCTCGGGGTGCCCCTCTTTCTCGGCGGCCGGACCTACGTCGAGAGCGTCTTCTCACGGCTCGGGGGCATCGACTACGCGCCGGGTGAGGCCGTGGTGCTCGCGGCGCCGCTGCTCGCTGTCGGGCTGCTCCTGGTGATTCTGGAACGGCGGCTCGTCGGCCGCCGCCGCTTCGAGCTCGTGGGGCTTCGCAGAATCCGGGAGCCCCTGCCCCTCGGGCGGTGGCGGCCCGCGGCGACGGCGCTGGCGATCGCCCTCGGCCTCGTCTCCATCGCTCCGCTCGCCAGCCTCGCCTGGCGCGCGAAGGAGAGCCCCTCGCTGTCGTCGGTCGCGGGCTGGCTCGGAGGAAGCCTCTGGACGAGTCTCACGATGGCCACGGCGGCGGCGGCCGCCGCCCTGGTGATCGCCGTTCTCGTCGGGCACGCGCTGGTGCAGCGTCGACCCTTCGGGCGGCTCCTCGACGCGGTTCTCTTTCTCGGCCTCCTGACGCCGGCGGCGGTATGGGGCGTAGGACTGATCGCGGCCTGGAATCGTCCCGAGACCTCGTGGGTCTATCGTGGTTGGCCGATCCTCGTGCTCGCCGGTGCCGCGCGCTACTCGATCCTCGCGGTCCGCACCGCGACCGTCGCCTTCGCCCAGTCATCGCCAGGGCTCGAGGAGGCCGGCCAGGTGGCCGGCGCCGGCTACGGCCGCCGACTCCTCTCCCTGGTGATTCCCCTTCACTGGCGCGGTCTCGTCCTCGCCTTCGTCCTCACCCTGGTCTTCTGCTTGCGAGATCTCGACCTATTCGTTCTGTTCTACCCTCCCGGGCGCGAGCCGCTCATGGTCCGGATCTTCACCCTCGAGGCGAACGGCCCACCGGAGATCGTGGCGGCACTGGCGATCGTCCAGGTGCTCGTCGTTGCCGCCGTGCTCGCCTCGGGCGGGCTCGCGCTGGCCTGGAGGGCGCGAAGGTGAGCTCTCCTGCCATCGAGGTGGACGGTCTCGGCGTCGATGTCGCGGGACGGCCGGTCCTCCGGGACGTCACCTTCGCCGTTTCGCAGGGCGAGGTCCTCGCCGTGGCGGGTGCTTCGGGCAGCGGCAAGTCGACGCTGCTGCGAGCGATCCTGGGCCTGGTCGTTCCCCGCAGCGGCATCATCCGGGTCGGCGGTCGGGATGCGAGCATCGGCAACCGTTCGACCCTCCCACCGGAGGAGCGCAATCTCGCGATTGTCTTCCAGGACCTCGCTCTCTGGCCGCATCTCACGGTCGCGGGAAACCTGGAGTTCGTTCTATCCGCCAAGGGCGTCTCCCGCGCCGCCACGCGGGAGCCGATCAGAGAGTGGCTCGGCCGCGTCGGCCTGGCAGATCGGAGCGGTGCCTACCCGGGTGAGCTCTCGGGCGGCGAGCAGCAGCGCGTCGCGCTGGCGCGAGCTCTCGTCTACGAGCCGGCGGCCCTGCTGCTCGACGAGCCGTTCTCGAGCCTCGATGTCGCGCTCAAGGAGCGGCTGATGAGGCTGGTTCGCGAGCTGCTGGCCGAGCGGCGGGTACCGACCCTCCTCGTGACGCACGATCCCGAGGAGGCCAGAGCGCTCGCCGACCGCGTGGCGATCCTGGAAGGCGGTATCGTGACTCAGATCGGGCCGACCGACAGGCTGGTTACCGAGCCCGAGGGATCCTTCGCCGAGGCCTTCGTCAAGCGCCTTCGATGATCTGTCGCCCCTCCCCTCCTCCCGGCAGCTGCACGCAGATCGTCACAGTTTCAGCTGTGAGGCTCGCGGCGAGACGTGAGTCGGAGACGGATTGAGCAGCAGCCCGGAAGCGGAGTTCCGCAATCGCACCTCCGGGTAGTAGCTGAGGACGCTCTTCAGATACCGCAGAAATCGCCTCTTGAAGTGACGAGGGTTCTTGTAGCTGCAGCCGAACTGAAGCTGCAGGGAGCGCCAGGGAATCATGACCGGCTTCCGCAGTCGGAAGAACCGCCAGGTCAGCCAGACGTAGATGTCGATCTCGAACGGAGAGCGCAGGGCGCGGAGAACGCGAAGATCCAGAGGTACCGGCGCCTCGGTTGCCTCCCGGAAGAACCGCTCAGAGAGGACGACGTGCGATCCCCAGGCTGCGTTACCACAGTCCCGTCGAGGATCCCACCATAGGGCAAGCTTCTCGGCGATCAGGAAGCCGTCGCCGGCGTGGCGGTTCTTCTCGTCGTGGAAGATGCACTGGAAGGTCGAGGTGAAGAGCCGCTGCATCTGCTCGCGGAGCATCGGCAGCGAACCGCGAGGGCCGGTCGTTGGCGGGATGCCGAGCGCGGCGCAGAAGTGGGAGAAGTGGTGGTCGAGCTCGATGTGCCGCGTCTTCCGCTTGACCGCTTCGGTGTTGAGGTAGGCGAGGACCAGACGGGGGTAGCGGCCGTACGGGAGGCCGACCTCCTTCGGCGCCAGGATCGAGAGCGTGTAGTGGCCGTTGCGCCGGACGAACTCGTTGGACTTCGGGTCGCTGTGCGGCAGAGTCGCCTGGACCAGTATACGAGCGAGGAAGCCGACTTCTCCGGCGCTGTAGGCGTCCTCGTCGTCGAACGACAGCGCTTGGCGGATCAGTGCATCCAGCCGGCGCCGCCGCTTCTCAACACTTGCAGAATGACACTGTGACGGCAGGCTCCGCTGGCCGGCTCGCTCGCTTCTCGATTCGCCCATGGCCCCTCCGCTCGGCCGCCGGAGCGGCCGGGTTCGAGGGGCCGAGAATCAGCACGGCCGATGCTGCCGGAGTCGCCGCCATCTCAGGCGGCCTCCCGCATCGCCATGACCTCGCGGAGCCAGGCGTAGAGGGTGTTCGAATTTCGGGGGGTGTTCGAACTTTGAGTGAGTTGGTCCACTTCTGAGCAACGAGCCTTTCCGAGTCACCGGCAGCGTCTGGAGCAGCAGTCTCTCGGTTCTACGGCTGTCCGCGGCGACGCGCCGTAGGCGCCGGGCTCGGCGCGCTTCGCAGGCTCAGCGCACCTCACCGCTTCTCGCTTCTGCTTCGCCTCAGCTCGGAGTGGAGCCGCGAAAAAATCGCTAGCCGGAGATCTGCTATAGCGCGCGCAGCGCGCCCAGCAGATTCGGAGGCTAGCGGCGGCGCCAGAGCCGCTCGCCGCCGCGGCGTGAGACCTGGCGGCGCACCTGGCGGCGCACGTCGCGCTCGCCGTCGAACGCCGCTCCGAGCTGGGAGGGGTAGGCGAGAATCGCGGCGCAGCGGGCTTCGACGTCGGGCTGCTCGAGCTCGACGAGGTCCTGGATCCAGCGGCGCCTCCGGCGCAGGGCCCGGCGCAAGGCGAAGCGGCTGCGCGAGTAGGGGTAGTCCTCGTAGAAGCGCAGCTCGGGGGCGGCGTCGTACACCGTCTCGGCGGCGCTGCGGGTGAGCTGGTGGTCGACGTGGCCGCCGACCGCGAGCGGCGCGAGCAGGCGCCCGCCCGAGGGGAGGGCCTCGAGGCACGCTTGGACCCGCTCCTGGATCGCGGGAGGGTCCCGCACCTCCGCGCGCAGAGCGCGCAGGCTCGGATAGAGCGGCTGGCCGTCGCCGTCCGTCCGGTAGAGGGCGTCGACCAGGTCGAAACGCCGGACCTCGGCGCCGAGGACCGACATCGCGCGATCGTCCTCGGCGCGCCGCTCCTCCATCACGCGATCCCCGAGCCCCCACAGCGCCTCGACCTCGCGCGCGAACGGCGAGGGAGCGGCCGGCAGGTCGCCGGCGAACAGGGTGGCGACCAGCACCCGGCCGCCGTCTCGGGAGCAGCGGTGGATCGAGCCGCCGCAGGAGAGCGCGGCGTCGTCGAGGTGGGGCGACAGCACCACGAGGTCGTACCGGGTCAGCGCCTCGGCCGGCTCGGTGAGCTCAGAGGGCTCAGAAAGCTCGGAGGGCTCAGAGCTCCGACGCGCGGGCGTCTCGCTGGTGGTCAACACCGCACGCTCACTCGAGGTTCCGGTCGAAGGTGACCGCGCCTCGCAGCCGGCCGCCGGTGAGCTCCTCGGTGAAGCGCCGCCAGGCCTCGGCGAACACCTCGCGGGTGTGGTGCGCCCTGACCCACTCCCAGGCGCCGCGCGCCATCTCCTCGAGCTCGCCGGCAGGGCGCTCGGCGAGCTCGCGCACGCGAGCCTGGATCTCCTCGACGCTCGCCGTCTCGAGCTCGACGCCCCAGGCTGGATCGAGATCGACGCTCGCCTCGCGCGTGAGCACCGGGATCAGCCCGGCGTGCAGGCAGGTGAGCGCGCTCGAGCCGCCCCCCTCCGAGCACGACGGATAGACCAGCCCGACGCTGCCCCGGCAGATCTCCACGAAGCGCGCCGACGCGACGTCGACCCAGTCGACGGTCTCGACGTTCGGGAGCTCGTAGAGCTCGTGGCGAAAGGCCCGAGCGAAGTCGCGCTCGCGACGGATCGGACCGGCGACGACCAGCTCGAGGTCGGGCATCTCGGCGAAGGCCTCGAGCACCAGGTCGAGCCCCTTGTGCACCAGCCCGCCGCTGCCGAACCACAGGAACCGCCGCCTCGCCGCCTCGAAGTCCTTGCCCTGCTGCCAATCGTAGGTGCACGGCACCGACACCGGGATGCGCGTCATCGGCGTGCCCCACTCCCGATAGGTCGAGCGGGTGAACTCGTTGCCGAGGTAGGTGCCGTGATCGGCCAGCTCGATCCCCCGGTTGGGCGGCATTTCGCGGTGCGGTGCGAGCACGATGCCGCGTCGCTCGGCGAGCTCGTCGAGCCGCTGCTTCTCGGCACGATTGTTGAACGACCAGTGCGCGGTGTCGCAGTGGAAGAGCCGCAGCGTCGAGGAGGGGAGGCGGCCCACCCAGCGCTCCAGGTTGGTGCGCACGTCGAGCACGGCGTCGTAGGCGAGCTCGGGCACGAACCGGTGGTTCGTCCAGTGCACGGCATCGACCGCCCAGCCGGCATCGACCAGCGCCCAGGCCATCTGACGGGACTCCCAGAAGTGGGTGTGGGTGCGATCGACCGGCGCCTCGCGCGGCTCAAGCAGCGGATCGAGCACGTACGAGAACAGGATTCGCCCTCGCGGCCTCCCCGCCGGCTCGAGCCGTACCACCCGCCGCTCGATCCCGCGCACCCGCCGCGCCAGCTTGCGCGTGAGGCGCCGCGCGTCCGCGAGCAGGTCACGTCCAGGCGGGTCACCGCCGAGAAGGCCGGTGGCGGGCCGGTCGGCGCCATTGGGAGAGGTTCCTCGCGAGGGCATCGGCCGAAGGCTACTGCGAAAGCGCAGCGTCGGCTTCCGTGCCCAAGAACCTCCGGTACGCCGCGCGATGCCGCCACAGCGCGATTGCGACGCACACCGCTGCCGCCACCGCCGACAGGCCGAAGCGCAGCCACATCCGCTCCGCCGGCACCCACCAGATCCACCCGAAGCACAGCAGCCCCAGCAGGTACAGCTCGCCGATCTCGACCAGCAGCCGGTCGAACGAGCGGGGCGCGATCTGGCGCAGGCCCCAGCCCAGCAGCAGGGTTCCGAGCGGGAAGTAGCCGGCGACCGCCATCCCCAGCTCCCGCAGCTCGCCCCGCACCAGCCAGTAGCCGAGGCCGCCGAGGGACAGGAGGTTGGTGAGCGTGTAGAGGATCAACAGGCGGTCGCGGTGCACCACCATCAGGTACTCGCGCCCGAACATGGTGAGAGGTCGAAGGAAGGGCACGAACGCCGCGACCGTGAGGTAGCGCCCGGCGCCGATCCACTGCTCGCCGCCGAGCACGAGCGCGACCGCCTCGGCGTTGAGGAACGCTCCGAACGAGAGCGGCACCACGAAGCTGACCAGGAACAGCGTCGCCAGCCGGTAGAGCTCGAAGCTCCGCTCCGGTTGGTGGTGGTGCGCGACCAGCGCCGGATAGACCGAGCGGCCGACCGCGTCGGCGACCGAGCGCGAGAAGAAGAACAGCGCGAGGATGGCGAGCGAGGCGCGCGCCACCGCGGCCTGGGGCAGGACCAGCCCGATGATCAGCGGATCGAGGTTGAGGACGGCCAGCTCGAGCAGCGACATCACCGCCAGCGGCCAGCTCGAGCGAACCAGACCGGCGGTCGCCGCCGATTGGTAGCGGAGCGGGATGTCGCCCGCCGCCCGCAGCCAGAGCGCGACGGCGTAGATCACGTACGACGCGGTATGGGCGAGCACCACGCTCCACACTCCGAACCCACGCCAGGCGAGGACCAGCGAGAGCGCCGCGAAGCCGACGTTGCGCGCCAGCTCGGCGGGGATCGTGCGCACCACCCGCTGCTCCACCTCGAAGTAGGTGAGCGGAACCGAGGCCAGCCCCTGGACGAACAGGAACAGGCACATCCAGCGCAGCACCGGCGCGGTCTGCGCGTCGCGCCCGGCGAAGGCCTCGGCGAGCAGCGGTGCGCCCAGTGCCAGCGCCCCCGCCAGCAGACCTCCCCACACCACCTGCAGCACCAGGTAGTTGCCGTAGGTGCGATCGCGCATGCGCACGACGTGACCCGGCACGCCGAGGTCGCGGATCTGCGCGATCAGCACGAACAGCGGCTCGGCCCAGCTCCACACCCCCATCTCCTCGGGCGGGATGAACCGGCGCAGCACCATGTAGGTGCCCATGGTGACCGCCATCCGCCAGACCTGGGACAGCGTCGCCGCGCCCGCCGACTGGACCAGGAGCTTGGAATCGTGGGGCATGCCGGGCTCGGGACGAAGCTCGGGGAGCTGGAGCTCGCGGAGACGAGCTCCGCGCTGGGCGGTCGGAAACCGGGGCGTCGCGAGCATACAGTCGGCCTCGCGGAGCCCGCGGTCGATCGAGCGGCGCCGCGCGACCGATGGGACCCCGTCCGCCCTCTGCCCCGTCCAGGCCGAACCGAAGAGCCCTTGCCGGAGCGCGGCCGGTCGAGCAGGCCGTCGTGCTCGCCGCCGGGCGCGGCCGGCGCATGGGGGCGCTGACCGATGAGCGGCCCAAGCCGCTGCTCGAGGTGGGCGGGCGTCCGATCCTCTTCCACCAGCTCGACGCCCTTGCCGAAGCGGGCATCCGGCGGGTCGCGGTGGTCGTCGGCTACCTCGGCGAGCGGATCGCCGAGGCAGTCGCCGCGGCGCAGGGGCGCGGCGAGGGACGGAGCGAGTTTTTGAGCGACGTGCGGAGCGATGGGGCGCTCGACGAGTGGCCGGCGGTCTCGATCGAGCTGCCGCGCCAGGAGAGCCCCCTCGGGACCGCGCACGCGCTGGCCGCCGCCGAGCCCGCGCTCGAAGACGCGCCGTTCCTGTTGTTGCTCGGCGACCTGGTCGTTCCCGCGAGCGTCCTGCGGCGGCTGATCGACGCCTTCGAGCCCGGAGTCGACGCGGTGCTGGGGATCGATCGGCAGACCGACCCGTCGGTGGGCGCTGCCGTCGACGTCGAGAGCGGCGACGACGGCACGCTTCGAGTCCGCGCCATCGTCGAGAAGCCGCCGGCGGGGAGCCACCCCGGCTCGTGGAACAACACCGGTCTCTACGTGCTGCCGAGGCGCGCCATCGCACTGGCGCGCGCCGTGCGGCCGTCGGTGCGCGGCGAGCACGAGCTCCCGGACGTGGTGCTCGCGCTGCTGGCGGAGGGCTCCGTCGTGCGCGCCCTGGAGATCGAAGAACCGCTGCGGCACCTGGGGACGGCCCGGGATCTCGTCGGGCCGCAGGATTGACGCGCGGGTCGCCGCTGCGCTCGGTGCGCGCCCCGGTCGTCGCTCACGGTTCTGCCCCGCCGGGTTGCTCCTCGCGATCCTCCCGTGGCCGGGGCGGCTCGAAGACCACGGGCTTCGCGGCGTCGAGAGGCATCGCCTCGGCTCGCTCGCCGAAGCGCAGCAGGCGGCGGTTGAGCTCGGGGAAGTCGGCGATCTCGAACTCGCGGGACTCGCCCCCCATCAAGTACTCGACCGGCTCGTCGAACGGGTTCGCCAACTGGTGCGATTGGGAAGGGGCGGGAAAGGCGACGAAGTCGCCGGGGCCGACCTCGTGGTCGACGCCCTCGATGCGCAGGACGGCGCGCCCGCTCAGAATGTAGAGCCACTCCTCTTCGAAGTGGTGGGAGTGGTAGGCGAACGACTCCCTTCCGGGCTCGACCCGCACCCGGCTGAGGCCGGTGCGCTCGAGCCCGCCCAGCATCGACATGCGGGTGCCGGTCACCTGGGAGAGCGGGTTCCAGGGGTGCGAAAAGGTCTGCGCCCGGCTCTCGATGTCGGCGGCGCGCAGCACGGCGGCCGGGCGTTTCACGTCTTCCCTGGGTTCGCTCATCGGTCCACCGATCTCCCGGGTGTCCCGGGTGCTCCTGGCGCTCGGCTACTGTACCGCCTCGTGAGCGCGCCCACCGAGAACGCAGCTTTGCCGAAGCCACGACTCGGCCCGTCCGCCGCCGCCGCTCGGCCGGTCCTCGCGCCGCCGGGCGCTCTCGCGCAGACGCCGGATCACGCGTGCAGTGCGTCGGACCACGACCGCGGTCGTCGCCGGCTCGACCTCGAGCGTCTCGACCTCGAGCGGCTCGGCGTCGCGCTCGGGGGCATCGCTCCGTGAGCGCGCGACCGGAGTCGGCCGACGGCCCGGCGCGGTTCGAGCCGGCGAGCGACCGAGGACCGCGAGCCGGGACGCCGACGGCAGGCCCCGACGTCCGCAACCGCAGGCGGGTGGTGGTCGTCGGCGGCGGGTTCGCCGGTCTGCAGGCGGTCAAGGCGTTGCGCCGCGCACCAATCGACGTCGTCCTCATCGACCGCACCAACCATCACCTGTTCCAGCCGCTGCTCTACCAGGTGGCGGCGGCCGGGCTGTCCCCGGGGGACATCGCGCGACCGCTGCGCGCGATCCTCCGGCGCCAGGCGAACGTCATCGTGCTGATGGCGGAGGTCGTCGCCATCCACCCCGAACGGCGCTCGGTCGAGCTCCACCGGGGCGAGCAGGTCACCTACGACTGGCTGATCGTCGCGGTCGGCGCCCGCCACTCCTACTTCGGGCATCCGGAGTGGGAGGCCCAGGCTCCCGGGCTCAAGACCCTCGACGACGCGCTCCAGATCCGCGAGAAGGTCCTGCTCTCCTTCGAACGGGCGGAGCGGGCGGCGGCCCGTGGCGAGCCGGTCGATCCCGGCGACCTCACCTTCGCCGTGGTCGGCGCCGGCCCCACCGGGGTGGAGATGGCGGGCGCCATCGCCGAGATCGCTCGGGAGACGCTGCGCCGGAACTTTCGGCTGATCGATCCGGCCTCGACCCGCGTCCTGCTGATCGAGGGCGAGAGGGCGGTGCTGCCGCCCTTTCCCGAGGAGCTGCGCCGGAGCGCGCGTCGACAGCTCGAGGATCTCGGGGTGGAGGTCCTGGTCGGTGCTCGCGTCGTGGCGATCGACGGGGGCGGCGTCACCGTCGCGATGGAGGGCTCGGCACCCGGTGAGGGCGGCGAGAGCGAGGAGAGCTCGCGGAGCGGTGAGCAGCGGATCGCGACCCACAACGTGGTGTGGGCCGCCGGAAACACGGTGAGCGGGTTGCTCGAGGACCTCGGCGGAGCGCGCGACCGCGTCGGCCGCGTCACGGTCGCTCCCGACCTCTCGTTGCCGGAGCGCCGCGAGGTCTTCGTCGCCGGGGATGCGGCTCGGTTCGACACGCCGGCCGGCTCGGTGCTGCCGGCGCTGGCGCCGGTCGCCATGCAGCAGGGGCGGCACGCCGCTCGTTGCGTGCTCGCCGACCTCCGCGGCCGGGTGCGGCCGCAGTTCCGCTATCGCGACCGCGGCACAATGGCCACCATCGGCAAGGCGCGCGCAGTCGCCTGGATCCACGGGCTGCGCTTCGGCGGCTTCGCCGCCTGGCTCGCCTGGTCGCTGGTCCACGTCGCCTTCCTGATCGGCTTCCGCAACCGCACCAGCGTCATGTTGGAGTGGATCTACCTCTACCTCACCGGCCAGCGCGGCGCCCGCCTGCTCTACGGCCGCTCGGTTCGCCGGATCGACGAGCGTTCGTCGAAGTCCCTGTAGCGCCGACCTGCCGCTCGATGGGACATCTTGTCAACCTCCGATGGCTCGTTGCCGGTCGAACGAGAGCGAGCCGAGTTGCGATCGAGTAGCATCGAGGCCGTTGCGGTTCACCTTGGAGCCCAATTCGACGATCGCTTCCTCGTCGCTCAGAGCCTCCCGCGAGGGCGTGCCCGAGCGCCGGTCGGTTGCGCCGGGCGCCGGGGCGACGTCGGGAGCCGAGCTCCCATGGTGCCAGATCGGCGAGCCGCGACTCGAGGTCCGTGGGGACCCATGACGCGCCAGGAACCCGGGAGCCGGCCCTCCGCCGGCTCCCGTGAACAGGGAGATCGAGATGCGGGCAGCCGTGCTCCGGGAGGTTCCTGGAGAGCTTCACATCGAGGACGTCCAGATCGGCTCGCCCGGTCCGCGGGAGGTGCTGATTCGCACCAAGGCCGCGGGTCTGTGTCACAGCGACCTCCACTTCATGGAGGGCAAGTACCCGCACCCGCTGCCGGTCGTGCTCGGGCACGAGTCGGCGGGCGTGGTCGAAGCGGTGGGCGACCAGGTGCAGTACGTGGCGCCCGGCGATCACGTGGTCACCTGCCTGTCCGTCTACTGCGGCAACTGCGAGGCCTGTCTCACCGGTCATCTCTCGATCTGCCCCAACAAGGAGCAGACCGCGCGTGCGAAGGGAGCCGATCCGCGGCTCAGCCAAAACGGCGGCGGCAGGATGGGTCAGTTCCTCCATCTCTCCTCGTTCGCCGAGCAGATGCTGGTCCACGAGCACGCCGTGGTGAAGATCCCCGAGCAGATGCCTCTCGACCGCGCCGCCCTGCTCGGCTGCAGCGTGACCACAGGACTCGGCGCGGTGTTCAACACCGCGCGGGTCGAGCCCGGGACCTCGGTCGCCGTCATCGGCTGCGGCGGCGTCGGGCTCAACGCGGTGCAAGGCGCGGCGCTCGCCGGCGCCAGCCGCGTGATCGCGATCGACCTGGTCTCCTCCAAGCTCGAGCTGGCGAGGTCGATGGGGGCGACCGACCTGATCGACGGCACCGGCGTCGACGTGGTTAAGGCGGTCAAGGACCTCACCGGCGGCGGCGTCCACTACAGCTTCGAGGCGATCGGCAACAAGACGGCAGCGGAGCAGGCCTTCTTCATGCTTCGGCCGGGAGGCACGGCCACCATCATCGGGATGATCCCGGTGGGCGACAGCTTGGAGCTTCCGGGTCATGCATTCCTCCCTGAGCGCAAGATCCAGGGCTCGATGATGGGCTCGAACCGGTTCCGCGTCGACATGCCCCGTTACATCGACCTCTACCTGCAGGGGCGCTTGAAGCTCGACGAGCTGATCTCCGAGCGCATCGTCCTGGAGGGCATCAACCAGGGATTCGAGGCGATGAAGCGCGGCGACGTCGCGCGCTCGGTGATCGTGTTCGAGGATTGAGCTCGGATCGCGCGGCGCCTTCCGCCGCGACGACTCGCGGTCAGCGAGCCTGACGGCGCGTCGGGACGCTGCGAGCGCGGCCGACGAGGATCTCCCGCGTGCGCTCGAGGAAGCGTCGCGCCGACGGCGCGAGTCGCTCGCCCAGCTCGCGAGTCTCGATCAGCAGGGCGACCGAGCCCCTGAGCCGGCGATGCTCCAGCAGCTCGGCGAGGAGATCGAGATGGCGGCGCTCGCGAAGCTCCTCGGCTCCGGCAAGGAGCAACAGGGCCGCGGCGTCGAGTCCGTGCATTCGCCGCCGCCGCTCGACGTCGGAGTCGAGTGACGCGAGCTCACCGATCAGCGCGGGAAGGTCGATCGCCTGGACCGCGAAGCCGCGTGCGAGCAGCGCCTCGGCGAGCCGCCTCGCCCACCGATGGCACTCGCGTTGCGACCCCAGGATCGACAGATGCTCCGCGCATTCGAGGAAGCGCCCCGAGCCGAGATCCCCGAGCGCGGGGCCGGGCGGGCGCTCGGCGGCCGGCTCGCCGAGCACCGGCTCGAGACGCGCCTCGCGATGGATCCGCTTCAGCGCCTGGCGGGTGCGATGACGGACGTCCAGGCGCCAGCGATCGTGAGGCCAGAACCAGAGCTCGGGGTGCGCACGGATCTCGTGCTCGAGCTCGGCGCTCAGCCGGCGCGTGATCTCGCCCGGGTCGTATCGCTCGTCCTCGATCACGATCGGTTCACGGATCTCGAGCCGGTAGCGCGCGCCGGGCAGAGGCACGCAGAACAGCGGCAGGACGGGCGCGCGCGACTTCCAGGCCAGGAACGCCGGCACCGGGCTGGTCCAGGCCGGATGCCCGAGAAAGTCGACGAGCAGGCCGTCCCAAGGCCGCACCCGTTGGTCGAGCGCGAGTCCGATGCAGGCCCCCTGGCGCAGCAGGTTGTAGAGGCGGTGGCCGGCGCGGGCCCTCGGAACCAGTACGGAGTCGAGACGCTGGCGCACCTGCTCGAACTCGGCGCGGAGGTAGGGATTCGAGGGCGGGCGAATCAGCACGTGGCAGGTGCCGATCTCCTGGGTGATCGGGAAGGCCGAGACGTCGAAGGCGCCGAAGTGCCCGGTGAGCAGGATCAGCCCGCGCTGGAGGGCGCGGGCGCGCTCCAGGTTCTCCCGGCCGACGACTTCGAACCGCTCGAGCAGCTCGGCCTTGGAGAAACGCCGAAACGAGACCTGTTCGAGGAAGACCCGCCCGAAGCAGGCGTAGGAGGCGCGCGCGATTTGCGCGAGCTCCCGCTCGTCGCGCTCGGGAAACACGAGGCGGAGGTTGCGCCGGCTCAGCCGCGCCGACTTCAGCAGCAGGTGGAAGACCAGGCGGCTGAAGTGCTCACCGAGCCGTCCCGCGTTCTCGTGCGAGAAGCGGTGCACCGGCCACATCGCCGTGTGGTAGATCCCGTGCTCGAGCCAGTAGCGGAAATCCTGCGCCCGCGAAGCTCGCGTCCCCGGCGGGCTCCCGGACGCGCGCTCAGCGTCGGCCTTGGCCACCCGAGATCGGCGGCGGCTGTCCCCGGCGATCGTCAATCGGACGCGACCGCGATGCCCCGCGCGCAGGTGACGCCGGTGCCGCCGAGCCCGCAGTAGCCGCCGGGGTTCTTGGCCAGGTACTGCTGGTGATAATCCTCGGCGTAGAAGAACTCCGGGGCCTCGCGGATCTCGGTCGTGATCGTGCCGAAACCCGCCTCACGCAGCCGCTCCTGATAACTGTCGCGCGAAGCGAGCGCCGCGGCCTGCTGAGCCTCGGAGTGCGTGTAGATCGCCGACCGGTACTGGGTGCCGACGTCGTTGCCCTGCCGCATCCCCTGCGTCGGGTCGTGGTTCTCCCAGAAGATCCGCAGGAGTTGCTCGTAGCTCAGGCGACCTAGATCGGAGAGCACCAGAACTACCTCGGTGTGGCCGGTGAGACCGGTGCACACCTCGCGGTAGGTGGGGTGGGGGGTCAGACCGCCGGCGTAGCCGACGGCCGTGCTGTACACGCCCTCGGCCTGCCAGAACTTCCGCTCGGCGCCCCAGAAGCAGCCCATACCGAAGACAGAGCGCTCGAGCCCGTCGGGGAAGGGCGGGACGATCCGGGATTCGAGGACGAAGTGGTACTCGGGAACCTCGAGAGGCTCCGAGCGCCCCGGGAGGGCTTGTTCCTTCGTCGGCAGATCCAGCTTCCTGGAGAAGAGACTCACGTCGGGTTCCTCTCGGTCAGCGCCAGAACAGGCATTGGGCATGTGAACGAGAATCGATCGGCGGCGCACAGACCGCGACGGACCAGCCGAGTCTAGCAGCCCGGTTCATCGCTGCGGAGCAGCTCAGCACCGGAAACCCTTGGAATGCTGTCACATGCACCTGCCGGCCGGCTGGAGCCGCCGCCGGGCGTCTCGCCCGGGAGCGGTCGCACCGCGGCAGCTCTCGAGTCGATCGGCGGCACTGGGCTGAGCCGCTGCGCGGGTGGAAGACGGTCGCGTCGACGGCGGTTCCAGCTCGTAGAGTATGGTCGGGTGGAGGCGATCCCGCCGTCTCCGTTCGCCACCGCCACCACAGCTCCAGGCCCCTTCCATCCCGCCGGGCGCCGCCGCGAGACCGCGGGACCGGTCTCGTCCCCAAAGCCCTCCGCACCGCGACGCGCCGGAAACCGTTGACAGTCACGCCGATAGGAGTCGCCGATGTTCGGCCGCAAGTTCCAGCTCTTCAAGATCTTCGGGATCCCGATCGGCATCGACCTGAGCTGGCTCGTGGTCGCGGCCCTGATCAGCTGGTCGCTGGCGAGCGGCTACTTCCCGACGGTCGTCGAGGGGCTCGAGACCGCCGTCTACTGGGGGATGGGGATCGGCGGCGCGCTCGGGCTGTTCGCCTCGGTCATCCTCCACGAGCTCGGCCATTCTCTGGTGGCCCAGCGATACGGCGTCGAGATCCGCGGCATCACACTGTTCCTGTTCGGCGGCGTGGCCGAGCTCGCGAGCGAGCCTCCCAGCCCCCGCGCCGAGCTGTGGGTGGCGATCGCCGGCCCGATCACCAGCGCCTTCTTGTCGCTGGCCTTTTTCGGTCTGGTCGCGGTCGGGGGAGCGATGCCGCAGCCGCTGCTCGCGGTGGTCGGCTACCTCGCCTTCATCAACATGATGCTGGTGCTGTTCAACCTGGTCCCCGCGATGCCGCTCGACGGCGGGCGGATCCTGCGCGCCATCCTCTGGTCGCGGAGCGGAAACCTCCGTCGTGCGACCAAGATCAGCTCGCAGATCGGCGGCCTTTTCGGCATAGTGCTGATCGGGCTCGGCGTCATCGCCTTCGTCCAGGGCAACTACGTCGGCGGCGTCTGGTGGTTCATGATCGGTCTCTTCCTGCGCGCGGCTGCATCGTCGGCCTATCAGAACGTGCTGGTGCGCCGCGCCCTCGAGGGTGAGCCGGTGAGCCGGTTCATGGAGCCCCATCCGGTCGTCGTGCCGCGCGCGATCTCGGTTCGTGAGCTGGTCGAGAGCTACGTCTACCGGCACCACTTCAAGTTCTTCCCCGTGGTCGACCAGGATCGGCTGGTCGGTTGTGTGTCGACGCGCGAGATCAAGAGTCTGCCGGTCGAGGAGTGGGACCAGCAGACGGTCGGCGCAATCGCGCGGTCGTGCACTGAAGAGAACACCCTGCGCCCGGACGACGACGCGCTGGAGGCGCTGGCCAAGATGAGCAGGAGCGGGGTGTCGCGGATGATGGTGGTCGAGGGAGGAGATCGTCTCGCCGGGATCCTCTCGCTCAAGGACCTCCTGCGCTTCCTCTCGCTGAAGATCGAGCTCGAGGGAGACGAAAGAACGCAGGTCCAGCCCCGCCAGGCGGCGTAGCGCCGGCACGCCACTCCTCTCGGGCGTGCCCTCCCCGGCACGTTGCCCTGCTCGGATCGCGAGCGCCTCCGGGCCCCGTCATTCTCAGGGTCCCAGCGATCCGGAGCGGTGCCGTCTAGGGATGTCGCTCCTTTTGGCTAGGCTTGTGGCCTCTTGGACGCCACGCCTCTTCGTTTCGAGCAGGTCGACGACTGCGTCGACCACATCCTCGCCCGCGTGGGCGGGCGGCTCGTCGTCGGCACTCCACTCGGCATCGGCAAGCCCAACCAGCTGCTCAACGCGCTCTACCGCCGTGCGGCGAGCGATTCCGCGATCGACCTGCGGATCATCACCGCGTTGAGCCTGTCGCGGCCGACGCCGAGCGCCGAGCTCGAGCGGAGGCTGGTCGAGCCGCTGGTCGAGCGACTGTTCGGCGCCGGCTATCCGGACCTGCTCTACGTCCTCGATCGCCGGGCGGGCAGGCTGCCGCCGAACGTCACCGTGAACGAGTTCTACCTCGAGCCGGGACGGGAGCTCGGCGTCGCCTCCACGCAGCAGAGCTACATCAGCGCGAATTTCACCGACGTGCTGCGCGACCTCGAGGGCTACGGCGTCAACGTGCTGATGCAGCTCATCGCCGGGCCCGAGCCGGTCCGTGGAGTGCCCTGCTACAGCCTCAGCTCGAACCCGGATCTCGGACTCGACCTGCTCGACCGGGAGGCGAGGCGGCGCGCCGCGGGGCGCGGCTCGATGATGGTGGTCGGGCAGCTCAACCGCCGCCTGCCGTTCATGGCCGGCGATGCCGCGGTGGCGACCAGCCGCTTCGACGCCGTGGTCGACTCTCCCGAGCTCGACTTCCTGCCCTTCGCGCCCCCCAACGAGCCGGTCTCGACCGCCGACTCCTGGATCGGGCTCTACGCGAGCTCGCTGGTGCGCGACGGCGGCTCTCTCCAGCTCGGCATCGGGTCCCTGGCCGACGCCATCGTCGAGCTGCTGCGCGAGCGGCACCTCGAGAACGATCGGTATCGGAGGCTGGCGGCGAGAGCCGGCCTGGCCGAGCGCTACGGAGACCTGATCGACGAGTGGGGCGGCCTCGCACCGTTCGAGCAGGGGGTGTACGCGCCGAGCGAGATGCTGGTTCCCGGCTTCCTTCACCTCTACCGCGCCGGCATTCTCAGGCGACGGGTGTACCCGGACGCTGCGCTGCAACGGACGCTTGACGAGGAAGGTCTGGCGGCGAACCCGGAGGTCTCGGCGCGGCTGCTCCGCGCGCTCGTCCGTTCGGGCTCGATGGGGCCTCGTCTCGACGCGGCCGAGCTCGAGCGCTGGCAGGCGTTGGGTGTGCTGGCGAGCGACCTGGAGCTGGCGGACGGGCGTTTGCGCCGCCCGGCGAGCGGGCTCGACGTCGCGGCGGATCTCTCGGACGAGGAGGTGCTGTCGCAGCTCGCGTCGTCGGGACGGGGCGACGCCCTGCGCGGGGGGCGGGTCGCCCACGCCGGCTTCTTCCTCGGGCCGCGCGACTTCTACGAAGCGCTGCGCTCGATGGACCCCGCCGAGCGCGACCTCTTCGAGATGACCAGGATCTCGTTCGTCAACCAGCTCCATGGCGGCGCCGCTGGCGCCGGGGGTGACGGCGAGGAGCTCAAGCGCGTGCAGCGTCGTCACGCCCGCTTTCTCAACACCGGGCTGGTGGCGACTCTCGGCGGGGCGGTCGCCTCCGACGGGCTCGACGACGGACGGGTGCTCTCGGGGGTCGGCGGGCAGTTCGACTTCGTGGTCATGGCCAACGCGCTCGAGGACGGACGGTCGGTGCTGATGGTGCGCAGCGTTCGGGAGAAGAGCGAAGGAGGAGCCAGCTCCAACGTGCGGTTCACCTACGGGCACGTCACGATCCCCCGCGCCCTGCGGGACATCGTGGTCACCGAGTACGGCATCGCCGACGTGCGCGGGCGCGACGATCGTGAGGTGGCGCTGTCGCTGATCGCGATCGCCGACTCGCGCTTCCAGGAGGAGCTGCTGGCCGAGGCCCGGCGGGCGGGCAAGGTGCGCAAGGGCGACCGCATCGCCGACCGCGACCGGCAGAACACGCCGCAACGTCTCGAGGACGAGCTCGAGCCCTTCCGCGAAGCGGGAATGCTCCCGAGATTCCCCTTCGGCACCGATCTCACCGAGGTCGAGGTGGCGCTCGCTCGCGCTCTTCGGGGGCTCTCGGCGAGGCTCGGACGCTCACGCGTGCCGCGTCCGCCGTCGCTGGGCGCGCTGCGCGCGATGGCGAGCCCGCCGCGCTCCGCGGTCCCCTACCTCGAACGCATGGGCCTCGAGCGGCCGCAGGGCCTGCGCGAGCGCGTCCTGCGCGCGGCGGTGGTGTGGGCGCTGGCCGAGGACGGCGCGATCTAGGTCGTCGTCGGCCGACCGGGAGGTCGGCCTCTACGAAGAGCCGCCGTCGAACGAGCGGTGTCCAGCCCGCTCGCCGCGCTTCGATGGACCTTTCTAGGGCGCAACCGCCGCTTGCGGCTCGGGGACCTGCCGTGGGTCCTTGACGATCCAGCCGTCGCGCAGCTCGATGATCCGGTTGCCGTAGGAGGCGTTCTCCTCGGAGTGGGTGACCTGGATGATGGTCGTGCCGTCGTCATTGAGCTGCTTGAACAGCTCCATGATCTCGCGCCCCTGGGCGCTGTGCAGGTTGCCGGTCGGCTCGTCGGCGAGGATGACCTTGGGCTCGATGATCAGGGCGCGCGCCACGCCCACGAGCTGCTGCTGGCCGCCCGAGAGCTGGTTCGGGAAGAGATCGCGCTTGCCGACCATCTGGAAACGATCCAGCACGTCGCACACCAAGGCTTCGCGCTCGGTGCGCTTGATGTTGCGGTAGGAGAGCGGCACCTCGAGGTTCTCGTAGACCGTGAGGTTGTCGATCAGGTGGTAGCTCTGGAAGACGAAGCCGATGTGCTCCTTGTGGAGCTGGTTGCGGTGCTTGGGCTTGAGCGCGTGGACGGGATGGCCCAGGAACTCGTAGTCGCCGTGCCAGTCGGCATCGAGCATGCCCAGGATGTGGAGCAGGGTCGACTTGCCGGCGCCCGAAGGGCCCATGATGGTGACGAACTCGCCTTCACGGATGTCGAGGTTGATCTTGCGCAGCACGTAGGTCCTGCCGTACCCCGACTCGTAGAACTTCTCGACGCCTCGTAGCCGAATCATCGTCTCCTCGCTTCCCTGCGGTTCTCGGGCGCCAGCGACGGCCTCGCGCGCTCGCCGTCGGCGGAGCCGTCGGACGCTGGTCGCAGCGCCAGAGGCCAAGCCTATCCGGTCTCGAAGAGACTACGTTCGAGGAGCATCCATGTTGCGGGACGAGCCGGCAGCGCTAGGCGTAGCGAGCTCAGGCCGACCAGGCCGGTCACCACTCCCGTACGGCATCGGGTGGGCGACGGCCCCCCGCCGGCGGCGCGCCCCTACTGCAGGCGGAAGGTCACGGCGACGTTGTAGTTGACCTTCACCGGCTCGCCGCGCAGCGTGGCAGGGCGATAGCGCCAGCGCTTGACTGCGTTGAGCGCCGACTCGTTGAGACCCATCGGCAGCCCCTTGAGCACCGTGGCGTCGATCACCGACCCCTTCTCGTCGATCACCGTACGCAGCACGACGACGCCCTGCAGCTGAGCGCGCCGGGCCATCCTCGTGTAGACCGGCGACGGCCCGTCGATCAGCTCGGGAGCGACCACCTCGCCGGTCACCGGGATCGGCTCGTCGTTCTCAGCGACCGGGGCGGGCTCGACCGGCGACGGGTTCTCGACGGCGACCTCGATCACGGGCGGGTCCTCCTCCGGCGGCGCCTCGGGCGGCGCCCGAGGCTCCTCGGAGCTGTCGACGGCGGGAGCGGTCGCGACCTGCGACTGCTTCGGCGCTGCGGACGGCCGGTCGGCGGTCGGGCGATCGAGCTCCGATCGGGCGCGCCGCGCTTCCAGGCGCGCCTCCTCGGCGGTCTGGTGGGGACCGGCTTCGACCGCGTAGGGAAGCGGGTCGCGTGGATCGCGGGAGACCGTCGCCCGGATGCCGGCGGCCTGGACGCGGCGCAGGATCGAGAACGCCTCTTCCCGGCTCTCGGTGCGCAGGATCGGGAACGTCTCGGTGAGCGAGATCGCGGCTCCCGCCTCGGCCTCCCGCGCCGGCGCTCCGGCGACCGGCTGGCCGGGCTCGCCGTCGATCGTCTGCGGAGCTCGACCCGCCGGCGCCGCGATGCTGGTCACGGGATCCGAGGGGTCGATCGGAGCCGGTGGGACGTCCGGCAGCTCGGAGCTGGCGGCGGCCGCGGTCGTGTCGATCGCCGGCTCGTCGGAGCCGCCCACGAGCCGGAGAGCCACGACCCCCCCCGCGACCAGCAGCAGGGCGAGGATCGGAAGGCTCCAGACCCAGGGGCTCAGCGAGCCCTTCGAGGACCCTGTGTAGGCCTCGGGGAGCTCCGCGAGCGCCGTGAGATCGGGAGTCGACGCCCGGGCGGGATCGCGGTCGGGCGCGACCTCGCGCTGGGCCGTGATCGGCTCGGTGACCGCTCGAGGCGGTCCGGCGGCCTGGAGGAACACGGGCGGGCCCGGCGACGCCTCGACCGGCACCACCGTCGGCTCGGTCACGGTCCCCCGCGGTGCGCGAGGCGGGGCGGAGCCGGGTTCCGATTTGGCTTCGAGCTCGCGCCGGTGCACGATCTCGCGCAGGCGCGCGATCTCTTCCGCGGGCAGCGGATCGCTGGGGTCGGCGCGACCCGCCTCGATCAACAGCGCCTGGCACGCCTCCAGATCGCCGTCCTCGAAGGCGTCGGCAGCTCGATCGATGAGCTGGCGGCTCTTCTGGCGCCCCGCTTCGGCTTCGAGGCGAAAGCGCTGCTCCCTCGCCTCGGCGATCCGTTCGCCGAGGCCACGCTCGGCGGGATGTCCGGGCGTCGCCGCGAGCCCCTCGCCGAGCAGCCGCTCGGCCTCGTCGAGATCGCCGCCGTCGAACAGGTCCCAGGCGCGGTCGATCAGGCCCGAGCCTCGCGGCGGCTCCGCCGGGGGCGCAGCGGCCCCGGCCTCCACGTCCTCTCCCCTCCATGGGGGTGGATCGCCGGTCGGCGATCCGGTCGCGTCGAGGTGAGCCGGGCGCGGTGACGAGCCGGTGTCCTCTGGCGGGAACTCCCGGTCGAGCAGGCCCTGTGTGGTGCCGGGCGATGGATGGCTGGTCGCGCGCGGGATGGGCGTTCCCGAGAGGATGGTCTCGAGCAGTCCTTCCGCCATCGGCGCCGGGGGGCGGCGCTTGCGGAAGTCGTGGAGCATCGTCCAGAACCGCTCGGCGCTCGGCATGCGCTCGGCCGGGTCCTTCTCGAGCGCCTGCCCGACGATTCCCCTCAGCTCCGGGTGCACGGACCCGTCCGGGTCGGTTTCGTCGAAGCTCAGGACCGGCTGGACCAGATGTCCGGCGAGGATCGTGTTGAGGTCCCGGCCGCGGATGGGATACGCGCCGGTGAGCAGCTCGTACAGGACGATGCCGAAGGAGTACACGTCGGCACGAGCGCCGACCGATGCGCTCCCGGACTTGAAGTTCTCGGGCGATGCGTAGCGGATCTTGCCGAGGACGGTGCCGGTGCTGGTCACTCCCGCGTCGCCCGAGCTGCGTCCCTTCGCGATGCCGAGGTCGATGAGCTTGACCAGGGGTTCGCCGTCGACGTCCCGGGTCAGCATGAGGTTGTCGGGCGAGATGTCGCGGTGCACGTAACCGAGACGATGGAGGTACTCGAGGGCGCGCAGCGACTGCAGCGCCATCTCGAGCGCGAGGGCGGGGCCCGGCGGACCGTGCGACTCGAGGACGTCCTGGAAGGACAGACCGTCGATGTACTCCATGACGATCAGCCCGGTGCCGGCGTCGTCCAGACTGAAGTCGTGGAGCTGCGCGATGTTCGGATGGCGCAGGCGAATCGCGCTGCGCGCCTCGCGGATGAAGCGCTCCTGGGCCTCCTCGCGATCGGCGAGATCCGCTCGCAGCACCTTGACCACCCGGATCTCGCCGAGCAGGACGTGGCGCACCTTGTAGATGGCGCCCATCCCACCCTCGCGGATCTTCTCGAGGATCTCGTACTTGCCTTCGAGCTGCTCCAGAGGAAGAGCCACGCGGGTCTCGCAGGTGGTGCCCAGGTTCTCGATCGAGGCTAGCCGCCCCCCGGTGGGGTGTCAAACGACCGACGGAGCCGAGATCTCTCGCCCGGCGGGCGCGTGCAGAACGGATCGGAGCCGTTCGCCGACCCAGCCGTCATCTTGCCGGCTGCGCTGCCTTCAGCGCGTCGCCGCAGTGCGTCTGCCCAACCAGATCCCGGATTCGCCCGACAGCCTCCTCCCCGATCGGCGCTGGCCGGTGCCATGGCCGATGAGCCCATCATATCCGCTCCAGCCGCGGCCGCTCGGTCCGCGCCTCAGGCTGCGACTCGATGACGGGCCTCCCAGCGTCTGGCCAGCTCCTCGGCCGAGGCGACGACCTCTCGACTGCCTCCCGCTCCGTGGTCGAGAGCGCTGCCGTCCCAGAAGGCGCTCGCCAGCGGCGACAGCAGCGCGAAGCTGCGCCGCGGATACCGCTGGGCGAGCTCCTCGGCGAGGAGCGGGAGGGTCCGGTGCCGCGGCTCGCACCAGCCGACCAGATCGGGAAGCAACCGGTCGACCGCCGGCCGCTGGCGCCCCGGACGCGGGCAGCCGGGATCGTTGAGCCGCAGGTGCGACCGCGCCTGCTTCAGATCGTCCCGGACCGCCGCGGCCATCCGGCGGAACCGGAACACCTCGGGGTCGAGCATGTTGGCGAGGAGGTCCGGCTCGTCGTGGTTCATCCTCCACAAGAGCCGGTAGAGCAGGTCGAACCGATCCTCGCGGCGATGGTGGACGACCACCTCGCCGTGACGCTCGAAGTCCCTGGAGATCCGGTCGCCGGAGATCCGACCGCTGTCGACGCGGGCCGAGAGCCGGCCTCGCGCCGTGGACGCCGGCGCCCGCGAAGGGTCGCCGCCGACGAGCGGGAGAGTCGTCTGCACGTCCGGCTCGTCCGGCACCCAAACGACGTCCGATGGCGGCACGCCGTCCCGCAGCGCCTCGAGCGCGCTTCGGCGCCACGAGCGCCAGCTCGGGTCGAAGGTGATGTTTCGCATGTCGTCTGTCCTGCGGGTGCCGTCGACCGGTGGGACTGCTGCCGGCGGTCTCGATTACGCCTATTTTACGCCATTGATCGGTTGACTGTCCAGGGCAGCGTGCACCGCCACTTCGAAGCCTCTGTTCGGTTGGATGCAATTGGGATGCCGTGCGGGCCGACGACCGGGCGCCGCCTACCGTAATCCTTCATCCGGCGCAACACGGCCCGGCGCCGCGCCATTCTCGCGGGCGTCAGGAGAAACCGAGAAACCGAGAAACCGAGAAATCGAGGTCCGACGCTTGCCCCTGCTACGTCGTTCTCGTCGGCGCGGGGAACGATCAGACGCGCAGCAGCGCCGAGCCCCAGTGGAGACCCGCACCCAGGGCCGTGAACGCCACCAGGTCTCCCTCCCGGGCCCGCCCCGCCTGCCGCGCCTCGTGAAACGCCAGGGGCAGCGTGGCCGAGGTGGTGTTGCCGTAGCGCTGGATGTTGTTGAAGACCTTCTCGTCGGGCAGCCCGAGCTGTTTCTGTGCCGCCTCGCAGATGCGCAGGTTCGCCTGGTGCATGACCAGCAGCGAGAGGTCGTCGATCCCGTAGCCGTGATTTTCCAGCACCATCCGCGTCGCCTCGGGCATCCTGGTGACCGCGAGCTTGAAGACCGCCCGCCCGTCCATCACGGGCACCCAGTCGCCGGTGCGCAGCGCCTCCTCGTCGAGGATCGGGCGCCGCTTCGAGCCGAGACCGGGGACGTGGAGGATGTCGAGGTGCTCGCCGTCGCCGAACAGCTCGGCGCCGATCAGGCCGCGCCCGTCGTCGGCCTCGTGCGCCTTGAACACGAAGGCGCCGGCGCCGTCGCCGAACAGCACGAGCAGGTGACGGTACTGGTCGTTGTAGGCGATCTCGTCCGCATCGTGGAGAGCGTCGAGGCGCGTCGGCTCCTCGGCGAGCAGCGTCTCCCAGGTCCGCTGCGAGAAGGGCATCAGGCTGGTGTGGACGTCGCAGCCGACGAGCAGGACCGTGCGGGCGAGGCCTGAGCGCACCAGCGCGTTGACCAGCTGCAGGCCGTAGGCGAAGCCCGCGCACTGCTGTCTCAGGTCGTAGGCGGGCCGCGGCGAGATGCCGAGACCGCGCTGGATCAGCGTGCCGGCGCCCGGAAAATAGTGGTCGGGAGTCATCGTCGCGCAGACGATGGTGTCCACCTCGTCGGCTTCGATCCCGGCATCCTCGAGCGCCCGCTGGGAAGCCTCGATGCCGAGGTCGGAGGAGCCGGTTCCCGCATGGACGAAGCGGCGCTGCTCGACCCCGGAGCGCTCGCGGATCCACTCGTCGCTGGTGTTCATCACCCGCGCCCAACGATCGTTGTCGATCACCAGTGGACCCACCGAGATGCCGGATCCGAGAAACAGGGCTCGCCGCTCAGTCACGCCGTGGTCTCCTCGCTGCTGGGAATCGCCGATCCGCTCTCAGGATATCCCTGCAGGTCGGCCGGGGCCGGCTCGGGCATGGGAGTGATCGGCTCGGCACGGTCACTCTCGGGCGGGCCGTCTGGCGGGGCGTCCTCAGCCGCCGCCGGCGAAGAGGGCGGCCTGGTGCCGCGGGGGCTCGGGCGCGGGCGTGGGAACCGGCGTACCCCCGTCCCAGCTCGCCAGGCGCGAGAGCAGGCGCGCGCTCACGCGGCGTGCCGCCCAGCGGACGTTCTTCGAGGACCACTGATCGGTGACGCGAATGGCGAAGGCATAGCGTGGCTCGGGCCAGGGCCCGACACCGATGTAGTTGACGTGGTACCCCTTGCCCGGTGTGCTCGCGGTTCCGGTCTTCATCGCCACCGGGAACCCCTCCGGCTCGATGCCACGGGCGGTCCCTTCGAGCATGACCGCTCGCATCGTCTGGAGAACCCGAGTGGCGGTCTCGCGATCGAGCACGCGGCTGCCGGCGGCATCCACCCGCGTACGCGTCGGGGTCACCCCCAGGAAGCCGTCCGTGGCCAGGGTCCACCGGATCTCGGGGAGCACGCCGCCGTTGCCGAACACCGCCGCCAGGCGAGCTGCATGCAGCGGCGTGATCTCGGCCTGCTCCAGCCCGATCGACAGCTCGGCCAGCCAGCGCCGAGATCCGCTCGACGTGGCGAGGACGGCGCCGCCCTCCCCGGCGCTGCCGGTCGTGAAGCCGAAGCGGCGATACTCCTCGAGCAGGGCCTGGCCGCCGAGCTCCAATCCCAGCCGGGCGAAGCTGGTATTGCAGGACCAGGCCATCGCCTGGTCGAGGCCGCGCAGGCGCCCGGCGACCACCGGGCACCAGACGTGGCCGTCCTCGACCTCGACCGACCCACGGCACGCGTGGTCGCGGATCTCCTCGTCGACCCCGAGACCCGCCCGCATCCCGGCGGCGGTCGTGATCAGCTTCGAGATCGAAGCCGGCTCGCGGTACTGATCGAGGAAGGCGGGACCTTCGCGGCGCAGCGTGCGGTCGTCGGTTGCCACCGCCAGCACCTCGCCGGTGTTCACGTCGAGCACGACGATCGAGCCCCGGTCCCGCTCCAGAGCCTCGCGTGCGAGCTTGGAGAGCTCGAGGTCGAGGGTCAGCCGGGTTCCCGCCGGCGGGGCGATCGGGGAGTAGACGCGTTCGAGCCACAGACCCCAGTCGAGCTCCTCGGCGGCCGCATCCAGATCGAGCCGGCGATCCTCCGTGACCGAGCCGACCAACCTTCCCTGCCGGTCGAAGATCGTGCCGACGTCGCCTCTCGCCCGTCGCTCGACGATCTCGTGGAGGCGGCGGGGAAGCCCCAGATCCTGGGAGTCGGCCGCCGGCAGGGTGAGCTCGCCCAACTCCAGGCGGGCCAGGGCCTCGACGATCCGGAACTGCGCGCGCACCGTCGGCCTGGATCGTTGGAGGATCGCGAGGGCGGTGTCGGCGCGCCGCTCGCGCAGCATCCGCCACAGGATCAGCCGGCTGGCCGGCACTCTCCCTTCGTCGAGAGCGAGGGCTGCCGCGTCGAGCGAGGACGCCGACCAGGCGCCGGTGAGCACCTCGGCGAAGGCGGCCCCGGTGCGGGCCCGCTCGCCGACCAGCGGGCTCGAGACGTAGGGGGCGAAGCGGGCCGCCGCATCGGCCGGCTCGCCGTTGGCCAGCAGGCTGGTCGCCAGGTCGAGCTCGCCGCCGGCTTCGATGCGCCACGCAGCGAAGCGGCCCGCGGCGAGCGCCACGACGGCCAGGGAGATCGCGAGGACGAGTCGTACGGCTCGTGCGTTCAAGAGACGAGGGGCCCGGAAATGGATCGAATTCGCGGTTAGCGGCGCTATTGTAGCGGCTCGACGTCAGGATGCCGCCTGCGATCTCTCCGAGACCTCCTCCGGGCCGAGGAAGAGGTGGTCCTTCGCTCGTCGGCGCGGCGGCGTCACCAGGAGGAGTCGCAGCCCTATCGACTCGCCGCGGCCCGCTCGGCGATCGCCTCGAGCTCTTCCTGGATCTCCTCCTCGCTCAACCAGCGCCCGGCGACCACGACACCGGCGCGTTTCGCGAAATTGCCCACGTCGACGGTGGGGTCGGCGTCGAGCAGCACGAGATCGGCGCGCCGGCCCTCGGCGACCGTTCCCATCTCGTCGGCCAGGCCCAGGAATTCCCCGACCGCCCTGGTGCCCGTGACCAGCACCTCGGACGGCGTCAGGCCCGACTCGACCATCACCTCCATCTCGTGGTGGACCGAGAAGCCCGGGACGCTGAACACCTGGGGCGAGTCGGTGCCGAGCAGCACCGGCACTCCCGCCTCGTGCAGCGCGTCGAGCACGCGGCGGCGCAGCGCCAGGATGTTGTCGATCGCGGCGGCCTCCTCGCCGCCGAGTTGCTCGAGCCGTTGATCGCTGCCCTCGACCCAGCCCTGCACCATCGCCGGCGGCACGTAGCGGGTCTCGGGGCGCGCCTCGAGCCACTCGGCGGAGCTCCGCGAGCCGAACAGCACCTCCCACAACGCCATCGTCGGCACCACCCCGGCTCCTGACTCGACGGTGGCGGCCACGATCTCGTCGATGCGCGAGGTGTCGATCTCGCCGGCCAGCCTGCCGAGGTCGAACAGGCCGAGCTCGGCGACCGCCTCCGGATCGCCGATCAGGGCCTCGAGGTAGTTGTCGAGGTGGTCGATCGTCTGCTGGTCCGCCTCGAGCGCGTGGCGCAGCCCGACCCGGTTGCTGACGTGACCCGCGAACGGCAGCCCCACCTCGCCGGCGACCGCCGCGATGCGGTCGTAGACCTCGGGCGACAGCTCCTCGTGGACCTTGAGATGGTCGAAGCCGGCCGCCGCCGCCTCGCGCACCAGCGCCTCCGCCTGATCGGGGTCGGTCACGGCGCCGCCGTGCATCATGGGGGCGCTGACCTGGAGCCGCGGTCCGAGCACCTCGCCGCGCTCGATCGAGTCGCGTAGCGGCAGGTGCTGCGGTCCGCCCTGCATTCCGCGCACGAAGGTGACGCCGTTGGCGACGTAGAGGAAGAGGACGTCGCGCGTGAACTGGCTGTCGGCATCCTGGGGATAGTGCCCGTGCATCTCGGCCACCCCCGGCATCAGGAACTTGCCGGCGGCGTCGATTACGGTCGTCTCGTCGGAGACCGTCACGGAGCCGGTGGGCGCTACGGCCACGATGCGGTCGCCGTCGACGACCACGGTGTGGTCGGCAAGCGCCCCCTCGCCCGTCATCGCCAGCACGGTCGCGCCGACGAAGGCCAAATCGCCCGCAACCTCCCGGGGCTCGTTGGAGGCGTCCGGCTCTTGGGGTCCGCAGGCGAGAAGCAGGGCGGCGGTCACGATGGCGACCGGCGCGGCGGTAGCCGGCAGGTCGAGGCGTCGGGAGCTGCTCTTGGTCGAAGCGCTGCGCAGGATCACGTCATCAGTCCTCTCGGAGTTTCGCGGGAGCGTCCGGCGTCCGCGCCTGCCGGTTGGGTCGTGGTGAGTCGGGCGGTCCGCACTTGACGGTCGGCACGAGTAGGATTGCCACGATAGCGCGGCTCCCTTCTACGGGACGACGAAAGCGAGGACGAGATCGTTGGGAGAGTCCGGTGGGTTCTCGGCTGCCTGGCTGATGACGGCAGCGGCGCTGCTCGCGAGCCTGGCTCTCGTCGCGCAGGTCCCGGAGGGGCCGCGCGGTGAGGGGCCGAGCAGCGAGGAGGGCCAGGGGGCCTTCGTCCCCGCCGCGACTCGACAGGCCGCGCTGGCCTTTCGCGACGGCCTCGGTCCCGAGCTGGCGACGCAGGCGAGCTTCCCGCTCGAAGACCCCGAGCGTCGAGCGTGGAGCAACCTGCCGGCGACGATGTTCCTGCGCAAGGGCGTCTCCTTCGGGGAGCTGAGCGACGAGCAGCGCATCCTGGCGCACAGCCTGCTGCAGACGCCGCTGTCGAGCCAGGGGTACCTGAAGGTGGCCGGCATCATGCGCATCGACGAGATCCTGAAGGCGATGTCGCCGATTCGCGGCGGCCGCTCGATGTTCGGGCAGGATCTCTACTGGCTCGGCCTGTTCGGCGACGTCGACTCGGGGCCCTGGGGATTCCAGCTCGATGGCCACCACCTGGCCCTCAACCTCACCGTGGTGGGCGACGAGGTGTCGGTGACGCCGATGTTCAAGGGCTCCGATCCCGCCGAGGTGCTCACCGGCCTCGACGCCGGCTGGTACCCGCTCCAGGCCGAGGACCGCCGCGGCCGCGCGCTCTGGGAGTCGCTCGACGAGGCGCAGCGCGCGCTCGCGCTCCTGCCGGGCGCAACCCCCGCCGACGTCGTCGCCGGGCCGACGCGCACCGACCCGATCGCCGACCTCGAGATCCGCGGGCTGCCCTACCCGGCGATGAGCGCCCGCCAGCAGGCGCTGCTCCTGCGGCTGCTCGACGAGTGGATCGGCGACCTCGACCCCGAGCTCGCGGCGGCGCAGTTGGCGCGCGTGCGAGAGGCGGGTCTCGACCACCTCCACTTCGCCTGGTCGGGCGTCGAGGAGGGCAAGCGCTACTACTACCGCCTCCACGGCCCGACGATCCTGATCGAATTCGACAACACGCCCCCGCCGGGACGTCCCGGCGAAGCCGTCAACCACATCCACACGGTCTGGCGCGATCCGGCCCGCGACTACGGCGAGGACCTGTTGGCCGCGCACTATCGCGAGAGCCCGCATCACCACGGCGGTGCCCACGGCCAGGCGCCGGTCCGGGATTCGGGAAGCGGTTCGACGGCGGTTCCCGGCGACTGAGGGCGCGGACGACTGCGGCTCCCGTCCTCGGCGTCTCGCGGGCACAGCGTGTTGCGGCCCGGTGCTAGCTTGCGCTCCATGCGCGCGCTCATCCTCCACGGCCCCCAGGACCTCCGCGTCGAGACTGCGGCCGATCCCGCGATCGAGGAGCCGGGCGACGCCATCGTGAAGGTCGGTCTCGCCGCGTGGTGAGCCACCGGCTGCCGCTCGAGCAGGGGCCGGCCGCGTACCGGCTGCTGGCGGAGCGCACGGCCGGATGCCTCAAGGTGTCGCTGGTGCCGACCCCGCCCGGCCGCGGCTGACCCCGCGAGGTCGAGGGCGCGCCTGCCGCCCGATCACCTGCGTCGCGGGGGATCGAAAAGGCCGGGATCGAGAGTGCCCGCAGGGGCCCGTCGGCGGCTAGAATTCGAGGTCCGGTGCTCACTCCTGTCACCACGTCACCTCGACCGATCGAGCCCTGGTTCGTCGGGCAGTCCGTCATCGACAACGGTGCGAGGGTCGGCTTCATCTACGCGCCCGGTCGCACGCGCAAGGGATCGCCGTCGCCCGAGTGGCGGCGCGACCTCGAGGCCGACCTGCGAGCCCTGCGCACCGAGCACGGCGTCGACGTCCTGGTGTCGCTGATGGAGCCCGCGGAGATGGCCGCCATGGGCCTCTCCCTGATCTCGGAGCGCGCCGCCGCCCACGGCATCGACTGGATCGGCTTTTCGATCCCCGACATGGGCGTTCCCGAGGACCGCGCCGCCTACCGCCGGCTCCTGCACCGGCTGCGCGACCTGCTGGCGGAAGGAAGGGTGGTGGTGCTCCACTGTCTGGGCGGCCTCGGGCGGTCGGGAACCGTGACGGCATGCCTGCTGGTCGAGCTCGGGATGACGCCGGAGGAGGCGATCGCCGAGGTGCGAAGCTCGCGGCCCGGCGCGATCCAGACCATCGCTCAGGAGAAGCTGGTGCGCGGGGCGAAGCGATCGAGCGCCAGGCCCAGCGGCCGATCGACACCGCCGCTGCCGGTCCCCTGAGCGCGCGCCGTCGCCGGTCGCGGCCAGCGCGGGAGGTATGCTGCACCCATCCGGGACAGGCCCATCCGGAACACGAGAGAGCCGCGGTGGTTCCCGCAACCGCCGCGCGGCGACCGATGACCGGCTGACCGGCTGGAGCGCCGTGCGAAGCTCCAGCGGTCACAACGGCAACAGGAGGTGACGCATGGAATCCGTAGCGACGGTCTCAGTGGTTTCGCTGTGGCTCCCGATCCTGATCGCGGCGGTTCTGGTCTTCCTGACGAGCTGGGTGATCCACATGCTGCTGCCCTACCACCGAAGCGACTTCCTCGGACTTCCCTCGGAGGACGAGGTGATGGAGGCGTTGCGCAAGTATCGGATCCCGCCCGGCGACTACGTGATGCCCCATGCCGCGGACGCCAAGGCGAGGCAGTCGGAGGAGTTCATCGAGAAGACCAAGCAGGGGCCGATCGCGATGCTGACGGTGATGAAGGGCTTCGCCATCGGCACCAGCCTGCTGCAGTGGTTCGTCTACTGCATCGTGGTCGGAGTGTTCGCCGGCTATCTGGCGGGGCGGGCGGTCCCTGCGGGCGGCGACTACCTCGAGGTCTTCCAGTTCGCGGGCACCAGCGCCTTCCTCGGGTACTCGATGGCGCTGCTCCAGAACTCGATCTGGTACAAGCGCTCGTGGGGGGCGACCTTCAAATCGGTCTTCGACGGGCTGATCTACGCGCTGCTCACCGCCGGCGTCTTCGGCTGGCTGTGGCCTTGAGCGGCGAGCTCACTGCTCGAGGCGCCGTCCTCTCCAGCGTGCTCTCCAGGCTGCTCTCCAGCCTGCTCGCCGGCCACGGCGCGCAACGGGGGAGCCCCACGCACGTATACGTCGGCTGAGCCTCGGGCAGCTCTGCCACGGCCGCGTGGAGACCATCATGCACTCGCTCCTGCAAGACCTCCGCTTCGGCGTGCGCGCCCTGCGCAAGCGACCGCTGTTCACCCTGACCGCGGTCGCCGCGCTGGCGCTCGGCATCGGCGCCAACACCGCGATCTTCTCGGTGCTCGAGTCGCTGCTGATGCGCCCGCTGCCGTACGAGGATCCCGAGGAGCTGGTGATGGTCTACCTCGACAACCAGCTCCAGGGCTGGCCGCTCGACCTCACCTCGTACCCCAACTACGAGGCGTGGCGCGACGGCGCGCCATCGCTCGAGGATCTCGCACCCTTCACCCGGGGTGGCTTCAGCCTGACCGGCGACGGCGAGCCCGAGCGGCTCTCGGGTGCTCGGGTCGGCGGCAACTTCTTCTCCCTGCTCGCGGTGCCGCCGCTTCACGGGCGCTGGATCGGACCCGACGAGGACGTCCCGGGTCAGGATGCGGTGGCGGTGCTCGGGCACGAGCTCTTCCAGCGACGATTCGGCGGTGATGTCTCGATCGTCGGCCGCGACATCCAGGTCGACGGCAGCGCCCGCACGGTGATCGGCGTGATGCCGCCCCGCTTCGACTTCCCGCGCGGGGTCAAGGACTTCGGCCCCAAGGTCGACCTGTGGGTGCCGCTGGCTCCCGACGAGCAGACGCGGGCCAACCGCGGCGGGCTCTGGCTGTGGACGGTGGGGCGTCTCGAGCCGGGCGCCGAGCTGGCGACGGCGCAGGCCGAGCTCGACAACGTCGCCTCCCGGCTCGCCGAGGAGTTCCCGGACTTCAACCGGAGGTTCGGCGTCAGCACCGTCGGCGTCCACGAGCACCTGGTCGGAGGGGTGCGAACCGGGATCTGGCTGCTGATGGGGGCGGTCGGCTTCGTGCTGCTGATCGCGATCGCCAACGTCGCCAACCTGCTGCTCGCGCGCGCCTCCGATCGTGAGCGCGAGGTGGCGGTGCGCTCGGCGATGGGCGCCTCGCGCGCGCGGGTCGTGCGCCAGATGCTGACCGAGTCGATCCTCCTGTCGCTGATCGGCGGCGCAACCGGCGTGCTGCTCGGGCTGGTGGGGCTGCGGCTGCTGCTGCGCCTGGCGCCCGCCGACCTGCCGGTCGCGGGCCTGCGCCTGTCGCCGGTCTCGCTCGGCTTCACGCTCGCCATCTCGCTCGGCGCCGGTCTCCTTTTCGGGCTGGTGCCGGCGCTCCAGATGTCGGGCTCCCGCTTCGGCGCCGCGCTCAAGGAGGGGGGACGCGGTCAGCATGGCGGAATGCGCGGCCGTCGCGTGCGCTCCGCGCTGGTGGTCGCCGAGCTCGCGCTCGCCACGGTGCTGATGGCGGGCGCCGGGCTGATGATCCGCAGCCTGATGCGCCTCGACGCCACCGACCCCGGCTTCCGCCATCGCAGCGCCCTCACCTTGGGGCTCAACCTGCCACGCTCCTCCTACGGCGAATCGGAGCAGGTCGGCGGCTTCTACCGCGACCTCCTCGCGCGGCTCGAGGCGCTGCCCGGCGTGGACAGCGCCACCGCGACCACCGGAATCCTGCTCTCCGAGTTCCCGCGCTCGACGTACTTTCGCATCGAGGGTCGTCCCGAGCCGACCGACGAGGAGCGGATCGAGGTGACGATCGACGCCGTGATGCCCGGCTACTTCGCGGCGCTCGGCGTGCCAGTGCTCGAGGGGCGCGAGTTCGACGGCACCGAGGAGCTCGAGGGCGACACCCAGGTGATCATCAACGCCGAATTCGCTCGGCGCTTCTTCCCCGACCAGAACCCCGTCGGCCGGCGCTTCACCTACGGCAGCCAGATCGGCGAGGACACCGACTGGATGACCATCGTCGGCGTGGTCGCCGACACCAAGCGCAACGGCTTCGATCGCGAGCTGCGCGCCGAGAGCTATCTGCCGCACCAGCAGTACCGATCGCGTTCGATGACGGTGGTCCTGCGCAGCGACCTGCCGCTCGATGCCCTGGCTCCCAGCGTGAGAAGCGCCGTCTGGTCGCTCGACGCCGACCTGCCGATCACGGACCTCGAGCTGCTGGAGAAGCGTCTCGCCGCGGAGCAGGCCGACCGCCGGTTCTATGCCGTGCTGCTCGGCGTCTTCTCGGGCCTCGCGATGCTCCTGGCGAGCATCGGCATCTACGGCGTGCTCTCCTACGTGGTCGCCCAGACGATCCCCGAGATCGGCGTGCGCGTCGCCTTCGGCGCCAGCCGGCTGCAGATCCTGGGCCACGTGCTCCGCCGTGGTCTGTTGCTCGCCGGCAGCGGCATCGCGCTCGGGATCGCCGCTGCGCTCGCCCTCTCGGGCCTCCTCGAGAGCCTGCTCTACGAGATCTCGGCGACCGATCCCGCGACCTTCGTGGTGCTCGCCGCGGTGCTGCTCACCATCGCGATCCTCGCGTGCGTCCTGCCGGCGCGCCGCGCGACCAGGGTCGACCCGGTGACGGCGCTCCGGCACGAGTGACGGCCTGCGCCGCTCGGCTCCGCCGATGCATCGTCTTTCCGTGGTGCTGGTCGTGTAGGGACGGCGAACGCGAGCTATGGGAGCGGATGTCCGATCTTCATCGCTGCCGTCTCGATCTCGTGGCGAACGTCGGGATCGAAGAGCGAGATCGCGCGGGCCTTCGCCCCCTGGAGTCCGTCGCAGTTCTGGTCCCCCTTGACGAGACAGCCGACAGCCAGGTGCGGCAGCTCCTCGGGAACGACCGGGCCGCCGCTGTCGCCCCCGCACGGCCAGGCGTTCCCGCTGAGCTCGAGCTCCGTACCGTCCCCTGCCACGGCGCTCGCGGTCACCAATCCCGCCCTGAGCCTCTTCTCGGCCTCAGCAGGCGTGCCCGTCGTGCTGTTCGATCCGTATCCCATGATGAGGAGCTGGCGGGAAAAGACGACCTGTTCGATCGCGTCCGCCGCCTCGACCGAAGGAAGAAGGAGGTGGGCCGGCGCCGCCCCGCTCTTCAGGACCCCCAGGGTGAGGTCGAGGCCGGGGATCAACCTGTACTGGAGCTCGAAGTCGGCGGTGGCGCCGTCATGGTAGCGGAGCCTCTCGCAGCCACCGCCCCTGTAGACGTGGTGGGCCGTGATCAGGAGCTTCTCGGTCACGAAGAAGCCGGTTCCCCCGGGACCGTCCGACGGCAGGAGCTCGACGACGGCATGCTTCGAGTCCGGCAGGGTGGCTGTCTTGCCGCCGACCAAGATCTCGACCTGTTCGAGAGTCGATATCGTTCCTAGGAGCCCGCCTGGGTATTCGAGATCCCGGCTCTATGGCTGTCCGCGGCGACGCGCCGCAGGCGCATGGAGCCGCGAGGAATTGCTAGCCGGAGATGTGCCAAAAAGCGCGCGGAGCGCGCGGGCACATCGGAGGCTAGCTCAGCTCGCGGTGCAGAGAAGGCCGTACGGGCAGAACAGGCTCGGTGGCGAGACGGTTGCTGCCTCCGGCCAATTGGGCGTGCCGGAGAACTCGAGGCCACTCGCGAGGTGGCCGTAGTGGATGTGGTCGCCGGCGACGCTCCGAATCGGCAGGTGCGAGAAGCACAGGTGCGCGCGCTCGTAACGGTCGCCGGGACGCACCTCCAAGGCCGCGCTGCCGATCGAGATGTCGAGCTTGTCCTCGACGAAGGTGCGAAAGACGGCGATGTCGGCCCACCGGTACTCGGCGAACCGTGGCTCCGAGAACTTGGTGGTGTCCTGCTCGCTCGACAGCGCGACCAGCCCGCCGGTCGAGAGCACTCCACCGGGGAGATCTATCCTCGCGCTGAAGGTCGCGGGGTCCTGCTTGAGCCCCGTCGCTCCATACGCGAGTAGATCCAGTGCGCGCTCCATGGACGTCTCGCTGGCTCCCCAGTGAGGCATCACGTGACCGGTTCCATCGCCCACCTTGATTTCGGTGGGTCCTCCGGTACCTCCCAGCTCGATGGCGGCGAGAGGCTCGCCCATCGGGGAGGCCACGGTCTCGTGAGACACACCTGGAGGGCGCGAGACCCAATTCGCTTCGGGCAGGACGAGGAGACCTCGGTGCTCTGGCTCCCCGCCGTGCTTGGGAAACCAGACCTTCGCCTTGTCGGCCTGCCCTCCGCGGGGGCAGTCGAGGGCGAGGACGAAGACTCCGGTGAAACGGATCTCGACCTCGAAGGCGCGGGTGTATGACATGACTAAAGGCCCCCCATGATGGTGAACGCCATCCAGGCGTCGGAGTGATCGGCTCCGTTCGAGAGATCGGCTCCGTTGGAGAGGTCGGCTTGAAGCTCGTCGAGCACCGCTCGGCGGAATGCGCAGGCGGCACAGAGGCCGGAGGTGAAATGGGCGTGCAGTCGATCCACGAAGGAGGCGGCGACGCCATCCTGGATCGGCACGCGGGTGGCGACGACCGCTCCGGCTCCGCGCAGCCGCAGGACCCCCGCGACCCCCCACAGGTCGGCGCCGTGGTCAGGGCCGGGCGCCGCCGTTTCGCAGGCCGAGAGAACCGCCAGCTCGAGATCGGCCGGAACATCGAGCAGGATCTCGTCGGCGGAGAGCAGATGGTCGCCGCCCTCCTCGGACACCAGGAACAGACCGGCGTCGGCGCCGCTGCTCCCGGCGCCCCGGCCGTGGCCGGCAAAGTGCAGAACCGAGTGGTGCGCAAGCTCGGCGCGGTAGCGAGCCACTCGCGCCTCGCTGCCGATGAGCAGCGTGGCCCGATCGCCATAGTGGCGCGACACCAGGCGGGCCTCCTCTCGAGCCCCCGGAAGAGCAGGAAGGAGCGAGTCCTCGGCGGGGCGGGGATCGGCCACGATCAGGGCTCGTCGCTCTCCGGCTCGAGGGGGAGGACTCGCGGCGAGCGAAACGGTGGGGGAAGTCGTCACGAGTCTGGCTTCGAGGACCGGCCGGTCGCTCAGAGGATCGAGGAGTGACAAGAAAGGAGCACCGCGCAGCTGTGGAGACGGAACCCAGACGAGATTTTTCTCGTCGTCGACGGATTCGAGCAGGCCGAGGAGTGACGCGGAGACCCGGCGCAGTGCGGATCGGCCGTCCTCGTCCAATCTCCCGCGCGCCGCGCCGACGTCGATCCGCTCTACGTCCTGCTCGAACTGCCGACGGTCGAACGGGCGCCGAACGAGATGAATCTGCGGGCTTTCGATCACGAAGCCGAAGAGCTCGGCACCGATCGGCGCCGCGACGAGCACCACCGTGTCGTGGTCGGGCTCGCGAGTGTCGGGAGCGCCGCCGGCATTGCTTCGGAAGATCTTTCCCCAGCTGTTCTCGAGGCTGTCGAGAATCTCGGCTGGCGGCGCCTCCGCGGCGAGAAGCACCTCGACGATCGCTTCGTCGAGGACTGCGGAGGTCGCGATCAGGGCCCGCTGGGCAGGCGGCGCCTCCAGCTCGGAGAGCCAGCCCTCGAAGACCTCGCGGCCGCGCGAGAGGATGGCCAGCGACTGCCGGTGATCCTCGATCGCCGTCGCGGCTCGAGCCACTGCCTGGACCGCGGTGAGGAAGTCGAACTCGGAGCCGTTGTGCGCACGCTCGAGGAATCCGGCCTCGAGGAGGTCGACGGCACTCTCCGGGTCCTCGCGCATCGTCGCCAGCCCCTGCATCGACTTGACCGTGGCGCGCATCGTGTCCTGCAGCGGCCCCGGCGACACTTGTGCGAGGCTCTCTGTCGCCGCCGCCAGCGCCGCTTCGGCCGACTCGAGCGTCTCCGGCTCCGCGAGGGCGAGTCGAGCTCTCATGATCTCCGACTCGAATCGAGCCATCGGGTTGCCCCAGCGAGCGGCGTTCTCGCCCAGCGCTTCCACGTAGGGTCTCGCCAGCGGCGCCCTTCCGCTCTCGACCAGGGCGAACGCGGTGTTCATCCACATCGAGTGCTTGGACCACGGGTCGTCGCGGGCCGCGACGATCAACGCACCGAGGCGACGCTCCCGCCATGCCTCGCGATGCTGTCCAAGCCGGTCGAGGACATCGGCGATCATCAGCCTGCCGAACGCCGAGCCCTCCGGCCCGACGCTATGGTCGAGCTCGAGCTGAGCGGCTCGGTAGGCGTCGAGCGCGGCCTGGGGATCGTTGCGATCGTAGGCCGAGATGCCGAGACGCCAGAGCACGCGCCCACGGAGCAGGTGGTAGTCGGGCGGCAGGTCGTCGAGCAGCTCGGTCCAGATCTGCTCGGCGCCGGCCAGGTCCTCGAACGCGAGCGTGATGCCGAGATAGTGCCTGGACCAGTAGCCGAAGGGGGCCGGATCGTCGGTGAGCGCGCCGACGGCGCGCTCGAAGCCTTGCCGGGCCTCGGTGACCCGCTGACTGCGGTAGAGCTCGACGGCGCCCGCGAACGCCTCGACCGGCTCCGGATCGGTCTCGTCTCGGAAGGCGGCTAGGAGATCGTCGACCTGGCCGTCGGGCCAGCTCGCCCGGAGGGCTGCGCCCAGAGCCTGAATCGCGGCGAGCGTGACGGCGGGGTTCTCGTCTCCGGCGAGGCGGGCCCGTGCCCACTCGAGAGGCAGCCGCTCGACCAGGGCTCGGTGCGACAGCTCCGGGCTCCGTCGCGCGACGTCGCCGAGCGCCGCAGCGTTGGTGATGGCTTCGCTCGACTGAAGCACGCGCGCATCTTCGGATCTCATCCGGAGCTCGTTTCCGAGGCGCGTGGCGATCCTCCGCGCATCGCCCTCGTGCGCTTCCGGCCCTCGTTCTGCGTACTCCTGCCAAGCTCGCATCGCCTGCTCCGGAAACGGCAGCCAGGTCAAGGCGAGGGCGGCGATGAGCCGATGCTCGGGATCCTGGCCGTCCCTCGCCAGGCGGTACGCCTCGAGAACGTCGAGTGACTCCATGCTCTCGGACCGCAACAGGAGCAGGCGCATCCGCAGATTGCGCGTCGCCTCCTCGGGCGCATCCGCGAGCGCTGCGAGGGTTCGATCCCACCGACCCGAGCAGGCATGGAGCGTGGCGGTGGAGAGCGGGCTCGGGTTCTGGCTGGCCCGCAGGAGATTCGCTCGAGCGTCGTCGCCGTGCGGCGGTTCGGGGTGGGGAGGGCGCTCCGAGCGATCCGGACCGCTCGCCTCCCAGGCGAGCAACTGGGCGAGAGCCGGCTCGAGGCACGCTAGCGCTCTCTCCTCGTTGGTGACGGCGGGCGCACAGCTGAGCGCGAAGGCAAGCGTCAAGAGCAGCCAGTGGCGCAGGAGGGGGCCGAGGCCCTCGGCCGTCGGCTGCGTCGGTCGGGCGCCGATCGGGGCATCCGATCCGCACGACCCTCTCTTCCAGCGCCCGAGAGACGTGCTCGAATCGGGTCGCGACAGAAAGTGCGCGCAGATCAGACGGAAGGCGAGGCGCATCTGGGGGTGCACGTGGAGGGCCTGTCTGGTTGAGCCGGGCCGCACTCGGGCCCCCGGAAGCGGACCGGTCGATCCGCGACGCCGGTCGGTCTGCCGAGGGAGGACTCAGTCGCGGCGACGGCCGCACGGAGGCATGGAGGTGCTGAGTCATCATATGGAGAGAAGACGGGAGTCGAACCCAGGCGCCCGCCTGCCTCGGCCGGAAGACGTCGTGAGCGGCGGAAGAGGCACGGCCGGAGCTCCGACCGGAATCGAAACGGTGACCGAGAAGCAGCTCGGGCGCACCGGCGACTGGGTCGTGCTCTACTGGTACGACGACCACCACTGGGAGGGGCAGGCGACGATCGTCACCGAGACCCACGGTCCGCTCGAGGGGCGGAGGGTGGTGCGCGGGAGGGGAGCGGGAGTGTGCGAGCTGGTACGCCTCCCAAGCCGACGACGCGTCGAAGGTCGCGGCGGCAGCCCGCTGAGCAGGTCCCTGGCAGGCCCCTGGGGGGTCCCTAGGACGAGCTAGGGGCGTCGAGACGATAGGCTCGGGTCCGACCGACATCCGACGGCTCGAGGAGAGACCAGATGGCCGACGACGAAAACCAGCCGCTCGACCTCGAGAAGGCCCGGCTCGATCCTGCCTCCGTCTTCGCGTCGCCCGCCGCCCTGGTGGCCGATGATCGCCTGGATCGCGAGCAGAAGCTCGACATCCTGCGCCGCTGGGAGTACGGCGCCAGCGAGCTGTCCGTCGCCGAGGAGGAGGGGATGGGCGGAGGCGAGCCTTCGAACCTCGCCGAGATCTCCAAGGCGCTCGCCGAGCTCAGCGGCGAATTCGACGTCGAGCACACTCCACCGACGAAGCAGGGCGGCGGGGTCTGACTGCTACGGTCTCTCGCGATTTTTCACCACTCCCAAACGAGTCACGAGATTCTTCTCCGTAGCGGCCGACCCCCTGGTCGGCCGAGCACCAGGATCGGCATGCAGCCGCTGGTTCGCTCTCGCCGGCCGGGCGACCGGGGGCTGTTCAGCGGGCCTGCGGGACTGCGGAAACCCGAGATCTCCGGGAGCTCAGGAGGGACCTTCTTCGTGCAGCGAGGGAGACCGCTTCCTACCCGGCAGACGAGACCTGGGAGCGCTCCCCGACTGAGGCGATCTCGGCGACATCTCCTCTCTGAGGAACGGGTCGGTCGCGAACCGCGGCGAGCTCAGGGAAGCTCAGGGAGGAGACACGTCTCCTCGGTCGCGTCCTCGATCGCTCGACGCCCCCCGCGACCCGTCGGAGCCCGATTCGGCGGTTTGCTCACTCGCGTCGCGGCCTTTCCGGTAGCCGCGCAACGCCGGGCTCGCCGGCTCGCCGGTGTCTGCTGCGTCTCCGTTTCCCTTGGGCCGATGCTCGCCGCGAACTCCGCCGGTCGCGTCGCGATCGCTCACGTTGCGCGTGCTCTTGGCCGACGACCTCTCCTCGGGCCGACCGCCATCGCGGGTGTCGGCCGCGGCGGTCCTGTGCGCGTGGCTCTCCTCGCCGCGCTGGACCGGAGGCATCAGAGGAAGGGTCTCGATCTCGTCTTGCGCGCGTTCGTCTCGAGAGCGTTCGTCCTGCGAGCCGTCGTCTCGTGACTGCTCTTCCCGCGGCCGATCCTCACGCGAGCGTCGCTCGGCGCCTCCGAGCGAGAGCTGCTCGGTGTTCTCGTCGTTCTCGTCTTGCGAACGGGGCTGGGCTTTCCGGGCGCTCCGCTCTTCGTGGTGCGAGCCCGACTTGGCGCCCTTCCTGCGATCCGTATCCTTCGCCTTCTTCTGCGCTCTGCTCATGACTCGACCTCCGTTGTTGTCGTTCCGGTTGCCCGATCGTTCCGTTGTCCCCGCTCGTCCTCTCGCGCCTCCCGCGCTCGCCCGTCGGCCGGCGTCGGCCGGGCGGGTGAGCCCGAGCCGGCGGCGCAGTGCGAAGACAAAACGCCCCGCGCACCCAGGACGTCAGCTACCCCGGATGCGCGGGGCTCTGCAGGCCTCCGCCCGCCGGCGGAAGCCCACGAATCGTCGGGTGTGCGCCTACTGCTCGCTGCGATCACCCACCTCGAGGCGGTTGACCACCTCGCGCACGCCGCCGGTGTTGCGCACCAGATCCTCGACGAGCTTCTTGTGCCGCTCGTCGACGACGCGGCCCATCAGCGTCACTTTGCCGTCCTCGACGTCGACGTTGATGTTGAAGGGGTTGATCTCGGGATCGGCCGCCAGCTTGGACTTGATCTTCATCGTCAGGCCGGCATCGTCGACACGCTCACCGATGGTGGTGCTGCCGAGCTCGATCTCGTTGATCACCCGGACCACGCCCTCGGTGTTGCGCGCGAGGCGCTCGGCCTGGACCCTGGCTTCCGGATCCTCGACCTTGCCGCTCAGGCGGACGACGCCTTCGTTGACGGTGGCATCGACGTTGAACGGGTTGACCTCCGGATCGGCCGCTAGCTTCCCTTTGATCTTCGTGGCGATGCCGGTGTCGCTCGCCTGGCTTCCGACCGACTGCGTGCTGGCGCAACCGACGAGCGCGAACGCCACCAGGAGAAGACCGAGCCCCATGCCCGTTCTCGCGAGAGCTCGTTTGAAGGTTTCGAGGCGGAAAGCGGTACTCATGAGAACCCTCCTCTTTCGTGATTCCGCGGACGGGCCGACATTCGGCTCGTCGGAGTGGGAAGGGTGTCTTCCCCGCGATGTGTGTCTCTTCTTAGCTTCCGCCCGGCCATACGCGGTCGCGACGGACGCTGTAGGTCCGTCGCAAGCGGCGTGCCATCGGCGACCGCGGGCCTCGGGGCCCCGCAGGTGCTCGACAGCAGGGCAGGGCCGTTGCCCGCGACGCTCGCCACACGGTGGGCGGACACGGCCGCAAGAGGAATCGGGGAGCCTCGAGCGGAGTTTCTTACATGCCCCCAGTCGGCGTTACAACCTCTGCCTCCCGACAGTCTTCGTTGCTCCCGGCGCTGATCGGCGCTGCCCGGATCCGGTTCGCAGCGGCGCCCCGACCCGCGCCCAGTCCCGCGCCCCCACCCGGCTGCGCCCAAGACCGCGCGCTTGCCAGCCGGTCGTTCCCGCGCGGCTCGTGGCGACGCCCAACGGGGCGCCGGGACGGGCGGCCAGGCCTCCCCCTCCCCATCCTCCTCCTCAGCTCAACAGCCGGTCGACCTCTTCCGCCGTCATCCCGCGCAGCGGGGTCGCGTCCTCGGAGCGCGCATGCGCCAGGATCGCGTCGGCGATCCGGCGCTTCTGCTGCTGGAGGACCAGGATCTTCTCCTCGACCGTGTCGCGCGCGATGAGCCGGTAGGCGAAGACGGGCCGGCTCTGGCCGATGCGGTGGGTGCGGTCGATCGCCTGCGCCTCGACCGCCGGGTTCCACCACGGATCGAGCAGGAAGACGTAGTGCGCGGCGGTGAGGTTGAGGCCGGTGCCGCCGGCCTTGAGGCTGACCAGGAACACCGGGCACGCCGGATCGTCCCGGAAGCGCTCGACCTTCGCCTTGCGGTTGCGGGTGCGGCCGTCGAGCTGCTCCCAGCCGATCCCGGCTTCCTCGAGACGCGCACGCACCAGCGCGAGCAGCGACGTGAACTGGGAGAACACCAGCGCCTTGTGCCCCTCGTCGACGAGCTCGGCGAGCTGCTCGACCAGCAGGTCGAGCTTGGCGCTTTCGGTCTCTCCGTTCGCCTCGTCGCGCGCCGCGCGATCCTCCCGCGTGCGATCCGCGCCAGCAGGCTCCGCGCGAGCACGCTTCGCGTCAGCACGCCCTGCGCGAGGGCCTCCCGCCCGGGCCGTCTTCCCCCGGTCTCCCAGCTCCACATCCGTGGACCCTGCTTCGACCAACCGCGGGTCGATCAACGCCGGATGGCACGCCGCCTGGCGCAGCCGCAGCAGCGCCTCGAGCACCAGCAGGTTCGAGCGCGCCACCCCGACCTCGGCGATCTTCTCGGAGACTCGCCGCCGGTAATGCTCGCGGAGCTCCTCGTAGACGCGCCGCTGGCGCGCCCCGAGCTCGCACCACAGCGTCTGCTCGGTCTTGGCCGGCAGGTCGGCGAGCACGTCCTCCTTGCGCCGCCGCAGCAGGAACGGCCGCACCGCCCGCGCCACCGCCTCGAGCTCCTCGTCGGTCAGCGGCTGCGACCCGGTGCCGGCCTCGACCAGCGCGCCGAAGCGCCCGAGCAGTCCCGGGTTGAGAAAGTCGAGCAGAGCCCAGAGCTCCCCGAGGTGGTTCTCGACCGGCGTGCCGGTGAGCGCAAGGCGGTGATCGGCCTGCAGCTCGCGCACCGCCCGCGCGGTGTCGGTCGCGGCGTTCTTGACGAACTGCGCCTCGTCGAGCACCAGGTAGTCGAAGCGCTCCCGCCCCAACGGCCCGCGATCGCGGCGAGCGATCCCGTACGTCGTCACGACCAGGTCGAGCCGATCGAGATCGTCCAGGATCGCGCGGCGACCGGTCCCGGTGTAGTCGGCGACGCGCAGGCGCGGTGCGAAGCGCGCCGCCTCCTCGAGCCAGTTGTAGACCACGCTGCGCGGCGCGACGACGAGCGACGGGCGCTTGCGCTCGGCAGGGACGCGCCGCAACCGGCGACGCTGGAGCAGGGCGAGCACCTGCACCGTCTTGCCCAGACCCATGTCGTCGGCGAGGCAGCCGCCCAGCCCGGCCTCGGCGAGCGACTCGAGCCAGCCGAGGCCGACGCGCTGGTAGGGACGCAGCGTGCCCCGGAACCCGCGCGGCTCGCCGATCGGCCGCGGGAGGGTCGGCTGCAGCAGACGCTCGCGGAGCTCCTGAAAGGCCGCGTCGACCTCGACTTCGATGTCGACCGTGCCGTCCAAGGTGGGGGCGCCCTCGGCGCCTCCGTCCGCTCCTCGGTCGAGGAGCGCCTCGAGCAGGAGCGCCTGCGCCGGCAGGAAGCGGAGCAGGTCGCCGTCGCGCTCGGCGGCGAGCCGCGACACGCGCTCGAAGCGGTCGAGCCACTCCTTCGGCAGCAGTCCGCGGCTGCCGTCGCTGAGCCGCACGAACCGCTCACGCCGGCGGATCGCCTCGAGGATCGCGGAGAGTGACGCCTCCGCCTCGCCGAAGTCGGCGCGCGCCGAGACCTCGAGCCAGTCGATCCCGCTCGAGACGCCGAACCGCAGCGATCCGCGCGGGCGCGTCAGCCTGCCCTCGGCCTCCACCAGCCAGCCCTCGGCGAGCAGGCGCTCGGTGACTTCGACCATGCAGTCGGCGCGCAGGCTGCGCGAAGACGCGCGTCGCCCCGTGCGGTCGCTGCCGCGAGCGGCACGCACCTTGAGCCGATCGAGCTCGAGAGCGAAGCGCTCCTCCGTGTCGAAATCGCGCAGCAGCAGGCGATGTCCCTCGGGATCGTAGACCTGGCGGTGCTCGCTCGCGGAATCGATCGCCTCGGCCCGGGTCGGGCCACCGTCGCGGACATCTGCGCTGACATCTGCGCTGACATCTGCGCTGACGTCTGCGCTGACATCGTCGCGGCCAACGGCGTCGCCATCGTCCCCGCTGCCGTTCGCACGACCCTCCGGGCCATCGACCGCACCATCGCCCCCATCACCTCCCGAGCCGACCTCTACGTCGACGCCACCGCCCGACCCGGTTCCTCGGCCACCGTAGAGGAAGGCGAGCTCGGCGCCCAGATGGGACCTGGGATCGTCCGCCCGGCGCGGCACGATGCGCAGCCGCGGGGCCGGCGTCCCCGGCTCGACCCGGGGCACCAGCTCGTCGGGCCCGACGATGGGCGGCAGCGAGGGGAGACGCCAGAGCTGCCCGAGGGCCTCCTCGACCTCGGCGGGCGGAATCTCGATCCAGCGCTCGCCGACGATCCCCTCGATCCAGGCGGCGCCCCCGCACGGATCGAACGGCGCCATCACGTCCTCGAACACGACGAGACCGCTCGCCAGCAGCAGGTGAGGCTCGAGCAGCGAGCGCGTCTCCTCGCCGCGCCAGAGCTCACGCTCGATCGTGACCCCGCCCGCCGGGGTGCGCGCGAGCCGGAGCCGGAGGCGCCACGGCTCGGGATCCCAGCTCAACCGCGGCTCGAGACCCGGGCGATTGCGAGGCCCGCGATAGCGGCTCCAACCGCACAGCCGCCCGGTCGCCGCGAGCCGCGGCAGCATCGTGGCGTAGAGCGCGGCCGGGATCATCGTGTGCTCGGTGCCGTGGTAGGAGCCGTCGCCGCGATAGCCCGACCCGCAGCTCAGCATCAGGATCAGATCGAGCAGCGTCTGGTCCTCGCGATCGGGCAGGCGGTCGATCAGCGACCCGGAGATCCGCAAGGGCTTCGGCACCATCCAGGAGCCGTCGCGCTTGCGCTCCCGCTGCCACAGCCCGAGGTAGAGCCCCCGGCGGGTGACGGACTCGTGGTGGTCGACGACGTACCACACCTCCTCGGGAGGATCGTCGCGCATTTCGTGCTCGAAGCCTCGCCAGCGAGGCGGCGAGAGACGCTCCGAGAGCCCCGCGAGCTGGAAGCGCCACATCGGCGCGTCGCGCGGAGGGAAGGGGTACTCGGCGGTGCTACGCCAGCGGTCGGCGCGTCCCGCGCGGCGTGAGGACTCGTCGTCGCGGTCGTCGGAGTCGCGATCGTCATCCTCGAGATCGTCATCGTCGCGATCGTCATCGTCGCGATCGGAATCGGCGTCATCGAGCGTCTCTTCGTCCTCGTCGTCGTCCTCGATTGCGTCCGGGCCGCGCTCGAACCGATCGACGCGTTTCCGTTCCGCCGCGTTCTCCGGTTCCCCGAGATCGAGCTCCGGGCCCTCCACGGCGGGAACCAGCCGCAGCGACCCCTCCCCCGGCACCGCGCGCGAGAGCCCGTCGGCGTCGACGGCCAGGATCGCCGCCCACAGGTGCTTGCAGACGCCGGCGT